>DAMBNU010000003.1:164717-310211 GCA_032064305.1 Pseudomonas sp. | reverse complement strand
ATAGGCACTCAGAAGCTCACGTCAACGGCTGTTTCACTGTTTTTCGTCGCGACCGCGATCAGCGGTCCGTGCGCAGCGAACGCAGCCTCATCAGTACCGGCTGGACAAACGGAAGACGGGCTGCGAGTAAAGCGGCGGCAATGCTGGCGTACAAACTCCACAGACCTATATCCGAGCGAACTACCCAAAGCATGTGAAGCAGAACCGTCAACAGTATCGGATAAACGAGCCTGTGGAGCTTTTTCCAGCGCTTGCCCAATCTGCGCATACTGCCACGCGTAGAAGTCGACGCCAGAACCAACATCCCAAGGAGCGCAATCGCACCGACCGCGATATAAGGCCTCTCGACGAGTTCATCGGCTAGGCCTTCGAAATCCAGACCCAACAGGAAATAAAAAAAGCCGGCTAGGTGCAACACCGCATAGGCGAACGACCATAGCCCGAGCTGCCGACGAAACGAGATCCATCCGGACCAGCCAGTTGCCCGCTGGAGGGGCGTCATCGCTAGCGAAGCCAGCAACAGTACCAAGGCGCCCTGGCCAAGGTTGTCGACGATCACCTTGCCGGGATCGGGCCCTAGCGCGAACACTGCCGCAAGATACAACCAGTACCCGGGCACAGCGGACGCGCAGACAAAGAGCAACAGACGCCAGCGAGCATGCCTCATCAATGGAACTTTCTCAGATCCATCCCTGCGTACATGGCGGCGACCTGATCAGCATAGCCATTGAACATCATGGTATCGCGCACATTAGGGCTGAACAGGCTACCAGGAAGGCGGCGCTCACGAGCTTGCGACCACCGTGGATGAGAAACGTCTGGATTGACGTTGGCGTAGAACCCGTATTCCTGGGGCGCCATCGTCTGCCAGGTCGTGGCGGGGCGCTGTCGAACAAAGCTGATCTTGACGATCGACTTGATGCTTTTGAAGCCGTATTTCCAAGGCACCACCAGCCGCAATGGAGCCCCGTTCTGATTGGGCAATACCCGTCCATACATACCAACGGCCATCAAACTCAGCGGATGCATGGCTTCATCCATTCGCAGCCCTTCCACATAGGGCCAATCGATCAACGAGAAGCCGCTGCGCATGCCTGACATCTCTTCCGGACGCTTCAAGGTCTCGAACCGCACATACTTGGCAGCCGAGGTCGGACGCAGACGCCGGATCAGGTCGGCCAGCGGTACACCAAGCCAGGGGATGACCATCGACCAGGCCTCGACACAGCGCAGGCGATAAATACGCTCTTCCAGACCCGAGCTGGCCAGTAGCTCCTCGACGGAATAGCTGCCTGGACTTTCCGTCTCGCCATCGACGGCGATAACCCAGGGCTCCGTCGTCAACTTCGGCGCGTTTCTCGCCGGATCGCCCTTGTCAGGACCAAACTCGTAGAAATTGTTGTAATGGGTCGCATCCTGAAAAGGCGTAACGTCCTCGCCTTGGGGCACTACCGCTCCCCAGCGTGCCTGAGCGAGCCTGGACGAGAACCAGTCCGGGGCATCAACCGCCTCGACATTAGGATAACGCGCATCGGCGCGGACAATCGCCGGAAAGGCGGCAGCGCCCAACGCAAGACCGGCGCCTTGTATGAAGCGCCGCCGCTCTTGATAGACAGTCTCAGGCGTGACCTGAGACTCAAGGCAATCGCTACGATGAGGCGTCTTTATCAACATGGGTCGCTCCGCTGCGTTGCGTGACGAGAGCGAGCACTACACAGCGGATCATGCAAAAAATCAACTTCCGACTCGACGACGGCGCCGCATCAGAAACTGCACCGGCCCGGAAATGGCGTAGGCCAAGAAAATAAGCAGGAGGATGCGTGGCGGATCGCTGAACACCACGGCGAAAATTAGCACCATGACAAGAATGGCCACGAAAGGCACTCGCCCTTTCAGATCGAGATCCTTGAAACTGTAGTACTTGATATTGCTGACCATAAGCAGACCCGCCGCCGCAACCAGCAGAGCGAACAGCATGATGGCGACCAGCGGCAGGTCGTGGCCACGAATACCCGGTTCGTCCAATGCCCAGATCGCCCAGACCGAGCCAGCAACCACGCCAGCCGCCGCCGGGCTGGCCAGGCCAATGAACCATTTTTTGTCGACCTTGCCGATCTGCGTGTTGAAACGCGCCAGCCGCAGCGCGGCACAGGCGACGTATATGAACGCGACGGTTAACCCGACGTTACCGAGACTGGATAGCGCCCACTGATAGGCCAGCACCGCCGGGGCCAAGCCAAAGGCGACCATGTCGGACAGTGAATCGTATTCGGCGCCGAAAGCGCTCTGGGTATTGGTCAAGCGGGCCACACGCCCGTCCAGGCTGTCGAGCACCATGGCGACGAACACCGTCGCAGCGGCCACATAGAAGTTACCGTTGATCGCGGTGACGATACAGAAAAATCCGGCGAACAAGTTGGCGGTAGTGAACAGGTTTGGGAGCAGATAGACCCCGCGATGGCGAACCTTGCGACCTTCCGCGTCTTGGCTTTCCTCGACATGCTCATCGATGGGCAACAGACTCTCCGGTTCGATGGGTTTGTTCGGGTCTTCGGGATGCTCACTCATGCAAAATTCACCTTGTAGCAGGTTTGAATAAATTCGACAGACCCCGACACAACGGGTTCATCCGCTCGCCGAGGATCAATTTTACCAGAGACACTCCACCCTAACGAAAAAACGCGGCCTAGGCCGCGTTCTTTGGCTACAGCGTAGCTATCAGTTCTTGCTCTTGTCGACGATCTTGTTGGCGGCGATCCACGGCATCATGGAGCGCAGCTTTTCGCCTACTACTTCGATGCCATGAGCGGCATTGTTGCGGCGATAGGCGGTCATCGACGGGTAGTTAGCAGCGCCTTCGGTAATGAACATCTTGGCGTACTCACCGTCCTGGATGCGCTTGAGTGCATTGCGCATCGCTGCGCGGGACTCGGCGTTGATGACCTCCGGGCCAGTGACGTACTCGCCGTACTCGGCGTTATTGGAGATCGAGTAGTTCATATTGGCGATGCCGCCTTCGAACATCAGGTCGACGATCAGTTTCAGCTCGTGCAGACACTCGAAGTAGGCCATCTCGGGAGCATAGCCGGCCTCGACCAAAGTCTCGAATCCAGCCTTGACCAGTTCGACGCAACCACCGCACAGAACGGCCTGCTCGCCAAACAGGTCGGTTTCGGTCTCGTCCTTGAAGGTGGTTTCAATGATGCCGGTACGACCGCCACCGACTCCCGAAGCATACGACAGGGCTACGTTCTTGGCGTTGCCAGACGCATCCTGATAGATCGCGATCAGGTCGGGAATGCCGCCACCCTTGACGAACTCGGAGCGAACGGTATGCCCGGGGGCCTTCGGCGCGATCATGATCACGTCCAGATCGGCACGCGGTACGACCTGGTTGTAGTGGATCGAGAAGCCATGGGCGAAGGCCAGGGTTGCGCCTTTCTTCAGATTCGGCTCGATCTCGTCGCGATACAGGCGACCCTGGAACTCATCCGGCGTCAGGATCATCACGACATCGGCAGCGGCGACGGCGGTGGCAACGTCAGCCACCTTCAGCCCATGGGCTTCGGCCTTGGCTACCGAAGGAGAACCGGTACGCAGACCGACGGTCACATCGACACCCGAATCCTTGAGGTTGCAGGCGTGCGCGTGGCCCTGGGAGCCGTAGCCGATGATCGCGACCTTCTTGCTCTGGATGATCGAGAGGTCGCAATCTTTATCGTAGAAAACTTTCATGGAATTACCCCAGTTACTGGCCATTCGGGCCATGGTTAAATTTGTCAGATGCTCAGCACTTTGTCGCCACGGGAGATCCCGGTGACTCCACTGCGCACCACTTCCAGGATCGATGCGGTACCGATGGCCTGGATGAAACTGTCCAGCTTGTCAGTCGTGCCGGCTAACTGGATGGTGTAGACGTTGGCGGTCACATCGACGATCTGCCCGCGAAAAATGTCGGTGGTGCGCTTGACCTCGGCGCGCTGAGCACCGGTCGCCTTAACCTTGATGAGCATCAGCTCACGCTCGATGTGAGCGCTTTCGGACAGATCCACCAGCTTCACCACCTCGACCAGCTTGTTGAGGTTCTTGGTGATCTGCTCGATGACCTCTTCGTGACCGGCGGTGGTCAGGGTCAGGCGCGATAGCGTGGGATCCTCGGTCGGCGCGACGGTCAGGCTCTCAATGTTGTAGTTGCGTTGCGAAAACAGGCCAACAACACGCGACAGCGCACCTGGTTCGTTTTCCAGCAGCAGAGAAATGATGTGTCTCATGATCAGGTCCGCTCCGTCTTGCTGAGCCACATGTCGCGCATTGCGCCGTCCTTGATCTGCATTGGGTAGACGTGCTCGCTGGTATCGACCGCGATGTCGAGGAATACCAAGCGGTCCTTCATGGCGAAGGCTTCTTCCATCTTCGGCTTGAGATCCTTGAGATCGGTAATGCGCATGCCGACGTGCCCGTAGGCTTCGACCAGCTTGACGAAGTCCGGCAAGGACTCCATGTACGAATGCGAATAACGGCTGTTGTACTGCATGTCCTGCCATTGGCGAACCATGCCCAGCGCACCGTTGTTCAGATTGACGATCTTGACCGGGAGGTCGTACTGCAGGCAGGTCGACAGCTCCTGGATGTTCATCTGGATGCTGCCCTCCCCGGTGACGCAGACGACATCGTCATCCGGGAAGTTGAGCTTGGCGCCCATTGCCGCGGGGAACCCGAAGCCCATGGTGCCGAGCCCGCCGGAATTGAGCCAACGGTTCGGCTTGTCGAACTTGTAGTACTGGCAGGCGAACATCTGGTGCTGGCCGACGTCGGAGGCCACGAAGGCATCGCCGCGGGTCACCTCGCACAAGGTTTCGATCACCGCCTGCGGCTTGATGATGGTGCCGTCACCCTTGTCATAAGGGAACAGGCCACGGCTGCCACGCCACTCCTCGATCTGCTTCCACCAGCTGGCTACCGTCTCGGCGTTCGGCGTCTGGCCAATCTCCTTGACGATGGCCACCATCTCCGTCAGCACGCTGTCGACAGGCCCCACGATCGGGATGTCGGCCTTGATGGTCTTGGAAATCGACGCGGGGTCAATGTCGATGTGGATGATCTTGGCATTTGGGCAGAACTTGGTCGCGCCGTTGATCACGCGATCATCGAAGCGCGCGCCGACCGCGAGGATGACGTCCGAGTGATGCATCGCGAGGTTGGCGGTATAGCTGCCATGCATTCCCAGCATGCCGACGAATTGACGATCGCTGCCCGGATAGCAACCCAGCCCCATCAAGGTGTTGGTGACCGGCAGGTTGAGCATCCTCGCCAGTTCGGTGAGCTGGGACGATGCCCCACCCATGATCACGCCGCCGCCGGCATAGATGATTGGACGCTTGGCAGCGAGTAGCAGCTCCGCCGCCTTGCGGATCTGTCCCGAGTGCCCGCGTACCGCTGGGCTGTAGGAGCGCAGCTTGGCCTTCTTCGGATAGACGTACTCGAACTTCTCGGCGGGGTTGGTCATGTCCTTGGGAATGTCGACCACGACCGGACCGGGACGACCGGACTGCGCCAGATAGAAGGCCTTTTTCATTACCTCGGGGATTTCCGAGGGATGCTTGATCATGAAACTGTGCTTAACGATTGGTCGCGAAATACCAATCATGTCCGTTTCCTGGAAGGCATCGGTGCCAACCATATTGCTCGCTACCTGCCCGGAGATGACCACCATCGGAATCGAATCCATATAGGCGGTCGCGATACCGGTAATGGCGTTGGTTGCACCAGGGCCGGAGGTCACCAACACCACACCGGCCTTGCCGGTGGCGCGGGCATAGCCATCGGCCATATGGGTAGCCGCCTGCTCGTGGCGGACGAGGATATGGGTAACTTCCTTTTCCTTGAACAGCGCATCGTAGATGTGCAGCAAGGCGCCGCCCGGGTAGCCGTAAATATACTTAACGCCTTCGTCTCGCAAGAAGCGGACGACCATTTCAGCGCCGGATAAAAGTTCCACGTTGTTCACCTCTAGAACGCCAGATAGCCGCCCCACGTCGGACCGGCCAGAAATTGGATTACCGCCGGGCAGCGCATGAGCGACGGTGGTCGCCGACTACGTCAGCTGCTGCCCAGACAAGTATTAGGAAAACCCCAAGTGTTGCGGGGCGTCCCTCCCAGCGCGAGGTAACGCGTTGCGGATGTAACAGGTCGGCGCGGGTGTGCACCTCATGATTGACCGGCGGAGCGCTTGCGGCAGTCCACCGGAACAGCAAGCATGGAATTGTTCGGATTCAACCGGATCAAGTCAAGCCCGCCGTCGCCCTTCGACTGCATTGAGCTGTGATGCAGCGCAGAATGAGCCCGACGAGGATTTGCGTATAGTAGTGCCTGCAATTGCATACACCGAAGGGAACAGCATGCGATCGAAGATTTTCGCAGCGGGACTACTGCTGGCGTTGAGCAGCGGCGCCATGGCCGCTCAGATTTACAAGTGGCAGGATGCCCAGGGTGTAACCCATTTCGGTGCGCAGCCACCCCAGGGGCAGGCCGCCGAGACACTCAATACGGCAACCGCGCCGGCCAGACCGGCCGCGAGCCAACCGACCAGGCAGGAGGCGGCGGATGATCGTTCAGGCGAACCGAAGCAGAGCCAAATCGACCGTCAGGTTAAGCAGCAGATCGTCGAACAGGAGAAAACCCGCGAACAGTATTGCACGACGCTGCGGACCAACCTGGCGCAGCTGCAGAACAACCCGCGGGTACGGGTCGAGGAGGCAGGTGAGGTGCGCAGGCTCAACGAGGAAGAGCGGCAGGCACGCATCGGCGAAACCAAGCAGAAGATCGCCGACACCTGCGATTGAGAGGTGGCCCTACCGCTCGGAAATCAGCGCGTCGAAGGTTTCCAGCGCACGCAACAGGCCGCCCATCTGCTGCAGGCGACCCTGGTAGACCACCTCGGCCATGGCGAGAATGCCAGACACCGCCGGCAACGCTTCTTCGCGCTCGAGGATGATCTTCATCCTCGGCAGGAAAATCCACTGCAGCCATTGTTCAAAAGACAGCGTGTCGACACAGAACGGTTCCGGGCTGGCTAAGGCCCTCGCATCCGGCGGTGTCGATGCCCACAGGTCCAGTACCCGCAATTCTCGCTCGATGAGCAGTAGCTGATCCGCCAGCTCGGCGATCCGCGGGTCCATCACATCGTTACCTTAGCGCGCTCGCGTGCTTGCGCGGCGCCCGCCGGATTGCCCTGCCGCTCGCGCGCCTGGGCGATCAGATCCCACAGACTGGCTTGCAGCGCCGGCCGGCCGCTGGCATAGCTCAGGCCGCGCCGGGACAACTGTTCTGCCTGGACGGCATCGCCTTGCGCGAGGCGCACCTGCGCCAACCGGTATAGCACCTGCGGCTCGCGCGGCGCGATGCGCTGGGCACGTTCCAGGCTGGATGCAGCGCCGTTGAGGTCTCCGCCGCCCTGTTGCTGCTGTGCCGTGGTTAGCAATGCCAGCACCGGACCATCGAGTTGCTCGTCGGCCGACAGCGTGCCGGAACTCGAAGGGATCCCGCTCGGCGCCGGCCGTTCAGGCACAGGCGCCGGCACGGACGGCAGCGATTGCGGCAGGGATGAGCCCACCTCGCCCGATGAACCGGTGAAACCGCCATCCGGCGCGGCAAAAGTTTGCAGGGGCTCGGCGGCCTCCTGCGGCACCATCACCGTGACACCGGAATCGGCCTGAGCCCGGGAGCCAGCCGGAGCGGCGACAGACACGCGCGACGGACGCCGGGCCGAGGCCTCCTCCGAAACCGGCGCACCGGCGTCGACCACCGGAATGGCACCACGCTTGACTGTTGCGCAGCCCTGCATCAACACGGTAGCCAGCGCCACCCACATCCACTGCTTGTTCACGTTGCGAACCTCATCTTGATTCCGTTATGCCAAATGGCCGTCAGGGCAACCAGCCGCGCACCCAGTCCATCACCGACTCGGCAGGAGCCTGGCCACAGCCTGGGCCCGACGCGGGCTCGCTGCCACGGATGTAGGGAATCTGCACCGCGCCAGAGCAGCTTTGCAGCGTTCCCTGCCCGGTCCTGGAATCGACCCAGGCAAGCTCAACGTTGTCCGGCATTGGCATTTGCAGCGGCAACGGATCGGCACGCCGCATGAAGTCGGCCCACACCTGCAACGCCCCGGTTGCACCGGTAAGACTGGTCTTGCCGTTGTCATCTCGGCCTAGCCAGACCACCGCCAGCAGATCCTGGCTGAACCCGGCGAACCAGCTGTCGCGCGAGTCGTTGGTCGTGCCTGTCTTGCCCGCCAGGGTCAAGGACTTGGGCACGTAATTGTAGGCCGAGCGGCCGGTGCCCTCGAGCATGACACGCTGCATTGCGTATTGGGTCAGGTAGATGGCGCCAGGGTCGAAACGCTGCTCGATCTTGAACGGATAACGGCTGAGCGGTTCGCCGTCCGCTGCAACCACGCTTCTGATCGCCCGAAGCGGCGTGTTGAAGCCTCCATTGGCCAGAGTCTGATACATGCTGGCGACTTCGATCGGCCGAAGGCCGCCGGCCCCCAGCAGCATGGAAGGGTAGGCCGGCCATTGCGGACTGGCCCCTAGACGCTCCAGGGTTTTCAGAACATGCGGGACGCCCAGGTCAAGTCCGAGACGGGCCGTGGACAGGTTGTAAGAATGCGCGAGCGCTTGGTAGAGATAAACGGTGCCGTGCGCTGTGCGTCCATAATTCTGCGGCTTCCAGACCTGCCCATCCGCTCCCTTGACCGAAAACGGCTCGTCCTCAAGCAGGCTGGTCAGGGTGTACTGGCTGGGCTTTTCCAGCGCAGCTAGATAGATGGCCGGTTTGATCAGCGAGCCAATCGGCCGGGAGGCGTCCAGAGCCCGATTGAAACCGGCGAACCCGGGCTGCCGACTGCCCAGCATCGCCTGTAGCTCACCGGTCTCCGGATTGGTCACCAGCATGGCTCCCTCGACCCCGGAGGCGGCCTTGCCGAGCCGCTTCAGAGTCTCGCTCATCGCAGTCTCGGCCTTGCGCTGCATGATCGGATCAAAGCTGGTAAAGACCCGCAGCCCTTCTTCGGTTAGGTCCTCGTCACGATAGTCCTCGCGCAGCTGGCGCTTGACCAGGTCGAGAAACGCCGGATAGGAACTGTTGGCCAGGCTGCCCTGCTGCGTGACGCCGAGCGGCGCCTGTTTTGCCGTGGCAGCGGCCTCCGGGCTCAGCACGCCCTGCTCGGCCAACAGGTCGAGCACCAGATTGCGCCGCTCCAGCGCGCGCTCAGGGTGCCGCCGCGGATTGTAGTAGGTCGGTCCTTTCACCATGCCAACCAGCAGGGCGACATGCTGCACCTTCAGCTCCGGCAGCGGGCGACCGAAGAAATACTGGCTCGCCAGGCCGAAACCATGGATGGCCCGGTTGCCGTCCTGCCCGAGAAACACCTCGTTGAGGTAAGCCTCGAGAATCTCGTTCTTGTCATAATGCAGCTCGAGCAGCACGGCCATCATCGCCTCGGTGGCCTTGCGGCTAAGGCTGCGCTCGTTGCTCAGATAGAAATTTTTGACCAGTTGCTGGGTCAGCGTGCTACCGCCCTGGCGTACCTCGCCGGCTGTGAGGTTGACCCAGACGGCACGAGCGATGGACTTGGGCGACACACCAAAGTGATCGAAGAAATCCCGGTCTTCCACGGCTACCAGCGTATCGACCAAATACGGCGGGGCCTGATCGAGCTGGATGAGGATCCGGTCTTCGTTGTGGGCCGGATACAGCCCACCGATCGTCACCGGTTCCAGGCGCGCCACCGGAAGCTTGCCGCCATCGATCTGCGTCAGGCCGGCGACGAAATCACCGGAAAACCTTACCCGCAGGCGCCGCGACGCCTCGTCGCCTTCGTAGAAGTGAAACCCGCGGGTATGCAGTTCGACCGCATTGGCAGCGACCGACATGCTCCCCGGCCCGCTGAGGCTGCTTTCCCGGCGATAGCCCAGAGCATCGAGCTCCGTCAGAAAGTCCTGTTTGGCGAGTTTCTGCCCCTCGAATAACTCCAATGGGCGCGCATAGACCGTCGCGGGAATGGTCCAGCGCTTGCCGGAGAATTTCTCCTGCACCACCGCATCGAGGTAGATGGCGACGCCGGCGAGAATCACCAGCGCCACGACGGAGAGTTTGATCAACCAGCCCAGCCAGGGGCGTGAACCACCACCGGAACGGCGTTTGCTGCGGGAGCGAGGGGAGCGTGCTTTATTCATGGCGGCGCATTATACGCACTTTGAATTGCGCCGAAGACGGCCTCTTGGCGGTTTGCAGCCCCGCCCCCGGACGCCATAATGAAGCGTTTTCGACTGTGTGAAGCGGGTCTCACCCGGCTGACGCACACCGCCCCCTTTTCAAGCAAGGAATGACCGTGAGCCAAGCATTGATTGCCGCACTGCAAGATCCGGCCCTTTATCCTCATCCCGTGGCCGGATTTCGGGTCATCGAGACCCATATCTCCTGGGTGATCCTGACTGGCACCTACGCGTACAAGATGAAGAAGCCCGTCGATTTCGGCTTCCTGGACTTCACCAGTCTGGCGTCGCGCAAGCGTTTCTGCGAAGAAGAGCTGCGCCTGAACCAGCGCATGGCGCCCGATCTTTATCTGCGCGTGCTGCCGATTACTGGCAGCCAAGATGAACCGGTGATCGATGGTGACGGCGAGCCCATCGAGTACATCCTACAGATGCGCGAATTCCCGCAAACCCAACTGCTCGCCGAGGTTCAGGCGCGGGGAGAGCTCACCGACGCCCATATCGACGCGCTCGCCGGGCAGATAGCCCGGTTTCACCTGGACATTCCCCAGGTCGCACCCGACCACCCGCTCAATACCGCCGATACGATCGTCGCCCCGATGCGGCAGAACTTCGAGCAGATCCGCCCGCTGTTGACCGAACGGAGCGATCTTCAGCAGCTCGACGCGCTGGAGGACTGGACCGAAACCAGCATAACCCGGCTGCACCCGCTGCTCGAGCAGCGTTGCCAGCAGGGCTTCATCCGCGAATGCCACGGGGATCTGCATTTGGGCAACGCGACCCTGATCGACGGAAAGGTCGTGCTGTTCGACTGCATCGAGTTCAACGAGCCCTTCCGCCTGATCGACATCGCGTCCGACGCCGCTTTCCTTGCCATGGACCTGGAAGATCGCGGCCTGAAATGCCAGGCGCGGCGGTTCATCAATGGCTGGCTTGAACACACTGGCGATTACGCGGCGCTGGAATTGCTCAATCTCTACAAGGCCTACCGAGCGCTGGTGCGCGCCAAGGTCAGCCTGTTCCGCCTGCATCAGGAACAGGACGCAGTGCAGCGTCTGGTCATCCTGCGCCAGTACCGCAGCTACGCCAATCTGGCCGAAAGCTACAGCGCCATTCCGTCCCGCTTCCTGGCCATCACCCACGGCGTGTCGGCGGTAGGCAAGAGCCAGGTTGCGCTGCGCCTGGTGGAGTCACTCGGTGCCGTGCGCCTGCGTTCGGATATCGAGCGCAAGCGTTTGCACGGCCAGCAGCCAAACGCGGGGTTGGATGAAGGGATCTATAGCGCCGCGGCGAGCGAAGCCACCTATGGACGCCTGCACACCCTGGCCGGCCAAGCGCTGGCGGCCGGCTTCTCCGCGGTAATCGACGCCACCTACCTCCGCGCCGAGCAACGCCAGGCCGCCTGGCAGGTAGCCGAAAGCGCGGGCGTGCCCTTCATCATCCTGTCCTGCGAAGCGCCGGAAGCGGTCATCGAGCAGTGGCTCAGCGAACGGCAGTCTCGTGGGGGCGATCCGTCGGATGCGACGCTTGAGGTCATCCGGGCGCAGCAGGCGTCCCGCGAACCGCTCGGCGAGCGCGAACTGCTGCTTCACCGGCAGATCAACACGCCGGAGGCCGGCGCCCTAGACGACCTGGTCAATACCATTCGGCAACGCCTGCCGGGGCTGTGACGCCGCGCGGGGTCCGGCACAGGGCAGCGCCGGTCCCGCCCGGAGCCGACAGGAGCAGAACGCGACGGTGCTTCTATACTGGCTGAAGTCAGTTATCGGACGCCGCCTCAATGCCAGACTTCGCCCAGCCACTACTGCGAACGGACCCAGCCCATGGGTGACAGTGTTCGCCTGTTCTCGATGCGCTCGGACGATTACGCACGGTATCGCCCCACCTACCCAGACCCGTTATTCACGTGGCTGGCGCAGCATGCCCCACGGACCCGGGTCGCCATCGACGTCGCCTGCGGCACCGGCCAGGCGACTATCCCTTTGCTGGGCCGTTTCGCCCAGGTGCTGGCCTGCGATGCCAGCGGCGACCAGCTTGGCGGCGCGTCAGGCTGGGGTGACGCGCAACGCGTCGTCACCCATGCCGATCGCCTGCCGCTGCGCGACGGGAGTGCCGACCTGATGGTTGTCGCGCAGGCACTGCACTGGTTCGCCACGCCGGCGTTCTTCGCCGAAGCGAGGCGCGTACTCGCCCCCGACGGGTTGTTCTGCGCCTGGTGCTACAGCCTGCCGCGCATCGACTCTGCGCTCGATGAATGCATCGACCGGCTCCACAGCGACACCCTGGCCGACTATTGGCCGCCCGGCCGCGCAAGTGTCGATGGGGGCTACCGCGACATCCACCCGCCGTTCGTGCCGCTGATTCCACCCGACTTCACGATCGAGGCCCACTGGAGCCTTCCTCAGCTGCTGGGCTATCTGCGCACCTGGTCGGCGGTAAAGCAGTGGCAGCGCGTGCAAGGTCGCGACCCGGTCGCTGAGTGGGAAACCGAATTCGCGCAGCGTTGGGGCCTACCTGCCTCGCGTCGCCCGATCCGCTGGCCGCTTCACTTCATTGCCGGTTATCCGGGCCGACAGGAGCCTCCATGCACGACGAACTGCTGGCCTTGAAAAACCTCGGCAAGACCTCCGCACAGTGGCTGCACGCATCGGGTATCCACACGGCGGACGACCTGCGCCGGCTGGGCGCCGTCAGCGCCTACCAGGCCGTGAAGACGCGTGGCTTCAGCGCATCCCGCGTGTTGCTCTACGCCATCGAGGGTGCGCTGCAGGACATCAACTGGAAAGATCTGCCCAATGCACGGAAACTCGAACTGAACAAGCATGTGACAGGCGCCGAGCGTCCAGACAAGAGCTAGCTCACAACCTCCAGCGGGCGCGATTTACTCCTGCTTCGCCCCGTCTTAATGTAGGCACGCCCCGCGCTCCGCCCCTGTCAGCCGCTTGTCGAAGGAATGCCGCCATGTATCTACTCGGAGAACAACCGGCATATGCCGGGCAACTGATCAGTCGTCTGCAGAGCATTCCCGCGCAACTGCTGGAAGGTTTGCAGCCGGCGGGACCGGCAATCGAAATAAAGGGCTCGGACGATCTGGCGCAGGCCCTGCCCGAACAACAGCTGTTCGTGATCGAAAGCGGCCTGCTCCACGCGCTGGTAGACGAACGTCCCCTGTTCTATATGCAGGAAGGCGACCTGTTCGGCTTGCGCCAGGGCATCGAGCTTCCACTATGCCGGTACCGCAGCGACGAGTCGATTCACCTGGTGCCGTACGGCCGTAGTGCGGTGTTTCAACACATCCATGCCGACGCACGTCGACAGGAGCTGTTCACCCAGTACCTCATTGGCCAGACCGCGTTGCTGTCGGATGCACTGGCACGCTTGAAGCAACCTGAGATCCACCCCACCACCGGCTTCCAGCATTTCGCCACTGGCGAAGAGCTAATCCATCAGGGCGATGACGCGGATAACGTATTCATAATCATCGAGGGGCATGCAGAGGCGCGGGTCGACGGGCAGAAGGTCGGCGATGTGCAGAGAGACGAAATCTTCGGCGCCATGGCGGTGTTCACCCAGGAGAAACGCAGCGCTACCGTCGTCGCCACCGCGCCCTGCACCGTCATGTTGATTCCCAAGGACCAGTTCCTCAGCCTGATGCAGAGCAACCCGAAGATTGCCCACAGCCTGATAGAAAGTATGGCCAGGCGCATCGACCTGCTGAACAAGGAAGTCACGCAGCTGCGCCTTCCGCTTTCAGCCTAGCGATAAAAAACATGTCCGCAGAAATTGAGGACATGGAAGGGTTGACAGTTAAACGCGAATAGTTATTATTAACACCACTGGTCGCGAGATCAGCGATAAGCTGAAAGCTCAGGCAGTCGGACTTTCAGGTTATCTCCTCATCAGGCTAATCACGGTTTTTGACCCGGCTCTTGCCGGGTCTTTTTTTGCCTGCCGAAAAGTCCCGTGTCAGCGGTCCGCCCGACGAAACGCCGCACAACCCTCCTCACGTCGCGGCGCCGAGGTAAACCAGGCGTAGTCCGCCTGTGCTGCCGTCACAACCTCCCCCTGCTCCGCAAGCATCAACACGCGCGTAGCGGCCCCTGCTGCTGCCAGATGCAGCGGCACGCCCAGGTCGCGCCGGACATGGAAAGCGCCGGCAAACAACACAGCAGGCTTCGGCGCCGCGTCCATCCTGTCGGCCATCCTGCGATCACGCTGCTGCTGCACGGCGAGCATCGCCGGCACCTCGGCTTCGGGCAGCATGTTGCAGTGGGACACCCGGATCTGTTCGCGTATGGCGGCCTGTACGGCCGGCTCGGCGGCCGCACCGGTCACTGACGGAACCTGCCGGTAGATCGCGCTGATCTCCGCTCGGTCGAGGTTGGCCGCGCGCAGCGGATACGGCTGGGCCAAGGCGTAGCGTACGAGCGGCCCATAGAGCGACCAGGGCCAGCCGGGCTGCCACGCCAGGGCACCCGGCAGCTCGTCCGGCCACGTTCCCCGTACAGCTGACGCCTGCACCCCTGACACCCGCCTTTGCTGGTCGGGATTGAGCATTTCCAGCAACAGGCTGCCCGGCTTGCGCCGCTGCGCCAGTGCCTCGAGCAGCCAGCGCTGCACCTGATGGTGAACGGGGTTGTCATGCCGCTCCCCCACGAGCACCCGGTCGGCGCGTGACAGACTATCGACCAGCTGCCCTGCCGACAGCGTCCGCCCGTTGCGCAGGTCGACGATCCGGCCTGGCGGCGGCTGTTCAGAACCGACGGTGTCCGGCGGCACCGACTGGCAGGCAACCAGCAGCAACAAAACAAGGGGCAGCAACAATCGCATCGTGGGTTCCTCAGCGTGGGATGACCAGCGGGTGGCCCCGCTCCGGGTGCCGCTGGATCAGTACATCCAGACCGAACACCGTTTTCAGCGGTTCGGCCTGCAACACCTCTTGCGGCGTGCCGGCGAGGTACGTACGCCCGTCGGCTAGCAGCAACAGGCGATCGCAATAGCGCGCCGCCAGATTCAGATCATGCAAGATCACCAGCGCAGCCCCGCCGCCCTCCACGAAGCGGCGCACCGTGAGCAGCACGCTGTGCTGGTGCAGCGGGTCGAGCATCGCGGTGGGCTCGTCGAGCAGCAATACCTGGCCCGCGCTGCCCGGCCAGAGTTGCGCCAGCACCCGCGCGAGGTGCACCCGCTGTTGCTCTCCGCCGGACAACGCCAGGTAATTACGATTCGCGAGATGCGCCACATCGGCGGCTTCCAGCGCAGCCGTGACGATGAGGCGATCCGCCGCCATGCCGCTGGCGTGGGGCAACCGCCCCAGGGCGACAACCTCGTCGACGCGAAAGCCAAAGCCTAGGCTCGGACGCTGCGGTAGCACCGCTAGGCGGCGCGCACGATCAGTCCCAGCCCAGGCGCCGACCGCTGCCTCGTGAAGCCAGACCTGCCCGGCGCACAGCGCCAGCTCGCCACTGAGCGCCCCGAGCAATGTGCTCTTGCCGGCCCCATTGGGGCCCAGCACGCCCAGCATCTCGCCGGCCGCCAGCTGCACGTCGACGCCGTCGAGCGCCGTCTGCGCCCCCCGGCGCACGCCAATACCTTCCGCACGCAACATCAGCGCGGCCCGCGCAGCAACAGATAGAGAAACACGGGCGCACCGAGCAGCGCCGTGACAATGCCGATCGGCAGCTCGGCCGGCGCCAGCAGGAGGCGCGCCAGCAGATCGGCCAGCAGTACCAAACTACCACCGGCCAGGGCTGAGGCCGGCAGCAGGACACGGTGATCCGGTCCGACCATCAGCCGCACCAGATGCGGGACGACCAGCCCGACAAAGCCAATCATGCCCGCAGCGGCCACAGCGGCTCCCACGCCCAGTGCCGTGCAGAACACGACTTCGCGCTTCAGCCGCTCCACGTCGACCCCCAGATGACGGGCTTCGGATTCGCCCAGCAGCAGTGCATTCAAGGCGCGCGCCCGGCGCGGCAACCAGCAGGTCACGGCCAGCGCCACCGCGAGCATTGGCCATAGGCGCGCGTAGCTCGCACCATTGAGACTGCCCAGGTTCCAGAAGGTCAAGGTGCGCAGCGCGCCGTCGTCGGCCAGATAGCTGAACAGGCCGATGGTCGCGCCCGCCAAAGCGGTCAGCGCGACCCCGGCGAGCAACATGGTGGTCACGTCGCTGCGACCGTGACGCCGACCGAAGCGGTAGACTAGCGATGTGACACCCAGGCCACCGAGAAAGGCGCAGAGGGACACCAGATAAGGCGCCAGCATCACCGGAACGCCGCCTCGCAGTTGGCCCCAGACGATCGCCACCGATGCGCCCAGTGCGGCGCCGCTGGACACGCCGATCAGGCCTGGATCGGCCAGTGGGTTGCGAAACAGGCCCTGCATCGCAACGCCCGACAGTGCCAGCACCGTGCCAATGCACACTCCCAGCAGCGCCCGTGGCAAGCGGATCTGGCCGACGATCAACGCGGCCTGGGAGCCCGCATCGCCTATTTCCGCCAACCGCAGCAGTGCCCGAAGCGTCTGCTCCAGCGTCAACGCAACCGGCCCCATCGCCAGCGACAGCCAGAAAGCGATCAGCCACAGCAGGCCCAGCACAAGGAACAGGGGGCGCGCGGAACGCATCGGGAGGATCATCATGGCCGCCGGTCAAAAGTCGAACCGAAGGATAAGAGCCTGCCTGCGGCGATGCCAGCGCTAAACGGCCCGCATCCGGACCGCTCGCACCACCGCAGCTCGCGAGAGGCAGCGCTGGCCACGGTCATGCGCGTGACAAGCACACCGACGGCAAGCGCTGGACGCTGCCGGTCAACCGGCTGGCGCAGCGCGTTTGCGTGATAATCACGGTGATTTTCTGAGGAACCCGAGATGATTCGATTGTGCACCACCGATGAAGTCCCCGAAGGCCAGAGCAAGGGCTTCGATATCGACGGCCATCGGCTGCTCGCGGTCCGCCGCGAGGGCAGGCTGCATGTCTATGAGAACCGCTGCCCGCACCGCGGCATCCCCCTCGAGTGGCAGGCCGACCAGTTCCTGGACAGCAGCGGCAGCCTGATCCAGTGCGCCACACACGGCGCCCTGTTCCTCATCGACAGCGGCGAGTGCGTCGCCGGCCCTTGCGCCGGCCAGGCGCTGCGGTCGCTGCCGGCGATCGAGCGCGACGGTGCAGTCTGGCTGGCAACCAGGCAATAGTGCGACGTTGCGCCCGAGCGACGATTCGCCACGTTGGGTATGATTACCGTCACCGCCAGCCGTGAGATGACCATGCGCCGTTTGCTGAGTCTGCTGATCCTGTTGTTCGCCCTTCCTGCCACTGCCGGCCTGTTCGATAGCCGTCCCAGCCCGACCCTCGGCGGCCTCAACAACAGCGCGGATTTCCTGCCGGTGCGCGAAGCGTTTCGCCTGAGCGTGGTGGAGGCGGCGCCGGAGCGGGTCAAGCTGCGCTTCGTTGCCGCCGAAGGCTACTACCTCTACCGTCACCGTTTTCAGTTCACCACCGCTACGCCGGGCGTCACGATAGGCGACGCAACGCTACCCGAAGGCAAGCACAAGACAGACGACTACTTCGGCGAGGTCGAGGTCTATTACGGTGTGCTGGATGTCGACGTCCCGGTCCGTAACCCGCAGGGTTTGCCGTTCAAATTACAGGTGGGCTACCAGGGCTGCGCCGACAAGGGCCTGTGCTACCCGCCGGAAACCGAATCCTTCGACATTGAAGCCTCTTCAACGGTCGGCGCCGCCTCGACCAGGACCGCCGAACCGCCGGTGGCGAGCGATACTCCGGCCATGTGGCGCTCGGTAGCGCTGTTCTTCCTTGCCGGCCTAGGGCTGACTTTCACCCCCTGCGTACTGCCCATGCTGCCCATCCTGTCAGGCGTGGTGCTACGGGGCGAGATCGGCGGCATGCGCAGTTTTCTCCTGTCGCTGGCCTACGTGCTGCCGATGGCAGCCGGGTTCGCCGTGCTCGGTGCGCTGATGGGCGTGTTCGGCGCGGAACTCAATCTCCAGGCGCGCCTGCAGTCGGCCTGGATCCTGGTCCCCTTCGCGCTGTTTTTCGTCGCCTTCGCCCTGGCCATGTTCGGCCTGTTCGAGCTACGCCTGCCGCAAGCGATCGGCTACCGCCTCGAGCGCATTGCCGGCAACGCCAGGGGCGGCTCGTTCATGGGCGCCGCGCTGCTCGGCGCGGTGTCCAGCCTGCTGGTGTCGCCCTGCGTCTCGGCGCCCCTGGCTGGCGCGCTGCTCTATATCAGCGCCAGCGGCGATGCGCTGGGCGGCGGCCTGAAGCTGTTCGCCCTCGGGCTCGGCATGGGCACGCCCCTGGTCCTATTCGCCATTGGCGGGGGCGCGCTATTGCCTAAAAGCGGTCCCTGGATGGTTACCGTACGCAACGTCTTCGGTGTCCTGCTGCTGGCGGTCGCTGTCTGGATGCTCGAGCGCGTTCTGCCCGGCCCGCTAGCGCTGGCGCTGTGGGGACTGCTGGCCGCCGGCACCGCGTTGTTTCTTGGCACGCTCGAATTCACCCGCAAGACCGCCCGGGAGAAACTGGCGCAGCTGTGCGGCCTGGCCCTGATGGTGTACGCCCTGGCGGCGTGGGTAGGTGCCCTGCAGGGAAGCACCGATCCGCTGCGGCCCCTGCCGGCGCTTTCGTCGTCCGGGGTTGCGGCGCCAGCGGCTGCCGATGTGTGGCAAACCGTCACCACGCCGGCGCAGCTCGACGCGCAGTTCCAGGCCGCGCGGGCAGCGGGCCAACCGTTGATGCTCGACTGGTACGCCGACTGGTGCATCAGCTGCAAGGTGATCGAGCGCGAGGTGTTCGCCGATGCGCAAATCGCCCCGCGCCTGGCCGGCTACCGCCTGGTTCGCTTCGACATCACCGAAAGCAACGCGGAGCAACGCCAGCTGCTCGACCGTTACAAACTGTTCGGCCCGCCCGCCGTGCTGTTTTTCGACCGCAGCGGCCGGGAGCTGGCCGACGCACGGGTCGTGGGTGAAATTGACGCCAGCGGCTTCGGTGAACAGCTGAGTCGCGCAGAAGCCGCTCTCTAGACTCCTTCCCTGCGGCAATCTCCAGTCATAATGTCGGCATTTACGCCGAATGAGACATGACTGGACAGTCAGCCCCCGCTTCGGGCATAGTTTTTCCCCTCACCGCCGCCCTCCTCTGGAGGCGCCGTCCGGACAGAACAACAAGGAACTTTCATGGCGACGTTTCTGGTCCTCCACGGCCCGAATCTGAATATGCTCGGCACGCGCGAACCCGGCGTCTACGGCGCGGTGACCCTGGCCGAGATCAACCGGGACCTGGAGCAGCAGGCCCGCGAAGCCGGCCACCACCTGATGCACCTGCAGTCCAACGCCGAATACGAGCTGATCGATCGCATTCACGCCGCGCGCGACGAAGGCGTGGACTTCATCCTGATCAATCCCGCCGCCTTCACGCACACCAGCGTCGCGTTACGTGACGCGCTGTTGGCGGTGAGCATCCCATTCATCGAAGTGCACCTGTCCAATGTGCACAAGCGTGAACCTTTCCGCCATCACTCCTACTTTTCGGATGTCGCGGTAGGGGTGATCAGCGGCCTTGGCGCCAGCGGCTACCGCCTGGCATTGGAGGCCGCCCTGGAACAATTCGCCGCGTCCTGACAAGACCGCGCCCCGCGCGCCGGCCTCGAAGCAGCGCGCAGCAATGCCCTCTGAACCTACTTGGGAGTCACCGTTTCATGGATATTCGCAAAGTCAAGAAACTGATCGAACTGCTGGAAGAGTCCGGTATCGACGAGCTGGAAATTCACGAGGGTGAAGAATCCGTGCGCATCAGCCGCCACAGCAAGCAGGTGGCCATGCAGCAGCCCTACTACGCACAGGCCCCGATGCCCGCCCCGACGGCAGCACCTGCCGCCGCTCCGGCTGCAGCAGCTGACGCAGCACCGGCGCAGCCGAAGCTCAACGGCACCGTGGTTCGCTCGCCAATGGTCGGTACCTTCTACCGCGCCTCCTCGCCGGAAGCCAAGTCCTTCGTCGATGTCGGCCAGACGGTCAAGAAAGGCGACATTCTGTGCATCGTCGAAGCCATGAAGATGATGAACCACATCGAGGCCGAAACCAGCGGCACCATCGAATCCATCCTGGTGGAGAATGGTCAGCCGGTCGAATACGACCAGCCGCTGTTCACCATCGTTTGAACCGCGGAGAGCCAGCGATGTTGGAAAAAGTACTGATCGCCAACCGCGGTGAAATCGCCCTGCGGATTTTGCGAGCCTGCAAGGAGCTCGGGATCAAGACCGTCGCGGTGCATTCCACTGCCGACCGCGAACTGATGCACCTGGCCCTGGCCGACGAATCCGTCTGCATCGGACCGGCCCTGGCGACCAATTCGTACCTGCACATCCCCTCGATCATCGCGGCGGCTGAAGTGACCGGTGCGACCGCGATCCACCCCGGCTACGGCTTCCTGGCAGAAAACGCGGATTTCGCCGAGCAGGTTGAAAAATCTGGTTTCGCATTCGTCGGCCCCAGGGCCGAGACCATTCGCCTGATGGGCGACAAGGTCTCGGCCAAGGAAGCCATGATCAAGGCCGGCGTCCCCGTTGTGCCCGGCTCCGATGGCCCGTTGCCGGAAGACGAGGCGGAAGCTCTGCGCATCGCCCGCGAAGTCGGTTATCCGGTGATCATCAAGGCCGCCGGCGGCGGCGGTGGTCGCGGCATGCGTGTGGTGCATAAGGAAGAAGACCTGATCAAGTCGGCGAAGCTGACGCGCACCGAAGCCGGTGCCGCCTTCGGCAATCCGATGGTCTACCTGGAGAAATTCCTCGGTAATCCGCGCCACGTCGAAGTGCAGGTACTGTCGGACGGCCAGGGTAACGCCATCCACCTGGGCGACCGTGACTGCTCGCTGCAGCGCCGCCACCAGAAGGTACTGGAAGAGGCGCCTGCTCCGTTCATCGACGAAAAGGCCCGTGCCGAAGTGCTCAAGCGCTGCACCGACGCCTGCGTCGAGATCGGCTACCGTGGCGCCGGTACCTTCGAGTTTCTTTATGAAGACGGCCGCTTCTACTTCATCGAGATGAACACCCGCGTCCAGGTCGAGCATCCGGTAACCGAGATGGTGACCGGCGTCGACATCGTCAAGGAGATGCTGAGCATCGCCGCAGGCAACAAGCTGTCGATCAGGCAGGAAGACGTGGTCATCCGGGGGCATTCGCTGGAATGCCGCATCAACGCGGAAGACCCGGAGAAATTCCTGCCCAGCCCCGGCAAGGTCAAGCATTTCCACGCGCCTGGCGGCAACGGGGTACGGGTCGATTCGCACCTGTACAGCGGCTACTCGGTACCGCCGAACTACGACTCCCTGATCGGCAAGCTGATCACCTACGGGGCCACCCGCGAGGAAGCCCTGGCGCGCATGCGTAATGCGCTTGACGAGATCGTGGTCGACGGCATCAAGACCAATATCCCGCTGCACCGCGACCTGGTCCGCGACGCCGGCTTCTGCAAGGGCGGCGTGAACATTCACTATCTGGAAAAGAAACTGGGTATGGACAAACACTGACCGGCCAGCTGCAGGCGGTATGATGCACACCCCAGGGAGCGGTAGAACCGCTCCCTTTCTTTTTCCTGCCGCTCGAGCTTTTTCTACTGGAGCGTCTGCCGATGGAGCCCCGCATGCCCTGGTTACAACTGCGCCTGGCCATTGCCCCGGAACAGGCCGAGACCCTCGAGGATGCGCTGTTGGGCGTTGGCGCGGTCTCGGTCACCTTCATGGATGCCGAAGACCAACCGATCTTCGAACCCGACCTTGGCACCACACCCCTGTGGTCACATACCCACCTACTTGCGCTGTTCGAAGCCGATGTCGACGAGGCTAACCTGCTCGCCCATCTGCGCCTGCTGATCGACGGCGAGCTGCCACCCTATGAACTCGAGCGCATCGAGGATCAGGATTGGGAGCGGAGCTGGATGGACAATTTCCACCCGATGCGCTTCGGCCAGCGGCTGTGGATTGTGCCCAGCTGGCACGCCGCGCCCGAGCCGGGTGCCGTCAACCTGCTGCTCGACCCTGGCCTTGCCTTTGGCACCGGCACCCACCCGACCACTGCGTTATGCCTGGAATGGCTAGACGGCCAGCCGCTCGGCGGCCTGGACGTGCTCGACTTTGGCTGCGGTTCGGGGATTCTCGCAATTGCCGCGCTGCTGCTGGGCGCTCGCCACGCCATCGGAACGGACATCGACGTCCAGGCGCTAGAGGCCTCGCGCGACAACGCCAACCGCAACGCCGTGGACCCAACCCGCTTCCCGCTGTACCTCCCCGAGCAGCTGCCGCCGGGCCAGGCCGACGTCGTGGTCGCCAATATTCTCGCCGGTCCGTTGGTGTCCCTGGCACCGCGCATCATCGAACGGGTCAGGCCGGGCGGCCGGTTGGCGCTGTCCGGTGTATTGGCCGAACAGGCCGAGGAAGTTCGTGCCGCCTATGCCGATTACGTCGAGTTGGACCCAACCGCCGAGAAGGACGGCTGGGTGCGCATCAGCGGACGCCGTCGCGGCTGAGCCCAGCCCAACGGGACTGCGCCACTGCCGCTGATCCTCGGGCATGCGCTAGACTAGCGCCATTTGCGCCGGACCCACGCATGAGCAGCTTCGTCACCCAGTGCCCGAATTGCCGTACCAGTTTCCGCGTCAGCGGCGCCCAGCTCGCTGCCGCCCGCGGCGTCGTACGCTGCGGGGCCTGCATGGAGCTGTTCAACGCTGCTCGCCATTTGATCGACGGTGACGCTTTTCCACCGGCTCCGGCAGCCGCGACAGTTGCGCCGCCGCCCGCCAATGTGGCCGCCCGCCCGCCGCGGACCGACGGCAGCACGTTCTGGATTCACGACGACCTCGACCTCGACAACCTCGACCTGGACGAGGAGCTGGCCAAGCTCGAACGCCTAGAGCGTGCGCAATCCCGAGCTCCGCTGGAGCTCGAAGCGGAGCCGGAGGTGCCGCCGCGCGTTGCTGAAGCCAACCGCGCATCACAGGACGAAGCGGATCGCGCCGGAAGTGCTGAGACATGGCGCTTGCCAGCGTTGCCGTCGTCGGAAGCGGGACCGGACGTCCATAGCACCACAGTAGCCACGGCACCCTATCGGCATTTCACGCCGGTCAGCCCCAGCCACCCGGCGCCCCCCAGCCCACTGGCCAGCTCATCTGGTCGCTCTCTCGACGCTCTGCCAGGCGAGCGCCGCGAGCCGGCCATCGACGCGCTGGCCGAGATCGACGAACCGCCACGCCCGCCGGGCCCATCGCCACTGGCGGATGAACTCGATGAGCACGAAGAGCCAGCGCCGCGTCCTCATGGTGAACAGGTTCGGCTACTCGAGCTCGACGATGAACCCCTACAGCTCGAATGGCAGGCACGGCGGCGCCCCTGGGGCCGCTGGCTGGGATGGGGCGCGCTGAACCTGATCGCCCTGCTCGCCCTCGGCGCGCAGTACCTGGCCTACAACTTCGACGGTCTGGCCCGGCAGGCCGCGTACCGCCCCTGGTTCGAACGGCTCTGCCCGGTGGCGGGCTGCACGCTACCGCCGATGGTCGACATCAGCCAGATCAAGAGTAGCAATCTGGTAGTGCGCAGCCATCCCGACTTCGCCGGTGCCCTGGTGGTCGACGCGATCATCTATAACCGCGCCTCCTTCGCCCAGCCGTTTCCGCTGCTGGAGATCCGCTTCGATGACCTCCAGGGCCAGACCCTGGCCCGGCGGACATTCAAGCCCGGCGAGTACCTGTCCGGTGAGCTTGCCGGACAGCGCGAGATGCCCTCGCAGATTCCTATCCATATCGCCCTGGACATCCTCGATCCCGGCGCCCGGGCGATGAACTACAGTCTGAGCTTCCGCTCGCCGGAGTGATGTCCGGCTGGCAGGACCGGTTGCGCCGGCCCGTTGCAGCCGGTGCGCGCGACCGAACCACCGCCGGTTATAAGCCCAGCACTGTTCAGATTTTGTTCAAAACAATCTTTAACCCGTCACCCGGAGCGGGTATTATGCACACCCTTTTTTGCTGTCCCGATCGACCTAGCAAGCAGGCTCCAGGCAGGGAATCTTCATGTCAGCGGTACGCATCGGCCCCTATCTCCTTCCGAATCGACTGATCCTCGCGCCCATGGCCGGCGTGACGGACCAGCCGTTCCGCCAGCTCTGTCGCCGCCTTGGCGCCGGGCTGGTCGTCTCGGAAATGGTGACCAGTGACGTGCGCCTGTGGAACAGCCGGAAGTCGCAGTTGCGCATGCAGAATGCCGGCGACCCCGAGCCGCGCTCGGTACAGATCGCCGGCGGCGACCCGCAGATGCTCGCCGAGGCCGCGGTGCGCAACGTCGAGCTGGGTGCTCAAATCATTGACATCAACATGGGCTGTCCGGCGAAGAAAGTCTGCAACAAGGCTGCCGGCTCTGCGCTGATGAAGGACGAGCGGCTCGTCGCGGCGATACTCGAAGCGGTGGTAGCGGCGGTCGACGTGCCGGTGACATTGAAAATCCGCACCGGCTGGGACAGGCAGAACAAGAATGGTGTGGCGGTAGCCCGTCTCGCCGAACAAACTGGCATCGCGGCGTTGGCGGTCCACGGGCGCACCCGCGCCGACCTCTACAAGGGCGAGGCTGAATACGAAACCATCGCGGCGATCAAGCAGGCCGTCTCCATCCCGGTGTTCGCCAATGGCGATATCGATTCACCGGAAAAGGCCAGGCAGGTGCTGCAGGCGACCGGAGCCGATGCCTTGCTGATCGGACGAGCGGCCCAGGGCCGGCCGTGGATCTTTCGCGAAATCCAGCACTACCTGGCGACCGGCGAGCTGCTGGCGCCACCGTCGCTGCAGGAGATTGAACAGATTCTGCTGGAACATATGGCGGCGCTTCACCGCTTCTATGGTGACGTCATGGGCGTGCGGATCGCCCGAAAGCATGTCAGTTGGTATCTGGCAACACTTCCCGGCGCGCAGGAGTTCCGCGGCCGGTTCAATGGTTTGCAGGACAGGGACGCGCAATGCGCCAGCGTTCGGGGCTTCTTCACCGAACGCCGTACAGGCCCTGACTCGGGGGATGGAAAAGGGGTGGCTGCATGACGCTGTTGAACGAAACACTGTTAACTGGAACAACATCCGTGAGCGACAACGTAAACCTCAAGCAACACCTGAACACGCCGAGCGACGTGGGCCAGACCCTGCGCGGCAGCGTGGAAAAGGCGCTGCACAACTACTTTGCCCACCTCGAAGGCGCGGATGTCACGGACGTCTACAACCTGGTGCTTTCCGAGGTCGAGGCGCCGCTGCTGGAAACCGTGATGAACTACGTCAAGGGCAACCAGACCAAGGCATCCGAATTGCTCGGCCTAAACCGCGGCACCTTACGCAAGAAGCTCAAACAATACGATCTGCTGTAAGCCGGAAGCCAAAAGCTGGAAGCGGGACGTTTCCAGCCTTGGCTTCTAGCTTCTAGCTTCTAGCTTCTAGCTTCTAGCTTCTAGCTAGCTGACCCGAATCCGCCTCCATCGACTGGAATACAGATGACCGACCAGACCCACCGCCTCCCCGTTCGCCGCGCGCTGATCAGCGTCTCCGACAAGACCGGCGTTGTCGATTTTGCCCGCGAACTTGCCGCCCTGGGCGTCGAGATCCTTTCTACCGGCGGCACCTTCAAGCTGCTGCGTGAAAATGGCATTGCTGCGGTCGAGGTGGCTGATTACACCGGCTTCCCCGAGATGATGGACGGGCGGGTCAAAACCCTGCATCCGAAGATTCATGGTGGCATCCTCGGCCGGCGCGACCTGGACACGGCGGTCATGGACGAGCACGGGATCGCCCCGATCGACCTGGTCGCGGTGAATCTCTATCCGTTTGCCGCGACCGTCGCCAAGCCCGGCTGCACGCTGGCCGATGCGATCGAGAACATCGATATCGGCGGGCCGACTATGGTTCGCAGCGCAGCGAAAAACCACAAGGACGTCGCCATTGTCGTCAATGCAGACGACTATGCCGAGGTCATCAGCAGCCTGGGTCAGGGCGGCCTGACCTATGCACAGCGCTTCGACCTGGCGCTCAAGGCCTTCGAGCACACCGCCTCCTACGACGGCATGATCGCCAACTACCTGGGCACCGTCGACCAGGGCGCCGACACGCTTTCCACCGAGGGCCGCAGCTTGCTGCCGCGTACCTTCACCACCCAGTTCGTCAAGGCGCAGGACATGCGCTACGGCGAGAATCCCCACCAGATCGCGGCGTTCTACGTCGAAACGGCTGACGAAGCCTGTGTCGCCACTGCGCGCCAGCTGCAAGGCAAGGAGCTGTCGTTCAACAATGTCGCCGATACCGACGCGGCGCTGGAGTGCGTCAAGAGCTTCGTCAAGCCGGCCTGCGTGATCGTCAAGCATGCCAATCCCTGCGGCGTCGCCGTGGTTCCCGAGGATGAAGGCGGAATTCGCCAGGCCTACGAACTGGCCTACGCCACTGACAGCGAATCGGCCTTCGGCGGCATCATCGCCTTCAACCGCGAGCTGGACGGCGAGACCGCGCGCGCCATCGTCGAACGCCAGTTCGTCGAAGTCATCATTGCGCCGAGCGTCTCGGCCGAAGCCCGTGAAGTGGTGGCGAGCAAAGCGAACGTTCGCCTTCTGGAGTGTGGCCAGTGGCCGGCCGAGCGAGCGCCGGGCTGGGACTTCAAGCGCGTCAACGGCGGCCTGCTGGTGCAAAGCCGCGACATCGCGATGATCAGCGAAGCCGACCTCAAGGTCGTCACCCGGCGGGCCCCGAGCGAGCGTGAGATCCACGACCTGATCTTTGCCTGGAAAGTGGCGAAGTTCGTCAAGTCAAATGCCATCGTCTATGCCCATAACCGGCAGACCGTCGGCGTCGGCGCGGGCCAGATGAGCCGCGTCAACTCCGCCCGCATCGCGGCGATCAAGGCCGAGCACGCCGGCTTGCCGGTGGCCGGTGCCGTCATGGCCAGTGACGCCTTCTTCCCCTTCCGTGATGGCATCGATAACGCCGCGGCAGCCGGCATCACCGCGGTGATCCAGCCCGGCGGGTCGATGCGCGACGCCGAGGTCATCGCCGCGGCCGACGAAGCCGGCATGGCAATGGTATTTACCGGCATGCGTCACTTCAGGCACTAAAATCGGTCGCACCCGGACACGCATCTGCGGCGTTGCCCGACTCTTCCCCCATGTCATTGCCAGAAGGCAACTCTACTGGGCGAAGAATCGGGCGCCTTGCATCTGCCAGCCCGATCGCGACCTCGGTATTCGTAGGGTGGATAACGCTTTGCTTATCCACCAAGCGGGCTACCGGCCCGCCTCCACCAGGAGAGACACATGAATGTACTGATCATCGGCAGCGGCGGCCGCGAGCACGCCCTGGCCTGGAAGGTCGCCCAGGACCCGCGGGTCGAGACGGTTTTCGTCGCGCCTGGTAATGCCGGCACCGCAACCGAGGCGAAATGCCAGAACGTCGCGATCGACGTGCTGGCCCTCGAGCAGTTGGCCGACTTCGCCGAGCAGCATGTACAGCTGACCATCGTCGGCCCCGAGGCGCCGCTGGTCAAAGGCGTCGTCGACCTGTTCCGCTCGCGCGGGCTCGACTGCTTTGGCCCGACCGCCGCGGCCGCGCAGCTGGAAGGCTCGAAGGCCTTCACCAAGGATTTTCTTGCGCGCCACCGGATTCCCACGGCCGACTACCGCAACTTCACCGAGGTCGAACCGGCGCTTGCCTATCTGCGCGAAAAAGGCGCGCCGATCGTGATCAAGGCCGACGGCCTTGCCGCGGGCAAGGGCGTGATCGTCGCGATGAGCCTAGACGAAGCCGAGGATGCGGTTCGCGACATGCTCTCCGGCAATGCCTTCGGTGACGCCGGCGCCCGGGTGGTGATCGAGGAATTCCTCGATGGCGAAGAAGCCAGCTTCATCGTCATGGTCGATGGCGCCAACGTACTGCCGATGGCCACCAGCCAGGATCACAAGCGCGTCGGGGACGGTGACAGCGGCCCGAACACCGGCGGCATGGGTGCGTACTCGCCGGCACCGGTGGTCACCGACGAGGTGCACCAGCGCGTCATGGACGAAGTAATCTGGCCGACCGTCAAGGGCATGGCAGCCGAAGGCAACGTGTACACGGGTTTTCTCTATGCCGGCCTGATGATTGACCGCAGCGGTGCACCGAAGGTGATCGAGTTCAACTGCCGCTTCGGCGACCCCGAAACCCAGCCGATAATGCTGCGCCTGCAGTCCAGCCTGGTGCTGCTGATCGAGGCAGCGTTGGCCAGGGCGCTGGACAAGATCGAAGCCCAGTGGGACGCACGGCCGAGCCTCGGCGTGGTGCTGGCCGCTGGCGGCTACCCGGGCGACTACGCGAAAGGCGCAGTGATCCATGGACTCGACGCCGCCGCGCAACTGCCCGGCAAGGTCTTCCATGCCGGTACGGCGCTGCAGGATGGCGACATCACCACGGCTGGTGGGCGGGTACTCTGCGCCACGGCCTTGGGCGATACCGTGTCGGACGCCCAACAGAACGCCTATGCGTTGGCAGCACGGGTCGAATGGGACGGTCACTTCTACCGTCACGACATCGGCTACCGGGCCATCGCGCGTGAACAGGGCGACACCTGAGCCGGCCGGCGGAAGTGCGCGCGACTGCCGTCACACGCACTTCCGCGTATCATTGCGGTGGCTATAATCGACCGTCACACAGCTGAAGGGATTTCAATCGTGCGTCGACTCCGTGTCGCCATTGCTTTTGCCTTCAGCCTTTTGCTGGCTGCCGTGAGCATCCTGCCCTCGTCCGCGGCGACGAGCGAAACGCCCATTGCCCTGACCGCCAGCGAACCGCAGCCTGCCACCGAACCCAACTGGCGACTGCTTATCGACCAGTCCGGCCAGCTGTCACTCGACGAAGTCCTCGACCAGCGCAGCCTGTTCCAGCGCATCGACAAGCGATCCTACGCCGCACCGGCCAGCGATAATGCCGTCTGGCTTCAGGTGAGCCTTCCGCCCTTCGAGCACCCCAACTGGCTGTGGGTCTTCGCACCGCGGGTGCAATACCTCGATTTTTACCTGCTCCGGGACGGGCGCATCGAACGGCACGTCGAGACCGGCGAACTGCGACCGCAGCAATCGCGGCCTCTACCGACCCGGGCCTACCTGTTTTCCCTGCCCAACGACGGCGCACCGCGCGAAGCCTACATCCGCCTGCAGTCGTCGCACCCGATCATGGCCTGGTTCCGCACCGTGGACGAACTCGGCCTCGTCGAGCTGGCCTCCCCGGCCTACCTGTTCGGCGCGCTGTTCGGGGCGCTCGCGCTGCTGACCATCTACAACCTGCTGCGGTTTGCCTACACCCTGAGCTACAGCCACGTCTGGCTGGCGCTCCTGCACGGCACGCTGCTGACCTGTGCTGTGGCCAACCTGGGGCTGCTGGCGGTCTGGTTACCGGGGTTGCTCTACAGCCAGCCGATGATCGCGGACATGGCGGCCCTCGGCACCTGTCTCGCGCTGCTGGCGTTCACCTACGGCTTCTTCCATCACCGCAAGCGCCCGTGGGTGACTTGGATGCTGGCGCTGGAGGCCGGCACGGTCGGCGCGCTGGCCGCGATCATCCTGCTCACCGGGCAGCTCTGGTACAGCTGGTTGATCTACGGGTTCGTGCTGCTCACATCGGTCAGCGTCACGGCAGTGGCCATCCACCACTGGCGGCAGCACTACGAACCCGCCCGCCTGCTGGTAGCCGGCATGCTGCTGTTCGACGGCGGCTTTCTCGTCGTGCTGCCAATCCTGCTGGGCTTCAACCAGTTCGATCCGGACTGGCTGACCGGCATCACCTTCAGCGTGGCCACCTGCTCGGGACTGATCCTGAGCTTCGCGCTGCTCGAGCGCCAGCGGCAGATCCAGGCCGACAGCCGCAACCAGCACACCGCCGAAGCGGTGACCAGCGCCGAGCTGCGGACCAAGGCTGATTTCCTGGCCAAGATCAGCCATGAGATCCGCACGCCGATGAACGGCGTGCTGGGCATGAGCGAACTGCTCCTGGACACTTCGTTGTCGGCCAAGCAGCGCGACTACGTCCAGACCATCCACAGCTCGGGCAACGAGCTGCTGAACCTGATTAACGAAATCCTCGACATCTCAAAGCTCGAATCAGGGCAGATCGAACTGGACGACGTACAGTTCGACCTCAATGCGCTGATCGAGGATTGCCTGAGCATTTTCCGCGCCAAGGCCGAGCAGCAGAAGGTCGAGCTGATCAGTTTCGTCCAGCCGCAAATGCCTCACGACGTCGCCGGCGATCCCACCCGGCTGCGTCAGGCCCTGCTGAATCTGCTGGAAAACGCTTTCAAGCAGACCGACGAAGGCGAGGTCCTGCTGATTGCCGCGGTGGACGACCACGGCCCAGAACCACGCCTGCGCATCACCGTGCAGGACAGCGGCCGCCCGCTGGAGCCCGAGGAACGCGATGCACTGCTCAATGCCGCCCTGGACAGCCGCGATTTCCTCGCCGCGACCCGCCACGGCGGCCGCCTGGGCCTGATCATTGCGCGACAGCTGGTGCACCTGATGAACGGCGAGTTCGGCATCCAGACCGGTGGCCTGTCTGGCAACACGCTGTGGATCAGCCTGCCGCTGAGCATGGAGCTGACCGAACAGCCCGGCACCGATCTCGACGAGCAGCTCAAGGGTGCCCGCCTGCTGGTGGTAGACGACAATGACACCTGCCGCAAGGTGCTCAGCCAGCAGTGCAGCAGCTGGGGCCTCGACGTCAGCGCGGTGGCCTCGGGCAAGGAAGCGCTGGCGCTGCTGCGCACCAAGGCCCACCTGCGCGAGTATTTCGACGTCGTATTGCTCGACCAGGACATGCCGGGCATGACCGGTATGCAACTGGCCAGCCGGATCAAGGAAGACTTCAGCCTCAACCATGACATCCTGCTGATCATGCTCACCGGGATGAGCAATGCACCGAGCAAAATCATCGCGCGCAACGCCGGCATCAAGCGGATCCTCGCCAAGCCGGTGGCCGGCTACACGCTGAAGACCACGTTGGCTGACGAACTGACCCGTCGCCGCTCGGCAAAGGCCCAGGCGCCGGCCAACACGACGCAGGCACCGCTTGAGGTGCCGGAAGATTTTCGTATCCTGGTGGCCGAGGACAACAGTATCTCGACCAAGGTCATCCGCGGCATGCTGAGCAAGCTCAATCTCAAGCCTGACACCGCCAGCAACGGCGAAGAGGCCCTGGCACTGATCAAGGCGAAGCCTTACGACCTGGTATTGATGGATTGCGAAATGCCGGTGATGGACGGCTTCGAGGCCACCTCGCGGTTGCGCGCCTGGGAAGCGGTCGAGGGCCGGCGCGCCACGCCGGTAGTGGCGCTGACCGCACATATCCTCAGCGAGCACCGCGAGCGCGCCCGTGAGGCCGGCATGGACGGCCACATGGCCAAGCCCGTCGAGATGTCCCAGCTGCGCGAACTCATCGACTACTGGGTGCGCGCGCGCGCGGCACGGGTCGACCGCTAACCGCTGGTCGGCTGTGTCGGTACAGGTTCGACATCGCTGAGCACCATCAGGCTCTCGGGCTGCGCCGGCATCCGCGACAGGTCGATCCGCAGGTCCTGCGCCGGTACGCCGTAGCGCATCCGTCGGGTAAGCATGCGCAACGCACTGCACAGCAGCGCGACCGCCAGCGGCTCACCGGGGCAGCGGTGCCCGCTGGCGGCGTCCCCACCGCCCTGTGTGATGAAGTCGAACGAGCCGGGAATGCGGCTGGCGAAGCGCTCCGGACGAAACGCCTCGGGTTCGTCCCAGACGCGCGCGTCACGGTTGGTCCCGTACAGGTCCAGTAGCACCCGCGTGCCCTTTTCGAAGCGGTAGCCCCGCCACTCGAAATCCTCGCGCACCCGTGCCGCCGTGAACGGGAAAAAGGCATACAGCCGCCGTACTTCCTGGGCGAAGGGTTCGATGGCGTCGTCCTGGGTCTGGAGTCGTTCACGCCAGTGCGGGTGGGCATGCAGTTCAAGGGTGGCGTAGATGACGAAACGGGCCACCGCGACCGTCGGACGAAGCAGGTTGAGCATTTCCACCGCCGCGACCTCAAGCGGCAGTAAATGGCCGTCCAGGTCGCGATGCCTGGCGACTACCGCCAGCGGTCGCCCGGCATCAACCGCCAACGCGCCTTCGCGCACCCTGGCGAGCAACCCGGCCAACCAGGCCTCGGCGTCTTTTCGCGCCCGCCGGGCCTGCCAGTGGCGGGCCCCGATGCCACCGGCGCCGTCGATCATTGCTGCCAGTTGATCGCGGCGACGCGTCACTGTGTCCTCAGGCAGGTCAACACCGGCCCAGGCGCAGACGGCACGCGTCAGGATCGCCTCCACCTCCGGCAAAAGCGTGATCCGGTCCTGCGTTCGCCAGGTTTCGATGGCGGTCAGCCAGTTGGCCTCGCTCAGCCGCACCAGCTCGGCAATCGACTCCTCACCGAGCAGCGACAGGAACAGGCCCTTGCGATGACGGTGCGCCTGGCCATCGAGACCCTGCACCCCGCCCTGCCCGAACAGAGTTTTCTGCAGCAGGCGTGGCGCCGCCTTGCGGCGAACGAAGCGGCGTTCGTCGTAGAACAGCCTGGCGGCTTCCTCACCGCTGATACAAATGGTGTCCTGTAGCAGCAGGCGCACCTGGAAAATATCCGAGCCCAGCCTCTGGCATCGGCTGGGTATAAATGAGTAGCCTTCGCCAAGCAGCGAAAGCGAACCGTCGAGCTGAGGGTCGCGTGGGATCTCGGGCATCTGTTCTCCTGGACGAGTGGCTGATGAGGTCTTCGATCGACCGCATGCAGGCCGGCAGGTGCCACGCCGCGTCGGGTCGTGGGGCACTGAACAAATGGCCTGGTCCGCTGCCGATAACAGAGCGGCCGAATTATTCCGCGACGCACGCGTCATGCTTGTCCGAGCCGTCGCTTCGAGGCATCAGCCGTCGCCCAGGAGCCTAACCAACATGATGAAGAGGAGCGATGTCGCCTGGACCCTGGTCGGCATCACCGCGGTACTGCTATCGGGTTATCTGCTTTATCAGGAGATCCGCAACCTGTCGTTGGCCGACCTTACCGATAGCCTCGCGGCAATCAGCCACCGCAACTGGATCCTGGCCGGGCTGGCAACCGCCGGTGCTTACAGTGCACTGGCTTGGTACGACCGCATCGCGGTAGCCCATCTGGGCAAGCGAATATCCTGGTGGTTCATCACCCTGTGCTCATTCACCACCTATGCCCTGGCGCACAATGTGGGAGCTTCGGTGTTCTCCGGCGCGGTGGTGCGCTATCGCGCTTACCGCAGCAAGGGCCTGACGCCGCAGGAAATCGGCGTGCTAATCGTCTTCTGCTCGCTGACCTTTTTCCTGGGCACGTTGCTGGCCGGTGGCAGCGTACTGATCCTGCGTCCCTCGTTGCTCAACCGCGTAGTGGACACCGAACCCTGGGTGGCCACCGCTATCGGTGCGTCGCTGCTGGGCCTGGTCGGGCTCTATGTGTTCGGTGCCTGGCGGCATTTCGCCCCGATGCAGCTAGGCAAATGGCGCATCACCTACCCGCGCCTGCCGATCGTCGGCCGTCAATTGCTCGCTGCCCCGCTGGAGCTGGCCTGTGCCGCCGCCATCATCTATTTCGCCCTCCCCGAAGCGGGCAACCCCGGCTACCTGACGGTGTTCGGCGTGTTTCTCGCATCCTTTTCACTGGCCCTGCTGTCCCATGCGCCTGGCGGACTCGGGGTACTGGAGGTAACCTTTCTGGCGGCCATGCCGGACCTGGCGACGGCAGATGTACTGGCCGCCCTGATCGTGTTCAGGGTCTTCTACCTGCTGCTGCCTTTTGCGCTGGCGATCGGTGTGGTCTCGATATTCGAGGCCGGCCAGTGGGCGAAACGGCGACGCAAGCCGGACCTGTGACAACCAGGTCCATGCGCCTTTCCACGTTGCCTGGGCATCGATCGCTCCGGCCCTTGAGATGAATCGAGCCCGATGACCGACACCCGCGACCAGCCCCCTCGCAACGAGCAGCCCGACGATCGTCGACCGCACCCGTTGGTGGACCTGGCCATCAGCATCGTCATTCCTTCGCTGGTGCTGATGAAACTCAGCGGTGAAAACCGCCTCGGCGCCGATGGCGCCTTGCTGCTGGCCTTGGCATTTCCGCTCGGCCTGGGCCTGTTCGAGCTGGTGAAACATCGCCAGTTCAGCTGGATCGCGCTGCTCGGCCTGGTCAGCGTACTGCTGACCGGAGGCATCGGTTTGCTGCAACTGGATCCGCAATGGCTGGCAATCAAGGAGGCAGCGATCCCGGGCGTTATCGGCCTGGCTGTCCTGGCGTCGACCCGAACCCGCTTTCCGCTTATCCGGACCCTGCTCTATAACCCGCGCGTGCTGAATGTGGACAAGGTTCACGCGCAGCTCGAGCGCAACGGCCAGACCGCCCACTTCGAGACCCGCCTACTGCGCGCCACCTACCTGCTCAGCGGCACCTTCTTCTTTTCATCGGTGATGAACTATGTCCTGGCGAAGTGGATCGTGCACAGCCCGGCCGGCAGCGAGGCGTTCAATGCCGAACTCGGCCGCATGACGCTGCTCAGCTATCCGATGATCGCGATCCCCAGCATGGTGATGACGATGGCCATCTTCTATTACCTCTGGCGCACCATCCATGGGCTGACCGGGCTGCGCCTCGAGGACATTCTCGCCGAACCGGCGCAACGGCCACACCAGAAGCGCTGACCGGATCAGGCCGCGAGCAGCAGCATCCACAGCGGCAGACTGACCGACGCCAGTACCGTCGAGAGGAACACCGCCGAGCTCACCACCCGGGTGTCCTCCTGGTTGACCACGAAGGCCAGGACGTTGACGCCGGTCGGACAGGCCGCCAGCAGCACCAGGACACTCAAGGCGTCCAGCCCCAGGCTGGTCGCGCGTCCCAGGTACCACACCAGCGCGGGAAACAGGCCCAGCTTGACCAGGGCCAGCGCCAACGAGGCCCGCCCCGGTCGCAGCCGATAGCGCGACAGACTGATGCCCAGCACGATCAGCGCACAGGGCAGCGCCGCCTGCGCTAGCCAGTCGGCGATACGCCACAGCGGAGCTGGCAGGGGCGCCCCGGTCAGGTTCAACAGCGCACCTAGTGCAAGCCCGACGATGAGCGGGTTCGCCAGGTTCTTCAACAGCGCCAGCGCACCGACCCTGCTCGCCGAACCGAATGCGTTATAGATACTTTGCAGCGAGAACAGGATCAGGCTGTGGAACACCAGGATGGCGAACACGTAAACCAGGCTGCCTGGGCCCAGTAGCGTGGTCACCAGCGGAATGCCCACCAGGACGTTGTTCGAGTAGGCGGCCGTCAGGCCAAGCGGCGAGACACGACCGAGACGCGAATGTGCGAGCAGCCCAACGACTCCGAAGACGGCGAGCACCGGTCCGAAGTACACCAGCAACAGCAGGGGCGACATGCCATCGCTGAGCTGCGCGCGGGCAATTCCGGTAAACAGGACAGCCGGCATGAACAGCCGGAAGGTGATATTGGCCAGTCCACTGGCGGCTTCGCCGGCGAGCCAGCCACGCCGCCCCAGCAGGTAGCCCAGCATGATCAAGCCGAAGATCGGAAGTATTGCCTGAACCACAAGCACGGGGCGTCTCCAACAGCCGACGCGGCCTGTTGCCGCATCGTGAAAGGGACGCAAGGATACGCCGAGTCTGGCGTTGGTTCACCTGCTGGCACCGGCTGTTACACGGGCCTCTTCCGGGCGGGAGGCGCTCAGCCTGGAGTCTGTTGCGCGACGCCGGCCGAAGCCACCGCGGCCGCGGCGGCTAGCCGATCCAGCACCTCGGCGAGGTCATCGTGCCAATCGCGGGTAGCAATACCGAAGGTCGTCTCGAATCGGCTGCAGTCGAGCACCGACCAGGCCGGTCGACGCGCGGGTGTCGGGTACTGGGCGGTGGATATCGGCGATACCTGCGGACGGCGCTCGAGCATGCCCTTGGCTTCGGCCTGGCGAAAGATCTCCACGGCGAAGTCGAACCAGGTACAGGGTGAGCGGCCGCTGTAGTGATAAAGCCCCCAGGCCAGCGCTCCATCACGCGCGTACCGCTGCGCCAACTGCAACAGCACGTCGGCGATGCTACCAGCCTGGGTAGGACAACCGAACTGGTCGGCGACGACCGACAGGGCGTCGCGCTGGCTACCGAGCCGCAGCATAGTCTTGACGAAATTGTGGCCGTGGGTGCCATAGACCCAGCTGGTTCGCAGGATCAGGTAGTGCTCCAGCGTGGCCTGGATCGCGGTTTCGCCGGCCAGCTTGCTCTGGCCGTAGACACCGCTTGGCGCCACCGGCGCGGATTCGCCATAGGGTGTCCGCGCCTCGCCGGAAAAGACATAGTCCGTAGAAATGTGCAGCAGGGGAATGGTGGCCTGGCGCGCGGCTTCGGCGAGCCGGGCGGCGCCATCACGGTTGACCGCAAAGGCCTGCTCGCGATGAGTCTCGGCGTTGTCGACGTGGGTGTAGGCGGCAGCATTGACGAGCATGCCCGGTTTGAACTGATCGATCACCTCGGCAATCTGCTCAGCGTTGGTAATGTCCAGGCGGTCGCGGGTCAGGCCAAGCGCCTCGAGCCCGTACGCAGCGGCGCGGTCAACCAGTTCGTGACCCACTTGGCCACCGGCTCCGCATACAAGGATTCGCATCTGGCTATCGCCTCGTTCAGGGCTCGCCGTGGTCGGCGAGCATGGATTCGTGACAGATTCGATACGCGCGCATCGCGCCGCAGCTACCGAGATAGCGCGCCCGCGCTTCGTTCAGGCCAGCATAAAAGCGATTTGTTCCGCCAAATCGCGAGCAGTTGAAGATATTTGCTGCCTGCCCGGCATATTGCGTCGCGCCAAATCATCCTGCCGGGACGAGACGGCCGCGCGCGGGGCCGTCCCAGGCGCCCTTTGAGCGTCCGAAACGGCGCGCCGGCAATCCTAGCATGGGTGAAACTCGAGGCCGACAAACGGGACAAAACAGTACGACCCTTGTCGATCTGCGCCACGCCGCGGCGGCACCCGACGGGCCGCGGCCCTGGCAGTCACCAGCCCTGGCCGGTTGCCTGACAGCTCATGGCTGGCCGACATACCAACGATCGGCTCCGATGATTTTCCCGCAGGAGGACAACGAGCATGCCCAGAGGTGACAAGAGCAAGTACAGCGACAAGCAGCAGCGCAAGGCCGAGCACATCGAGCAGAGCTATGAAGAACGTGGCGTCTCGGAGAAGGAAGCCGAAGCGCGAGCATGGGCGACGGTCAACAAGCAGTCAGGAGGAGGCGAACGCAAGGGCGGCTCGGGGCAGAAGAAAAGCGAGACCGCCAAGCGTGCCGATCGCAAGGACTCGGCCCATCGCGCCGCCAAGAGCCGCGCTGGCGAATCGCCCAACCAGGGTTCCGCGCGTGGCAACCGCAGCGGCAGCACCTCGCTGACCGACCTGACGCGCGACGAGCTCATGCAGAAGGCCCGCGAGCGTGACGTGCGGGGCCGTTCGAAGATGCGCAAGGACGACCTCATCAAGGCGCTCAGTTGAGCAAGAGGTAGCCGCCATGCAAGAGCCCGATCCGCGTGATGACGGGACGCCCTCGCCCATCCCCGAGCCCGAACGCAAGGACCCCGGAGAGCCGCTGCCGATCGAAGAGCCGGGCAGCCCGGCAGAGAACGGAGCTGCCGCTAAACTTTCCGCAACCAGGCCTATCACAGATTAGGGCCCAGCGAGGCGCCACCAGGCGCAACGCCCCGGGCGGCCGGCATACGATCTGGCCGCGAGATTCAGGAGACCATGATGAGCTATGTACAACTGAGTGATAAGCAGACCCTGCGCGAACGCGCGCGCCAGCATGTCGAGAACGGCGCGGTTACCGAAAGCTATGCCGCTGACCGCGAGACGGTACTCAACCTACTCAATGAGGCGCTGGCCACCGAGCTGGTGTGCTATCTGCGCTACAAGCGCCATTACTACATGGCCACTGGGCTGAAATCGAGCGTGGCCGCCGACGAGTTCCTCGAACACGCCAACGAGGAACAGGAGCATGCCGACCGCCTGGCCGAGCGCATCGTTCAGCTGGGCGGCGAGCCTGACTTCAATCCCGACACCCTGACCGAGCGCGCCCACGCGCAATACGCCGAGGGCAACGGGCTGCGTGACATGGTTTTCGAGAACCTGGTCGCCGAGCGCATCGCCATCGACAGCTATCGAGAGATCGTCCAGTACATCGGCGACAAGGACCCGACCACCCGGCGTATCTTCGAGGACATACTCGCTCAGGAAGAAGAACATGCCGACGATATGGCCGGCCTGCTCGACGGAATGAACTGACCCAACTGCCCCCACCATGGCTGATCCCGGCGCAGCGCAGCCGGCGCGTTGAGGCGTGCCACACCAAGGTGTGCCGGTGGCCGGTTCGGGTTCAATCAGAAGGGCATAATTGACGGGTTAGCGACAAGCAACCGCGTCATCGCCCGGCCAGCACGCGAGCAGGAATCAACGGGTGCAGGGTGGTAACTGGACGGCTGAACGGCTGAACGGAGCGTGTGGCGGCTGTCGCTTATCCGGCAGTCGATCTGCTCTTCCCCGGCACGAAAAAAAAGGCCACCGCAGGTGGCCTTCAAGAAAGGAAGAGAGTACTGCTCAGCCGGCAGCTGCCGGTCGCATGTAGGAGATCGGTGCGGTCTGGGAGTCATCGAAAGTCACCATTTCCCACGCGTCCTTTTGTTCCATCAAGGTGCGCAGCAAACGGTTATTCAATGCATGTCCGGATTTGAAGCCGCGGAATTCGCCGATCAGGCTGGTACCCAGTAGATAGAGATCACCGATTGCATCGAGGATCTTGTGCTTGACGAACTCGTCCTCGTACCGGAGGCCGTCCTCGTTCAACACATGGTCTTCGTCCACTACGATCGCGTTCTCGACACTGCCGCCCAGGGCCAGGTTGTGCGAGCGCAGGAACTCGATGTCGCGCATGAACCCGAAGGTCCGCGCACGGCTGACTTCCTTGACGAAGGAAGTACTCGAGAAATCCACGCTTGCAGTCTGGGTGCGACCGCGAAAAACCGGGTGGTCGAAGTCGATCTCGAAACTCACCTTGAAGCCTTCGAACGGCAGGAAGGTGGCGCGCTTGTCGCCGTCCTCCACCGACACTTCGCGGGTGATACGGATGAACTTCTTCGGGGCGTCCTGCTCCTGCAGGCCGGCCGATTGAATCAGGAACACGAAAGGACCCGCACTACCGTCCATGATCGGCACTTCCGAGGCGGACAGCTCGACGTAGGCATTGTCGATGCCCAGCCCGGCCATGGCCGAGAGCAAATGCTCCACCGTATCGACCTTGACCTCACCGCTGACCAGCGTAGTGGACATGGTCGTCTCGCCAACGTTCTCGGCACGCGCCGCGATCTGCACGGGCGGATTGAGATCGGTCCGACAGAACACGATTCCGGTGTCCACTGGCGCCGGCTTCAGGGTCAGGTACACCTTTTCCCCCGAATGCAGGCCGACGCCCGTGGCGCGAATGATGTTCTTCAAAGTGCGTTGTCTGATCATGGCTTGGTTTCGCTAGTGCGCTGTTGCGAATGGTTTCCAACAAAGGTGGCGATCATAGCAGAACCCCACTTTGCTGAACACCAATCACCCCAATAGTCCTGATACATCCAGTCAATCAGCCTGACGCCGCAGGAAGGCCGGAATGTCCAGGTAATCCAAGTCTTCCTGCGGGTTCATTTTCGCCGCTGTGGCGGCCGCATGCGCCTGGTTGCGCATGACAGTCGGGCGCTCGAGGTCACGGTAGTTGACCGCAGCCTGCTCCTGACGAGCCGCCGGCGCAGCCTGGGGCGCCGCCGCTGCGGTCTGGATGGTGTTGTCGACGACCTTTACCGGTTTTTCGTTGCGCGGACCGAGGCCGGTGGCGACCACAGTGACGTGCAGCTCGTCGAGCATGTCGGGATCGATCACGGCGCCGACCTTGACGGTGGCCTCGTCGGAGGCGAACGCCTCGATGATTTCACCCACCGCGGCGTACTCGCCGAGGGAAAGATCCAGACCAGCGGTAATGTTGACCAGAATGCCGCGGGCACCCTGCAGGTTGACGTCTTCGAGCAGAGGGTTGCGGATCGCCGCCTCGGTCGCTTCGCGAGCGCGGTTAGGGCCGGTCGCGCAGCCAGTGCCCATCATCGCCATGCCCATCTCGCCCATCACGGTCTTGACGTCAGCGAAGTCGACGTTCATCAGGCCGGGACGCTGCATGATGTCGGAGATCCCACGCACCGCGCCGGTGAGCACGTCATCGGCTTTGGCGAAAGCGGCCAGCAGGCTGGCATCCTTGCCGAGGATAGTCAGCAGTTTTTCATTGGGGATGGTGATCAGCGAGTCGACGCACTCGGACAGCTGACGGATGCCTTCGTCAGCGACCTGCATCCGGCGACGGCCTTCGAAGGGGAACGGACGTGTCACGACCGCAACGGTCAGGATGCCCATTTCCTTGGCTACCGACGCAATCACCGGCGCAGCGCCAGTACCGGTACCGCCGCCCATGCCGGTGGTGATGAACACCATGTCGGCGCCCTGCAGCACCTCGGCGATGCGCTCGCGATCGTCCATCGCCGCCTGGCGGCCGATATCCGGGTTGGTGCCCGCACCCAGGCCCTTGGTGATGGCCGAGCCGAGCTGCAGCACGGTCCGCGCTTCGATTTTCTTCAGCGCCTGGGCATCGGTGTTGGCGCAGATGAATTCCACGCCTTCAACGCTGTTGCGCACCATGTGATTGACGGCGTTGCCGCCACCTCCGCCTACGCCGATGACCTTGATCACTGCACTTTGCGGGGTATGATCTACGAGTTCGAACATTTCCCTCTCTCCTTCCAGCTTTCTAGTTTTAGGTACTGCCGCACTGCTCAGAAATTGCCCTGGATCCAGCTCTTGAGCCGGTCCACGACAGACGTCTTGGGTTCTTCGGCCAAGTGGCCAAGGCCGGACATGGAGTTGCCGTCGGTCTGCTTGCGCATTCCGTAGAGCAACAGGCCCACGCCCGTTGAATAGATCGGATTCCGGACCACGTCAGCGAGACCGTTGACGCTGTGCGGTACGCCAAGGCGCACCGGCATATGAAAGATTTCCTCGGCGAGTTCGACGGCGCCTTCCATTTTCGCCGTGCCACCGGTGAGGACGATTCCCGCGGGGACGAGATCCTCGTAGCCGCTGCGACGCAGTTCCGCCTGGATAAGGGTGAACAGCTCGTCGTAACGCGGCTCCACGACTTCGGCTAACGCCTGGCGCGAGAGTTCCCGCGGCGGCCGGTCTCCGACGCTCGGTACTTTGATGGTTTCGCCCGGGCCGGCCAGCTTGGCCAGCGCGCAGGCATAGCGGATCTTGATTTCCTCGGCGTACTGGGTCGGCGTGCGCAACGCCATGGCGATGTCGTTGGTGACCTGGTCGCCGGCGATCGGAATCACCGCGGTGTGCCGGATAGCGCCCTCGGTAAAGATGCAGATATCGGTGGTGCCGCCGCCGATGTCGACCAGGCACACGCCCAGTTCCTTCTCGTCGTCGGTCAGCACGGCATGCGCCGAGGCCAGTTGCTCGAGGATGATGTCGTCGACTTCGAGCCCACAACGGCGTACGCATTTCTCGATGTTCTGTGCGGCATTCACAGCGCAGGTCACCACATGGACCTTTGCCTCCAGGCGCACGCCGGACATGCCCAGCGGCTCACGAACGCCCTCCTGGTTGTCGATCACGTAATCCTGCGGCAGCGTGTGCAGCACCCGCTGGTCTGCTGGGATGGCCACGGCCTGGGCCGCATCGAGGACGCGCTCGAGATCGGCGCTGCTGACCTCGCGATCGCGGATCGCCACGATCCCGTGGGAGTTAAGGCTGCGGATGTGATTGCCGGCCAGACCGACGAAGGCCGAATGGATGCGGCAACCCGCCATCAGCTGCGCTTCTTCAACGGCGCGCTGGATCGACTGCACGGTGGACTCGATGTTGACCACCACGCCCTTCTTCAGCCCCCGGGAGGGGTGGGTGCCGATACCGACGATCTCAAGTTCGCCGTCCGGGGTGACCTCGCCGACGAGCGCCACCACCTTGGAGGTGCCGATATCCAGGCCGACGATCATCTTGCCGCTTTGCACGCTAGACATGTGTTTCATTCCTCAATTCTTCGCAACGTCGGGTTCGCCCGTCGTGGTCGGAGCCGGCTCGCGCCACGCTACGGCGAGGCCGTTGGCGTAACGCAGGTCGATCCGCGCAATTCTGTCGCTCTGCTGCACCAGCTCTTGCTGGTAGATGGCAGTGAAGCGCCGCATTTTTTCGATGATCTGGTCTCTTCCCAGTAGCAGCTCGACGCCCTGCTTGGTCGTCAGAAACCAGCTGCCCCGCGCACGCAACTCCAGGCGGGCAATGGAAAAACCAAGTGGCCGCAGCATCTGGTTGAGCATCTGGTATTGCTGCATGACCCGCTGCTGGGCCCGCTTCGGACCATACAATTGCGGCAAGTGTTCATACTGGGTCAGGTCATCCGGCGCAAAGGCCTGGCCGTTATTGTTCAGCAGCGCTTCGTCGCCCCAGCGGGCGATGGGCAACTGCTCATCGAGCCGCACCATGACCTCGTCCGGCCATACCCGCCGCGCCTCGACATGCGCGATCCAGGGCATCTGCTCCAGATCGCGACGTAGCGCATCGAGATCCACATTGAAAAAACTCGCTTCGACAAACGGCGCCATGCGTGCCTGTACTGCCTGTTGGTCGACGTAAGTCAGCTCACCGCGCACGCTGACCTTGGCGATGGGCCGGTCTGCGTAGGGCGCCAGGCGCACGCCCAGCTCGTAGAGGCCGACGGCCAGCGCCAGTAGCATCACCGGCCAAAGCACCCGCTTGAGCGAGTTCAGGCTCGGACGCGGCAGGCGCGCCGACAGCGGTTCGCGTTGCACCAGACGGCTCGCACCACGCGGCACCGGCTTGCGCGAGGTGCGCCCGGTGGCGGGCTGGGCGTGACGCAGCGTGGCGATCATGGCTCAGTTCCCCGCTGCCAGGCTGGCGTCGAGGATCGCCAGTACCAGCTGCTGGAAATCCAGACCAGCGGCGCGTGCTGCCATCGGTACCAGGCTGTGATCGGTCATGCCCGGTACGGTGTTGACCTCCAGCAGCCAGAAGGCACCCGCTGCGTCCTGCATGACATCCACACGTGCCCAGCCCTGAATACCCACTGCGTCGCAGGCGCGGGCCGAGAGTGCCTTGAGTTCGGCCTCCTTGTTCGCGTCCAGCCCGCAGGGAATCCGGTATTGGGTATCGTTGGCCAGGTATTTGGCGTCGTAGTCGTAGAAGCTGTGCGGCGTGCCCAGGCCGATCGGTGGCAATACCTGCCCGCGCAGGGTAGCGATGGTGAATTCCGGGCCCTGTATCCACTGTTCCACCAGGACCTGGGCGTCGTAGGCACTCGCCGCACGCCAGGCAGCGATCAGTTCGGCGACGCCGGTCACCTTCGCCATACCGATGCTCGACCCTTCGTGCGCCGGCTTGACAATCAGCGGAAAGCCGAGCGTCTCGGCAGCCGCCTGGCAATCGGCCTCGCTCGCCAGCACGGCATGCCGCGGCGTGGGCAAACCGAGGCTTTGCCAGACCTGCTTTGTACGCAGCTTGTCCATCGCCAGAGCGGAGGCCAGGATGCCACTGCCGGTGTAGGGAATGCCGGCGCACTCGAGCAGCCCCTGCATGCTGCCGTCCTCGCCACCGCGGCCATGCAGGACGATGAAGGCCCGGTCGATCGGCTCGCTGATGAGGCGCTGCAGCAGGTCGTCTCCGACATCGATGCCGAACGCGTCGACACCGGCGGCCTGCAGCGCGGCAAGTACCGCGGCGCCGGATTTCAGGGATACCTCACGCTCGGCGCTCCTGCCACCGAAGAGCACGGCAACTCGGCCGAACTCCCGGGGTTCGCGGGTCGATTGCAAGCCGTTCATTCGGGCTTCCTCGCGGCGATCTGCTCGCCAGCAAACAGGGGGCTGTTGATGAGTTGCGGCGCCAGGCCACCGATATCGCCGGCGCCCTGGCAGAGCAGGATGTCGCCCGGCCGCAGTAACGGCTTGACCAGCGGCGCCAGATCGACGCCACGCTCGATGTAGATGGGGTCCAGCTGGCCACGCTGGCGGATGCTGTGGCACAGGTGCCGGCTGTCTGCGCCGGGAATGGGCTCTTCGCCGGCCGGATAGACTTCCATCAGCAGCAGCACGTTGGCATCGGCCAGCACCTGTACGAAGTCGTCGTACAGGTCACGGGTGCGACTGAAGCGATGCGGCTGGTAGACCATCACCAGGCGACGCTCGGGCCAGCCGCCGCGCACGGCCTGGATGACCGCAGCGACTTCGCGAGGGTGATGACCGTAGTCGTCGACCAGCATCACGCTGCCGCCATCAACCGGCAGCTCGCCATACACCTGGAATCGCCGGCCGACCCCGCCGAACTGCGACAGGCCCTGAATGATGGCCTCGTCGTCGATACCTTCGTCAGTGGCGATCGCGATAGTCGCCAGGGCGTTCAGCACGTTGTGCCGGCCAGGCATGTTGACCGATACGTCCAGCGCCTCGAAACCCTCACGTAGCACGGTGAAATAGGTGCGCATGCCTTCCTGGCGAATGTTGATGGCGCGCACGTCGGCGTCTTCCTGGGTGCCGTAGGTCGTGATCGGCCTGCCGACCTGGCCGATGATCTCGCGCACCACCGGGTCGTCCACGCACAGCACCGCCAGGCCATAGAACGGCAGGTTGTGCAAAAACTCGACGAAGGTGCGCTTGAGCTTGCCGAAGTCGCCACCATAGGTACTCATGTGGTCGGCATCGATATTGGTGACTACCGCTACCATGGGCTGCAGATGCAGGAAGCTGGCGTCGCTCTCGTCGGCTTCGGCAATCAGGTAGCGGCTGGTGCCCAACTGCGCGTTGGTGCCAGCGGCGGTCAGGCGACCACCGATGACGAACGTCGGATCCAGCCCTGCCGCAGCGAATACCGAGGCCAGCAGGCTGGTCGTGGTGGTCTTGCCGTGGGTGCCGGCAACCGCGATGCCGTGGCGATAGCGCATCAGCTCGGCGAGCATTTCAGCGCGCGGCACAACAGGAATCCGCTGTTCCAGCGCAAAGGCCACTTCCGGGTTGGCGGCATTCACCGCACTGGAGACGACCAGCACGTCGGCGCCCGCGACGTTGCCGGCCTGATGCCCGATGTAGATCTGCGCACCGAAGCTCTGCAGGCGCTCGGTGCTCGCCGAGGCCTTCAGATCCGAACCGGAGACATCGTAGCCGAGGTTCAGCAGCACCTCGGCGATACCGCACATGCCGACACCGCCGACACCAACGAAATGGATCCGGCGAATCCGGCGCATGCGCCGAACCTCTGCCTTTACCGCTGCGGGGGATTTAGCCATGCGCCACCTCCAGGCAGATATCGACGACGGTGCGGGTCGCGTCCGGTCGCGCCAGGCGCCGTGCCGTGGTCCCCATGACCTCTAGTTTTTCCGGCTGCATCATTACCTCGGTCAGCTGCGCGGCGAGTGCGGCAGCATCGGTGCTTGCTTGGGGCATCAGGACGGCGGCGCCCTCCCTGGCCAGGTATTCGGCGTTGCGGGTCTGGTGATCGTCGATCGCGTGCGGCAGCGGCACCAGGAACGACGGCAACCCCGCCGCCGCCAGTTCGCAGACGGTCAGCGCGCCGGCCCGGCAGATCACCAGATCGGCCCAGGCATAGGCACGGGCCATGTCCTTGATGAAGGGGGCGACTTCCGCCTCGACCGCCGCCGCGGCGTAGCGCTCGCGGGTCAGGTCGGCGTGCTGCTTGCCCGCCTGGTGGAAAACCTCCGGACGCAGCTCGACGGCGAGCCGGCCGAGTGCATCAGGTAACAGCTTGTTCAGTGGCTCGGCGCCAAGGCTGCCGCCCAGCACCAGCAGGCGTGGCCGACGTCCGCGAAGCGTCTGGCGGGGCGTCTCCAGGAACAATTCCTGGCGCACCGGGTTGCCGGTGGTCCGCCGCTTGGCGCTGGGCCTGAAGGTATCCGGGAAAGCCTCGCAAACGCGCTGGGCGAACGGTACCAGGCTGCGGTTGGCGGTACCGGCCACGGCGTTTTGCTCATGGATGATCAGGGGCACGCCGGCCAGTTTCGCTGCAAGCCCGCCCGGCCCGGTCACGTAGCCGCCCAGCCCGAGGACGCAAACCGGTTGCAGCTGGCGCAGGATGCGCCGCGCCTGGCCCAGCGAACGGGCCAGCTGGAAAGGTGCCTTGAGCAGCGAGGCGAAACCCTTGCCGCGCAGGCCGCTGACCTGGATCAGGTGCAGCGGAAGGCCCGCGGCCGGGACCACCTCGTTCTCGATACCACGCGGCGTGCCCAGCCAGTGGACGCTGTAGCCGCGACGCGCGAACTCATGGGCGCAGGCCAATGCCGGGAAGACATGTCCGCCGGTTCCGCCGGCCATGATCAGGACGTTAGCGCCCATGCGTACCTCCGCGGCCGGCTGGCACTGGCGGCGAGGCGATGTCGCTGAAATCCTCTTCGCTGAATTCGGCATCCTCGCTGCCGAGCACCGTGCGGCTCTCCCATTCGATGCGCAGCAGCAACGCCATGCTCGCGCAGGTCACCACCAGCGAGCTGCCGCCGTAGCTGAGGAAGGGCAGCGTCAACCCCTTGGTCGGCAACAGCCCGACGTTCACGCAGACGTTGATGAGAAACTGCCCGAGCCAGAGGAAGGCAACGCCCCAGGCCACATACGCGGCAAAGAACTGCCGGGCACGTTCGGCTGCCAGCCCGATGAACAGTGCGCGGACGCCAACGAAGGCGAACAGCAGGATGGTCAGCAGCGCCCCGACCACCCCGAGCTCCTCGGCCAGTACCGAAAACACGAAGTCGGTGTGGGCTTCGGGGAGGTAGAACTGCTTCTGTACGCTGTTGCCGAGACCGACGCCGAACCACTCGCCCCGCCCAAAGGCGATCAGCGCCTGGGTCAGCTGGTAGCCGGCGCCGAACTGGTCGGCCCAGGGATCGGTAAAGGTGATCAGGCGCTGCAACCGGTATTCCTGGGTCTGCACCAGCACGAACACCGCGCCCACCGCCAGCAGGACCAGCAGGCTGAAGCGGATCAGGCCGACGCCACCGAGAAACAGCATGGCGACCGCCGCGCCCATCATGACCACCGTCGCCCCGAAGTCGGGCTCGAGCAGCAGCAACATGGCCATCGGCAACAGCACCAAGAACGGCTTGAGGAAGCCCCACAGGCTCTCGCGCACCTCTTGCTGACGGCGGACCAAATACCCGGCGAGATAGACCACCACGAACAGCTTGGCCAGCTCCGAAGGCTGCACGTTGAACGCGCCGAAGCCAATCCAGCGCATGGAGCCGTTCACCTCGCGGCCGACGCCAGGAATAAGCACCAGGATCAGCAGGCCGAAGGCGCCGAGCAGCAGCACCCAGTCCAGCCGTTGCCAGGCTGAGACAGGCACCATCAGTACCGCCGCGGCCGCGACAATGCCCATTGTCACGTACATCAGATGGCGGATCATGTGGTACAGCGAGTTGCCCGCATTCACTGCCGCCACTTCGGAGGACGCCGAAGTGATCATCACCAGGCCTAGCCCCAGCAGCGCCAGGCAGCCGGCCAGCATCGGGAAATCCAGATCCAGGCCACGGCGGCCGAACAGGGGCGAAGGCGCACTGCGCAGGAAGGCCAGCATCAGCTGAGTGCTCCCACGGCAGCGGCGAACTGGCGTCCGCGGTCTTCAAAATTCGTAAACATGTCCAGGCTTGCGCAGGCCGGCGACAGCAGCACGGCATCGCCAGGTTGCGCCAGGCTGGCCGCGAGCTGCACAGCCTGCTGGAGCGACTCGACACGGTGGATTTGCGCCGCGCCGTCCAGCGCGACCGCCAGCTGTTCGGCGTCGCGGCCGAGCAGCACGACGGCCCGACAGTGATGGGACACAGGGCTGTGCAGGGCTGCGAAATCGGCACCCTTGCCGTCGCCGCCGGCGATCAAGACCAGCTCGCCGGCGATGTCGCTGCCAAGGCCATCGATGGCCGCCAATGCCGCGCCGACGTTAGTCGCCTTGGAGTCGTCGTAATAGCTCACGCCCTTGCGCTCGCCGACCCACTGGCAGCGATGCGGAAGGCCGGCGAAGCGCCGCAGCGTGTCCAGCATCGGCTCGAAGGGCAGGCCGACGGCATGACCGAGGGCCAGCGCGGCGAGCGCATTGGACTGGTTGTGCGCGCCGCGGATCTTCAATTGATTGGCTGGCATCAGCGCGTCGAACTGGAAGGCCAGGTATTTCTCGCCGTTTTCGACGAACAGCCCAAACCCCTTGAAGTCCGGCTTACCCAGCCCGAACGACCAGGTCGGCACTTCGTCACCAATCAGCGGACGGCTAAGGCGGTCGTCCCGGTTGATCACCACCTGACGCGCGCCGCGGAAAATGCGGTGCTTCGCCTGGTGGTAGGCCGGTAGCCCGTCATAGCGGTCCATGTGGTCTTCGCTGACGTTCAGGCAGGTGGCGACCTCGGCGTTGAGCTGGTGCGTCGTCTCCAGCTGGAAGCTCGACAGCTCAAGCACATAGAGGTCGACCGTCTCGTCGAGCAGGTCCAGCGCCGGCGTGCCGAGGTTGCCGCCCACGGCAACCTTTCGTCCCGCGGCCGCGGCCATCTCGCCAACCAGGCTGGTGACCGTGCTCTTGGCATTCGATCCGGTGATGGCAACGATTGGCGCCTTCGCTTCGCGGGCGAATAGCTCGATGTCGCCGGACAGCTTCACGCCCTTGGCAGCCGCCGCCTGCAGTGCCGGCGTCGCGAGGGGCAGACCGGGGCTGACCAGCAGCTCGCTCGCGCGGCAGAGGAAGGCCGGATCGAGTTCGCCACACCGCACCTCAATCTCTGGATATTGCGCATTCAGCGTGGCCAGTTCCGGCGGGTTCGCACGGGTATCGACCACGGCGAACGGCAATCCGCGGCTCGCCAGGTAGCGAACCAGGGACATGCCGCTCTTGCCGAGACCGACAACGATGCGGAACTGATCGGAAGCGATGAGCACTCTGCGTTACCTCAATTTCAACGTGGCGAGACCGACCAGCACCAGAATCACCGTGATGATCCAGAAGCGCACGATCACGCGGGGTTCGGGCCAGCCCTTCAGCTCGAAGTGATGATGGATCGGCGCCATGCGGAACACCCGCTTGCCGGTGAGCTTGAACGACGCCACCTGAATCATGACCGACAGGGTTTCCATCACGAACACGCCGCCCATGATGAACAGCACCACTTCCTGGCGGACGATGACGGCAATGGTCCCAAGCGCCGCACCGAGCGCCAGCGCACCGACGTCGCCCATGAATACCTGCGCCGGGTAGGTGTTGAACCAGAGGAAACCGAGCCCCGCGCCGATCAGCGCACCGCAGAAGACGATCAGTTCGCCAGCGCCAGGAATGTAGGGAATCAGCAGGTAGTCAGCAAAATTGGTGTTGCCGGACAGGTAGCAGAAAATCCCGAGCGCACCGCCAACCATTACCGTGGGCATGATCGCCAGGCCGTCCAGGCCATCGGTCAGGTTCACCGCGTTGCTCGACCCGACGATGACGAAATAGGTAAGGATCACAAAGCCGATGCCCAGCGGGATCTCGAAGCTCTTGATCAGCGGCAGGATCAGAGTCGTCTCCACCGGGGTTTGCGCAGTCATATAAAGGAAGACGGCAGCACCGAGCCCAAACACCGATTGCCAAAAGTACTTCCAGCGGCTCGGCAGCCCGCGCGAGTTCTTCTCGATCACCTTGCGGTAGTCGTCGACCCAGCCCACTGCGCCGAACAGCAGGGTCACCGCGAGTACTACCCAGACATATCGGTTCGACAGATCGGCCCAGAGCAGTGTGGCAATGGTGATGGCGCTGAGGATCAGTGCGCCGCCCATGGTCGGCGTGCCGGATTTGGAGAGGTGGCTCTGCGGGCCGTCAGTGCGCACGGCCTGGCCGATCTGGCGAAGCTGCAAGGTACGGATCAGCCAGGGGCCCATCCACAACGACAGCACCAGCGCGGTCAGTACCCCCAGGATCCCGCGCAGCGACAGGTACTGGAAGACCGCGAAGCCCGTGTGAAACCGTTGCAAATATTCGGCGAGCAACAGCAGCATCAATGATTCTCCATACCGGACGCAGACAGCGCGGTGACGACCTTATCCATCGCAGCGCTGCGTGATCCCTTGACCAAGAGGGTGGTGGCGTTGCCCTGCTCCAGCCGCAGGGCGGCGATCAGGCTGGCCTGATCGGCGAAATGGCGCCCGCCAGCACCGAAGGCGTCGACGGCGTGTTTCATCAACGGGCCCACGGCGAACAGCGCATCGACTTTGCCGACCGCGTAACGGCCGACGTCGCGGTGGCCCTGCTCGGCCCATTCACCCAGTTCACCCATGTCACCCAGCGCCAGCACGGTGCGCCCGGCAAAGCTGGCAAGCACGTCGATGGCCGCGCAGATCGAACCTGGGTTGGCGTTGTAGCTGTCGTCGATCAGCCGCACGCCATTGCCGAGCATCTGCGCGACACCACGGCCCTTGACCGGCTGCAGGCTCTCGAGCCCGGCCACGATGTGCTCAACGGACACGCCGAGGGCGTGCGCGGCTGCAGCCGCGGCCAGGGCGTTGGCCACGCTATGACGGCCGAGCAGGTTGAGCTGCACGCGCACCGAGCCCTGGGGCCCGGTCAGGACGAAGTTCGGGCAGCCGCGCCGGTCATAGCCGATCGAGGCCGGATGGAAATCGGCCAACGGACTTTGCAGCGCGAAGCTCACCACCCGCCTGCCCGCGGCGCGTTTTTTCCAGGTCGCGAACGCTGGATCGTCACGGTTAAGCACGGCGACACCGTCCGCGCGCAGCCCGTCGAGGATCTCGCCCTTGGCCTCGACGATCCGGTCCGGCCCGCCGAACTCGCCGACGTGCGCCGTGCCGGCATTGGTAATCAGGCTGACATCTGGTTGCGTCAGGCTGACGGTGTAGGCGATTTCGCCGACCCGCGAGGCGCCCAGCTCGATGACGGCGGCCTGGTGCGCCGGCGCCAGTTCCAGCAGGGTCAGCGGCGCACCCAGGTCGTTGTTCAGGTTGCCGCGGGTAGCCAGCACAGCGTCAGCGCCGTAGGCCACACGCAGGATGCTGGCCAGCAACTCCTTGACGCTGGTCTTGCCACTTGAGCCGGTCACGGCCGCCACCGGCCCACCGAACCGGGCACGGTTGCGTGCACCCAGCTGGCCAAGGGCAATGCGTGCGTCGGCGACCACCAACTGGGGCAGCGAGACCTCCGCTACGTGCCGTTCGACCAGTGCCGCGCTTGCGCCCTGGGCCTCCACGTCGGCCAGGTAGGCGTGCCCGTCGAAGCGCGGGCCGGCCAGGGCCACGAACAGCTCGCCCGGCCGAATTGCGCGACTGTCGGTGCCGACCGCGCCGAAAACGGCGTCGTCTCCGACCAACCGCGCGGACAGCGGCTCGACCAGATCAGTCAGGCGCATGGCTTCAAGCATCGGGGGCCCTCCAGACAGCCAGTGCCTGCGTGGCCTGGGCGATATCGGAAAACGGCTGGCGTACGCCGCGGATCTCCTGGTAATCCTCGTGGCCCTTGCCGGCGAGCAACACCACATCGTCAAGCGCACAGGACGCAATGCAGCGAGCAATGGCATCGGCGCGGCCAGGCAGCTGGGTGGTCCGATCGGGATCGCTGAAGCCGGCTCGAATTTCGTCGAGAATCTGCTGCGGATCTTCGTTGCGCGGGTTGTCGTCGGTGACCACCACGCGATCGGCCAGGCGTTCGGCGACGGCCGCCATCAGGCCACGCTTGCCACGGTCGCGATCGCCGCCGCAACCGAACAGGCAGACCAGCTCACCGCGGGTATGTGGGCGCAGCGCCTGGAGAACTTTCTCCAAAGCGTCTGGGGTGTGCGCGTAATCGACGACGACCAGCGGACGGTCGCCGCCACCGAGCCGCTGCATGCGGCCGGTTGGGCCTTCGATCTGCGGCAGCACCGCAAGGATCTCGTCAAGGGGGTAATCCATCCCGAGCAAGGCGCCCACCGCCGCCAGCACATTGCTGACATTGAAGCGACCCAACAGCGGACTTCGCAACGAACGCTCGCCCTGCGGTGTGATCAGGCGCGCATGGATGCCATCATCGTCCAGCCGCGCCTCGGGGCAATACAGATACGCCGACGCATCGTCCAGACTGTAGGTGATCAGGCGCGATTCCATGGATTCGGCCGCCAGTTCGCGGCCGAACGCGTCGTCCAGATTGATAACCCGGCAGCTGAGGCCGGACATCTTGAACAGACGAGCCTTGACCTCGGCGTAGGCCTCCATCGAACCGTGGTAGTCCAGATGATCACGCGAAAGGTTGGTGAAGACCGCGACGTCAAATGCCAGCGCAGCCACTCGCCCCTGGTCCAGGCCATGGGAAGACACTTCCATCGCCACCGCCCGAGCGCCCTGTTGGCGCAGGTTGGCGAGATTCGCCTGGACACCGATGGCATCCGGCGTGGTGTGCTGGCCGAGCACCAGCTCGCCGTGGAATCCGGTTCCCAGGGTGCCAATGATGCCGCAACGCTCCCCCAACCGATCCAGGGCCTGGGCGACCAGGTAGGTGACGCTGGTCTTGCCGTTGGTGCCGGTGACGCCAACCATATGCAGGCTGCGACTCGGCTCGCCGTAGAAGCGGCCGGCGATCGCCGACAGCTGCTCGGCAAGGTGGCGCACCGGAACCAGCACGGCGCTGGCCGCCGTCATCTGAGCAGCCCCCTCGGCCTCGTAAGCTACTGCTGCGGCACCGCGCGATATGGCATCGGCTATATGCACGCGGCCGTCCTGCTGGTGACCGGGTACGGCTAGGAACAGGTCGCCCGGTCGCACCTTTCGGCTGTCCAGCGTGAGCTCGCGGATCAACGCCGCGGTCGATGCCTGGGGCAACAGCTGGTTCAGGGGCATGGGCATCAGATCCGCCCTCCTTGGGTTTTCGCCGTCTCGGCGGTCTTGATCTCTTCGGGCGGAGGCAGGTTGTCAGGCGCCACATTCATCAGCCGCAGCGCCCCGGACATCACCCGGCTGAACACCGGCGCAGACACCAGGCCACCGAAATAGCCACTCTTGCTCGGCTCATCGATGACCACGGCGATGGCGATCCGCGGATCCTTCATCGGGCCAAAACCGGCGAACATCGAGCGATAGGCATTTTCCCGGTAGCCGCGGCTGCTGGCCGACGCCTTGCGTGCGGTACCGCTCTTGCCTGCCACGTGGTAGCCGGGCACCTGGGCCCGGAACACCCCGCGCGGCGCCTCGATCACTTCCTGCAACATGCCCTGAATGGTCTTGGCAACTTCTGGCGACACCACCTCGACCCCGTCCGGCGCGTGTTCGACACGGGTCAGCGACATGGGCAGCAAGCGGCCATCGTTGGCCAGCGTGCTGTAGGCGTGGGCAAGCTGAACGGCGGTTATCGACAAGCCGTAGCCGTACGACAGGGTCGCCGTCTCGGCCTTGCGCCACTCACGGTAGCTCGGCAGGTTGCCGACCCGTTCGCCCGGGAAACCAAGCCCCGTGTCCTGGCCGAAGCCAACCTTGCGCATGACCTCATGAATAGCCGCACCACCGATGTCGAACGCGACCTTGCTCATGCCCACGTTGGACGAGTTGATCAGGATGCCAGTAAGGCTAAGCTCGCGGCCTTCGGAACGAGACACGTCGCGGATCGTGTAACGGCCAATGCGCAGCGACCCGGGCCAGACTTCAACGATATCGCTGGGCTTCCAGCGACCGGTCGCCAGGGCCGCACTCATGGAAATCGGCTTCATGGTGGAGCCCGGCTCGAACAGGTCGGTCATCGCCCGGTTACGCATGGCGTCCGGCTGGAGGTTGCGGCGATTGTTGGGGTTGTAGGTGGGCTGATTGACCATCGCCAGCACCTCGCCGGTCTTGACGTCGAGCATCACCAGACTGCCGGCCTTGGCGCCGAACTCCAGCAGCGCATTGCGCAACTCACGATGAGCCAGGTACTGCAGGCGCAGGTCGATGGAGAGCGCCAGTGCCTTGCCCGCCTTGGCGTTCTTGACGACCTGCACATCCTTGATAAGCCGACCACGACGGTCTTTCAATACCTGTCGCTTGCCAGGCACACCGGCCAGCCATTCGTCATAGGCGAGTTCAAGTCCTTCGCGGCCACGGTCGTCGATATCGGTAAAGCCAACCACCTGTGCAGCGACTTCGCCGGCCGGGTAAAAACGACGAAACTCCTCCTGGGAGTAGACGCCCGGGATCTTCAGGTCGAGGACGCGCTGCCCCTGCTCCGGCGTCAGCCCGCGGACCAAGTAGGTGAACTCCCGGTCGGCCTGCTCCTTGAGGCGCTGAGTCAGCGCCGCTGGCTCCTGGCCGAGGGCAGCTGCCAGCTCTGGCCAGCGCGCCTGAGCCGCCTGAAGCTCGCGCGGATTGCCCCACAGCGTAGTGACCGGCGTGCTGACGGCCAGCGGCTCGCCATGGCGATCGGTGATCAGGCCACGATGCGCCGGGATCGGAATATGGCGCACGCTGCGCGCGTCGCCCTGGGTCTTCAGGAACCCGTGATCGACCACCTGCAAATCGACAATGCGCCAGCCAATTGCGCCGACCATCAGGCCCAGCAGCCCGAGGACGATACGGAAGCGCCACGGATAGAGCGCGCCTTGGAGCCTGATCATGGCGCCACCAGCCTGACATCCGCGGCTTGCGGGATGTGCATCTTCAATTGTTCGGCTGCAAGGGTTTCGATGCGGTTGTGAGCGGTCCAGGTGCTCTGCTCGAGAATCAGGCGCCCCCACTCGGCCTGCGCCTTGTCGCGCACACTGAGTTCGGCGTACAGATCGTTGAGCAGACGACGGTTCAGGTGGGCGCTATAGGCAACGCCGATGGCCGACAGCAGGACGACGAGAAACAGCACCAGCATCAGCAGGCTGCCGTTGGGCATGGACCGGCGCAGCTGGCTCACCGCAACTTCTCCGCTACCCGCATCACGGCACTGCGCGAGCGCGGATTGGCCTTGACCTCTTCGGCCGAGGCGTACTGCGGCTTGCCGAGCAGCTTCAGGCGTGGCACAAATTTCTCGGGAATGATCGGCAGGTCGCGAGGCAGGGTATCGGCCTCGCCTTTAGCGTGACGGCGCATGAATTGTTTGACGATGCGGTCTTCAAGCGAATGAAAGCTGATCACCACCAGACGGCCACCGACCTCTAGGGCATCCAGGGCCGCGGCCAGCCCCGTCTCGAGGTCGCCCAGCTCGTTGTTGATGAAAATCCGCAGGCCTTGGAAGGCACGTGTCGCTGGATTCTTGCCCTTTTCCCAGGCCGGATTGGCAACCGTCAGGACCTGCGCCAGATCGCCGGTACGCTCGAAGGGATGCTCGGTCCGACGCTGCACCACCGCTCGCGCCATGCGTTTGGCGAAACGTTCCTCGCCGTATTCCTTGAAGACCCGCGCGATTTCGTCTTCCGCCGCAGTGGCGATCCACTCGGCCGCGCTGACGCCGCGCGCCGGATCCATGCGCATGTCCAGGGGGCCGTCGTTGAGAAAGCTGAACCCACGTTCGGGATCGTCCAGTTGCGGCGAAGACACGCCAAGGTCCAGCAGCACGCCGCTCAGGGTGCCCGTCCAGCCGCGCTGCGCGACCTCTGCGCCGAGTTCGGCAAAGCTTCGCTGCACAACGACAAAGCGGCCATCCTCGGCCGCCAGTGCTTGCCCCGTCGCGATTGCTAGTGGGTCTTTATCGAATCCTAGCAAACAGCCATCAGGCCCAAGCTGCCGTAACAGCAGGCGGCTATGCCCACCGCGTCCGAACGTGCCATCCAGATAGCGACCTTCGGGACGCACGGCCAGTGCCGCGATGGCCTCATCGAGCAACACGGTCACATGGCTATAGGGGCTGGTCTGGGTCACAGGATTAGGTCACGCAATTCTTCGGGCAAGGCACCGGGTTGTTTGATGGCCGCCAGGTCCGCGTCTGCTTGCGCGTTCCAGTCGTCCTCGTTCCACAGGCTGAACTTGTTCAGCTGACCGACCAGCATGGCCCGCTTGTCCAGGCCTGCGTATTCACGCAAACGCGGAGGCACCAGGACACGGCCGCTGCCGTCCATTTCCAGGTCCACGGCATTACCGATCAACAGACGCTGCAAGCGACGACTTTCTTCTCGCAGCGAGGGCAATTCACGAAGCTTGGCTTCGATCTGCTCCCATTCGGGTAACGGATACAGACAGAGGCAGCGATCCACCGCATCGATCGTGATGATCAACTGGCCTTCGCAGCGCGAAACGAGCTCGTCACGATACCGGCTCGGCATGGCTAGCCGCCCCTTGGCATCGAGAGTGATGGCGTTTGCTCCGCGAAACACGGCTGCGCTTCCCCTGAATTAACGTTTCGTACCCATAAAAACCCACTTCATTCCACTTTCTACCACTTGTGCGCACTATAGAAATGCAGCCGCCCCACCGTCAAGGTGAGCCCGACGGGAAAAACCCTTACAGGACGGGAATTTAGAGAAGTTTTCGACGACAGGCGGCAATCCGAGACTGACGCTGGAACAACACAAGGAGAAGCAGCAATAACCTGCAGCGCGAAGTTAAAGTGCTTTATCAAGAGAAAGAATATTTTGGACTAACAGAGGGGTGTTGCGGAGAGGTCGGAGAGTCGATCTGTAAGCCGGGTTCTGTCGAGGACAGTCATTCCTCTACGACAGCCATCACTGACTGCCTCTAGCAACCTACCCGGATCCAGCGCGGGCCACGCCAATGGATCCCTATTTGGTCTTGCTCCAAGTGGGGTTTACCTAGCCACGGACTGTTGCCAGCCGTGCGGTGCGCTCTTACCGCACCTTTTCACCCTTACCGGCGCCGAAGCGCTTAGGCGGTTATTTTCTGTGGCACTTTCCGTAGGCTCACGCCTCCCAGGCGTTACCTGGCACTTCGCCCTATGGAGCCCGGACTTTCCTCCCTCCCTTCTTGCGGAACAAAAAGAGACAGCGACTGTCCGATCGACTCTCCGGCGGCCAGAGTACGTGGTCGGGCCGGTACCTGCAAGCAAATGCCCGCCCCTCCGTTGGCCGTCAGTCGCCCGCCCGGTCCTGAAGCGCAAGCTGGTAAAGCAGATTCTTCCTCACCCCTGTTATTTCGGCAGCAAGCGCAGCGGCCCGTTTCACGGGCAATTCGGCCAGCAGCAGCTGGAGGACCCGCCGAGCCCCCGCATCCACTGCATCGTCGCCCTCGGGCACCCGCCAGCCGCCGATCACCAGTACGCACTCGCCACGCTGCTGATTGCTGTCTGCCTCGACCCAGGCACGCAGCTCGGCCAACGGCGCATCCTTCAATGTCTCGAAGGTCTTGGTCAGTTCGCGCCCCAGTACCGCAGGGCGATCCGCCCCGAACACCGCCTCGAGGTCAATCAGTGAATCAAGGATGCGATGCGGGGCCTCATAGAAGATCAGGGTGCGCGGCTCCTCTTGCAGATCCTGCAGTCGCGAGCGCCGAGCCGCCTGCTTAGCGGGCAGGAAACCCTCGAAGACGAAGCGATCGGAAGGCAGTCCGGCTGCCGACAACGCGGCAATCAATGCACAGGCGCCGGGCAGCGGCACGACCCGGATACCGGCGGCACGCGCCTGCCGGACGAGGTGGTACCCGGGATCGGATATCAGCGGCGTACCGGCATCGGAAATCAGCGCGACGTCATCACCGGCCTGCAAGCGCCGGATGAATCGACCGCCATCTTCACGCTCGTTGTGTTCATGGCAGGCTGCCAGCGGTGTAGTGATGCCGAAATGCTGCAACAGGCGCGCCGAGTGCCGAGTATCCTCTGCGGCGATCAGCGCCACTTCCGACAACACGCGCAGCGCGCGCGCGCTGATGTCCTCCAGATTGCCGATGGGCGTGGCAACGACGTAGAGCGCGCCCGCGGTTGAATTTGGAGCTACTGCCGCAGTCACAGGGCATACCTCGAACACGAAAACGCGCATTGTAGCCCGTTTCGGGCCCGCGCCATCGCGACTCCTGCGGCGCTTGGGTACAATCGCGCCACTAACGCCATGCCCCAGGAACGCTCCCCTATGATGGCCCGCTTACGCCCGCTGTTCTTCTTCTGTATTGTCGCCGTGCTGTCAGCCTGCGCCAGTTCACCGTCGTCCACGCTAGGCGAACTGCCCCGCACCCCACAGGCTTCTACCCAGCAATTGCTGGAGAAAGCTGAGGCCAGCGAACCGGCCGAGGCCGCCCTGCTGCGCCTGGCAGCAGCCGACCAGAGCCTGCAGCAAGGGCATCCGGAGCAGGCACGGGAAATTCTTGCGAAGGTTGCAATCGACCAACTGAAACCCGCCCAGCAGATGTTCGCCAAAACGCTGGAAGCCGAGCTGGAGCTGGCGCGCGACGAGCCGCAGCGTGCGCTGCAGGCACTGCAACATCCGGCATTCGAGCGGCTCGCGGAACTGCCGGTCGACCAGCAACTGCGCACGCAACTGGTCCGCGCGCGTGCCTTCGAGGCAAACCAGCAACCGCTCGATGCCGCCCGGGAGCGCACCTTCATCGCCCCCCTGCTGAGCGGCGAAGCCTCCGAGCAGAACCATGAGGCCATCTGGTCGCTCGTCTCCAGCCTCCCTGCGGAACAGCTGCAGGCCACGATCACCCCGGACAGCGATCTGGCCGGCTGGCTGTCACTGGCCAGCGCAGTCAAGCAGGCCGGCACGATTGGCCAGCAACAGCGCGCCATTGATGCCTGGATGCAGCAAAACCCCAACCACCCCGCCGCGAAGCGCCTGCCCGAGCCCCTTGTCAAACTTCGCGAATTGGCTGACAAGCCGCTATCGCACGTTGCGCTGCTGCTGCCGATGGAAGGCCCTCTTGCCAACGTCGCGCGTGCGCTGCGCGACGGCTTCCTAGCCGCACATCTGGCGGCGCACCAGGACCTGACGATCGAACTGTTCGATAGCACGCGCGTTAGCTCGCTGGATGACTTCTACCGTCAAGCCGCGGCGTCAGGGGTCGAGCTGGTCATAGGGCCACTGGACAAGGACAAGGTCCGCGAGCTGGCCGAACGCGACCAGCTGCCGATTACCACCCTTGCCCTCAACTACAGCGACACAAGCCAGAAGGCGCCGCCCCAGCTCTTCCAGTTCGGCCTGGCCGCCGAAGATGAAGCGCGCGAAGTCGCACGCCGCGCATGGGCCGACGGGCATCGCAGCGCCATTGCCCTGACCCCCCGCGGCGAATGGGGCAATCGGGTGTTCCAGGCCTTCCAGCAACAGTGGCAGCAACAGGGTGGCACGGTGGTCGCCGCAGAAGCGCTGGCCGAACCCATCGAGCTCGCCAACCAGATCGCCGAACTGCTGCAGATACGCAGCAGCGGTGGCGATGCCCAGCCCACTCGCCGGCAGGATGCCGACTTCCTGTTCCTGGCAGCGACACCGCAGCAGGCGCAGCAGGTCCGGCCCACCCTGATCTTCCAGTACGCCGGTGACCTCCCGGTGTATGCGACTTCCCACGTTCATGCAGCAACGGACAACCGCACCCAGTACCTGGACCTCGAGGGCATTCGTTTCACCGAGACGCCCTGGCTGCTCGATGCGCAACTGCCCCTTCGCCAGCAGGTGGAGCGCCAATGGCCCCAGGCCCGCGGCAGTCTCGGACGCCTCTATGCCATGGGCGCCGATGCGTTTCTCTTGGCGCCGCGCCTGAACCAGCTGCTGGCATTGCCCGAGACCCGCCTCGACGGCATGAGCGGCACCTTGAGCCTGACACCAGGCCAGCGCATCGAGCGCAGCCTGCCGTGGGCGGCGTTTCATGACGGTGCAGTCCAGCGCCTACCGGATACCGCCGATTGACTGCGACCAGTCGACAAGCCAGCGGGCAGCTTGCCGAAACGCTTGCACTGCAGCACCTGCAGCAGCACGGGCTTCGCCTGCTGTGCCGCAACTGGTCCTGCCGCAGCGGCGAGCTTGATCTGGTCATGCTCGATGGCGATACAGTAGTATTCGTCGAGGTTCGCTACAGGCGTCATGCCGCGTGGGGCGGCGCGCTCGAGAGCGTGGACCGTCGCAAGCAGCAGAAGCTGATCAGCGCCGCCCAGCTGTTTCTGCAGAAGGAGTCACGCTGGGCTCGACACCCCTGCCGGTTCGACGTGGTCGCCCTCGGCAAGGCAGAAACGACCGCACAGCCCAACTGGATCCGTAATGCCTTTGACAGCTGACCGACATGCCTCAGGCACCGCGCCTGCGCCGCGTCGCCACAGCATCGCTTCACCGTTCCCAGCGGCACGGGCCCAGCGGCCCAGCCCGTCACCCTGAAGGCCATACTCATGGACATGCAAACCCGTATACGCCAGCTTTTCCAGGCCAGTATCGACACCAAGCAGCACGCCATGGACGTGCTCGCCCCGAGCATCGAGCAAGCCGGCCAGGTCCTGGTCAACGCGCTCCTAAACGAAGGCAAGATCCTCACCTGCGGCAACGGCGGTTCGGCCGGCGATGCCCAGCACTTCTCCTCCGAGCTGCTCAACCGTTTCGAGCGCGAACGCCCCAGCCTGCCTGCCATTGCGCTGACCACCGACAGCTCGACGCTGACCTCGATCGCCAACGACTACAGCTATAACGAAGTGTTTTCCAAGCAGATCCGCGCCCTCGGCCAGCCCGGCGACGTGCTCCTGGCAATCTCGACCAGTGGCAATTCAGCGAATGTAATCCAGGCCATCCAGGCCGCGCATGACCGGGAAATGGTGGTGGTCGCCCTCACCGGTCGGGACGGCGGTGGCATGGCCTCCCTGCTGTTGCCCGAAGACGTCGAGATCCGCGTACCGGCAAAGGTCACCGCGCGAATCCAGGAAGTTCACCTGCTGACCATTCACTGCCTGTGCGACCTGATCGACAACCAACTGTTCGGGAGCGAAGAATGATCACCATGCGCCTCCAAGCCCTGTCGCTTACCCTGTGCCTGGCAGTCACCGGCTGCAGCTCGGTGCTCACCGCCACCCGCGATGCCCCCATCGACGATAACCGCGGCACCCGTACGATCGGCAGCACCATCGACGACTCGCTGATCGAGACCAAGGCTGCCGTCAATATCGCCAAGGCCAACCCCGACCTCGATCAGGCGTCGCATATCGTCGTGGCAAGCTACAACGGCGTGGTGCTGCTTGCCGGCCAAACGCCCCGCGAAGAGCTGAAACAACAGGCCGAACAGGCCGCGAGCTCGGTGCAGCGCGTCAAGCGCGTGCACAACGAACTGCAGGTGCTGCAACCCTCCTCCGCACTGGCACGCAGTAACGACTCTTGGCTTACGACCAAGATCAAGGCGCAAATGCTCGCGGACGCAAGCGTCCCTGGCTCACGAATCAAGGTGATCACCGAAAACGGTATCGTCTACCTGCTGGGCCTCGTCACACGCCAGGAAGGCGCGCGCGCCACAGCCGTCGTGCAGGGCGTGTCTGGCGTCCAGCGCATCGTCAAGCTGTTCGAATACATCGACTGACGACTGAACACTTGACGACAAGGCCGGCCAGCAAGGCCGGCCTTTTTTCCAACCATTAGGACGGCCGCAGGGGCCCTCCTTACTTCACGACCTTCAGGCTGGGGCGCCCGGAAGCAGCCGGGCGCGGCGAAGCCGTCGTGTCGTCAGGGGTCTCGTCCGAGGGCGGCGTGTCATCCGGCGGGCCGGATTCGACCTCGAACACCATCCCCTGGCCGTTTTCTCGCGCATAGATTGCCATGACCGCAGCGGACGGTACGTGCAGGCTGTGCGGCACCCCACCGAAGCGACCCTCGAAGCGGATCGCCTGATTATCCATCTCAAGCTGGCGCACGGCGCCCGGTGCTACGTTCAATACGATCTGGCCATCACTGGCGAACCCTGGAGGTACCTGGACACCCGGATGGTCGGTGTTGACCAGCAGGTGCGGCGTGCAGTCGTTGTCTACAATCCATTCGTACAACGCGCGTACCAGATAGGGGCGACTAGACGTCATATGTGGCCTCTCTTAGCGCATGCCGCGCTCAACGGCGGATAGACTGACCTGAAAGGCCTCGCGAGCGAAGTTGGTTTCCATGTAGTCGAGCAGCGGCTTTGCCGCTCGTGGCAACTCGATTCCGAGTTTGGGTAAACGCCACAGGATTGGCAACAGGCAGCAGTCCACCAGGCCAATCTCGTCACTCATGAAGAAGGCCTTTTCAGCAAAAACCGGCGAGACCCCCGACAGGCTTTCGCGCAACTCCTTGCGCGCCTGGAGTCGTATCGGTTCCGCGGTACGCCGGTCGAGTATCCGGTCCACCAGAGCGCACCAGTCACGCTGGACGCGGTGGACGAGCAGACGCGTATTCGCCCTGGCAACCGGATAGACCGGCAACAACGGCGGATGCGGGTAGCGCTCTTCCAGATACTCGGCGATCACGTTCGGCTCATAGAGCGCCAGGTCACGGTCCACCAGGGTCGGCACGCTGGCGTAGGGATTCACCTCGGTCAGCCGGACCGGACAACGAGCCGGGTCGACATCAATGATCTCGACACTGACCCCTTTTTCCGCAAGCACCAGTCGGACGCGATGCGAATAATGGTCGGCGGGATCGGAATAGCAGGCCAATCGATTGGCAGCGGCCATGGGTCCCTCCTCATTGGAATTAATCGGGCAGAAAAAAGCACGCGCCCCGGAGGGCGCGCGCAGAGTACCGCAGGCGAAGGACGGGTTAGTGGACGTCTTTCCAGTATTCCCGCTTCAGCAGATAGGCAAAGACGAAGAAGAACGCGAGGAACAGCAGTACGTAAGTGCCGATGCGCTGGCCTTCCAGCTTGACCGGGTTTGCCGAATAGGCAAGGAAGGTCACCAGGTTCTTGATCTTCTCGTCGTACTCGGCTTCGCTCAGTGCACCGGTACCCGGCACGACCGTCATGGCATGGCAGTCTTCGTGCGTAATCGGCGTGCCGGTCAACGGATCGAACTGCTTCTTGCCATCTTCTACGACCTGCACCTGCTTGCAGGGCACCGATTCGCCTTCCGGCAGCTCTCCAGGCAGCACCTGGCGCCCTTGCAGCGGAGCAAGCACGTGCGGCATACCGACGTTCGGGAACACGGTATTGTTCACGCCCCAGGGGCGCGTAGGATCTTCGTAGAAGCTGCGCAGATAACTGTATAGCCAGTCATTTCCGCGAACCCGAGCCACCAGCGTCAGGTCCGGCGGCGCCGCGCCGAACCAGGTCTTGGCTTCTTCCGACCTCATGCCCGCCTTCATGTGATCACCGATCTTGGCATCGCTGAACACGATGTTCTCGAGCATGACATCTTCCGGAATGCCCAGGTCGGTCGCGACGCGCTCGTAACGCTGATACTGCGCGCTGTGGCAACCCATGCAGTAGTTGGCAAACGTCTTCAGACCATCCTGCATCGCCACTTTGTCGGTGAGGTCGACATCGACATGATCGAGATGAACCGTGCCCTCGGCGGCAAAACCAAATGCCGGCACCAGTGCAAGAATCAATGCAGCAAATTGCTTTTTCATCAGCCAGCCACCCTTTGCGGAACTACTTTGGTCTTCTCGAGCTTGGTATAGAACGGCATCAGGATGAAGTAGCCGAAGTAGACGGCCGTGCAGATCCGCGCGAGCAGTGTGCGCTCAGGCGTCGGAGCCAGCACGCCAAGCACGCCGAGAATGATGAAGGAGATGCAGAACGCCAGCAGGGCTACCTTGCTCATCCAGCCCTTGTACTTCATGGACTTGACCGGACTGCGATCGAGCCACGGCAGGACGAATAGCACAGCGATCGCAGCACCCATGGCGATCACACCCAGGAGCTTGTCCGGCACGGCGCGCAGAATTGCGTAGAACGGTGTGAAGTACCAGACCGGCGCGATATGTGCTGGCGTCTTGAAGGCGTTCGCCACTTCGAAGTTCGGCTTCTCGAGGAAGTAACCGCCCATCTCGGGGAAGAAGAACACGATGGCGCAGAACACGAACAGGAACACCACCACACCCACGATGTCCTTCACCGTGTAGTACGGATGGAACGGAATGCCGTCGAGCGGCACGCCGGCTTCGTTCTTGGTCTTCTTGATGTCGACGCCCATCGGGTTGTTCGAGCCCACCTCGTGCAGCGCGAGGATGTGCAGCACAACCAGCCCGAGGATCACGATCGGCAGCGCGATGACGTGCAGCGCGAAGAAGCGGTTCAGGGTGATTCCCGAAATCAGATAGTCGCCGCGGATCCACTGGGTCAGGTCACCACCGATGACCGGGATGGCACCGAACAGCGAAATGATCACCTGGGCACCCCAGTACGACATCTGGCCCCACGGCAGCAGGTAGCCCATGAAGGCCTCGGCCATCAGCGCCAAATAGATCATCATGCCGAAGATCCAGACCAGCTCACGCGGCTTCTGGTAGGAGCCGTAGAGGATGCCACGGAACATATGCAGGTAGACAACGATGAAGAAGGCCGACGCACCTGTGGAATGCAGGTAGCGGATGATCCAGCCGTACTCGACGTCGCGCATGATGTACTCGACGGACGCGAATGCGCCCTCGGCCGACGGCTCGAAGCTCATCGTCAGCCATACACCGGTCAGAATCTGGTTGACCAGGACCAGCAGCGCCAGCGAACCGAAGAAATACAGGACGTTGAAGTTCTTCGGTGCGTAGTACTTGCTGAGATGGTCTTCCCACATCTTGGTCGCGGGGAAGCGGGCATCAACCCATTCCATGAACTTGCTCATCATGCCTTCTCCTGATCAACGCCGATTACGACCACAGAGTCCGTCTCGTACGAATGCGGGGGAACCGGCAGGTTCAAAGGAGCAGGCTGCCCCTTGTAGACACGGCCAGCCAGGTCGTATTTCGAACCATGGCACGGGCAGAAGTAACCGCCCAGCCATTCCGGCCCGAGATCAGGCGGCGCCACTTCTGGACGAAAGGTCGGGGAACAACCGAGATGGGTGCAGAGTCCTACGAGAATCAGCACCTCCGGTTTGATCGAGCGAACGACCGGGTCGACATAGGTGGGCTGCACCGATGCTTCGGACTTCGGGTCGGCAACCGTATCCGTAAGCTTGTCGAGATTCGCCAGCGCCTCTTCAGTGCGGCGCACAATGAACACCGGCTGACCGCGCCATTCGGCAATCATCTGCTGGCCCGGCTCGATCTTCCCGATATTTACCTTCACCGGTGCACCGGCTGCCTTGGCCTTGGCACTCGGGAACCACGATCCCACGAACGGGACCGCGGCACCCACCGCTCCTGCAGCACCTACTACCGAAGTAGCGGCTACGAGGAAGCGACGCCGGCCAGCATTCACGCCGTCATTGCTCATTCAGTCGTCTCCCATCAGTTTCTTATGGCCTACCGAAAGCAGGCGTCTACTACGCAAAAATCAGCCGCGAAAAATTCGCCAAATGGTAAAGAAAAGCCCCTCCCATGACAAGGTAATAACCGGATACAACTCAGCGCCAAGCCCCTGAAACCGGGACTTCCATAACGCGACATGCTGTCGCATGGCCAGGCGATCGCCCAAAAAAAAACGCCCAGCTTCGAAAAAGCCGGGCGTTTTTTGGAGAAGCGATTAGCGCTTCGAGTATTGCGGACGCTTGCGCGCCTTGCGCAGACCGACCTTCTTACGTTCTACCTCACGGGCGTCGCGAGTTACGAAACCAGCCTTGCGCAGCGCAGGACGCAGGGTCTCGTCATATTCCATCAGGGCGCGAGTAATGCCATGACGGATCGCACCGGCTTGGCCGCTCACGCCGCCACCCAGAACGGTGACGTAGATATCAAACTTCTCGACGGTCTCGGTCAGTTCCAACGGCTGACGAACGACCATGCGAGCGGTTTCACGCCCGAAGAAGTTGTCCAGCTCGCGGTTGTTGATGGAGATCTTGCCAGTACCCGGGCGCAGGAATACGCGCGCGGTTGCGGTCTTGCGACGGCCAGTGCCGTAGTTTTGAGTCGCCGACATAATGAACTATTCCGTTAAATCTTCAGTTCTTGGGGCTGCTGAGCGGTATGAGGATGGCTGGCACCCTTGTAGACCTTCAGCTTACGGTACATGTCGCGACCCAGCGGGTTCTTCGGCAGCATGCCTTTGACCGCGGTCTCGATCACACGCTCTGGCGCCTTGGCGATCAGCTTCTCGAAGTTGATCGACTTGATGCCACCCGGGAAACCGGAGTGAGAGTAGTACATCTTGTCGGTGGTCTTGGCACCGGTCACACGCACTTGCTCGGCATTGATAACGACGATGTAGTCGCCGGTATCGACGTGAGGGGTATATTCCGCCTTGTGCTTGCCACGCAGGCGGCTAGCGATTTCGGTTGCCAGACGACCCAGGGTCTGGCCGGCAGCGTCGACGACGAACCAGTCGCGCTTGACGGTTTCCGGTTTAGCAGTAAAAGTCTTCATTCGTTATAGCCTCAGGGGCCGCCCTGAAAATAAGACGGCGAATCTTACTGAATGGTGCTCGCCCTGGCAAGGCCAGGACAGCCGGAAACAGACGCTATCGGGGGCTCGGGTCAGCGCGTCCGCTACGGCAGTGTTCGGTAGGCTAGGCATCCCCTACCTGGTTTTTGCGTCAGCGGGCTAGGCATCCCCGGCGACAGGCTGCGGAATTATCCGGATTACGCGCGAAATAGCAAGCACGTTCGAACCGCTGCGCCGCCTCGTCAAGGTCGCTTCGCCTCAAGCGGGTCGCGCAGACAGATGCCCTACCGCCCCCAGACCCGTCCACGCCACAGCGCGCGACGAAACTAATCGGACGGCGGCATAATCCGATCCCTCACACCCACAGACGAAAGGACACCGAATGGAACAGCGTCAACTCGGCCGGACCGACCTGAAGGTCAGCGCCCTGTGCCTGGGCAGCATGACCTGGGGAGAACAGAACGACGAGGCCCAGGCCTTCGCCCAGCTCGATTGCGCCCGGGCCGCAGGCATTAACTTCCTCGACACCGCCGAGATGTACCCGGTGCCACCGCGCCCCGAAACCTACGCCACCACCGAACGCTACATCGGCAACTATTTCAAGGCGCGCGGCAACCGCGCCGACTGGATCCTCGCCAGCAAGGTGGCCGGGCCCGGCAACGGCATCACGCATATCCGCGATGGCCAGCTCAAGATGAATCGGCAGCATATCGTTGCCGCGCTGGATGCCAGCCTTCAGCGGCTGCAGACCGACTGGATCGACCTCTACCAGCTGCATTGGCCAGAACGCAGCACCAACTTCTTCGGGCAACTGGGCTATCGGCACCAGAAACAGGATTTCACGCCGACCGAGGAGACGTTGGGGGTCCTGGACGAGCAGGTAAAGGCAGGCAAGATTCGCCATATCGGCCTGTCGAACGAAACGCCATGGGGCACGATGAAGTTTCTTCAGCTCGCCGAGGCCCGCGGCTGGCCGCGGGCGGTCTCGATCCAGAATCCTTACAACCTGCTCAACCGGACGTTCGAGGTAGGACTCGCTGAAATCGCGCTGCGTGAGGAATGTGGACTGCTGGCCTATTCGCCATTGGCGTTTGGCATGCTCAGCGGCAAGTACGAAGAGGGCGCACGCCCAGCCGGCGCACGCATTTCCCTGTTCAGTCGTTTTACCCGCTACTCCAATCCCCAGGCACAGACAGCGTGCTCGCAGTACGTCGAGCTTGCTGGAGCGCACGGTCTGGATCCGGCCCAGATGGCGCTGGCCTATGTCACGCAGCAGCCGTTCGTGACCAGCAATATCATCGGCGCAACTTCGCTCGATCAGCTGGAAAGCAACCTTGCCAGCCTAGACCTGAAGCTGTCGACCGATGTGCTCGAGGGCATCGAGGCGATCCATGTCCGGCAACCCAACCCCGCACCCTGAGGCGACTGGCCCGCGACAAAGAGGCTGGACACGCCCGCCTTCGCCAGCGGTCGTCACCCGCATAAGGCGCACCGAGCGATGATCGCAGCCGAACTGCTCGCACCGTCCAGCCTGTTTCTTGGCTGGCTGCTGTACGCGGCCGCCTTGCTGTGGGCCTGCGCGCGAGCGCCGTGGATTGAACTGTTCAGCGATACCCGCCGGCAACACTTGCTGTTCGGTGCCGTGTTGGCGATTTTTCTGCTGTGGCTGGTCCGTCGCGACTTTGACTCGGGGCTGTCCTTCCACTTCATCGGCCTGACCTCGGTCACGCTGCTGCTGGACTGGCCACTGGCGTTTGTCGCCGCGTTTATCGCCCAGCTCGGCTTGGCTGTCACCGGCCACCAGCAACTGGCGGCCCTGGGCGTCAATGGCGTGCTGCTGGTACTGATACCCATAGCAGTGACCGAATGTTGCGCGCTCGCGGTCGAGCGGACCCAGCCCCGCAACCTGTTCGTCTATATTTTCTTCTCTGGCTTTTTTGCTGCAGGCCTCGCCGCCTTGTGCTGCGTGCTCGCGGGCCTTGGCATCCTGCTATTCGATGGACGCTATCCGATGCCGCCCTGGCTCGAAAATTTCGCTGGCTACCTATGGCTGGTCATGTTTCCGGAAGCCTTTATCAACGGAACGGTTGTCAGCGCCCTGGTGGTCTTCTATCCGGACTGGATGGAAACCTTCAACCGCAGTCGCTACCTCCAAGCGCCATGGAAGGACGACGGCAACAGGAAGGCCTGACCGACACCGCTGCGCCAGCGTCAGTGCGAGCGCGGCGGCACGTCATCTGAAAACAGATCATCCTCGAGCTCATTTCCTGGAATCGCATGGGCTTCGGATGCCCAGGCACCCAGATCGATGAGCTTGCAACGTTCGGAACAAAACGGACGATCCGGGCTTTTCGCACTCCACTCCACCGGCGCACCGCAGGTTGGGCACTCCACCATCGGACCACTCATTCCCGCCCTCCTCTCAATGTCAGATAAAACGAATGAAGGCGTGCCACCTCGCACTCCATACAGCCAAGGTCGCGGTCGTTGAGTAACAGATCGTCGGCATGACGCTTGCGCGCTTCCCGGCTAAGCTGCGCCGCGAGAATGGCACGGATCTGCGCCTCGCTGGACGCGTCGCGCCGCATGGCCCGCTCGAGCTGAAGCGCCTCCGGCACATCGACGACCAGCACCCGGTCCACCTGGCGATACTGACCGGACTCGACCAGTAGCGGAGACACCATGATCGCGTAAGGCGAGGTGGCCCTCGCCAGATGTTCGGCGACCTCCTGGCGGATCAGCGGGTGCAGCAGCGCCTCGAGCCACTGCCGCTGGGCAGGGTCACGAAAGATAATTGCACGAAGCGCCGCTCGATCAAGCGTGCCGTCGGCAGCCAGCACGGCGTCACCGAAACGGTCGACGATCGCACCCAGTGCGGGGCGTCCCGGCTCGACCACCCAGCGCGCCGCATGGTCGGCATCGACCCAGTGCACCCCAAGCCGGCCAAACGCCTCGACCACGGCGCTCTTGCCGCTGCCGATGCCACCGGTCAGACCCAATATCCAAGGCTTCATAGGACACACCCTACGCAAAACGACGCGCAGTAGTAACGCCTGAAAGCCTGCGATGCAAGGGTAGGCACCGAACCGACCGGCCGCCGGTTCCGATAACGTCACACCGGAACAGGAGCACTCAAGGGAGCATCGCCAGATCGCGCATGCATTCAGAACCTGGCGAACTGCAAGTAGCTCGAGGTGATGCGGTCTCCCCAGAGCAGGGCGATCCAGCCGGCGATGGCCAGATAGGGCCCGAAAGGAATCGCGGTGCCGCTTTCGGCTTTTTGCAGCCGCAGCATGAGGCTGCCGAGCACCGCGCCAACGACAGAGGACAGCAGAATCGTCAACGGCAAGACCTGCCAGCCACCCCAGGCGCCCAACATCGCCAGCAACTTGAAATCACCATAGCCCATCCCTTCCTTGCCGGTCACCAGCTTGAACAACCAGTACACCGACCAGAGGCTCAGGTATCCAGCGATCGCCCCCCACAGCGCATCAGGCAGAGGCGCGAACAGCCCAAGGCCATTGACGATCAAGCCCAGCCAGAGCAACGGCAGCACAATGGCGTCGGGCAGCAACTGGTGGTCGATGTCGATCATGCTCATCGCCAGCAAACCCCAGGTCAGCACCAGCATCGCCCCGGCCTGCCAGGAGAAGCCGAAATGCCAGGCGACGTAAGCCGACAGCACACCGCAGAGCAGCTCAACAAGCGGATAACGACGACTGATCGGCGCACGACACGCCGAGCACTTTCCGCGCAGCGCCAGCCAGCTCACCAGCGGAATGTTCTCCCAGGCGCGAATCTGATGGTCACAGTGTGGACAATGCGAATGCGGCAACACCAGATTGAAGGTGGCCGCCGGCTCGGCCGGCAACTCGAGAAACTCACGCGCCTGCGCCCGCCAGTCGCGCTGCATCATGATCGGCAGGCGATGGATGACCACGTTGAGAAAACTGCCGACCAGCAAGCCCAGCAGCAGGCCGCACAAAACAAAGGCCAGCAGATTGCTGGCCAGGATCTCGAAAATCATCGGTTAGCCGACCACGCTGCCCAGCTGGAAGATTGGCAGATACATGGCAATGATCAGGCCGCCTACCAACACACCCAGCACCGCCATGATCATCGGCTCCATCAAGGTGGTGAGGTTGTCGACCATATTGTCGACTTCGTCCTCGTAAAAACCCGCCACCTTGTCCAGCATCTCATCCAGGGAACCGGATTCCTCACCGATAGCGGTCATCTGGATCGCCATGGAAGGAAAAACACCCGTCGTCCGCATCGAGAAATTCAGCTGGACGCCGGAGGAAACATCGTTGCGAATCTTCGCCACCGCATTGCGAAAGACCACGTTGCCAGTGGCACCCGCGACAGAATCCAATGCATCGACCAGCGGCACACCCGCAGCAAACGTCGTGGCAAGGGTGCGCGCATAACGGGCCACCACGGCCTTGTACATGATGTCCCCCACGATGGGGGTTTTTAGCAACCCGCGATCAAGCGCATCGCGGAACTTCTCTGACCGTTTGTAGCTGTGCTTGAACAGAAACGCAGCCACGAAAAGCCCTACCGCGACGAGATACCACCATTCCTGCAGCCACCGCGATAACCCGACCACCATCATGGTGAACGCCGGCAGCTCGGCGCCGAAACCTTCGAACACACTCTCGAACTGCGGCACGACTTTAATCAACAAGATCGCTGATACGATAATCGCCACCACGATCACCGCGATCGGATAGGTCATTGCCTTCTTGATCTTTGCCTTGAGCTGCTCAGTTTTTTCCTTATAGGTCGCGACCCGGTCCAGAAGCGTTTCCAGCGCACCGGACTGTTCGCCGGATTCCACCAGGTTGCAATACAGGTCATCGAAATACTGAGGTTTCTTGCGTAAGGAACCGGCAAAACTGTTACCCGCTGCGACGTCCTGCTTCACGTCATCCACCAGCTTGCGCATATTGGGATTGTCGAAGCCTTCACCAATGATGTCGAAGGATTGAAGCAACGGTACGCCGGCTTTCATCATGGTCGCCATCTGCCGAGTAAACAGGGCAATGTCCATCGGCTTGATTTTCTTGCCGGCGCCAAACAAGGAGACGGCCTTTTTGCGCACCTTGAGCGGATTGATGCCCTGCTTGCGCAGTTGCGCCTTGATCAGCGCCGGGCTTTGACCGGAGAGCTCACCCTTGATCTTGCTGCCCTTGCGGTCAGTCCCTTCCCAGGTGAACACACTGGTCTTCAACGCTTTTTCCGCCATGGTTAATCCTTGGTCACGCGATTGACTTCTTCGAGACTGGTGATGCCGTTCATGGCCTTCACCAGCCCGGAGATGCGCAGATCATTGAAACCATCTTTGCGCGCCTGGATGGCGATATCGATGGAGTTGCCTTCCTCCATGATAAGCCGCTGCAATGCCGGCGTGATTTTAACCACTTCATAAATACCGACACGGCCCTTGTAGCCACCGTTGCAGTTATCGCAGCCCACCGGGCCGAACAGCTGGAAACTGCCAATGCGGTCTTCAGGAAATCCTTCTTTCAACAGCGCCTCACGAGGAACCTCGACCTCCTTCTTGCAGCTCGGGCACAGCTTGCGAGCCAGTCGTTGGGCAATGATCAGGTTGACCGAGGTCGCGATGTTGAAGGCAGGCACGCCCATGTTGCGCAGGCGGGTCAGGGTTTCGGCGGCGCTATTGGTATGCAGCGTCGACATCACCATGTGTCCGGTCTGGGCGGCCTTGACCGCAATCTCGGCAGTTTCCAGGTCGCGAATCTCACCCACCATGATGATGTCGGGGTCTTGCCGCAGAAAGGCCCGCAGGGCCTGAGCAAAGTCCATGCCCTGGCGCGGGTTGACGTTGACCTGGTTGATGCCCTCGAGGTTGATTTCTACCGGATCCTCGGCCGTGGAAATGTTCACGTCGACGGTGTTCAGGATGTTCAGCCCGGTGTACAGGGAAACCGTCTTGCCTGAACCCGTCGGGCCTGTGACCAAAATCATTCCTTGCGGCTGCTTAAGCGCAGCCATGTACAGCGCCTTTTGATCTTCCTCATAACCCAACGCATCGATCCCCATCTTGGCGCTGGACGAGTCGAGGATACGCATGACGATCTTTTCGCCCCACAGCGTCGGCAGACTGTTGACGCGAAAATCGATGGACTTGGTCTTCGAGACTTTCATCTTGATTCGCCCGTCCTGCGGCTTGCGGCGCTCGGCAATGTCCAGTGCCGCCATGACCTTCAGGCGCGCCGAGATTCGGCTGACCAATTGCACCGGCGGCCTCGCCACCTCGTGCAGTACGCCATCGGTACGGAAACGGACACGGTAGGATTTTTCGTAGGGTTCGAAGTGCAGGTCCGAAGAGCCGCGCTTGATCGCATCCAGCAGCATCTTGTTGACGAAGCGAACCACTGGCGCGTCATCCGCCGCATTGTGCTCGCCTTCTTCCTTGTTGGCCTGCCCGTCGCCAGACTCGATGTCGAGCTCATCGAGGTCTGAATCGGTCAGCCCGTCCAGCGTCGTGTTCGCCGATTCGAACAGTTTCTCGATGGCATCGCCAAGCCGGTCATCCTCGACCAGCACCGCTTCGACGGAGAGGCCGGTATTGAACTGAATGTCGTTGATGGCCTGATGATTGGTCGGATCGGACACCGCCACGTACAGCTTGTTGCCGCGCCGCTGCAGCGGAAGCACCCGATGCTGGCGCACCAGCTTTTCGCTGATGAGCTCCTTGGGCTGCGTTTCGGTGTCCAGCGTGCTCAGGTCGAAATACGGCACACCGAACTGCTCACCCGCCAGCTCGGCCACCGTCCGACTTTTGATCAGCTTGTTCTGCACCAGCCAGGACACCAAGGGCACCTGGTTGCGCTGTGCCTGCTGTTGCGCCTGCAGCGCGACCTTTTCTTCTAGCTGACCGACCAGCACGAGCTGGCGTGCCAAACCACCGAGGGGAGCATTTTCGTTCATCGAGCGGCCTATACAGGCTGGAGAATATCGCGCCCTTATAACGTGTTTCCCTTTAAGCGCCAAACTCGCCGAAACGACGTGGCAAAAAGTGTCACTTGCTGACTGACACGGTAAAAAACCAGCTGACACCGTGCGTCTTTCCCGCCCACTCAGCGCCACAACCTCGAAATTCAAATTGATTTTCTGTGGAAGGCGCGCCTGCGGCGAACGGCAGGCAGAGCCTGCCCTAACAAAAGCTTCGCCCCGAGGGCGGGCCTCCCACACAAAGCGCACGCAGCCGCCGGCAACCCCCTTCAAACCGCGCAACGCAAGGGGCCAACCACCGCTGCCACTCGTTAACAAGAGGCGCGCCCCGCGGCGAAAGCAATCTCCGGCCGCCCCCCCTGCGCAACAAATCCCCACCAACCTAACGAACCACCCAACCCCGAAAACCTTGACTCACAACACACTTCGGAGGCCTAACCCAAGCACCCCGCCCCGCTTGGCACAGAAGCTGCTCCTGTCTCACCAGGTCCAACGACCTCACCAACAAGGAGCTTTTCAATGAAGTCCATCAAGAAGCAAAAAGGTTTTACCCTGATTGAGTTGATGATTGTGGTTGCGATCATCGGTATTCTAGCTGCCATCGCTATTCCTCAGTTCAACGAATATAGAGCAAAGGCAAACGATACGGTTGCCCAAGCAGACGTAAAGAACAATATCAGCGTAATGACTGCTTCTCAGCTGTAAGCTGACCTTTTATCTGAGGATAGATCGATGAAAATTAACGTCCTGGCTACTGCCTTTGTCATTGGCCTAAGCTTTTCAACTATCGCTAGTGCTGTCGAGTTTACTAGCGGCCAGTCAATAGACACCACCGCTTGCCCGCTCCTAGCGAATTCTGTAACTCTGAACTTATCGAATCGCGTAAATGGTGGATACGAGTGCGACGAAGCCACAAGCACTATTACCGTAGCAGCGTGCCATGAAGGCGGTAGCCGCAGGGCAGAAATCACTTGCGCAGTAGAAACTCCTGCGGAAGGTACGACGCCCGCAACGTATAACCACACTTCCTGCAACGATACCAACGTCGGTCAAACAATCACACTCGCCGCTCCGAGCTACTCCGGGTTCCTAGCGAGCAGCAGAGGCGGCTCCGTTGTACAGAAAAACCTAGCGGCTAACTGCACAGCTGCAGCGCTGGATCCTCTAGTCGCAATTGACTAAAACAAATAAGGGGCGCATAGCGCCCCTTATCTGTTGCGAGTACGAGATGTCAAAAATTAGATCATCTGCTTTTAGTTTGATTGAATTGTTGATAGTTATAGCTATAATTGCGATTATCACAACGATTGCACTACCGTTATTTCAAGATTATCGATCCAGAGCAAACGATGCATCCGCCAAAACCGATGTAAGAAATTCGATAGCATTGATACTATCGAATAAGTCTTAAAATAATAGCCCGCAGAATAGAATTGCCGAAGGCGCTTCCGTAATTCTCCGCGGCAGCAGTTTTTTCTGCGAAACTGCCTACCCATGCGGGTATATTTCCATCGTCACCTACCGCTACCACTTCGCTTTCCAAAACTATTTAATGGCCGCCCATGACGTATCCCTCTGACTTCCTGGTTGGCGTTCGTCTCGCCTTGCGCGCTCGCTATCTCTGGCTGGCCGGTTGTTCGCTGCTGGTGCTCGCCTTGTCCGCCCTGCTGGCCGCCCAGTTTAGCGGTCGACAACCCGCCACCGTGGCGCTGGATGTCGGCCTGTCGGTAATGCGCCTGCTTTTGCCGCTGGTGCTGGTGCTGATGACCCAGGAACTGGTGTCCCGCGAGTTCGATAGGCGTTACTTCCTCAACACCCTGTCCTATCCGCACCCCCGTCACAGCCTGTTGCTTGGCCGATTTTTTGCCATCGCGGTGCTGACGCTCGGGCTGCTACTGGTTCTGGCTGGCGCACTGGCGCTATTGGTCCGCCTGGTTGGCCAGGGCTATGCGCAAAGCACGCCGGTTGCGTTGGGCCACCCGCATCTGGTCACTGTCGGCTTTATTGGCCTCGACCTGCTGGTATTGACGGCCATCGCCACGCTTCTCGCAGTGGTCGCCTCCACGCCAAGTTTCGTACTGATCGGCACCTTCGGCTTTATGCTCGTTGCGCGCTCGTTCGGCGCCATCGTCGAACTGCTGAGCCGCAACGCGGCGGTGGTGGGCGATGCCGAAACCTACCGCTCGAGCGTCGGACTACTAGGCTACTTGCTCCCGGACCTGGGAGCGCTCGATGTGCGTATGATCGCCCTGTACGGGCGTATGGATCTGCTCCCGCCTGACTGGCCGTGGCTGGTACTGTCGAGTACCGCCTACACGATCGGGCTGCTCGGTTTGGCGGTATGGGCCCTGCAACGTAAGCGTTTCGCCTGATATGCGCTCACGGCATGCCTTGATGGTCGCCCTGCTGGGCTTAGCCTTGTTTGCAGGGATTGCCGCCTGGAGGGCCCGGGAGCCGATGGTGCCGCCGCCTCAGTTTTTCGTTGACCGGGTGGTTATTTCAGCGCCGCTGCTGGTGGCGCTGCACGGCGGCGACCGCTTTCTTGCCGCCGAACTGGAAACCATGCGCCTCGCCGCCACCGGCCTGGATGACCGCGGCGTCGACACCGGTTATCTGGTGCGCGCGCAAAACGAAGTCGCGCGGCTCAATCCCTGCCATGAGGACAACTACTATCTGGCCAACGGCCTGCTGACCTGGGGCGGCGCGGTGGAGGAAGGCAACAAGGTGCTGCGCGCTGCCGTCGCGTGCCGCTTCTGGGATGAATTTCCGCCGTTTTTCTATGGCATCAACCTCTCGTTCTTTCAGCACAACAACGAAGAAGCGGCTCGCATGCTGGAAATCGGCGCAGCGCGCTCCACCCAGAACGCCGCCGCGATGCGCAAGCTGGCGGTCATGCTGCGCGCCGAGCAGTTCGCGGATGAGCGTCTGGCGCTGAACTACCTGACCCAACAACGAGACAGCGCAGCCGACCCCAAGCTGCGCGATATGCTCGACAAGCGCGTCATCCGACTGCAGGGTCTGGTTACATTGCGCGAGGCGCAGCGACGTTACGAGCAAGCGCACGGGCCGCTGTCATCCCTCGATCAGCTGGTCAAACAGCACCTGATTGAAAGCCTACCAACCGACCCGCTGCGCCTCGGCTACGAGCTGAAGAACGGGCGCATCGAATTGAAAAAACTGAAGATCGCCGGACTGGAGGAACAGCCTTGAGCGCAGCCGTGGAGTTCAAAGGCGTCAGCCATACCTACCGTTCCAAGGGCAAGCACGTCCAGGCGGTGCGTGATGTCAGCTTCAGCCTGTCCGAAGGAGAGGTGTTCGGGTTTGTCGGCCCTAACGGCGCCGGCAAGTCCACGACCATCAAGATCATGCTGGACATCATCAACGACTATCAGGGCCAAGTAACGCTTTACGGCACCGATGCCCGCCGTGCCGAAGCGCGCCGGGGCATGGCGTATGTGCCGGAAGCACCCGCCTTGTATGACCAGTTCACGCCACTGGAAATCCTGCGCATGGGCTTGTCCATGTACGGCATCAAGCGCAGCGATGCCAACGCCTGGTGCCTCCAATGGCTAGAGCGGTTTTCCGTAGATGGCACCGTCAAGCGGCGGATGCGCGAACTGTCCAAAGGCACCGCGCAACGGGTCGCGCTGGCGCATGCCTTGGCCGTTGAGCCGCGGTTGCTGATCCTCGATGAGCCGTTGTCCGGCCTGGACCCAGTGGGCCGCAAGGATGTCGTCGAGATACTCAATGAATACAAGAAACAGGGTGGCGCAATCTTCTTCACCTCTCATGTGCTGCATGATGTGGAGCGTATTGCCGACCGTTTCGGCTTTATTAACCAGGGTCAGTTGGTCACCGTACGCTCTCCGCGCGAGCTGGCTGCCGAGCGCGCAGACTGTTTCATCCTGCGTTATCAGGCGGACCAGCCACTGACGCCCGCGTGCGTCGCGCTTCGCCCCGGCGAGTTCGAGTGCGAGCTTGCGCAAAGCGAGCTACCGGCTAACATCGCGCAGCTGGGCAACACAGGCGGTCACCTGCTGACCGTCAAGCCCGCCGTGTCACTAGAGACTGTGTTCTTCCGGATTCTCGCCGAGGCCTCCTAGCCGTATCGTACAGGCCGCCACTATGCAGAATGCGCCTGACTGAACCAGCCGGGCGCCATATTCGCCGCAATGGGGCGCTTGCCAAAAAGCATGATCGCCGCCAGCGGCTGGCCCTGGGGCGCCTACCGGGCTAGCATCGAGCGCTCTTTGCCAAGCCGAGCATGGCCCAAAACCTCAGGAGGATGCATGAGCTTTACCGTTTACCTGTCCGGCGAAATTCATACCGACTGGCGCGACGAGATCAAGCGCGGCGCCGCCGCAGCCGGATTGGATGTGCTTTTTACTTCAGCTGTAACCGATCACGAAGCCAGCGACGCCGCCGGTGATTGCCTAGGTGCCGAGCCGAATGCCTTCTGGCGCGATCACAAGTCGTCCAAGGTCAACGCAATCCGCACCAAGACATTGATCCAGCAAGCGGACCTCGTGGTGGTGCGTTTCGGCGACAAGTACAAGCAGTGGAACGCGGCGTTTGATGCCGGTTACTGCGCGGCGCTGGGCAAGCCTTATGTCACGCTGCATAAGGACGATATCGTGCATCCGCTGAAGGAAGTTGATGCGGCGGCCATGGCTTGGGCTACCACCACCGACCAAGTCGTGGACATTTTGAAATACGTGGTGCAATAAGGCCCGTAAGGGTTGCAAGTGCCACGCCTCAAATCGGTGATCATCCTTAGGCGATCCGCCTGCCACCACAAAAAGAAACCCCGCCACTTGGGCGGGGTTGATCATCCGGCCTGAACGCCCTGGCTGTCCAAGGCGGAATGTCTCAGCACATCGGTCAGATAGCGCCACGCTTGCGCAGCAGATCAATAACCTGCTTAACACTCTCCTCGACCGTCAGCGCTTCGGTGTCGATCACCAGATCGGCGTTCACAGGCACATCGTAGGGGAAGGACTCGCCCGGTATGTTGTCGCCACCGGCGGCATACAGACCTTGCGGGTCACGCTGCTGGCAGGCCTGGGGAGAAGCCTGCACATAGACAGTGATAGCTCGATCCGCACCGATCAGCGCCTTCGCCTGTTCGCGACCTTCTGCATCCGGAGCGACGAACGCGGCGAGGGTGAGCAACCCGGCCTCGTTGAACTGGCGCGCCACGTGGGCGGCACGGCGCCAGTTTTCGGTGCGCCCGGCACGGTCCTGCGGCAGGCCCTTGTTCAGGTCGTGACGCAGGTTCTGGCCATCCAGCACATACACCGCGCGCCCCATGTCGAACAGTTTGCGCTCCACGGCATAGGCCAGGGTGCTCTTGCCGGCGCCGGAGAGGCCGGTAAACAGCACGGTGGCCGGCTGCTGGCCGAAGCGGCTCGCACGCTCTTCGGTGGAAACGTGAGCCAGCGCACCGTGGTGGCCGGAGGCCCCGTGAGCGACCGGATCGGCAATGATCATCCCCGCGCCCACGGTGCCGTTGGTGAGACGGTCAATGATGATGAAGGCGCCCGTGGTGCGGTTCTGTGCGTAGCCATCCAGCGCAACAGGGGCGTCCAGCGCGATCTTCACGCGGCCGATCTCGTTGAGCGCCAGGCTGCTCGCCGCACCATGCTCCAGCGTGTTGACGTCGACCCGGTGGGTAATGCTCGCGACCGAGCCGGGCACGTAGCTCGTGGCACGCTTGAAGTCGTATTTCTTGCCCGGCAGCATCGGTTCCTCGGCCATCCACACCAGCATCGCCTCGAAGCTGTCGGCGATCCGCGGTTGGTTGTCGGCATGCACCAGCATGTCGCCACGGGATACATCGATCTCGTCTTCGAGCGTCAGCGTGATGGCTTCACCCGGGGTCGCCTGCTCCAGCTCACCGTCATAGGTGACGATGGACTTGACGGTGCTGCGCTTGCCAGAAGGCAGGACCACCACTTCATCGCCCTTACGCACGATGCCGCTGGCTAGCGTGCCAGCGAAGCCTCGGAAATTAAGGTTAGGACGGTTGACGTACTGCACCGGGAAGCGCAGGTCCTCGAAGTTGCGGTCGCCAGCGATCTCGACGCTCTCGAGAATCTCCATCAGCGACTGCCCTTCATACCAAGGCGCGCGTTCGGAACGATTCACCACGTTGTCGCCCTTGAGGGCAGACATCGGCACGAAGTGCAGCGACGACGGCTTGAGCTCGATGCGGTCGGCAAACGCCAGGTAATCGGCCTTGATGCGTTCGAAAACGGACTGATCGAAGTCCATCAGGTCCATCTTGTTGATAGCCACGACGATGTGCTTGATGCCCAGCAGCGAGGTGATGAAGCTGTGGCGCTTGGTCTGGGTCTGCACGCCGTAGCGCGCATCGACCAGGATGATCGCCAGGTCGCAGGTCGAGGCGCCGGTGGCCATGTTGCGCGTGTACTGCTCATGACCGGGGGTATCGGCGATGATGAACTTGCGCTTGGCGGTGGAGAAATAGCGGTACGCGACATCGATGGTGATGCCCTGCTCGCGCTCGGCCTGCAAACCGTCAACCAGCAACGCGAGATCAACGTCATCGCCCGTGGTGCCGGACTTCTTCGAATCGCGGGTAATCGCCTCGAGGTGATCTTCGTAGATCATCTTCGAGTCGTGCAGCAGGCGCCCGATCAAGGTGCTCTTGCCGTCGTCGACGTTGCCGCACGTGAGAAAGCGCAGCAGCTCTTTGCGCTCGTGCTGGGCCAGGTACGCGAGGATGTCCTCGCTGATCAAATCAGACTGATGAGACATGGTGCGGAATCCTTAGAAGTAGCCCTGACGTTTCTTTTCTTCCATCGAGCCGGCGCCATCGTGGTCGATGACGCGGCCCTGACGTTCGGACGTACGCGTCAGCAGCATTTCCTGAATGATTTCCGGCAGGGAAGTCGCGGTGGATTCGACGGCGCCAGTCAGCGGGTAGCAACCAAGGGTACGGAAGCGAACCATGCGCTTCTCGATGCGGGCCTTTTCCTCGTCGGTGAGGTGCTCGAGGATGCGCTCGTCATCGATCATGATCAGGGTGCCGTTCTTCTCGATGACTTCTCGCTCGGCGGCGAAGTACAGCGGCACGATCGGGATCTGCTCCAGGTAGATGTACTGCCAGATGTCCAGTTCGGTCCAGTTCGACAGCGGAAAGACGCGGATCGACTCGCCTTTCTTCACGTTGCCGTTGTAGACGTTCCACAGCTCGGGGCGCTGGTTCTTCGGGTCCCAGCGGTGCTTGCTGTCGCGGAAGGAATAGACGCGCTCCTTGGCACGGGACTTTTCTTCGTCGCGCCGGGCGCCGCCGAAGGCCGCATCGAAACCATGCTTGTCCAGCGCCTGCTTGAGGCCCTCGGTCTTCATGATGTCGGTGTGCTTGGCACTGCCGTGGGTAAAAGGGTTGATGCCCTGCGCCACGCCATCGGGATTGACGTGGGTGATCAGGTCCAGGTCCATCTCGGTGACCATCTTCTCGCGGAAGCGGTACATTTCCTGGAATTTCCAGCGGGTGTCCACGTGCATGACCGGAAACGGCAGGCGGCCGGGAAAGAAGGCCTTGCGCGCCAAGTGCAGCATCACGGCCGAATCCTTGCCGATGGAATAGAGCATCACCGGGTTGTCGAACTCGGCGGCCACCTCACGGATGATGTGGATGCTTTCCGCCTCCAGCTGTTTCAGATGCGTCAGTTTGTCAACCATGGCTACTCACGAATGGGCAGGTGGACGGCCGGCTCGGCCGGAACGAGGGCGCAACTTTAGCACGGCACAAAATTCTAATCAGGCCGTCTCTTAGATCGAAATGCACTAGCTTTATGCCGGGCGCAGGCGGAGGCCCGCTCCCGCAAAATCGCCGGGGAGCCCCCGCCACAGTGCTATTAGGCGGGGTTCGGACAGTCGATGAAGCGGTGATCGAGGGTGAAATGCTGCGCAAGGTATTCGCCCAATGCCTGTACGCCGTAGCGTTCGGTGGCATGGTGCCCCGCGGCGATGAAGCTCAGCCCGTTTTCCCGGGCGATGTGCACGGTAGGTTCGGATACCTCGCCGGTCAGGTAAGCGTCCGCTCCGGCGGCGACAGCCTGGTCGATATAGCCCTGGGCACCACCGGTACACCAGGCGATGCGCCTGATCGGGCGCGCGCCCTCGACCACTAACGGCACCCGGTCCAGGGCCGCCGCAACGCGTGCTCCCAGCTCAGCCGGCGTCAGCGGAGCGTCGAGCGAGCCGACCAGCCCGACCGAACGCGGGTCGTGCGGATCCAGTGGGCCCTCGACAGTAAAGCCGAGGCGCTGGGCCAGCTGCACGTTGTTGCCGACCTGCGGATGCACGTCGAGCGGCAGGTGGTAGGCCAGCAGGCTGATGTCGTGCTGTAGCAGGGTCTTCAGGCGGCGCTGCTTGATGCCGACCACACGGGGATCTTCGTTTTTCCAGAAATACCCATGGTGGACCAGCACCAGATCGGCCTGCAGCTCGACGGCCGCATCGAGCAACGCCTGGCTCGCGGTGACGCCGCTAACGATCCGTTGCACCTGCCCGCGGCCCTCCACCTGCAGCCCGTTGGGGCAGTAGTCCGCGATGCGGGCGGCATTGAGGTAACGGTCGGCTTCGTCGACCAGGGTTTTCAGCACTACGGCCATTGCCAGTTTCCTCGTGTGGAAGCGATTGCCGGGCAACTGCCCTCAGACGCCGACCATGGCGTCAGCGAAGCGCGGCAGCCGGCCTTCGGCAGCGATTGCGCGTCGCCGTGCAGTTTCACTATCGGCAAGGCTGCATTTCGTCGCCAGCTTCGTATAATGCCGCCACCTTAAGAGGCGCTCTCGGCCTCCGCAACCTGTTCGGACCCCCAATCGCGATGATCAATGCCCTGCGTTTTATCGGCTGGCCGTTGCTGGTGGGCCTGCTGGTGGCCCTGCTGATCATCCAGCGGTACCCGCACCTGGTCGGCCTCGACGCCGAGCCGGAATACCGGCTGCAGCAGGCGCCGCCGGTCGGCATCGCCCAGCAGGGCCCCTACTCCTATGCCAGCGCGGTGAGCAGTGCGGCACCGGCGGTGGCCAACCTGTACACCACCAAGGTGATCGACAGCGCGAACCAGCCGCCGATGCTTAAGGATGACCCGCTGTTCCACCGCTTCTACGGTGACAGCCTGCCGCGGCAGCGACGCATGGAGTCCAGTCTCGGCTCGGCGGTAATAATGAGTCCGGAAGGCTATCTGCTGACCAACAACCACGTCACCGCAAATGCCGAGCAGATCGTCGTGGCCCTTCGCGACGGCCGAGAGACGCTGGCCCGCGTGATCGGCAGCGACCCGGAAACCGACCTCGCGGTGCTGAAGATCGATCTGGCCGACCTGCCTGCGATCACCATCGGCCGCTCGGACGGCATTCGCATCGGCGACGTAACCTTGGCTATCGGCAACCCCTTCGGCGTCGGTCAGACCGTCACCATGGGCATCATCAGTGCCACCGGGCGCAACCAGCTCGGCCTGAACACCTACGAAGACTTCATCCAGACCGATGCGGCTATCAACCGCGGCAACTCAGGCGGCGCGCTGGTCGACACCGCGGGCCACCTGATCGGCATCAACACGGCGATCATTTCCGAGTCCGGCGGCTCGCAGGGCATCGGTTTTGCGATTCCAGTCAAGCTCGCCATGGACGTGATGCGCTCCATCGTCGAGCATGGCCAGGTGATACGGGGCTGGCTCGGCGTCGAGGTACAGTCGCTGACCCCGGAACTGGCCGAGTCCTTTGGCCAGGCAGGTCGCCCCGGAATTGTGGTTGCTGGCGTCTATCGGGACGGCCCTGCAGAACGCGCCGGACTGCTGCCCGGCGACTTGATCCTGAGTATCGACGGCGAACAGGCCAGCGACGGGCGCAGCTCGATGAATCAGGTCGCCCGCGTCCGCCCCGGCGACAAGATCGACATCGACATCTTGCGCAACGGCTCGCCCATGACCCTGACCGCCGAAGTGGGGATGCGTCCGCTGGTTGAGAAAGCGCCGCAATAAACTGCCCGCGCAGGTGCAACAACCAGGGCGGCCCCACGACTGCTCCGATTACCGGCACCCTGGCACGAGGTGCTTGAGAACCGCCCCGGAGCGAAGCGGTTGCAGGCCGCCTCAGCAGAGCTCGGTCAAGGCATCGAGCAGGGCTTGGTTCTGTTCCGGCGTACCGATGGTGATTCTCAGGAACTGCTCGATCCGAGGCTGCTTGAAATGCCGGACGATGACGCCCTGCTCGCGCAGCCCCGCGGCCAGCGTCGCGGCATCGCGCTGCGGATGGCGGGCGAAAACGAAGTTGGCGGCCGAAGGCAGCACCTCGAAGCCCAGCCCACCCATCGCCGCGACCACCGCATCGCGGCTCTCCATGACCTGCCGGCAGGTCTGCTCGAAGTAGCCACGATCCTCGAAGGCAGCCGCCGCGCCGGCGATTGCGATGCGGTCGAGAGGATAGGAGTTGAAGCTGTTCTTGATGCGCTCCAGCGCCTCGATCAGGTCCGGATGGCCTACCGCCAGACCGACCCGCAGACCCGCCAGCGAACGCGACTTCGACAGCGTCTGGGTGACCAGCAGGTTCGGGTAGCGATTCACCAGCGCAATGGCCGAGACACCCCCGAAGTCAACATACGCTTCATCCACCAGTACCACCGACTCGGTATTCGCCTGCAACAGTTGCTCGACCGCTTCGAGCCCGAGCAGACAGCCGGTCGGCGCGTTGGGATTGGGGAAGATGATCCCGCCGTTGGGGCGCTGATAGTGCGTCACGTCGATGCGGAACTGCGCATCCAGCGCGACCGTTTCATAGGCAATGCCGTACAGGCCGCAGTACACCGGATAAAAACTGTAGGTGACATCGGGAAACAGCAATGGCTTGTCGTGCTGGAACAGGCCGTGGAAGGCATGCGCGAGCACCTCGTCAGAGCCGTTGCCGACGAACACCTGCGCCGGCCGCACGCCGTAGTAGTCCGCCACTGCCTGCTTGAGGCGCTCACCGCTCGGATCGGGATACAGCCGTAGTGCGTCGCCCAGCTCAGCCTGCATGGCCGCGAGCGCACGAGGGGACGGCCCGTAGGGGTTCTCGTTGGTGTTGAGCTTGACCAAATTGGCCAGCTTCGGCTGCTCGCCCGGGGTATAGGGGACCAGCGTTTTGACGAAGGGGCTCCAGAATTTGCTCATCGGCCTTATCCCTTTGGTATTCAAATGGTTTGATCGCTGGAGGCTGAACGAAGATGCACGCGCGCAGGGCCAACCTTGGCTGCGCCACCCAACCCATAGGAACCAGCTTGCCGGCGAAGCTTTTCAAGGCGCTTCGCGAGCAGGCTCGCTCCTACACACCCAGTCTTCAAGCCCGCAGCGATTTGTTCGTCTTTAGCGCTTTATCCGGTATTCAGCGCTACGGGCGTGAGCCGTCAGCGATTCGCCACGGGCCAGCACCGAGGCGATCTTGCCCAGTTCCGAGGCACCCTCGGCCGAGCAATGGATGATCGACGAACGCTTCTGGAAGTCGTAGACGCCCAGCGGCGAGGAGAACCGCGCAGTACCCGACGTCGGCAAGACGTGGTTGGGGCCGGCGCAATAATCGCCGAGCGCCTCGGCCGTGTAGCGGCCCATGAAGATCGCCCCGGCGTGACGGATCTGCGGCAGCCACTGCTCCGGCTCGGCCACCGACAGCTCGAGGTGCTCGGGGGCGATGCGGTTGGCTACCGCGATGGCTTCCTGCATGTCGGCCACCTGGATCAGCGCGCCGCGTCCCTTCAGCGACGCCTCAGCGATCTCGCGGCGCTCCAGCGTGGGCAGCAGGCGCGAGATGCTGGCGGCGACGCGATCGAGAAATGCCGCGTCCGGGCTGACCAGGATGGACTGCGCGTCCTCGTCGTGTTCGGCCTGGGAAAACAGGTCCATGGCGATCCAGTCAGGGTCGGTCTGGCCGTCACAGACCACCAGAATCTCGGACGGACCGGCGATCATGTCGATGCCGACCTTGCCGAACACATGGCGCTTGGCCGTGGCGACATAGATATTGCCCGGGCCGACGATCTTGTCCACTGGCGGCACGCTCTCGGTGCCGTAGGCCAGCGCCGCGACCGCCTGGGCGCCGCCGATGGTGAACACCCGGTCGACCCCGGCGGTGCAGGCCGCGGCCAGCACCAGTTCGTTGATCTCGCCGCGCGGCGTGGGCACCACCATGACCACTTCGGGCACGCCGGCAACCTTGGCCGGAATGGCGTTCATCAGAACCGAAGAGGGATAAGACGCCTTGCCGCCGGGGACGTAGAGACCTGCACGGTCGAGCGGTGTAACCTGTTGCCCGAGCACCGTGCCGTCGGCTTCGGTGTAGGTCCAGGAATCCTGTTTCTGGCGCTCGTGATAGAGCCGGACCCGCTCGGCAGCGGCCTCCAGCGCCTGGCGCTGGGCCGGGCTGATGCGCTCGAGCGCAAGTTCGAGACGCTCGCGTGGCAGGATCAGATCGGCCATGGACGCCACCTCGAGGCCGTCGAAACGCCGGGTGAACTCGACCACGGCCGCATCGCCGCGCTCACGCACCGCCCGGATGATCTCCAGCACCCGTCCGTTGACGCCTTCGTCGGAGACGCTCTCCCAACTGAGCAGATGATCCAGATGTGCGAAGAATCCGGGATCGGCAGCATTGAGTCGGCGAAGATCGAAGGAAGCAGTCATGGCAGGCCTCGGAAAGATTACGAGCGAGCTGTTTCAGGCGCCCTAGCTTAACAAGCCGCTCGGCCGGGCACCCGGAAATTTGAGAGTTGACGGTCTCCGCTGGCCGACCGTCAGGCTGGCTGCCCGATAGCCGCACGCAGGGCGTCGATCAGTGCCTGGATGCGGGCGTGCTGCATCTTCATCGAGGCCTTGTTGACCACCAGTCGCGAGCTGATCATGGCGATCAGTTCCTGGGGTTCCAGCCCGTTGGCGCGCAGCGTGTTGCCGGTGTCGACCACGTCGATGATCTTGTCGGCCAGCCCGACCAGGGGCGCCAGCTCCATCGAGCCGTAGAGCTTGATGATGTCGACCTGCCGTCCCTGCTCGGCGTAATAACGCTTGGCGACGTTGACGAACTTGGTTGCGACCCGCAGCCGTCCTTTTGGCTCAGGCGCCCCCACCTTGCCCGCGGTCATCAGCTTGCAGTTGGCGATTTTCAAGTCAAGCGGCTCGTAGAGGCCCTGGCCGCCGTACTCCATCAGCACGTCCTTGCCGGCCACGCCCAGATCCGCCGCGCCGTGCTCGACGTAGGTCGGCACGTCGGTGGCGCGCACGATCAGCAGCCGCACGTCGTCCTGCGTGGTGGGAATGATCAGCTTGCGGCTTTTTTCAGGATTCTCGGTCGGCACGATGCCAGCCGCCGCCAGCAACGGCAGCGTGTCGTCGAGGATCCGACCTTTGGACAGGGCGATGGTGAGCATGGACGATGTTCCTTGAAGCCTGTGGATGCCAACCGTGGCGTTGGCCGTGGCGCGCGAGCGCCGGTCTCGGCGGACGCGCCTGCCCTAGCAGGCAGGCGCCTCGCAGATCTAGCCCGGTACACGGCGGATCTTGGCGCCGAGCAGCTGCAGCTTTTCCTCGATGCACTCGTAGCCGCGATCGATGTGGTAGATGCGGTCGATCAGGGTATCGCCTTCGGCCACCAGCCCGGCGATCACCAGACTCGCCGAGGCGCGCAGGTCGGTCGCCATGACCGGTGCGCCCTTGAGCTTCGGCACGCCGGTCACGATCGCCGTATTGCCTTCGACGAGGATCTGCGAGCCCATGCGGTTCATTTCGTAGACGTGCATGAAGCGGTTCTCGAAGACCGTCTCGATCACCGTGCCGGTGCCCTCGGCGACCGCGTTCATGGCGATGAACTGGGCTTGCATGTCGGTCGGGAAGGCCGGATACGGCGCGGTACGGACGTTGACCGCCTTTGGCCGGTTGCCCTTCATGTTCAGCTCGATCCAGTTGCTGCCGGTATCGATCTGCGCGCCGGCCTCCTCCAGCTTGTGCAGCACCGCTTCGAGCAGGGTCGCGTCGGTATCCTTGAGCTTCACCCGGCCGCCGGTGGCCGCCGCAGCGACCAGGTAGGTACCGGTCTCGATACGGTCGGGCATGACACTGTAACGCCCGCCGCCGAGCCGCTTGACTCCGTCGATGACGATGGTGTCGGTGCCGGCACCGGAAATCTGCGCACCCATGGCGTTGAGGAAGTTCGCCAGGTCGACGACCTCCGGTTCGCGCGCGGCGTTCTCGAGAACGGAACGGCCATTGGCCAGCGCCGCCGCCATCATGATGTTCTCGGTGCCGGTCACGCTGACGATGTCGAAGAAGAAGTGCGCGCCGCGCAGGCCGCCGGCCGGTGCACGGGCCTTGATGTAGCCACCCTCGACGTCGATCTGCGCGCCCATGGCTTCAAGCCCGCGGATGTGCAGGTCCACCGGACGCGAGCCGATCGCGCAGCCGCCCGGCAAGGCGACTTCCGCCTCGCCGAAACGCGCCACCATCGGCCCGAGCACGAGGATCGACGCGCGCATCGTCTTGACCAGTTCGTAGGGCGCAACCAGCGTCTGGATGCTGCTGGCATCGACTTCCACACTGAGTTTTTCGTCGATGACCGGTTGCACGCCCATGCGGCCGAACAGCTCGATCATGGTGGTGATGTCGTGCAGGTGCGGCAGGTTGCAGACGGTGACCGGTGTGTCGGCCAGCAAGGTGGCGGCCAGGATCGGCAGGGCCGAATTCTTGGCACCGGAGATGCGGATCTCGCCATCGAGGCGGGCACCGCCGGTAATGATCAATTTGTCCATGGATGTTCCCGTAACCCGCAGGCTCGAAGCGCTGGCAGAGTGAGCCGCGGGCGACCAAAGGGTTGCCCACGGGCTGAAGAGGTGGCTACCGCGCGGCGGTCAGCTGCGCCCAGACCAGTCGGCCTGGCTGAAGAATTTCATCGTGACCGCGTGAATGCTGCCGTCGGCGATCCACGGATTCAGGTGCGCGTAGATCTGCTGCTGACGCTTGACCGGGCTCAGGCCTGCCAACTCGTCGCTGATCACGTTGAGCTGGAAGTTACAGCCTTCGCCTTCGACTTCCACCTGGGCTCCCGAAAGCTTCTGTTCCAGGAATTGCTTAACTTCTACGGCCTGCATGTTCTACCTCGATCGGCGCCGGACGCGCGCGGCCGGCCATCATACAAAAAAGCCCTAAGGCTGCGAACCCCGAAGCCGGCCGGGCCGACAAGCTCCACTCAATCGAGGGATTCGGCATCGCCGTCGCGGCGCAGCGGATGTCGGCCCGGCGCGGCGACCGCCGGGAAGCGCGAGGACGCGAAGCGCACCACCAGGATGGCCAGCGCCAGCAGCAGGATCGCCCCGGAAATATAGACAATGCCCATGTCCGGCGCGTGGTGGTGCGATACGTCGGAAATCAGCAGGCGGGTCAGCGCGGTGATCGCTACGTAGATCAGAAACCGCACCGGCATGTGGTTGGTCTTGAAGTAGATGCCGACCATCGCACCCAGCTCAAGGTAGATGAACAGCAACAGGATATCGTCGACGCTGATACTGCCCTTGCCGAGCATGCCGAGGAAGGTCAGCAGCCCGGCCCAGGCGGTGATGGCACCGATGGCGAACAGCGACAGGTAGTGAAAGGTCTCGACCAGCAGGTTGCCGAGCGACTCAGCCAGCAGGTGCACCTTGACGCGCGTTGACTCCGCCCAGCGTAGCAACATCAGACCGCTCCTTGTTTCTCGTCCGACAGGCAGAGCACGTCGAGCAGGCCGGATACCCGAGCGATCTGCCGCATGTCTTCTGGCAAATTGACGATCACCACCTCGCGCGCCGCGGCGATGGCGTCCCGGGTGAACGCCAGCAGCAGCGAAAGCCCGACGCTACTGGACTTCTCGACTGCCGAGCAATCGATGCGCAGCGGTTCGCCCTGCCGCGCGCCGATCAATGCCTGGCCCTCGCGGCGCAGTGCCGGCCCGGTCTGGTAATCGAGCACGCCGGACAGCATCAGGCTGCCGTCCGCCCCGCTCTCTACACGCGCGTCACTCATCGCCCGCAGCCTGCTGGCCGGCCTGAGTGTCCTTGGCCCGCGCGACTACGTCGGCCCAGCCGTCGATGGTCTTGTCCAGGTCATCGCCATTCTTCTGCATGGCGTCGGCAAATTGGTCGCGGAACAGCTTGCCGATATTGATGCCGTTGATGATCACGTTGCGCACCATCCAGTCACCGCCATGGTTGACCATGGTGTAGGACACCGGATAGACCTCGCCCTGGCGGCCGGTGACCTCCATGCCCACGCTGGTACGCTCGGTGCCCTGCTTGCCGCTGGCAGGCAGCACGCGAATCTGCTGGTTGTCGTACTCGAGCAGTGCATTGCCGTAGAACTGCATGAGGCTGCGCTTGAAGTTTTCCTGGAAGCGCGCCATCTGCTGCGCACTGGCCTTGCGCGAGTACTTGACCGTCATGATGCTGCGGGAAATCCCTTCGGCATCGACGACCGGACCGAGGATGTCATTGAGCGATTCGTAGAAGGCATTCGGATCCTGCCGGTATTGCGCCTTGTTGGCCTTGAGATCGGCCAGCAGTTCATCGGTGGTCTTCTGGATCACCTGGTGGGCATCCGGCGCCGCCAGGGCAACCAGTGAGAAAAGGGCCAGCCAAACCAGCAGGCCACGACGCAGTGCAGTGATCATCCGGGCATTCCTCATTCTTTATTGACGGAATTGAGCAGAAACTTTCCGATCAGTTCTTCCAGGACCAGCGACGATTGGGTGTCGCGAATGGTGTCGCCATCGCCGAGGGTCTCCTCCTCGCCGCCGACGCTGATGCCGACATACTTCTCGCCCAGCAGCCCGGCCGTGAGGATCGAGGCCGTCGAGTCCATTGGCAGGATATCGACGTCCTTCTGGATTTCCAGGGTGACCCGTCCGGTGTAGCTTTCGCGGTCCAGGTCGATCGCCGTCACCTTGCCAATCGTAACGCCGGCCATGGTGACCTTGGATCGGACACTCAGACCGGCGATATTGTCGAAATACGCGTAGAGCTTATAGGTGTCGCTGCTCGCCACGTTCAACCCGCTGACCCGCAGCGACAACAGCAGCAAGGCCAGCAGGCCGGCCAGCAGGAACAGGCCAACACCAATTTCCAGGGTGCGGATACGCATCAGAAATCTCCAAACATCAACGCGGTCAGAATAAAGTCGAGGCCCAGCACGGCCAGCGAGGCGTACACCACGGTACGCGTGGTGGCGCGGCTGATGCCCTCGGAAGTCGGTTCGCAGTCGTACCCCTGGAACACGGCGATCCAGGTCACCACCACGGCGAACACCAGGCTCTTGATCACCCCGTTGAGCACGTCGGTGGAAAACACGACACTGTTTTGCATGTTGGCCCAGAACGAGCCCTCGTAGACGCCCAGCCAGTCCACGGCGACCATCGCGCCGCCCCAGATGCCGACCACGTTGAAAATCACCGTGAGCAGCGGCAGCGAAATGAAGCCCGCCCACAACCGCGGCGCGATGATGTACTTCAGCGGATCGACGCCGATCATCTCCAGGCTCGACAACTGCTCGGTGGATTTCATGTTGCCGATCTCCGCCGCCAACGCGGAGCCCGCCCGCCCGGCGAACAGCAGCGCGGTGACCACCGGCCCCAGTTCCCGCAGCAGGGTCAGCGCCACCATCTGCCCCACGGCCTGCTCGGAGCCGTAGCTGCTCAGAATGCTGTAGCCCTGCAGGGCCAGCACCATGCCGATGAAGATGCCGGAGACCACGACGATGGCCAGCGACAGCACGCCCACCGAATAGAGCTGACGTACCAGCAGGGCGAAGCGGTTGTCCAGGCCGCTGCGGCCGAACAGAGCATGGATGAGAAACAGCATAGCCCGCCCCAGGGCCGCCACCGCATCCATACCGGCCTCGCCCAGACGCCGGATTCGTTCGATCAGGGAGCGCTTACGCATGGGGGCCTCGCAACAGATCGTCGGCGTAGTCCGTTGCCGGGAAGTGGAACGGCACCGGCCCGTCCGCGGTTCCCTTCATGAACTGGCGAATGCGTGGGTTGGTCGATTCGCGCAGCTCGGCCGGCGTTCCCTGGCCCAGCACCTGGCCATCGCCGACGACGTAGATGTAGTCGGCGATGCTCGCGGTTTCCGCCAGATCGTGGGACACCACGATGCTGGTGATGCCCAGCGCATCGTTGAGCAGGCGGATCAGTTGCACCAGCACGCCCATGGCGATCGGATCCTGCCCGGCGAAGGGCTCGTCGTACATGAGGATCTGCGGATCGAGAGCAATCGCTCGCGCCAGCGCCACCCGGCGCTTCATGCCGCCGGACAGCTCATCGGGCATCAACTCCACCGCGCCGCGCAGGCCCACTGCCTGGAGCTTCATCAGCACGATGTCGCGGATCATTTCCTCCGGCAGTCGGGTGTGCACGCGCAGCGGAAACGCGACGTTCTCAAAAACGTCCAGGTCGGTGAACAGCGCACCACTCTGAAACAGCACGCCCATCTGCTTGCGCATATCGAACAGCTCGCGGCGCGACAGCGTCGGCAGGTTTGTCCCGGCCACCCAGACCTCTCCGCGCAGCGGCTTGAGCTGCGCGGCGATCAGGCGCAGTAGCGTGGTCTTGCCGCAGCCGGACGGCCCCATGATGGCCGTGACCTTGCCCTGCGGGATGACAATGTCGATATCGTTGAAAATGCTCCGCTCACCGCGCATGAAGGTCACACCCTTCAGCTCGACGGCGTTAGCGTTGGCGGCACTCATCGGATCTCCTTGGACACGGTCTGCGAATCAGACGCCCTCCGATCGTTCGGAGATACCTCGCAGGGCCGTTTTGGCGGCGCGAACTATAGCACCGCGCCCGGGACCGCCCAAGCAGACGCCCGCGCCCACGGTTGCGGCACTCGGCATTCGGCTGACATCGAGGGACGAGCGGAGCGAGGCACCGTCGCGTTTTTCGGTGAGCCACACCGGCTTTGCCGCTATAATCCCGCGTTTTCATTCAGGCGATGAGACCGACATGAGCCAGAGCCACCAACTGATCGAGACGGCGCAGCGTACCATTGGCATGGAAGTCGAGGCGGTCGAGCAACTGACGACCCGCATCGATGCGCAGTTCGTCAAGGCCTGCGAGCTCATGCTGAGCTGCAAGGGTCGCGTCGTCGTGGTGGGCATGGGCAAGTCCGGACATATCGGCAACAAGATCGCAGCCACTCTCGCCAGCACCGGCACCACCGCGTTCTTCGTGCATCCAGCCGAAGCCAGCCACGGCGACATGGGCATGATCACGCGCGACGACGTCGTGCTGGCCCTGTCGAATTCCGGCACCACCCACGAGATCGTCACCCTGCTGCCACTTATTAAGCGGCTCGGAATCACCCTCATCAGCATGACCGGCAACCCCGAATCGGTACTGGCAAAGGCCGCCGAGGTGAACCTCGATGCCAGCGTGGCCATCGAAGCCTGCCCGCTGAACCTGGCGCCCACCTCATCGACCACTGTCAGCCTGGTTCTAGGCGACGCCCTGGCCATTGCCCTGCTCGAGGCGCGCGGCTTCACCGCCGAGGATTTCGCCTTTTCCCACCCGGGCGGTGCGCTGGGCAGGCGCCTGCTACTGAAGGTCGAACACGTGATGCATGCTGGCGAGCGGCTGCCGCTGGTCAACCGCGGCACCTCGCTACGCGATGCGCTACTGGAGATGACCCAAAAAGGACTCGGCATGACCGCCGTGGTGGAGACGGACGGCCGTCTCGCCGGGATCTTCACCGACGGCGATCTGCGCCGGACGTTGGACAAGGGCATCGACGTGCGTCAGGCCAGCATCGACGAGGTCATGACCCTGCACGGCAAGACGGCCAGCAGCGACATGCTCGCAGCCGAAGCGCTGAGAATCATGGAAGACAACAAGATCAACGCCCTGGTGGTGGTCGACGAGCAGGATCGGCCGATCGGTGCGCTGAACATGCATGACCTGCTGCGCGCGGGGGTGATGTGATGAACGATCTCCTGCGCCGCGCCCGCGACGTTCGCCTGGCCATCTTCGACGTGGACGGCGTGCTCACCGATGGCAAGCTGTACTTCTTGGTCGACGGCAGCGAATTCAAGACGTTCAACACCCTCGACGGCCACGGCATCAAGATGCTGATCAATGCCGGGGTCCGTACCGCCATTATCAGTGGCCGCCAGACCCCGGTCGTCGAGCGCCGCGCCCGCAATCTCGGCATCCAGCACCTCTACCAGGGGCGCGAGGACAAGCTGGCGGTGCTGGATGAGCTGCTGACCGAACTCGGCCTCGACTACGCTGAGGTGGCCTACCTCGGCGACGACCTCCCCGACCTGCCGGTGATCCGTCGGGTTGGACTCGGCATGGCGGTGGCCAGCGCTGATGCATTCGTGCGCCAGCACGCCCACGGCGTCACCGCCGCGCGCGGCGGCGAAGGTGCCGCGCGCGAATTCTGCGAGCTGATCCTGCGCGCGCAGGACCGTCTCGACGCTGCCCAGGCGGCCTACCTCTAGAGGTTTCCATGCTTAACAGAATCCGCTTGCCTGCCATCCTGCTGCTGATCGCGCTATTGCTGGTCGCGGTCGGCTACTGGAACATCCGTCCGGAAAGCTTCATGCGGGATGCACCGGTGATCGAGGGCGGGCAGCAGCCGATCGACTTCTATGTCATCAACTCGACGACGGTGCAGTACCAACCCGACGGCAAGCGCGACTACGTGCTCACGGCGGAGAAGGTCGAGCACATCAAAGCCACCGACGTCAGTCTGCTGACCCGCCCGGACTTGCACTCCTACCGGGGCGCAGAGCAACCCTGGCATGTCACCAGTGCCCGCGGAGAGGTCGGCCCGCAGGGCCAGGAGGTCGAGCTCATCGATGACGTCAAGGTCGAGCGCCAGGATGCCAAGGGCCGCCCGACGATTATCACCAGCAGCCGGATGACCGTCCTTCCCGAGAAGGATTATGCCGAGACCCGGCAACCCGTTAGAATCGTCGCCGCGAACGGTGTCACCACCGCCACGGGCATGAAAGCGTATCTGAACGAAGGCAGGATGCTCCTGCTATCCAATGTAAGAGGCCAGCATGAGCTGCGTTAAGACAATCCCCTATCTGATCGGCCTGGGCCTCACCCTGCTAGGCTCTTACGCCCACGCGCTGCCCGAAGACCGCAACCAGCCGATTCGCGTGCAGGCCGACACCGCCGAACTGGACGATAAACAAGGCGTGGCCGTGTATCGCGGCGACGTAGTCATCACTCAGGGCACGATGAAGATCACCGGCGACACGGTGACCATCACCCAGAACAAGAACGGCGATGTCGAGGTGTTCACCTCCATCGGCAAGCCGGCCTATTATGAGCAGAAGCCCGCCGCGGACAAGGAGATCGTCAAGGCGTACGGCCTGACCATCCAGTATTTCGCCGCCAACGAACGCATCGTCCTGATCGATCAGGCCAAGGTCGTGCAGGAAGGCAACACCTTCGAGGGTGAGAAGATCGTCTACGACACCCAGCGCCAGATCGTCAACGCGGGCCGCGCGACCAACACCGACGTCACCACCCCGCGGCCGCGCGTGGACATGGTTATCCAGCCACGCAAGAAGGACCAACCGACCAGCGAGCAGGGCAACTGATGGCGACTCTCAAGGCCCAGCACCTGGCCAAGAGCTACAAGAGCCGGCAGGTGGTCCGCGACGTCAGCCTGTCGATCGAAAGCGGTCAGATCGTCGGGTTGCTGGGGCCCAACGGGGCCGGCAAGACCACCTGCTTCTACATGATCGTCGGTCTGGTCAAGGCCGATCAGGGGCGGGTGCTGATCGACGACCAGGACGTCACCCACTTGCCGATGCACGGCCGCGCCCGCGCCGGCATCGGTTACCTGCCGCAGGAGGCCTCGATCTTCCGCAAGCTCTCGGTCGCCGACAACATCATGGCCATCCTCGAAACCCGCCGGGACCTCGATCGCAACGGACGCCAGCAGGCCCTGGAAGGGCTGATGCAGGAGTTCCACATCCACCACATCCGCGACAGCCTCGGCATGAGCCTGTCCGGCGGTGAACGCCGCCGCGTGGAGATCGCCCGCGCGCTGGCCACCGCGCCCAAGTTCATCCTGCTCGACGAACCCTTTGCCGGCGTCGACCCGATCTCGGTCGGCGACATCAAGCAGATCATCCACCACCTCAAGGCCAAGGGCATCGGCGTGCTGATCACCGATCACAACGTGCGCGAAACCCTGGACATCTGCGAAACCGCCTACATCGTCAACGACGGGCAATTGATCGCCGAAGGCGATGCCGAGACGATCCTCGCCAACCAGTTGGTCAAGGAAGTCTATCTGGGGCACGAATTCCGCCTGTGAGGCGGGTTTTTGCGCTGACAGACCCATACAGGGCTAGGCAAAGGCTTCTTTGGCAGGCATATAATTTGCTTACATCGGCGCCGACGCGCGCCAGCGATATCGGAACAGGCGCGGTCGCGCCGGCAAACAAGGTTCGAAGTCCTCTGCCATGAAACCATCGCTAGTCCTGAAGATGGGCCAGCAGCTGACGATGACACCGCAGCTGCAACAAGCCATACGACTGCTCCAGTTGTCCACGCTCGATCTCCAACAGGAGATCCAGGAAGCGCTGGATTCCAATCCCATGCTCGAGCGTGAAGAAGACGGGGACGATTTCGACGGCTCGGACCCGATGGCCGAGGCCATCGAGAAGCAGCCCGAGAGCGCTTCCAGCGAGACGAGCGAACCGGACAGCCGTTACGAGGAGCCGATCAACACCGTCGAGAACCTCGAGGAAGGCGATTGGGGCGATCGCATCCCCAGCGAACTGCCGGTGGACACGGCCTGGGAGGATATCTACCAGACCAGCGCCAGCAGCCTGCCGAGCAGCGATGACGATGAATGGGACTTCACCAGCCGCACTTCCACCGGCGAGAGTTTGCAAAGCCACCTGCTCTGGCAGCTGAACCTGGCGCCGATGAGCGACACCGACCGCCTCATCGCCACCACGCTGATCGACTGCCTCAACCCGCAGGGCTACCTGGACGAAACGCTGGAGGAAATTCTCGAGTCCTTCGATCCCGAGCTCGACATCGAGCTGGACGAGGTCGAGGCGGTGCTGCGCCGCATCCAGCAGTTCGAACCCACCGGCGTCGGCGCCCGCGACCTGCGCGAATGCCTGCTGCTTCAGCTGCGCCAGCTGCCGGAACGCACCCCCTGGCTGAGCGAGGCGCTGCGCCTGGTGGGCGACCACCTCGATATCCTCGGCGGGCGCGACTATAACCTGCTGATGCGGCGCCTGAAGCTCAAGGAGGACGAGCTGCGCCAGGTGATCGACCTGATCCAGACCCTCAACCCGCGACCCGGCTCGCAGATCGAAGCTGGCGAGCCAGAGTACGTCGTCCCGGACGTGATCGTGCGCAAGCATAACGGCCGCTGGCTGGTGGAGCTGAACCAGGACGCCATGCCGCGCCTGCGGGTCAACGCGCAGTATGCCGGCTTCGTCAAGCGGGCCGACTCCAGCGCGGACAACACCTTCATGCGCAACCAGCTGCAAGAAGCACGCTGGTTCATCAAGAGCCTGCTCAGCCGCAACGAAACGCTGATGAAGGTCGCCACGCAGATCGTCGAGCACCAACGCGGCTTCTTCGAGCACGGCGACGAGGCCATGAAACCCCTGGTCCTGCACGACATCGCCGAGGCGGTGGGCATGCACGAGTCGACGATTTCGCGGGTGACGACACAGAAGTTCATGCATACGCCACGCGGTATCTATGAGCTGAAATACTTCTTCTCCAGCCACGTCAGCACCGCCGAAGGAGGCGAGTGCTCCTCGACCGCGATCCGCGCGATCATCAAGAAGCTGGTCGCCGCTGAAAACCCGAAAAAGCCATTGAGCGACAGCAAGATCGCTGGTTTACTGGATGCACAGGGGATTCAGGTCGCACGTCGCACCGTCGCCAAGTACCGCGAATCACTCGGCATTGCGCCCTCCAGCGAGCGCAAGCGGTTGATATAGCGCCAGGCGCTCGGGTGAATTCTTCCGGGCGGCACCACCGCCCATCCGCACGTGGCAAAAAGGAGATGCAGTATGCAAATCAACATCACTGGCCTTCACCTGGAAATCACAGAAGCCCTGCGTGACTACGTGGAGGAGAAATTCGAGCGGCTTGAGCGGCACTTCGATCGCATCATTGCGGTCCAGGTCATCCTGCAGGTCGAGAAGCTGCGGCAGAAGGCCGAAGCCTCGCTGCACGTCGCCGGCCGCGAGGTCGTTGCCAACGCCGAACACAGTGACATGTATGCCGCCATCGACCTGCTGGTCGACAAGCTCGACCGCCAGCTGATCAAGCACAAAGAAAAACAGCTCGACCACAACCAGGGCGCCCTTGCTCGCTGACCCATCATGATCCGAATCGAAAACATCCTGACCCCCGGTCGTTCCCTTGTGAACGTACCGGGCGGCAGCAAGAAGCGCGTCCTGGAGCAGATCGCCAAGGTCCTGGGCCGCGACCTTCCGGACCTGGACAGCCAGGCCATCTTCGAAAGCTTCATCGCACGTGAACGGCTCGGTTCCACCGGCTTCGGCAACGGCATTGCGATACCTCACTGCCGCATGCCGGGCTGCACCGCCCCGCTCAGCGCCGTGCTGCGGCTCGACGCGCCGGTGGACTTCGACGCCATCGACGGCGCCCCGGTCGATCTGCTGTTCGTGCTGCTGGTGCCAGAAGCGGCAACCGACGCCCACCTTGAACTGCTGCGCCAAATCGCCAGCATGCTCGACCGGGAGGAGGTCCGCGAGCGTCTCCGTCAAGCCCCGACCGGCGCGGACCTCTATCAGGCCATCGTCGACATCCAGAGCAACGAATAAGGGCTCGACGAAACCCCACGCTGAACCGAGGAACGTGACGTGCCCGCCAGCTGCCTACGACTCACCCGCCCGCGCCTCGCACCGGGTCACCACTGCCTGAGCGGTCGGTGACGATGCGCCTGATCATCGTCAGCGGGCGTTCGGGCTCTGGCAAGAGCACGGCGCTCAACGTGCTGGAGGACAACGGGTTCTACTGCATCGACAACCTGCCCGCCGGCCTGCTGCCGGAGCTGGCCGAACGCGCCCTGCTGCACACCGAACTGCTGCAGCCACAGGTAGCGGTGTCAATCGATGCACGCAATCTGCCGAGCCAGCTCAAGCGTTTTCCCGAGCTGCTCGAAGACGTCCGGGCCCGCTATATCCAGTGCGACGTGCTCTACCTCGACGCCGCCGATGAGACGCTGCTCAAGCGGTTCTCCGAGACCCGCCGGCGCCATCCACTGACCAACGAAAACCGCTCCCTGGCCGAAGCCATCCATGACGAGGAGCTGTTGCTGGCGCCCATCATCGATCACGCCGACCTGAAGATCGACACCACCCACCTAAACCTCTACCAGTTGCGCGACACGCTCAAGCTGCGCCTGCTGAACAAGCCGGAGCCGGGCACCGCGTTTCTGTTCGAGTCGTTCGGTTTCAAGCGCGGCATGCCAGTGGATGCCGACCTGGTGTTCGATGTGCGCTGCCTTCCCAATCCCTACTGGAAGGCTGACCTGCGCGAGTTCTCCGGGCTCGACCAACCGGTCGCCGACTACCTGGCCGCGCAGGCCGATGTGGAAGAAATGTTCCAGGACATCCTGGCCTACCTGAGCAAATGGCTGCCGCGTTTCGCCGCCAGCAATCGCGCCTATGTCACGGTCGCAATCGGCTGTACCGGTGGACATCACCGCTCAGTGTACCTGGCCGAGCGGCTCGGCCAGGCGCTGCGCGACCCCCTGAAGAATGTCCAGGTCCGCCATCGCGACCTGAGTTAGGACTGCCCATGCCGTCGCGCGAAGTCATCATCAACAACAAGCTCGGCCTGCATGCCCGAGCGGCCGCCAAATTCGTCGGCGTCGCCAATCGCTACCCCTGCAAGATCCGCATCGGGCGCGGGTCGGGCAACCTGATCGACGGCAAGAGCATCATGGCGGTGATGATGCTCGCTGCCAGCAAGGGCACCACCCTGCAGCTCGAGTCCGAAGGCGATCAGGAACACGAAGCGCTCGAGGCCCTGGTCGCGCTAATCGAGGACTATTTCGAAGAAGGCGAATAGAGCCTCTGGAAGCTGGAGGCTGGAGGCTGGAGGCTGGAGGCTGGAGGCTGGAGGCTGGTCAGTGTAAGCCTGCCCAAGCCAATCCAGCTCATGGCTTTGTACGTCCCGCCCCGCTTAACCCACCCACACCTCATCGGGTTGTCGGCTTGGCGTCAGCTCCCCGCCACCTTCATCCGCTCGATCAGCACCGATCCAGTGTGCACGCTACTGCGCCGTTCGACATCGCAGCCCACGGCAACGATCTGACGGAACATGTCCCGCAGATTGCCGGCGATAGTGACTTCCTGTACGGGGAACTGGATCTCGCCGTTCTCTACCCAGAAGCCGCCAGCGCCACGGGAATAGTCGCCAGTCACCAGGTTCAAGCCCTGCCCCATCAGCTCGGTCACCAGCAGACCGCGCCCCATGCGCTGGATTAGCGCGGCCTGGTCTTCCTCGCCATGGCTGACGAATAGGTTGTGCACACCGCCGGCGTTGGCCGTGCTGGGCATGCCCAGCTTGCGTCCGGAATAGGTCCCCAGCACGTAGGACAGCAGCCTGCCCTGCTCGACGAACGACTTGGCATAGGTCGCCAGGCCGTCGCCGTCATAGGCTGAACTGGCCAGTCCGCGTGGCAGGTGGGGTCGTTCGTCCAGTGTCAGCCATTCGGGGAACAGTGTCTGGCCGAGTGCGCCTTCGAGAAACGAGGCGTTGCGGTACAGGTTGCCGCCGGAGATCGCCGCCAGGAAATGGCCGAACAGTCCCGTCGCCAGCTCCGAGGAAAACAGCACCGGGACGTCGCAGGTCGGGACTGGCCGCGCGCCCAGCCGGCGCACGGCGCGCTCGGCGGCGCGGCGTCCGATCGACTCCGGCGAGGCGAGGTCGTCGGCGACGCGGCTGACGTCGTAGTGATAGTCGCGCTGCATCTGGCCATCGGCCTCGGCGATCATCACGCAACTCAGGCTGTGCCGGCTACTGCAATAGGCCCCTATGAATCCGTTGCTGTTGCCATAACCACGGCAGCCCTGGTGGGTGCTAAGGCTAGTGCCATCGGCGTTTCGAATTCGCGAATCGGCGTCGAAGGCCGCCGCCTCACAGCTGAGCGCACGCTCGATGGCGGCGTCGGGCGACAGCTCCCAAGGGTGGTAGAGATCCAGGTCCGGCACCTCGCGGGCCATCAACGCCGGATCGGCGAGCCCGGCGTACTCGTCTTCGGACGCATGCCGGGCGATTGCCAGGGCCGCGGCAACCGTTTCGCGTATGGCCGCCTCGCCGCTGCCGGTGGTACTGGCCGAACCCTTGCGCTGACCGACGTAAAGGGTAATCCCGAAGCCCTGGTCGCGGTTGAACTCGACCGTCTCAACCTCGCGCTGGCGGACCGTCGTCGACAGCCCCTGCTCCATCGATACCGACACCTCGCAGGCACTGGCACCCTGGCGGCTGGCCTCCTCGATGATCCGCGCGACCTTTTCGCGCAGCCCGGGCAGTGCCTGCGGACCGATCCCCTCGACTTCACTCATAGCTCACCTCAACAACTGATCTGATCATGCCATCGCCGGCGCTGCTCGACAGAGCTGCGCCGCGAGGCTGCTGTTATCATGGCGACGATTCCAACTGGACCCGCCCCATGCCTGATATTTCCGATCTCGACGGCTTCGAGGAAAAAAGCAAAACCCAGGTCAAGCGCGAGCTGCATGCGCTGCAGGAGCTGGGCGAGCGTCTGACGACCCTCAAGCCCGACGTGCTGGACCGCCTGCCCCTGACCGACGCGCTGCGCAAGGCGCTTGCCGACGCGCCCAAGCACAGCGCGCATATCGCGCGCAAACGCCACCTGCAATACATCGGCAAGCTGATGCGCGACCAGGACACCGACGCCATCCTGGCATTGGTCGACCAGCTCGACGCCTCCACTCGCCAGTACAACGAGCGCTTCCATGCCCTGGAACGCTGGCGCGACCGGCTCATCGCCGGCAACGACGAGACCCTTGAAGCCTTCGTCAACGAATACCCCGAGACCGATCGCCAGCATCTGCGGGGCCTCGTCCGCCATGCCCAGCACGAAGCGGCACGCAACAAGCCGCCGGCGGCCAGCCGCAAGATTTTCAAATACATCCGCGATCTGGACGAAAAACAGCGCGGGTTGCGTTAACGCGAGAGGCCGGTAAATGCGCTGGAGGCCCAACGCTGGGTATGAACCGTATGCTTCGTAAAGCCTCTAGCGCTCTTATCGGCATTTAACCTCCAGTGCCCCCCACCGTAATCCCGTCGATCTTCAGCGTCGGCTGGCCGACGCCCACGGGGACCGACTGGCCGTCCTTGCCACAGGTGCCCACACCGCTGTCCAGTGCCAGGTCGGTGCCGACCATCGATACCTTGTTCATCACCTCCGGCCCGTTGCCGATCAGAGTCGCGCCCTTCACCGGCGCGGTGATCCGCCCGTCCTCGATCAGGTAGGCCTCGCTGGTGGAGAACACGAACTTGCCGCTGGTAATGTCCACCTGCCCCCCACCCAGGCTGGCGCAATAGATGCCCTTCTTCACCGAGCGGATGATTTCTTCCGGATCGCTTTCGCCGGCCAGCATGTAGGTGTTAGTCATCCGCGGCATCGGCAGGTGCGCATAGGATTCGCGGCGACCGTTGCCAGTGGGTGCGACGCCCATCAGGCGGGCGTTCAGCTTGTCCTGCATGTAACCCTTTAGGATGCCCTTCTCAATCAGCGTGGTGCACTGGGTCGGCGTGCCTTCGTCGTCGACGCTCAGCGAGCCGCGGCGATCGGCCAGGGTGCCGTCGTCGACGATGGTGCACAGCCTGGACGCCACCTGCTGGCCGATCCGGCCGCTATAGGCCGAGCTGCCCTTGCGGTTGAAGTCGCCCTCCAGGCCGTGCCCGACCGCCTCATGCAACAGCACCCCGGACCAGCCGGGCCCCAGCACCACCGGCAGGGTGCCGGCAGGCGCCGGCACGGCATCCAGATTGACCAGGGCCTGGCGCAACGCCTCGCGCGCATAGCCCATGGCGCGATCCTCACTGAGGAAATAGGCGTAGCCGGTGCGTCCGCCGCCGCCATGACCACCGCGCTCGCGGCGGCCATTCTGCTCGACGATGACGCTGACGTTGAAACGCACCAGCGGACGGATGTCCGCGGCCATGCCGCCATCCAGCCCGGCCACCAGCACGTGCTCCCAGACTCCGGCAAGGCTGACCGTGACCTGCTTGATGCGCGGATCCAGCGCCCGGGTCGCGACATCGATGCGCTTGAGCAGCTCAACCTTCTCTGCGCGGTCCAAGCCGTCGAGCGGATTGTCGGCGCGGTACAGCGGCCGGCAGCTCGCGTTCGACAGCACCCGGGCGCGTCCCTGGCCGCCACTGCGGGCGATCGAGCGTGCCGCCCCGGCTGCCTGGCGCAGCGCATCGGCGGTAATCGCATTGCTGTAGGCGAAACCGGTCTTCTCGCCCGACAGGGCGCGCACACCGACACCCTGCTCCAGATGAAAGCCGCCTTCCTTGACGATGCCATCCTCCAGCACCCAGGACTCGGTGACCTGATCCTGGAAATACAGGTCCGCCGCGTCGATTCCCGGACCGGCCAGCTCGCCGAGCAATCCTGGCAGATCCTCGAGGCCCAGGCCTCCCGGGCTCAACAGTCGCTCGGTGACAGGTAACAGCAATTCACTCATATCTACTCCAAAGTGCCCGAGACAATACGGGGTTCGCCGAATCGGCGGTGGCTCGACAGCGGCATGCGCTGGCGCGCCGCGGCCTGCTCGACGGGATCGCGGTCGGCCAGCAGAACGGCTTCCCCGGTCGGCTGCTCGCACAGCACGCGCCCCCAGAAATCCACGATAGCCGAATGACCATGGGTCAGCCGCCCACCAGCATGCGTGCCACCCTGCGCTGCGGCCAGCATATAGCATTGGGTCTCGATGGCCCGCGTGCGGATCAACATCTCCCAATGCGCCTGACCGGTGACCGTGGTGAAGGCAGACGGTGCGCTGATCAGCTCCGCGCCGGCCAACCGCAGCGCGGTATAGAGGTCGGCGAAGCGCAGGTCATAGCAGACGCTCATGCCCAGGCGGCCAACCGGGGTGTCGACCACCACCAGCCGGTCCCCAGCCGCGTAATCGTCCGACTCGCGGTACAGGCCACGCGCATCGCTGACCTGGGCGTCGAACAGGTGCAGCTTGTCATAGCGCGCCACACACTGGCCCTGATCATCCAGCAGCAGCGAGCAGGCGCGCACCCGGTCCAGCGGCCGCCCGTCAGGGGGCAGTGGCAGCGTACCACCCACGATCCACAACCTGAGGTCGCGCGCAGCCTGTTTCAACCAGTGCAGGATCGGTCCCTGGCCTTCGGCTTCCGCACGGCCGAGCTCGGCGGCATCGTAGCGCCCGAGGGCGGCGAAGTTTTCCGGCAGCACGGCCAGCCGGGCGCCTGCCTCGGCGGCCTCTTCGAGCAGCCGCCGGGCACTGGCGAGATTGGCCCCGATATCGGTCTGGCTGGCCATCTGGATCACGGCTAGGGTCATGCTTGGTTACCTCGAGGGCGCCGCCGTCGCCGGGTCGGCGAGCGCTCACCTGGTTTTGTCGAACGGCTTGTCGAAGGTGATCTGCGGGGCCTGCCACGGCCCCTCGACGTTGTACTGCACGCTGGCGAAGCGGGCCACCCGGTCGCCCAACAGCTTGTCGACCACGAACAGCGCGCCGCCGATCGCCGGCGCGCCGACGATCAGCGCCGCCAAAGGCAGATTGTTGCTCACCGGCAGGGTCACCCGCAGCTTGGCATCGATCCGGTCATCGACCAGGTCCAGGCGCCCGTCGAGCTCCAGATTGCTCGACGGCCCAGCCACCGTCAGCGGCTTCTCGGTCTGGTAGACGCCGTCTGTGGCCTTGAGCTCGGCGTCGATCCGATCGTAGCTCAGCCCCTTGCTGAACAGATCGGAGAAATCCAGCCGCAGCCGGCGACCAATGGAGTCGAAATTGAGCAGACCGAACACCCGCAGCGCCTGGGCGCCGCCGTCGACCTCGCGCAACTGGCCTTTGCGCAAGCGCGCGTCGAGCCGTCCGGATAGCCGTTCCACTGCGAAGAAGGCCGGCGAGCCGGGCCAGCTGACATCGGCGTCCAGGCGGAAGTCTTCGCTCGTGGTCGACGGCGCGAAGCCCCAGGCCAGCAGGACATCGGCCAGGTTGCCGCCCTCCACCCGGCCCTTGTACGCAGTTCCCGTGCCGTTCCAGCCCGCGGAGCCGCCGATGTGCAGCCCCTTGAGGCTAAGGTCGAGCGACTCGAACGCCACGCCGTCGGCCTGCGGGCGCATCTTCAGGGCGCCCGAGCCCAGCGACTCGTCGCCACGGCGCAGATCGGCCACCCGGATATCCATGGCCGGCAGCCCCTTCGGGTCGACGCCGGCGAGCGCATCCAGGGGCCCGGTCGACGCGTCAGGGGGAGCGGCTGGCGGCAGCCGCAGGCGCGACAGATCAAGCACGATCGGCTCGCCTTCGGCATCAGGCAGACGCGCATTGCCGCTGACAGTGTCGCTGGCCATCCCCAGCGTCCAAGCCGCCTCGCGGCGATCCAGGGTGATCGCCAACCCGTCGATGTGCGTGCCGAAGCCGTCGAAGGCGCCGATATCGAGACGGACCTGACGCAACAGCGACGCGCCGTCCTTTTGCGCCGATGGTTGGGCGTAGTGCGCAAGCAGGGCCTGCCATTCGGCCAGTTCGAAGCGCGGCACGCTGCCGCGCACATAGAGGCCCGACGTCGCCCGCCGGTTCGCCGCGCTGCCACCGAGGACCAGCTCGCCCCCGCCAGCAGCCCAGTCGCCCCCGGGCACGCTGTACGCCAGCGCCAACAGCGCCTCCTGGCGCAAGGCGAGGTCCTGCCGCTCACCGCCCAGAGTTGTGCGCAGCGTGGTGTCGCGACGCTGCCCGGCGCTCTTGCCGAAGGGCGCCGGCAGCGCCAGCTCGGTACCCCGCAGCGAGGAGTCCAGTTGCAGGTAGGGCTCGGCGCCGCCGAGGCCGAGGGTCAGCCGCAGCGGCAGCTCACCGGACGCCGGCAACGGTTGGTCGATCCGCCGCCAGGCCAGCAACGATGGAATGCCAAGGGTGCCGCTCGCCTCGATCCGGCTGGCAGGCTGCCCCGGGCTGCCCGTTGCGGCCGCCGACCCGCGCACCTGGCTGCCGAGCGCGCGTGCGGTGAACGACTCGGCGCTGAAGCCGCGTTCGCTGTCATAGCGAAACTGCCCCGCAAGTCGGTCCAGCGCCAGGTCGGCCTGGGTCATGAACAGCGAGGCGTCCCGGGTGGTGAAGTCGGCGACCACCTGCGGCCGCTCACCCTTGACCAGCGGGATGTCCAACGACAGCGCGCCGCTCAGCGGACCCTCGGCCTGCCAGCCGGCGAACAATTCGCCGGTGCCAATCGGCGCAACCTGCAGCAGGGTCAGCGCGTCGCGCAAGCGCCCGTCGACGGCGCCTTCGATGGCGAGGCGAGGCGAGGGCACCGCGTGGCCGCGCGGGATCGTCGCGGTGGCGTCGCGTAATTGGCTGTCGAGCATGCGCGCCTCGGCCAGGCGAACCCGCACGCCGCTGTTCTCCACCAGCACTTCGCCGCGCCCCTCGCGCAACGCCGGCCAGCCCGGCAGAAAGGCCAGTTCGGCATCCTTGACCTTGAAATACAGGCTCAGGCTGCGCGCCGTTTCATCGGCCCCGTGGGCGAGCGAGCCCTGATACTGGAAATACCCCTGCTCCACCGTGCCGCCGCGGATGGCCGTTGTCAGCCACTCGCTCAACGCCGGGCTCAACGCGGGCGAGCGTGTCGGCAGGTATTTCCCGGTAAAGCGCGCGTCACCGTTGCGGAGGCCCACGCGCAGGTCCATGTAGTCCTCCGCCGCCGGATCGCGCATCAGGCGGATCAGGAAGTCGCCGGCGATCTGGCCCTCCTCGCCGTCGACCTGCAGATACGGTGCGCTCAACGTGACGGCCTGCTCGTCGAGCGTCCAGCGCAGGCTACCGCGGGCGCGCCGGTAGTCCCAGGGTGCGGGGAACAGCGGCGCCAGATGCAGCGCGAAATCCCGGTTGTCGAAGCGCAATTCACCGCCGCCAAGGTCACCGCGCACCTCGCCGCTGACGTTGCGTACCGCGGGTACCCAGTGATGAGCGCCGATGCTCAGTGCATCGAGATTGGCGCTGTAGCGCAGCCGCTCGGCCGGCTCTGCGGCCGGGCGGTAGTCGAGCTGCAGGTTGCGCAGGGTGCCGGCGGGCGCCAGGGCGAGCAGGTATTCATCGGCCACCGCCGGCAGCGGTGCGATCGCATGCACCAGAGCCGCGACCGGACCGACCGGAAGATGATCGGTCTGCACACGCCAGCGCTGCGCGCCCGCCTCGTGCCGAACCAGCACGGCCGTGTCGCGCCAGCGTTGGGCATCGAAGGTAAAGGCCAGCCCGTCGAGCTGCAGGCGATCACCCTCCGGTGCGCGTTCCAGGTAGGCGTTGAGCGCCAAGTCCTCGAGCTTGACCGGCGGGCGTGACTGGCGACCGAGCGCCAGCGCCGGCACGTTCAGCCGGGCCACCGCCCGCGACAGGCGACGCTCGTGCCAGTCGAGCCAAAGTTCGCCGCCGCCGCGCAACTGCTCGATCGACCAGTCACCGGTCAGGCCCTCCGGCAACCAGGCGGACCAGTCGCTCTGCGGTAGGCTCAGGTAGAGCGACGCCTGGCTGTCCTGCCAGTGCGCCGGCGGCACCCGCGCCTCGCCATGCAGGCTCAGCGGCAGCCCATCGGGCAACAGCACGCGACCGTCGAGCCACAGGCGTTCACCCTGGCTGCGCAGATCAACATTGGCGTAGGTGAGGGTCAGCGGCCGCTGCGCGTGCGGCTCGATGGTGAATTGGCTGTCGAGCAGCCGCACCTCGTGCACACGCTGCAGCTGGGCCAGCAGTTGCGAGATGTCCGGCGCCGGCTGTTCGTCGCGTCGCGGCAAGCCGTCGACCTGCCAGTGTCCAGCCGCATCCTGGGCAAGGCCCAGCCGCACCCCGGCAAGCTCAACGCTGGCCAGCTCGAGCCGGCGTGCGATCAGGCTGGCAGCCAGATCCGGGACCAGCGCCAAGTGTTCGAGGCGCATCGCTCCGGCGCCCTCGCCAACCACCACGTCGTGCGCCACCAGGCGCGGCGCGAAACCTTCCCAGCGCCCCTCCAGGCTGCCGATGGCTACCGGCAGCCGCAGCAGGTCATGCGCCTTGGCCTGGACCTCGGCGCGATATTCGGCAGCCAGCGGCACCAGCTGTCGCCCCAGGCTTACGTACAACGCCAGCAGCATCAGACCCAGCGCCCCCAGCCAGAGGCTGCGGCGCAACAGGACGAGCAGCAGCGCCAGCAGCCGACTCATAGGGGTTCGCTCCGCCGGGCCAGGCCACGATGGGCAGGGTTGTCTCTATTCAGAGCAACACCACGTCGTACTGTTCCTGGGAATACATGGTTTCCACCTGAAACTTGATCGACCGACCGATAAAGCTCTCTAGGTCGGCGACGTTGCCGGACTCCTCGTCCAGCAGGCGATCGATGACCTTCTGATTGGCCAGTACGCGGTAGCCCTCGGGCTGGTAGGCGCGCGCCTCGCGGAGGATCTCGCGGAAGATCTCGTAGCAGACCGTTTCCGGCGTCTTCAGCTTGCCGCGCCCCTGGCAGCACAGGCAGGGCTCGCACAGGACCTGTTCGAGGCTTTCACGGGTGCGTTTGCGGGTCATCTGCACCAGGCCGAGCTCGGTGATGCCGATGATGTTGGTCTTGGCGTGATCGCGCTCGAGCTGCTTTTCCAGCGTGCGCAGCACTTGGCGGCGATGTTCCTCGTCCTCCATGTCGATGAAGTCAATGATGATGATGCCGCCGATGTTGCGCAGGCGCAGCTGGCGGGCGATGGCGGTCGCCGCCTCGAGGTTGGTCTTGAAGATGGTTTCTTCCAGCGTGCGATGGCCGACGAAGGCGCCGGTATTGACGTCGATGGTGGTCATCGCCTCCGCCGGATCGATGATCAGATAACCACCGGACTTGAGCATGACCTTGCGCTCCAGTGCCTTCTGGACCTCGTCCTCGACGCTGTAGAGGTCGAAGATCGGCCGCTCGCCGGGATAGTGCTCCAAGTGCTCGCCCAGCTCCGGCATCAGCTCGTCGACGAACTGGCTGACCTTCTGGAAGTTCTCCCGCGAGTCGATGCGGATCTTCTCGATGCGCGGGTTGACGAGGTCGCGCAGGGTGCGCATCGCCAGCGACAGGTCTTCGTAGATCACCGAGGGCGCGCCGGCGGTCTTCATCTGTCCGTCGATCTGCTCCCACAGCCGCCGCAGGTAGCGGATGTCCATGAGAATTTCGTCGCTGCCGGCGCCCTCGGCCGCGGTGCGCAGGATGAAGCCGCCGGCTTCCTTGATGCCCTCGGCGGCGACACATTCGGCCACCACCTGCTTCAGGCGGTCACGCTCGGCCTCGTCCTCGATGCGCAGGGAGATGCCGACGTGGCTGGTCCTGGGCATGTAGACCAGATAGCGCGAGGGGATCGACAGCTGCGTGGTGAGGCGTGCGCCCTTGGTGCCGATGGGATCCTTGGTGACCTGTACCACCAGTGCCTGGCCATCGTGCACGAGCGCACTGATGGGTTCCACCGCATTGCCTTCACGGCTGGAGATTTCCGAGGCATGGATGAAGGCCGCACGCTCCAGGCCGATGTCGACGAACGCCGCCTGCATGCCGGGCAGCACCCGGACCACCTTGCCCTTGTAGATATTGCCGACGATCCCCCGGCGCTGGGTCCGCTCGACGTGGACCTCCTGCAGGACGCCGTTCTCCACCACCGCCACCCTGGATTCCATGGGGGTGATATTCATCAGGATTTCTTCGCTCATTGTTGTTCTCGGCTGATGGCGGTGGGGTCTGCCGGCAGTCTGGACTTTCCGGCGTTGGCGATGCGTGGTCGACAGCCCTGGCTGCCGGCTGGGCCCTGTATGTCCCGGTTCGGGCTCCAGCGGTCTGGTGCCAGCCGAAACTGACCGGCTGCCTCGATTCTAACGGCATCCACAGCCCAGCCACAGGCGCTAGCGCGCGCTTTTAGTCCAATAGGGTACGCCGAAGGCCTCGAGCAACTGCGCCGTTTCGCAGAGCGGCAGCCCCACCACGGCCGAGTAGCTGCCCTCGACCGCGCTCACGAACACCGCGCCCCAGCCCTGGATGGCATAACCGCCCGCCTTGTCCTGCGGCTCGCCGCTGGCCCAGTAGGCCTCGGCTTGCGCGACCGGGATCGTGCGCATGCGCACCCGTGTGGTCACCAGGCGGACCACGCACCGGTGGGCATCGGCCAGGGCGACAGCGGTCATGACCTGGTGCTCACGCCCGGACAGGGCCTGCAACATGGCCAGCGCGTCCGCGCGATCGGCCGGTTTGCCGAGTATCCGCCCGTTGAGCACGACCGTGGTGTCAGCGCCCAGGACACAGGCCGTTGCGTCCGTGGCCTGGGCCAGCCCGGCCAATGCCTTTTCCCGCGCCAGCCGCTGCACATAGGCCTCGGGCGCCTCGGCAGCTTCGGGTGCCTCGTCGATCGCCACCGGGAGCAGGGTAAAGGGCACGCCGATCTGGGTCAGCAGTTCGCGGCGTCGAGGTGACGCCGAGGCGAGAAACAATGCAGCCATGCCGGGTCCTCCAGTTCAAAGGCGCAGCAGGGTCGCACATCCAGACGGGCCCCGGAAGCGTCCAGGCCGGCCGGATCAGTAGACGTTGAAGCGACGCCGGGCCCACTGCAGCGCGACAAAGACCCAGGGCCAGAGCAACGCACTAACCGGCACCGGTACAAGGAACAGCAGGGTCGGGGGCCGGTTGCCGGTCAGCGTGTTGAGCCACAGCTGCACCAGCTGTCCAAGGCCGAGTATTACCAGCAGTACCAGGCTCTGCTGCAGCAGAGGGAACATGCGCAGCCGCTGCTGCAGGCTCAGCACCAGGAAGGTGACGAGGATCAGCGGCAGGCCGTTCTGCCCAAGCAGCGTGCCGGACAGCACGTCCAGCATCAGACCGAAGAAAAAGGCCGCGCCCATGCCGCCGCGGTGCGGCAGGGCGATGGCCCAGAAGGAAATGAACATGCCCAGCCAGAGCGGGCGCGCCAGGCCGAAACTCTGCGGCATGGGCGCCACGCTGAGCAGCAGCGCTATCAGCAGCGACAGCCAGATGACCCAACCATTGTTCAGCCGACCGCTGATCATTGCCGGGCCTCGCCATCCACGGCGCGGTCGGCGGCGGGTGCCGGCTCCGGCTCCGGCGCGTTCGGCTCGCCCGCCGGCAACTGCTCGACAGCGGCCTCGCGATCCGCCGACTCCTGCGCCTGAGCTGCGGCCGTGGCCCGCTCCTCGGGGGTGCGCGAATCACTGAAGACCAGCAGCAGATAGCGGCTGCGATTGAGCATGGCGGTCGGCGCGGCACGCACGATCAGGAACGGCTGGCCGGAGCCGCGAACCACCTCGGTCACCTGTGCCACCGGGTAGCCGCTGGGAAAGCGTTGCCCGAGCCCCGAACTCACCAGCAGGTCACCAACCTTGATGTCCGCCGTCTCGGCGACATGCCGCAGCTCGAGGTATTCCGGGCTGCCGGTGCCCACCGCGATGGCCCGCAAACCGTTGCGGTTGACCTGCACGGGAATGCTGTGGGTCACGTCGGTCAGCAACAGGACCCGCGCCGCGTAGGGCATGACCTCGACGACCTGGCCCATCAGGCCGCTGGCGTCGAGCACCGGCTGGCCGAGGAACACGCCGTCGCGCTCGCCCTTGTCGATCAGGATTCGGTGCGTGAAGGGATTGGGGTCCAGACCGATCAGCTCGCTGACGATAACCTTGTCGTCGACCAGCGCGGCGGAATTGAGCAGTTCACGCAGGCGTACGTTCTGCTCGGTCAGCATCGCCAGCTTTTGCAGGCGCCGCTGCATCAGCAGCGCCTCGGCCTTGAGCTTCTCGTTCTCGGCCACCAGGCTGCTGCTGCTGCTGATCTGCTCGGTGGCCCGCTGCCAGGTACGCACCGGCAGGTCGGCCAACCAATAGAAGGGCGTGAGCACCAGGCCCATCTGGCTGCGCAAAGGCTGCAGGGTTTCGAAGCGGGCATCCACCACCATCAAGGCGACGCACAGCACGGAGAGCACCAGCAGGCGCACTCCGAGCAAGGGTCCTTTGGCGAATAGCGGTTTGATGGGCGGGTCCTCGCAGCGGCAGGCTTCACAAAACGCGACAAGCCGAGAGCAGGGGCGACCCGGCTATCGGCTTGCGCTTGGCAGTCGTCGCGTGCCGCTCACTCGGTGGACAGCAGGTCCATGGCGTGACGGTCCATCATTTCCAGCGCCCGGCCACCGCCGCGCGCGACGCAGGTCAGCGGTTCCTCGGCGACGATCACCGGCAGGCCGGTTTCCTGTGCCAGCAGCTTGTCCAGGTCACGCAGCAGCGCGCCCCCGCCGGTCAGCACCAGGCCGCGCTCGGCGATGTCGGACGCCAGCTCCGGCGGCGACTGCTCCAGGGCGCTCTTGACCGCCTGGACGATGGTCGCCAACGATTCCTGCAGCGCTTCGAGCACTTCGTTGGAATTGAGGGTAAAGCTGCGCGGCACGCCTTCGGCCAGGTTGCGGCCACGCACGTCGACTTCGCGCACGTCGCTGCTGGGGAAGGCGGTACCGATTTCCTGCTTGATGCGTTCGGCAGTAGATTCGCCGATCAGGCTGCCGTAGTTGCGGCGCACGTAGGTGACAATGGACTCGTCGAAGCGATCACCGCCGACCCGCACGGATTCGGCGTAGACCACGCCGTTCAGCGAGATCAGCGCGATCTCCGTGGTGCCGCCGCCAATGTCCACCACCATCGAACCGCGCGCTTCATCGACCGGCAGGCCGGCGCCGATGGCGGCCGCCATGGGTTCCTCGATCAGGAACACCTCACGAGCACCGGCGCCCAGCGCCGATTCGCGGATGGCGCGGCGCTCCACCTGGGTGGACTTGCAGGGAACGCAGATCAGCACGCGCGGGCTAGGTTGCAGGAAGCTGTTCTCGTGCACCTTGTTGATGAAGTACTGGAGCATTTTTTCGCAAACGCTGAAGTCGGCGATCACACCGTCTTTCATCGGGCGGATGGCATTGATGTTGCCCGGGGTACGACCCAGCATGCGCTTGGCGTCGGTACCCACGGCGACCACACTCTTCTGGTTGCCATGGGTACGAATGGCGACGACCGACGGCTCGTTCAGGACGATGCCGCGATCGCGCACATAAATGAGGGTATTGGCAGTGCCCAGGTCGATCGACAGATCGCTGGAAAACATGCCACGCAGTTTCTTGAACATGGGAAAAGGGCCCTGGGGCAAACGCGTGGGGAAAAAAGTGCCGCAAACTCTAACAATGGTACGTACGCAGGGCAAGGCGCGCGTCGGCGCAGGTGGCGCCAGCCGTGAGCCAATGCGCGAAACGCGAACCCCGCTCGTCGCCACCCTGATGGACGCCGGAACGGCCGCCGCGCTACCGGCGACCGCGCCAGGCATGTAAGATTGACGGCTTTTCCGGGCTTGCCGGCATTGTCGCCGCGGCTCGACCCGGCCGCGTTTGCGTCGGCGTTTGCCGACGGAAGGCTACCCGATTCGCTTCCCGCTGGAGATTCCCGATGGCGCTTGAACGCTCCGAGGTGGAAAAGATCGTCCATCTGGCCCGCCTGGGCCTGAATGAAGACGACCTGCCCCGCACCACCGAGACCCTGAACAACATCCTCGGCCTGATCGACCGCATGCAGGCCGTGGACACCACCGGCATCGAGCCCCTGGCCCACCCGCTGGAAACCAGTCAGCGCCTGCGTGCCGACGTGGTCACCGAAAGCAACCAGCGCGATGCCTATCAGGCCATCGCCCCGGCCGTGGAAGACGGCCTCTATCTGGTCCCTCGGGTGATCGAGTGATGAAGGACGCCGACATGCATCAATTGACCCTTGCCGAAATCGCGCGAGCGCTCGCTGACAAGCAGTTCTCGGCTGAAGAGCTGACCCGCTCGCTGTTGGCCCGCATCGGCCAACTTGATCCTCAGCTCAACAGCTTCATCAGTGTCACCGAAGAACAAGCCGTCGCGCAGGCCAAGGCCGCCGATGCGCGCCGCGCCAACGGCGAGACGGGGGCACTGCTCGGTGCGCCGATCGGCCATAAGGACCTCTTCTGCACCCAGGGCGTGCGCACCAGCTGCGGCTCGAAGATGCTCGACAGCTTCACCTCGCCCTATGACGCCACCGTGGTCGAGCGGCTCGCCGCCGCCGGCGCGGTCTCGCTGGGCAAGCTGAACATGGATGAATTCGCCATGGGCTCGGCCAACGAGTCGAGCTACTACGGTGCGGTGAAAAACCCCTGGGACCGGACCCGCGTGCCGGGCGGTTCGTCCGGCGGCTCGGCGGCGGCAGTGGCTGCGCGCCTGTTGCCGGCGGCCACCGGCAGCGACACCGGCGGTTCGATCCGCCAGCCTGCCGCGCTGACCAACCTCACCGGCCTCAAGCCCACCTACGGCCGCGTTTCGCGCTGGGGCATGATCGCCTATGCCTCGAGCCTCGACCAGGGCGGCCCGCTGGCCCGCACCGCCGAGGATTGCGCGCTGATGCTCGGCGCCATGGCCGGTTTCGACCCAAAGGATTCCACCAGCGTCGACCAGCCGCTTGACGACTACCTGGCTGCGCTGGACAAGCCACTGACCGGCCTGCGCGTCGGCCTGCCGAAGGAATACTTCGGCGAGGGCCTCGACGCCAAGATTGCCGATGCGGTGATGACTGCCGTCGAAGTGCTGAAAAAGCTCGGCGCCACGATCAAGGACATCAGCCTGCCGAACATGCAGCATGCGATCCCGTCCTACTATGTGATCGCGCCAGCCGAGGCCTCTTCGAACTTGTCGCGTTTCGACGGCGTGCGCTTCGGCCATCGCTGCGAAAGCCCGGTCGACCTGACCGATCTCTACAAGCGTTCGCGTGCCGAAGGCTTCGGTGACGAAGTTCGCCGCCGCATCATGGTCGGCACCTATGCACTGTCCGCCGGCTACTACGATGCCTACTACCTCAAGGCTCAGAAGATCCGCCGCCTGATCAAGAACGATTTCGTCAGCGCCTTCGAGGAGGTCGACGTAATCCTCGGCCCGACCACGCCGAACCTCGCCTGGAAGCTTGGCGAGAAGAACGCCGACCCGGTGTCGGCGTACCTCGAGGACATCTACACCATCACCGCCAACCTCGCGGGCATTCCGGGGTTGTCCATGCCGGCCGGCTTCATCGACGGCCTGCCGGTGGGCGTGCAACTGCTGGCACCCTACTTCCAGGAAGGCCGCCTGCTCAACGTCGCGCATCAGTACCAGCAGGTCACTGACTGGCACCAACAAGCACCGAGCGGATTCTGAGGACGACACACATGCAATGGGAAACCGTCATCGGGCTGGAAATCCACGCACAGCTCGCCACCCAGTCGAAGATTTTCTCCGGCAGCGCCACCACCTTTGGTGCTGAGCCCAACACCCAGGCCAGCCTGGTCGACCTGGGCATGCCCGGGACTCTGCCGGTGCTCAATGCCGAAGCCGTGCGCATGGCCTGCAAGTTCGGCCTGGCCATCGACGCAGAGATCGCCGACAAGAACGTATTCGCGCGCAAGAACTACTTCTACCCGGATCTGCCCAAGGGCTACCAGACCAGCCAGATGGACCATCCCATCGTTGGCAAGGGCCATCTGGACATCACCCTGGAAGACGGCAGCACCCGCCGCATCGGCATCACCCGCGCGCATCTGGAAGAAGACGCGGGCAAAAGCCTGCACGAAGACTTCCAGGGCATGAGCGGGATCGATCTGAACCGCGCCGGCACGCCGCTGCTGGAGATCGTCTCCGAGCCGGACATCCGCAGTGCCAAGGAAGCGGTCGCCTACGTCAAGGCGATCCACGCCCTGGTGCGCTACCTCGGCATCTGCGACGGCAACATGGCCGAAGGTTCGCTGCGCTGCGACTGCAACGTGTCGGTACGGCCAAAGGGGCAGACCGAGTTCGGCACCCGCGCCGAGATCAAGAACGTCAACTCCTTCCGCTTCATCGAAAAGGCGATCAACCACGAAGTGCAGCGGCAGATCGAGCTGATCGAGGACGGCGGCAAGGTGGTCCAGGAAACCCGCCTGTACGACCCGAGCAAGGACGAGACGCGCTCCATGCGCAGCAAGGAAGAAGCCAACGACTACCGCTACTTCCCCTGCCCGGATCTGTTGCCGGTAGTGATCAAACAGCCTTTCCTCGACGAAATCCGAGCCAGCCTGCCGGAGCTGCCGGTGGAGAAACGCGCGCGCTTCCAGGAGCAGTTCGGCCTGTCCGCCTACGATGCGGACGTGCTCGCCGCCAGCCGCGAGATGGCCGACTACTTCGAAGCCGTCCAGCAGGTCTGTGGCGATGCCAAGCTGGCCGCCAACTGGGTCATGGGCGAGCTGTCCAGCCTGCTGAACAAGGACGGCCTGGAGATCGAGCAGTCACCGGTGTCGGCCGAGCAGCTGGGCGGCATGATCCTGCGCATCAAGGACGACACCATCAGTGGCAAGATCGCGAAGATGGTCTTCGAGGCGATGGCCTCCGGTGAAGGCTCGGCCGACGAGATCATCGAGAAAAAGGGCCTCAAGCAGGTCACCGACACCGGTGCGATCGAAAAGATGCTGGATGAAGTTCTGGCTGCCAATGCCGAGCAGGTCGAACAGTACCGCGCCAGCGACGAAGCCAAGCGCGGCAAGATGTTCGGCTTTTTCGTCGGCCAGGCGATGAAGGCCTCCAAGGGCAAGGCCAATCCGGCTCAGGTCAACCAGCTGCTCAAGGCCAAGCTGGAAGGCTAGTCGCGGGGGCCGGCACAGGCCCTGCGGGGCGCCCGCGTCGCGCGTGACCGGCACCGATGATCGGGTGCCGGTGAACGCACGCCGATCCCGGCGTTCGAACCTTCGCCATCTTCGGCCAAAGACACCCCTGATGCCTGACAGGTTCAGGAAGGAATGACGCATGTTTCACAAAATGCTGCTCCTCCCGCTCCTGCTCGCGTTCCTTTCCGGCTGCTTCGAAGCGCCGGACGCGGGAGCCCACGAAAGCGCCCTGACCCAGAAAGGCAAGGCCTCCTATTATTCGCGCAGTTTTCAAGGCAGGCCGACGGCGAGCGGTGAGCCCTTCGACCAGAACGAACTGGTCGCCGCGCACAAGACGCTGCCTTTCGACACGCGCGTACGGGTCACCAACCTGGAGAACGGGAAAAAGGTGACCGTGCGCATCAACGACCGCGGTCCCTACAAGCCCGGCCGGATCATCGACCTGTCCCGGGTGGCGGCGAACCGCATCGACCTGCTGGACGACGGTGTCGCACCGGTGCGGATCGAAACGCTGGACTGAGCGCCAGCGGCACAACAGACAAGGAGCATGGATGACCCTGATGACCCCTGCCTTGCTGATCGGTGGGCTGGTCCTGCTGGTGGTCGGGGCCGAGGCCCTGGTCCGCGGCGCCTCGGGCCTGGCGGCGCGCCTGGGCATCTCGCCGCTGATCGTCGGTCTGACGGTGGTCGCCTTTGGCACCAGCGCCCCGGAAACCGCGGTCAGCATCCAGGCCTCGCTGGAGGGCAGCGGCGACATCGCGGTCGGCAACGTGATCGGCAGCAATATCGCCAACATCCTGCTGATTCTCGGACTCTCCGCATTGATCGCCCCGCTGGTGGTTTCCCGCCAGTTGGTACGCCTTGACGTGCCGGTGATGATCGGCGCCGGCGCGCTGACCCTGCTGCTGTCGTGGAACGGTCGGATCAGCCGGCTCGACGGCCTGCTGCTGCTGGCGCTGCTGCTGGTGTACACCGCATTCCTGGTCGTCGCCAATCGGCGGGAGCAGCGCGCGACTGATGCGAACACCACCCAGGCCCACAGCAAGCCACTCTCCTGGCCGCTGCAACTAGCACTGGTGGTGGTCGGCCTCGGCCTGCTGGTGCTTGGCTCGAACCTCCTGATCGACGGCGCGGTGGCCCTGGCCCGCGCGCTTGGCCTGTCGGAGCTGGTGATCGGCCTGACCGTGATCGCCGTCGGCACCTCGCTGCCCGAACTGGCCACTTCGCTGCTGGCGGTATACCGCGGCCAGCGTGACATCGCCGTGGGCAATGTCGTCGGTAGCTGCATTTTCAACCTGCTGCTGGTGCTCGGCGCTGGCGCGCTGGTGTCCGCCGACGGCCTGTCGATCTCACCCAACGCGCTGGCCTTCGACCTGCCCGTGATGCTCGCCGTGTTCGCCGCTTGCCTGCCGATCTTCTTTTCCGGGTATCGCATCAACCGCTGGGAGGGGCTGCTGTTCGTCTGCTACTACGCAGCCTACACGCTGTACCTGGTGCTGTTCTCAACCGGCCTGCCGGCCCTGGGGCTGATGCGCCACGCAATGACTTGGTACGTATTGCCCTTGACCGCCATTACGCTTTTGGTAATTGTGCTGCGCGCTTTGAAGCACCAACGCTGAGCCTCATCTAATTGCCCCCTGGAGCCTTCCTTCGTGTCTGCGATGACCTTCGTTTACCTGATTGCCGGCCTGGTCCTGCTGGTCGCCGGCGCCGAGGTGCTGGTGCGCGGCGCCGCCAAGCTGGCGGCGCAGTTCGGCATTGCACCGCTGGTCATCGGCCTGACGGTGGTCGCCTTCGGCACCAGCGCGCCGGAGACCGCCGTCAGCGTGCAAGCCGCCCTCAACGGCAGCGGTGACATCGCCATCGGCAACGTGCTCGGCAGCAACATCGCCAACGTGCTGCTGATCCTCGGCGTGACCTCGCTGGTCGCCCCGCTGATCGTCTCACGCCAGCTGATCCGGCTCGACGTGCCGATCATGATCGGCGCCAGCCTGGTCACCTATGCGCTGGCCTGGGACGGCGCGCTCAGCCGCCTCGATGGCGCGCTGCTGTTCGCCATGGTGCTCGGCTACACGACCTTTCTCATCGTCAGCAGCCGCCGCGCCGGTGCCGCGGCGACAGCCGACGACGAGTTCGCCCGCGAATACGCCGCCGACGCCCAGCCCAGGCCGCACGCCACGCTGATCAATGCGGCACTGGTGATCGTCGGGTTGGCGCTGCTGGTCGGCGGCTCGCACTTCCTGGTCGAGGGCGCGGTGTCGCTGGCTCGCGCGCTGGGCCTGTCGGAGCTGGTGATCGGCCTGACCGTCATCGCAATCGGCACCTCGCTACCCGAGCTGGCGACCTCGATCCTCGCTGCGATCCGCGGCGAACGCGACATCGCGGTGGGCAACATCGTCGGCAGCAACATCTTCAACCTGCTCTGCGTGCTCGGGCTGGCCTCGCTGGTCTCGCCGGAGTCGATCCGGGTCGCCGCCAGCGCCCTGGCCTTCGATTTCCCGGTGATGGTGGCGGTGGCCCTCGCCTGCCTGCCGATCTTCTTCACCGGCTACAGCATCAGCCGCTGGGAGGGCCTGCTGTTTCTCGCCTACTACGTGGCCTACACCGCCTACCTGGTGATGGTCAGCACCGGCCGTGAACTCGCGCAGACGTTCTGTGACGCCATGCTTGGTTATGTTGTGCCGCTGACCACGGTGACGCTGCTGGTGATTGCGGCGCGATCCTGGAGGACCCAGCGCAACTGAAGCGCTGATAGACCGGTCAGATCCAGCCGGCCCAGCGCAGGAGGAACAAGCCGATGTTGATGGTCACCGCCGCGCCCAGCGTGGTGATGACGATGATGATCGCCGCAAGCTTATGGTTGGAGTTGACGGCGCGCGCCATGACGAAGCTGGTCGAGGCGGTCGGGCAGCCGAAATACAGGAATAGGATGCCCAGCTCCGCGCCGCGGAAACCCAACGCCCAGGCCCCCACCGTGGCCAATGCGGGCAGCCAGACCATCTTCATCAGGCTCGCGCTCAGTGCGATGCGGCTGCTTTCGCGCAGCACCGAGATCGTCAGGGTGCCGCCGATGCAGATCAGGGCCAGGGGCAGGGTCAGCTGGGCGAAATACTGCCCCGAGGTCATCAGCCAGTCCGGCAGCGGGATCTGCCAGTAAGCGAAAGGAATTGCGGCGGTGACCCCGATGATCAGCGGATTGCCGATGATGCTGCGGATGATCGCCCCGGCATCGGTGCGGCCATCGGGGCTGTAGATCGCCAGGACTACGGCGGACAGGCTGTTGTAGAGGAAGATCACCAGGCCGGCCAGCACGCCCCCGAGCGACAGCCCATAGTCGCCGTACAGGCTGGTGGCCAGCGCCAGCCCAACTACGCCGTTGTTGCCGCGAAAGGCGCCCTGCACGTAGACGCCGCGGTCGGCCACCGGACAGCGCCATAGCGCCCAGGCCCAGGCCAGCAGGAACCCCGCCACCGTGGCGGCGACGTAGTAGGCGATCAGCGCCGGCTGCAGGGCCGCGCTCAGGTCCGCTTTGATTACCGAGAGGAACAACAGCGTCGGCAGGGTAGCCTTGAATACCAGCGTCGAGGCCGTGTGGATAAAAGTGCCGTCGATCCAGCGCAGGCGCATCAACGCGACGCCGAGCAGCAGCATCACGAACACTGGCGCGGTGACGCTCAATGTCTGAATGACGAGGGGAAGCATTCTGATTTCTCGGCGGCTGAGGCGCCGCCCATGTTAGCGCGTCACAAAGCTGGAAGCTGGAAGCGTCGAGGCAGCTGTTCTGGCGATCGGCTGCTACTCGACACCGGCTCCCGGCTTATGGCGGCGGTTCTTAACGCCTGACCGGACGCTTCTGCAGCTTGCGTTGGAGCGTACGCCGGTGCATGCCCAGGGCACGCGCCGTGGCGGAGATGTTGCCGTCGTGCTCGGACAGCACGCGCTGGATGTGCTCCCACTGCAGGCGGTCCACCGACATCGGGTTTTCCGGCACCAGCGAATCGAGGTCGGCATGCTTGGAGAGCAGCGCCGCCAGCACGTCGTCGGCGTCCGCCGGCTTGCACAGGTAGTTACAGGCACCCCGCTTGATGGCTTCGACCGCCGTGGCGATGCTGGAATAGCCGGTCAGGATCAGCACCTTCATCTCCGGGTCCAGCTCGAGCAGCTTGGGCAGCAGGACCAGCCCGGAGTCGCCCTCCATCTTCAGGTCCAGTACCGCGTAGTCGGGCAGCTCCTGCTTGGCCATTTCCAGGCCTTCCTCGGCCGAACCGGCGATGCTGACCTGCAAGCCGCGGCGGCTCATGGCGCGTGCCATGACCCGGGTAAAGGTCGGATCGTCGTCCACCAGCAGCAGATGAGGCTGTTCTTCGCCTTCGTGCTGCAACTCTTCGGTCATGTTTGCATTCCTCGCGTAATGATCACGTCAGGTTCAAGCCCGCACCGAGCCATGCGGCAGGCGCAATTCGGTCAGGGTGCCACCCTCTTCGTGATTGTAAAGCTTCACCGTGCCGCCGGCGCGGGTAACGCTCGCCTGACTCAGGAACAGGCCGAGCCCGAAGCCCTTGCCCTTGGTGGTGATGAATGGCCGGCCGATCTGCTCGGCAATCGCCAAGGGTACACCGGCGCCGTGGTCGCGGATGGTCAGCTTGATCCATTGAGCATCCCAGTCCAGGCGGATGTCCAGGTTGTCCGGGCTGGCATCGGTGGCGTTGTTGAGCAGATTGAGCAGCGACTGGCCGAGGTCCGCCGGCGGCATTAGGCGGGGCGGCGTGCCGCGCCCCAGGCACTGGAAGCGGAAGGTCGCCTCCGGGCGCATCAGGTGCCAGCGCTGCAAAACCGACTCCACCCATTCGCGCACCGTCTGCTCGACGATGGCCTGGCGGCGGTCCGCCTCGGCGGCGCGCACCAGCTGCCGCAGACTGTCCTTGCACAGCTGCACCTGGGACTGCAGCAGGGCCAGATCCTCGCTCAGCTCGGCGGGTTCGCGGTAGTCCTGGCGCAGTTCCTTGAGCAGCACGCTCATGGTCGCCAGCGGAGTGCCCAGCTCGTGGGCGGCACCGGCTGCCTGGGTCGCCACGGCCAGCAATTGCTGATCGCGCATGCTTTCCTCGCGGCGCTGCGCCTGGGCCTGTTCCTGGCGGCGCAGCTGTTCGGCCATGCGCGCGACGAAAAAGGTGATCAGCGCCGCAGCCAGGGCGAAGCTCAGCCACATCCCGTAGACCAGCAGCGTGGTGCGATCGACCGGCGGCACGATCACCGGGTCGTACCACACCAGCATCAGGCTGTAGCCGGCCAGCGCCAGTCCGGACAACACCACCGAATACAACCAGGGCAGCGTCGCCGCGGCGATGGTCAACGGCACCAGGTAGTAGGACACGAAGGGGTTGGTCGAGCCGCCGGAGTAGTACAGCAGCGCACTGTGGATCAGCAGGTCGGTGGCCAGGTGCACCGCATATTCGAGCTCGGTCACCGGCCAGGGGCCGCGCAGGCGCAGCGCCGTGCCGAGGCAGATCAGCGCCGAAATGGCCAGGGTGATGCCCAGGTGCAGCCAGGGCAGCCCGAACAGCTGGGTGGTATAGGCAAGCCCGACGGCGCCGGCCTGGGCGGCCAGCACCAGGATGCGGATCAGGGTAAGCAGGCGCAGGTTCTGACGGCTGGCCGACAGCAGATGAACGGACGGTTGCATGGGTTCTCCAGACGTGGCGCGAGTATAACCAAGGCGCCCGAACCGCACGCTGTCTGCGTCAACGAGACGCATGAAAAACTGCACAGCGGGCGTGCTCGGGCTACAGTCTGTGCGCCGCACCACGGGTGCATCGTATTCAGGAGTCGTCATGTTCCACACCCTTCCCCGCAGCCTGGCGTTGCTCGCCGGCCTCGCCTGCCTGCCCGCCCTCGCCGACGAGCCACGCTACAACCAGATTTCCCTGCACGCCGAGGCGAGCAGCGAGGTGGCTTTCGACCGGATGCAGGTGACCCTCTACAGCGAGGCGCAGCAGCAAGACCCGGCGCAGCTCGCCGCGAGCACCACCGCGGCGATCAACAAGGCCCTCGGACGCGCCCGTGAGGCAAAGGGCATTACGGTCAGCCAGGGCAGCCGCAGCAGCTATCCGGTCTACGGCGAGGACGGCGAGAAAATCACCGCCTGGCGCGAGCGTGCCGAGCTGCGCCTGGAAAGCGGCGATTTTGCCGCCCTGTCCAAGCTGACCGGAGAACTGATGCAATCGCTGAAGATGGGCGGCATGGACTTCAGCGTCTCCGACGCGATCCGCAAGCAGAACGAGGACGCCCTGCTCAAGGACGCGGTAGCGGCCTTTCGTGCCCGCGCCCAGCTGGCTACCGAAGCCCTTGGCGGGAATGACTACCGCATCGTCAGCCTGAACCTCGGCAGCGGCGGCTACCAGCCGGTGATGCGCACCCTGTCCATGAAGAGCATGGAAGCCATGCCGACCCCGGACGTCGAGGCCGGCACGCGGCAGATCAGCATCAGCGCCGACGGCGTGATCGAGGTCCAGATGCCCTGAATGCGCCAGGGCGCGGGCCACCCCGGCCCGCGCCTGCCCAGTCAAGGCGCAATGCCGGCCGTGGCGCAGCGTTAACGAGAATGTATATCTTCGGTAAACTATTACCATCTACAGACGAGTGCTGATTAGAATTCGGCCCTCATCCCGCTTGTCCCAAGGATCGTCATGCAGCTCTGGCTCGGCACCCTGCGCCAATGGCACTGGATCAGCTCCGCGCTGTGCCTGGTCGGCATGCTGCTGTTCGCCGCCACCGGCATCACCCTCAACCACGCCGCCAACATCGAAGCGCAGCCGCGGGTCAGCGAGCGCCAGGCGCAGCTTCCGGCGCCCTTGCTGGCGGCACTGCAGGCCTCGCCGCCGAGCGCCGGCCTGCCGGGTGAGCTGCGCGACTGGCTGGAACGACAGCTCGCGGTCGACCTCGCTGACCGCGACGCCGAATGGAGCGACGGCGAACTCTACATCGCCCTGCCCCGCCCAGGTGGCGACGCCTGGCTGAGCCTCGCACTGGACAGCGGTGTACTGCTCTACGAATCCACCGACCGCGGCTGGATCGCCTACCTCAACGATCTGCACAAGGGCCGAAACGCCGGCACCGCCTGGCGCTGGTTCATCGACCTGTTCGCCGCCGCCTGCGTGGTATTCAGCCTGACCGGCCTGCTGCTGTTGCAGCGCCACGCGAATGCCCGCCCGACCACCTGGCCGCTGGTGGGCCTGGGCCTGGTGATCCCCGTGCTGCTGGCCTTGCTGTTCATTCACTGAAGGATGCTGCGATGCGTAAAACCCTGCTGCTGCCCCTCGCCCTGCTCGCCTCGCCATTACCGGCCGCCGAACTGGACGTCTCGGTCGAAATCCCGCGCCTGCAGGTCGCCGAATACCACCGGCCCTACGTCGCGATTTGGCTGGAACGCCCGGACCAGTCCCACGTCGCCAACCTCGCGGTCTGGTACGACCACCGGAAGGCCGACCAGGAAGGCCAGAAGTGGCTCAAGGACCTGCGCCAGTGGTGGCGGCGCAGCGGCCGCAGCCTGGAGATGCCGGTCGACGGCATCAGCGCCGCCACCCGCGCGCCCGGCCAGCACAGCCTGCATCTCGGCGACGGCCAGGCCCCGCTAAAGGACCTGCCACCGGGTGACTACCGGCTGGTGGTCGAAGCCGCGCGCGAAGTCGGTGGCCGCGAACTGCTGCGGGTGCCGTTCAGCTGGCCGGCGGCCGCCCACCAGACCGACAAGGCCCAGGGCAAGAACGAGCTGGGCACCGTCTCCGTCACCCTCACCCCCTGACCAAGGAAGCCGCCATGAAACCGATGATCACCTGGACCGCCCTGGCGCTGGCCGTCTGCATGCCGTTGTCCGCCCAGGCCCACCGCGCCTGGATGCTGCCGTCCGCCACGGTGCTGTCCGGCGAGGATCCCTGGGTCACGGTCGACGCAGCCGTGTCCAACGACCTCTTCTACTTCGAGCATTTCCCGCTGCGCCTCCAGGGCATTGGCATCGCCGCGGACGCACCGGCCGGCGGCCCGCCAGGCATGCGAGCGCGCCCGGCGCCGGCGCTGCAGGTGACCGCCCCGGACGGCACGATGGTCGCAGCCGAAAACGGCAACCTGGGCCGCTACCGCAGCAGCTTCGACCTGCACCTGACAAAGAAGGGCACCTACAAGCTGGCCGTGATCAACGATGGCCTGTTCGCCAGCTGGAAGGAAGACGGCAAGCCGCGCCGCTGGATGGGCAGCCCCGCGAGCTTCGCCAGAGACGTGCCGGCACAGGCGCAGGCGCTGAAGGTCGCCCAGACCAGTAGCCGCATGGAAGTCTTCGTCACCTCCGGCAACCCGACCCGGACCGTGCTCGAGCCCACCGGCAAGGGCCTGGAACTGGCGCCGGTCACCCACCCCAACGACCTGTTCGCCGGTGAGGAGGCCGAGTTCGCCTTTCTGCTCGATGGCAAGCCGGCCGCCGGTGTCGCGGTCAGCGTGATCCCCGGCGGCAACCGCTATCGCGACCAGCTGGGCGAGATCACGGCCACCACCGATGCCGCGGGCAAGGTCCGCATCACCTGGCCGAAAGCCGGCATGTATTGGCTGGAAGCAGAATTCAGCACCGACCAGGGCGTGAGCGAGCCGGCAACGGTGCGCCGGGCCAGCTACAGCGCCACGCTGGAAGTGCTGCCGCAGTAACGCACCCTGCCGGCACGAAACGGGGCGCGCCCGGTGCCGGCGCGCCTGATCTGCGGCTGCCAGCGCGGCCCAGGCACCATCCCGCTCCAGGAGACAGCCCCTTGGCCCGCCGTTCCTCCCTTGCGCGCCTCGCCCCCCTGCTGGCGTGCCTGCCCCTCGCCGTGGCGTCGCTTGGCTGGCAACCGTCGCGGGCGCTCAGCGCGGCGCTTGTCGTGCTGGCGTACCTCGGCCTCTGCCTGCACAGCTGGCACGATGCGCGCCAGCGTCGGCTGCCGCTCGCCAGGCAGACAACGGACGGCCTGCTGATCGCCTATGCCAGTCAGGGCGGCCAGGCGCGCAGCCTTGCCGAGCGCAGCGTCGTGCAGTTGCAGGCCGCCGGCATGGCGGCCGAGGCCAGGGCCCTGAACACGCTCGACCCGACCTGGCTGATGACGCAGCGCCGCGTGCTGTTCATCGTCAGCACCTACGGCGAAGGCGAGCCACCGGACAATGCCGCGCATTTCGCCCGGCGGTTGTCACGTTTCGACGGTGACCTGTCCGCCCTGGCGTTCGCCCTGCTCGCCCTTGGCGACAGCCACTACCCCCGGTTCTGCGGCTTCGGTCGGCAACTCGACGGCCGCCTGCGCCAGCTCGGCGCGCAACCGCTGTTCGATCGCCTGGAGGCCGACCGCACCGAGCCGGGCATGCTGCGCCACTGGCAGCAACAGCTGGCCCACCTCAGCGGGCACAGCGACTTCAGCGACTGGCAACCGGTCGCCTACCAACACTGGCGCCTCGATCAGCGCGAGTGGCTGAACCCGGGCAGCCCCGGCGCGCCGGTATATCGCCTGCGCTTGCGTCCGCCGGCCGGGCGCCCGGCGTGGCAGGCCGGCGATATCGCCGAAATCGGCCCGCGGCATCCGCAGGCTCTGGTCGAGCGCCGCCTGCGCGAGGCCGGCTTCGATCCGCACCAGCATGACGAACCCGGCCACAGCCTGGCGGCCGAACTGGCGTCCCGGCGGCTGCCGCCCGGCCCCGACGGCCTGCGCGGGCTCGATTTGGCCGCCCTGCTGGCGCTGCCACCGCTGCCACATCGGGAATACTCCATCGCGTCGGTCCCGGCCGAGGGTTGTATCGAGCTGCTGGTGCGTGAAACCCGCCATGCGGACGGGCAACTGGGGCTCGGCTCGGGCTGGTTGTGCCGGCACGCTCCGCTGGGCAGCGCCATCGACCTGCGGGTGCGCGACAACCCGGGCTTCCATGGGCCCGGTGCCGAGGTGCCGCTGATCCTGATCGGCAACGGCACCGGCCTGGCCGGCCTACGCGCGCACCTGCAGGCCCGCGCCGCGACGCCGGGCAGTCGCAACTGGCTGCTGTTCGGCGAGCGCAGCGCGGCGCATGACCAGTGGCTTGACGAGCAGTTGCAGCGCTGGCGACAGAGCGGACATTTGCAGCGGCTCGACCTGGCCTTTTCCCGTGACGGTGCGCAAAAGGTTTACGTGCAGCACTGCCTACGCGACGCAGCGGACGAAGTGCGCCGATGGATCGCCGAGGGCGCGGCGATCTACGTCTGCGGCAGCCTCGACGGCATGGGCCGCGACGTGCACCAGATGCTCGTCGGCCTCTTGGGTGAGGCGCAGCTGCAGGCGTTAGGCGAGCGCGGTCGCTACCGGCGCGACCTGTACTGAACAGGCGCTGCGCCGGTCCCAGGGTCGCAGGCGACCCGCGCCGCCACGACAACGATCCCGAGCGAGCCGGCCAGCACCCGTGCAACGCTGAGGCAGGCGTGCCGTGCCCAAAACGAACGAACCCCGCAGGAGCGGGGTTCGTTTTCGCGCGCCTCGGACCGCGCGGTCCGGGCGTTTACCACATCAGAAGTGGAAGTTGGTGCTCAGCAGAGCCGTGCGGCCAGCCGCCTGGCTGGCGTAGTGCGCGCCGTAGGCCCGGTCGTAGTAAGTCTCGTCGGTCAGGTTCTGCACATTGAGCTGGACATCCAGGTGCCGGTTGACCTGGTAGCTGGCCATGGCGTCGTAGCGCCAGTAGGAATCGACCATCACGGTGTTGGCGGTGTTGCCGAAGACCTCGTCGACATAGAAGGCGCCGCCGCCCACCGCCAGCTTGTCGGTCACCGCATAGGTACTCCAGAGGCTGAAGCTGTGGTTCGGCGTGTTGGCCAGCTGGTTACCGTTGTCCGGGTTGACCAGGCTGGTGACCGCGCCGTTGCGTCCACCCACCGCACCGCCGTCGACCAGCTCGCTGTCGAGGTAGCTGTAGCCGGCAAAAACGTTCCAGCGCCGCGTCAGGCGTCCGCTGGCGGTCAGCTCGTAGCCATCGACGCGGGTCTTGCCGACGTTCTCATAGGTGAAGTCGGACGCCAGCACGCGGGCGTTGTCCTTCTCCGTGCGGAACACGGCGGCGCTCAGCGACAGGCGATTGTCCAGCAGCTCCCACTTGGTACCAATCTCGTAGTTGGTGGTCTCTTCCGGTTGCATGTCGCTGCGCAGGCTGCCGACGGTGCCGTTGCCGTTGTTCAACGCGTTCGGTTCGGCGCCTTCGCCGAGGGTCGAACCCGGCGGCGTCGCCGAGGTTGCGTAGGAGACATAGACGCTGCCGTTCTCCACCGGTTTGTAGACCAGCCCCAGCTGGCCGGTGACGAACTCGCTGGTGTCCTCGAGGCGGGTCACGCCGGTCGCCGCAGTGGTCTTGGCCTCGGTGTCGAAGTAGTCATAGCGCAACCCCATGTTCAGCAGCCACTGCGGGGTCAGCTCCAGGGTATCGAAGGCCCAGAGCGCACGGGTATCGGCCTCGGTTTCGGTGCCGTAGTAGTTGCGCGTGACGGCACCGGCGTAGGCCTGGTTGTAGTTGGGGTCCGACAGCGAGGTGCAGTCGCCGGACGCCAGCAGCGCCGGGGTGCAGGTGGTGGCCTGGGTGCCGGGCAGGCTGTAGCCGGAACGGTCGACCGTCTCGCGTCCGAGCTCGAGGCCGAAGGAGAACGAATTCTTCAAGCCGGCAATGACGGCTTCACCGAACAGCTCGGTCTGGTTGATGGTCCCGGTGGTGTTGCTGACGCGCTGGTTGGCGCGACGGAACACCTGGTCATTGAGGATATTGCCCTTGCTGTCGTCCGGCTGGCTCCACAGATAGTCCTGCAGGGTGCTGCCGTGGCGCAGGGTGTTCTTGACCGTCAACCGGTCGTTCAGGTCGTGCTCGACGGCGATGGTCGAGATGTCCGCCCGACCCTTGGAAAAGTCGCGGTCCGTGAGTCCGTAGAAGTTGCTGCTGTCGCCGCCATCGGTGGGCTTGTCGGGGCTGGCCGAGGTACGTGCGCCCGAGGAGCCCGCGTTCAGGCTGTAGGGGATGCCCGAGTCCGGCAGGTCGTCGTTTTCCATGTGGTAGTAGTCCAGGTGCACCCGCGTCGGCGTACCCAGGCCGAAGGCCAGCGATCCGGCCAGACCCCAGCGGTCGTTGTTCACCGCATCGCGCCCGGCCACGTTGCTCTCGTGGCTCATCAGGTTCAGCCGCCCGGCGCTGCTCGGGCTGAATTGGTAGTTGCCGTCGAGGCTATAGCGCTGGGTCTGGTCCGAGCCCCAGGTGAAGCCGCCGTCCAGCGAGTTGCCCAGGTGCGCCTTCTTGCTCACGAGATTGATGCTGCCGCCGGCCGAGTTGCGCCCGCCCATGGCCGAATCGGAGCCCTTGACCACTTCCACCGCTTCGACCGCGAACAGCTCGCGGTTCTGCGCGCCGGTGTCGCGCACGCCATCGAGATACAGGCTGCTCTGCGAGTCGAAGCCGCGAATGAACGGGCGGTCGCCGGTGGGATTGCCGCCCTCGCCCGCGCCCATGGTGATGCCCGGTACGGTGCGCAGCGCGTCTTGCAGGCTCAGCGAGTTAGTGTCCTTCAGCACCTGCTGCGGCACCACGGTCACGGCCCGCGGCGTGTCGCGCAGGGGCGCGGTGAACTTGGTCGACTGGGCCTGCTCGACCTGGTAGTCGCCATCGACGGCCTCCCCGGTCACCGTGGTGGTGCCAAGGCTGAGCGGCTCGTTCTGCCCGGCAAACGCCAGCGGCGAGGACAGGCCGGTGATGGCCATGCCGACCGCGGTGGCAAGTAGGCGAGGCGAGGAAACAGGGCGATCCGAAGGCATGCAAGACATCGTTGTTCTCTTTCAGGGATAGCGGAGGACGCGAAATCTATCGCAAACGATAATTGATATCAATTGCATCAGAGCGTTTTGATTTCCCACTTACTGCTCTCGCCAAACATTGGTGAAACTCATTATCATTGCGATTCGAGCACCCGCACACAGGCCTCCCGCATGCTTTTGCACATCCCCGCGATCTTCGGCCCCGACGAAGTCATCCGCATTCGCCAGGCGCTGGAACAGGCGCCCTGGGCAGATGGCAAGGTCACCGCCGGCTACCAGTCGGCCAGGGCCAAGCACAACCTGCAGCTGCCGGAAGACTCGCCACTGGGCCGGGAGATCGCCGAGGCCATGCTCCAGCGCCTCTGGCAGAACCCGCAGTTCATGTCAGCGGCGCTGCCGCACAAGGTGTTCCCGCCGCTGTTCAACCTCTATCGCGACGGTGGCTCGTTCGGCTTTCACATCGACAATGCGATCCGCCAGGTGAAGAACAGCCCGGAGCGGGTCCGTACCGATGTCTCCGCGACCCTGTTCTTCAGCGATCCGGCCAGCTACGACGGCGGCGAGCTGGTCATCCAGGACACCTATGGCACCCAGCGCGTCAAGTTCGCCGCCGGCGACCTGGTGCTCTACCCCTCGACCAGCCTGCACAGGGTCGAGCCGGTGACCCACGGCGCGCGGATCGCCTCGTTCTTCTGGACCCAGAGCCTGGTGCGCGACGATGGCCAGCGCACCCTGCTCTACGAAATGGACCAGGCCATCCAGCGACTGACCCGCGACCTGCCGGAGCATCCCTCGCTCGTCGCACTGACCGGCACTTACCACAACCTGCTGCGGCGCTGGTCGGACCTGTAGATGCACTGCCTGACCCGCCGCGACGCAATTACCACGGACCAGCTCTCCGCCCGCCTGGCCGGCGCGCCGCGCGAGGCCGCGCGGACCATTCTGGCCGCGGCGCAGACCGGCCTGGCCGACGCCCAGGTCATGCTTGGCCAAATCCTGCTCGAGGGTCGCGGCATCCAGCGTGACGCCGCGTTGGCCGTGCGCTGGTTCCGCATCGCCCGTGCGCAGGGCACTCCGATGGCGCACAACATGCTCGGCCGCTGCCTTGAGCACGGCTGGGGCTGTCCGCCGAATGCGGCAGCGGCAGCGAATGAATACCGCCTGGCGGCGGACCAGGGGCTCGACTGGGCGATGTACAACCTGGCCAACCTGCTCGCCACCGGACGCGGCGTCGAGCAGGACCAGGCGCAGGCGTTGGAGCTGTATCGCCGTGCCGCCGCGCTCGGCCACGCCAAGTCGATGAACCTGCTGGGGCGATATTTCGAAGAGGGGCTTGTGGTGGCGGCCGATCCGGCGGCGGCCCTGGACTGGTACCGTCGCGCCGCCGAAGCTGGCGATTTCCGCGGCCAGTTCAGCTACGCCGCCGTATTGATGGGCCTGCAGCGCTGGGAGGAGGCCCGCCACTGGCTGATCCAGGCATTGTCGCTCGGCCACCTGGCGTTCCTGCGCAAGGCGCGCGACCAACTGCTGGCCGCGCGGATCGAGCCGCTCGTGGACGTCGCCCAGGCCTACGTGGCCCGCTGCGCCGCGGTGGGCGACCAGGCGGACAGGCGAATCGCACGCAGGCTTCAGATCCTGCCCTCTATCGCCTCCAGCGCCTGAGCGTGAACCGCAGACAAAGAAACGCCGCGAAATTCGCGGCGTTTCGGTTGGCCAGGTTCAGCTCGGATGACGCTCGGCTCAGATGTAGTAGGCCTTCAGCGGCGGGAAGCCGTTGAACTCCACCGCGCTGTAACTGGTGGTGTAGGCACCGGTGGAGAGCCAGTACATGCGGTCGCCGATGGCCAGGTTCAGCGGCAGGCCGTATTTGTAGTTCTCGTACATGATATCGGCGCTGTCGCAGGTCGGACCGGCGATGACCACCTCTTCCATCTCGCCCTTCTTCTCGGTCCAGATCGGGAACTTGATGGCTTCGCCCATGGTTTCGATCAGACCGGAGAACATGCCCACGTCGGTGTATACCCAGCGTTCGACGGCGGTCCGCGACTTGCGCGCCACCAGCACCACTTCACTGACCAGGATGCCCGAGTTAGCGATCAGCGAGCGGCCCGGCTCAAGGATGATTTCCGGCAGATCATCACCGAAGTCTTCCTTGAGGAAGCGGATGATTTCCTCGGCGTAGGTTTCCAGACTGTTGGTGCGGGTGATGTAGTTGGCCGGGAAGCCGCCACCCATGTTGATCATCTTCAGCTCGATGCCGTCTTCTTCCTTCAGACGCTCGAAGATCACCTTGACCTTGGCAATCGCGGCGTCCCAGACGGAAATGTCACGCTGCTGCGAGCCGACGTGGAAGGATATGCCGTAGGGCTCGAGCTTCAACTGACGGGCCAGGATCAGCAGGTCCATCGCCATGTCGGTCTGGCAGCCGAACTTGCGCGACAAGGGCCAATCGGCGGTGGTAGAGCCTTCGGTCAGGATGCGGACGTAGACTTTCGAACCCGGCGCGGCCTTGGCGATGTTGCGCAGGTCGGCTTCCGAGTCGGTGGCGAACATGCGCACACCTTTGTCGTAGAAGTAGCGGATGTCCTTGGCTTTCTTGATGGTGTTGCCGTAGCTGATGCGCTCCGGGCCGACACCACGGGACATGACCTTGTCCAGCTCGTAGATGGACGCAATGTCGAAGCTCGAGCCCTTGTCGCGCAGCAGGTCGATGATTTCGACCGCCGGGTTGGCTTTCACGGCGTAGTAAACCTTGGCAAATTCGAAACCGGCGCGCAGGTCGTCGTACGCCTTGTCGATGGTCTGGGTGTCGATGACCACGAATGGTGTTTCGTGCTGGTCAGCGAAGTCCTTCATCTTCTGGAAGGTAGGCCGGGAATAGTAGTCTTCGATCTTGATCGACATGCATGGCTCCAAATCGGGAAACGTAAAGTCGGATTGGGGACAAGTGTCTGCCCGGCTTCGCTGCGAAGCGGACAGACCTAAGAAGAACGCCTGATCAGTTTCCCCACTTTGGTTCGCCTACTTCCCAAGGCATGTCGCCGAGTATCACGGCCAGATCCTTGCAGCGGGTGCAGTGACCTGGTGAATCCTGATCTCTCGTCGTCAGTACTTGAGCCGGATGGATCGTTGCCAGCATGGACGTTCGGGCGCGAACTTTAGAACCACAGGTGGTCGAGATCAACGAAAAATCCGCACTCACTCCCTTTTTTACCCCTCGCGGCAAACCTACCGTATTCAAACCGACAGATGTGCTGCAGGGATGTTCCATCCGGCTCGTCCCGCTGGGGAAGACCACGCTGCGGCCGCAGCAGTCCTCGGGCGACCTTTGCGCTATAATCGCCGGCTTTTTCCGACACGCCTTCATACCGGGACCGCCATGACCTCTCAGGCCGCCGAAGTCGCGAAGCGCCGCACCTTCGCCATCATTTCCCACCCCGACGCGGGCAAGACCACCATCACCGAAAAGCTCCTGCTGATGGGCAAGGCGATTGCCGTGGCGGGCACCGTGAAGTCGCGTAAGTCCGACCGTCACGCGACCTCCGACTGGATGGAAATGGAAAAGCAGCGCGGTATCTCCATCACCACCTCGGTGATGCAGTTCCCCTACCGCGAGCACATGATCAACCTGCTCGACACCCCCGGCCACGAAGACTTCTCCGAAGACACCTACCGCACCCTGACCGCGGTGGACTCGGCCTTGATGGTCCTCGACGGCGGTAAGGGTGTCGAGCCGCGCACCATCGCCCTGATGGATGTCTGCCGCTTGCGCGACACCCCGATCGTCAGTTTCATCAACAAGCTCGACCGCGACATCCGCGACCCCATCGAGCTGCTCGACGAGATCGAAGCGGTCCTCAAGATCAAAGCCGCGCCCATCACCTGGCCGATCGGCTGCTACCGTGATTTCAAAGGCGTGTACCACCTCAAGGACGACTACATCATCGTCTACACGCCGGGCCACGGGCACGAGCGCACCGAGGTCAAGATCATCCAGAACCTCGACTCCGACGAAGCGCGCAAGCACATCGGCGACGAGTACGACCGCTTCGTCGAACAGCTGGAGCTGGTCCAGGGCGCCTGCCATGAGTTCGACCAGGACGAGTTTCTCAGCGGCCAGCTGACCCCGGTGTTCTTCGGCACCGCGCTGGGCAACTTCGGTGTCGACCATGTGCTCGATGCCGTGGTCGACTGGGCACCGCGCCCGCTGCCGCGCGCCGCCAACGAGCGGGTGGTGGAGCCGGTCGAGGACAAGTTCACCGGCTTCGTCTTCAAGATCCAGGCGAACATGGACCCCAAGCACCGCGACCGCATCGCCTTCATGCGCATCTGCTCAGGCAAGTACGAAAAAGGCATGAAGCTGCGCCACGCGCGTATCGGCAAGGACATCCGCATCGCCGACGCCCTGACCTTCTTCTCCAGCGAGCGTGAGCAACTGGAAGAAGCCTGGGCCGGCGACATCATCGGCCTGCACAACCACGGCACCATCCAGATCGGCGATACCTTCACCGAAGGCGAGAACCTGGGCTTCACCGGCATTCCGCACTTCGCCCCGGAACTGTTCCGCCGCGTGCGCCTGAAGGATCCGCTGAAATCCAAGCAGCTGCGCCAGGGTCTGCAGGAGCTGGCCGAGGAAGGCGCCACCCAGGTGTTCTTCCCCGAGCGCAACAACGACATCATCCTCGGCGCGGTCGGCGTGCTGCAGTTCGACGTCGTCGCCAGCCGGCTGAAGGAGGAATACAAGGTCGAGTGCGCCTACGAGGCGATCAACGTCTGGTCGGCCCGCTGGATCGAGTGCGACAACGAGAAGAAGCTCAAGGAGTTCAGCGACAAGGCCTACGAGAACCTGGCGGTCGATGGTGGCGGTCACCTGACCTATCTGGCGCCGACGCGGGTCAACCTGAGCCTGATGGAAGAGCGCTGGCCGGACGTGAAATTCAGGGCGACGCGCGAGCATCACTAAGCGAGAAATCCCCCGCAGCCGGCACTTGGTCGATAGGCTATGTTCAGCTATCGACCTTTGGAGACACGGCATGCGCCACCTTCTGCTTCTTTCCGCCTTGCTTGCCTCTGCCGCTCAGGCAGGAGTGCTGATCAACAGTCCTTACTGGGTCGTGGCACTAACCTGCTCGAACAATCAGGCCTGCTACGCCGCGAGCAACGGCAGCTACACCGGTTCATTGAACGGTGCACGACGCTTCGATGATCAGACCCAAGCGACGAATTTCTTGGGCAGTCTGACCTCCAGTCTGCGAGAGAAATCTCCACGCCTGGAGCAGCACTCGGAGCCGCAATGCGTGGAGCCCAGCGGCAACCGCACCTATCAGGGGCGCCCCTGCTGAGCTGTCTTGCCTGAGCCAGCCCGTTATTTCACAGGGATCGTGAAATGCCCAACGGACGAACATCACCCGAGCAACGCCTGTTCGCCAGACAACTGCGCACGCAGCTAACGGACTGCGAGCGGCTGCTGTGGCGGCAGCTACGCAATCGCGGTTTGGCAGGATTCAAGTTCCGGCGACAACATCCGTGGCCGCCCTATGTACTGGACTTCTACTGTGCCGAGCTGCGGCTCGTGATCGAACTCGATGGCGGCCAACACTATGACGATGCCGGACTGGCGAAGGACCACTTGCGCACCGACTACTTAAAGCGGCAGGGACTGGAGGTTCTGCGCTTCAGCAACCTGGATGTACTGCAGAATCTCGAAGGTGTTCTGACTGAGCTATTGCGCTGGGTCGAAGCCCGCCCCCTCTCCCCAGAGGGGCGAGGGGGCAGGATTGAGCAGGCCGAATGATGGTGGTCTATCTGAATCCGCAAACCTGACTGCATCAGCAGTTTCGAGGGGCCGCGGTATCTCGGCTGAAATGACTGAGCTACTGAGGTGGGTCGGAGTCCTGTCCCCTCACCCCAGCCCTCTCCCCAGAGGGGCGAGGGGGCAGGATTGAGCGCGCCGGATGATGGTGGTTTATCTGTAACGGGATAGGCCGCCTCGCGGATCGACCTCTAGGTGCTGCACATTTCGAGGTGGCCTAACTGGGCTACTGAGGCGGGTCGGTAGTCCTGTTGCCTCACACCAGCCCTCTCCCTAGTGGGTAGAGGGAGCTGGATTGAGCGCGCCGGATGATGTGGTTATCCGAAACAGGTGCAGCCCGGCTAGCACATCGGCCGGCCAACCCGCATAGCATGGGAGGTCAAGCTGACTACAGCCGTTCGGCTTGTGCGAAACCAGTCCCCTCTCCCCTTTGGGGAGAGGGCTAGGGTGAGGGGGCGGAGTTCCGGCGGGCGACCTCGACGAGGTCATCACCGGAACTCGCCGATGGCAGTCATCCCCTACTCGCCTTCCTCATCGAGCGTAAAGGCCACCACCGAATCGCCGATCTTCGTGCCGAACGAGCCATGCCCGCCGGCCATCTGCACGACGTACTGCTTGCCGGTCTTCTCCGACACGTAGGTCATCGGTGTCGCCTGGCCGCCAGCGGGCAGACGGCCTTTCCACAGCTGTTCGCCCGTCTGCAGGTCGTAGGCGCGCAGGTAGTAGTCCAGCGTGCCGCTCATGAAGGCCACGCCGCCTGCGGTCACGATCGGGCCACCCAGCGCGGGGGTGCCGACCGGCAGCGCGATGGGCACTGGGGTGCTGTCACGGCTGGTACCGTTCTTGTGCAGCCAGACTTTCTTCATGGTGCGCAGATCGAGGCCGGTCACGTAGCCCCATGGCGGGCTCTGACATGGCAGGCCGAGCACAGACATGAAGGGTTTGAGGGTGACCATGTACGGCGCGCCCAGATTGGGTTGCAGGCCGGTCTCGCCGCCGCCGGTGCGCAGGTCCGGGTCCACTTCGCTGCGCTTGACCATGGTGGAGACGAACGCCAGATAATTCGGCGCGCCGAACAGGATCTGCCGACTCGGATCGACCGCCACGGACGGCCAGTTGAACGTGCCGACATTGCCGGGATAGATCAGCGACCCCCCTTCCGACGGCGGCGTGAAGTCGCCCTCGTAGCGCAGCTTGCGGAACTGGATGCGGCACAGCATCTGATCCAGCGGCGTGCCACCCCACATGTCTCGCTCGTGAAGCGGCTCCTCCGGCGCGTAGCTGACGGACGAGATCGGCTGCGTCGGCGCGGTGAATTCACCGTAATCGGTGCCCTGCGGTACAGGCATCTCCTCGACCGGGACGATCGGCTCGCCGGTTCGACGGTCGAGGATATACAGGTCGCCGCGCTTGGTCGCCTGGATGATCGCAGGCACCTTGCCTTCGGGCCGATCGATGTCGACGAGCGTTGGCTGCGAGGGCAGGTCGCGGTCCCATAGGTCGTGATGCACCGTCTGGAACTCCCAGCGCACCTTGCCGGTCGCCAGGTCCAGCGCCACCAATGTGGCGGTGAATCGCTCCGTTTCGGGCGTCCGCGGTTTCGCCCACTGATCTGGCGTCTGGTTGCCGGTCGGGATGTAGACCAACCCCAGGGATTCATCGGCCACCGACGTGGTCCACCAGTTCGGCGTGCTGCGGGTATAGGTCTCGCCGGGCGCGAGAGGGCCGGAGGCATCCGGGTTGCCCGGGTCGAAATACCAGACCAGCTCGCCGCTGTGCACGTCGTAAGCGCGCACCACCCCGCCGGGGGAATCCACCGCACCGTTGTCGGTAATCGCGCCACCGACGATGACCAGCTTCTCGGTGACCACCGGCGGCGAGGTCGGCAGGTAGACGCCCAACGCGCCGTCGCCGAGGCCTTCTTTCAGATCGACCACGCCGGCATTGCCGAAGTCCTCACAGGGCTTGCCATCGTCCGGGTCCAGCGCAATCAGTGTCGCGTCATTGGTGGGCAGGAACAGGCGCCGCTCGCAGCGGGCCGCCGGTTGCTCCGGCTGGTCGGTCGATCCCGGGGCGGCGTAGCGCACGCCATCGTGGAACGCCAGGCCGCGACAGGTCATGTGCTGGTAATACGTTGCCTTGCGGTTGATGTTCGGGTCGTAGCGCCAGCGCTCCTCGCCGGTGTCGGCGTCCAAGGCGATGGCGATGCTGTGCGGCGTGCAGATGAACAGGCTATTGCCCACCTTCAGCGGGGTCACCTCGTACGTGAACTCGCCAGGATCATTGGGACCGGGCAAGTCGCCGGTGTGGTACTCCCAGGCTTTCGTCAACTGGTCGACGTTGCGTGGGGTGATGAGATCGGCCGTGGAGTAACGATCGCCCTGGTCGGAACCGCCATAGGCGGGCCATCCGCTGGCCGAGCGACCAGCCTGGCCCTGGGGATTCACGCCCTGCATCTGGGCGTCGCTGAACTGCCCGTCGAGGGAGTGGTAGTCCTGGAGCAGCGCAGCGCCCGCCATTAGCGCGCCAGCCAACAGGCCAAGGCCGAGCAGGCCACTGGCGCCATCCCGCCAGACCAGCCGGTCGCTGACGTAGCGATTGACGAACGGCAGGATCAGCCACAGCCCGAGGATGCACCAGAGGTCGATGCGTGGTGCCAGCGGCCACCAGTCCAGGCCCACCTCATAGAGGGTCCACGCCAGACTGCCGAGCAGCAGCACGGCATACAGCCAGATCGCCGCACGGCGCCTGGCATAGAGCAGCCCCGCGACCACCAGCAGACCGACCCCGGCGACCAGGTAGTACCAGGAGCCGCCAAGAAAGGCCAGGTAGGCGCCGCCGAGGGTCAGCGCCACGCCCAGCACCAGCACCAGCAGGGCGGTCAGGGTGATCCGCAGGGGACGCGGTCCGTAATCAATGCTCATCACGATCTCCAGCCGGTTCATGCCAAACGAACACCGTTGAAACCTCTGGAAACAAAGGTTCCGACTTGCAGTGGATACGGCGCGCGCCGCTTTAGTTCAGCGTTCGGGCTCCGCGCTCAGGCCGCAGCGCCAACCGCCAGCGGCTCGGCCTCCGGCCGCTTGACCACCGCGTAGATCACCCCTGTCACCAGACTGCCGGCCAGGATCGCGGCCAGGTACAGCAGCGCGTGGTTGATCGCGTTGGGAATCAGCAGCACGAACAGCCCGCCATGGGGCGCCAGCAGCTTCGCGCCGAACGCCATGGACAACGCGCCGGTCAGCGCGCCACCGGCGATGCTGGCCGGGATGACCCGCAGCGGGTCCTTCGCGGCGAAGGGGATCGCGCCTTCGGAGATGAAGCAGCAGCCGAGCACCAGCGCCGCCTTGCCGGCTTCGCGCTCGGTCTGGGCGAATTTGCGACGGGCGATCAGCGTGGCGATACCCATGCCGATCGGCGGCACCATGCCGGCGGCCATGGTGGCGGCCATCGGCGCGTAGCTTTGCGAGGCGAGCAGCCCGACCGAGAACGCGTAGGCCGCCTTGTTGACCGGCCCGCCGAGGTCGACGCACATCATGGTGCCGAGCAACAGCCCGAGCAGAATGGCATTGGACGTGCCCATGGTGTCGAGGAACGCGGTAAGCCCGGCGAGCAGCTTCGCCACCGGCGCGCCGACCACGTAGATCATCACCAGCCCGGTGAACAGGCTCGCCAGCAGCGGGATGATCAGGATTGGCTTGAGCGATTCGATGCTGGCCGGCAGTGGAATCCAGCGGCTGACCGCCTTGGCCGCGTAGCCGGCGACGAAGCCGGCAATGATCCCGCCGATAAAGCCCGCACCGAGGGTGCCAGCCAGCAGACCGCCGATCATGCCGGGCGCGAGGCCGGGGCGATCGGCGATGGAATAGGCGATGTAGCCGGCCAGCAGCGGCACCATCAGCTTGAAGGCTGTGTCGCCACCAATCTGCATCAACGCGGCGGCCAGCGTGCCCTCTTCCTTGAACGCTTCGATGCCAAAGACGAACGACAGTGCGATCAGCAGTCCGCCTGCCACCACCATCGGCAGCATGTAGGACACGCCGGTCAGCAGGTGCTTGTAGACCCCGGCCTTCTCGGCCTTCTGCTCGCCGCCGGGACTGGCCGCCGTGCCGCCTGCAAGCAGTGCGCCCTCCTCCAGCGCCCGGTCCAGCGTCGCCTCGGGTTGCTTCAGGGCCACGCCGGTGCCGCAGCGAAACACCCGTTTGCCGGCGAAGCGGGTCACGTCCACCTCGATATCGGCGGCGAGCAACACCACATCGGCGGCTTCGATGGCCGCGGTGTCCAGCACGTTGCGTGCGCCGACCGAACCGCGGGTTTCCACCTGCAGCTCGTAACCCTTGCGGATGGCCGCCTGTTGCAAGGCCTCGGCCGCCATGAAGGTGTGCGCCACGCCGGTCGGGCAGGCGGTGATGGCGACCAGCCTCGGCCTGACGCCAGCCGGCGCGGCGGCTGCATCGTCAGCCTGCTGCAGTTCGCTGGCTGTGTCGGCGGCGCTGCGCAGGAAGCCCTCGGGATCGAGCAAGGCTTCGGACGGCGTCGATTGCACCACGCGCTTGCCGACGAAACGTTGCAACGACAGCGGCCCGGTCTTGACCACGACGACCAGGTCGGCGTTGGCGATCTGTGCCGGCGTGAGCGGCGAGCCGATGGCCTTCGGGTCGTGCACTTCCACGGCGGTCGACCAGCCCAGCCGCTGGGCGGCCGCTTCGAGCAGGCGTGACGTCAACACGCTGGTAACCATCCCGTTGGGGCAGGCCGTGACGATGAGCAGATTCATTCCTTCACCTCTTGTCATTGTTCGGTCAGCGGCTGGAGGCGAACGGCGGCCTCCAGCGCGGCGAGTCCATCCGTGTCGGTGATGCCGAAGCCCACCTGCCCCACCGCCTGTGCGGCAATCGCCGTGGCGTGGGCCAGCGTGCGCTCGGCAGGCCAGCCTTCGAGCAGGCCGTGGAGCATGCCGGCCAGCAGCGAATCACCGGCACCCACGGTGCTGACCACCGGCACTTCCGGCGGCTGCGCATGCCAGGCGGCCCCGGTGGCGAACCAGCTCACCCCTGCCGCGCCTTGCGACACCACCACATGGTCGATGCCCTCGGCTTGCAGGCGTGTCGCCTCGCGCGCCAGGGCCTGGGGGTCGGACAGGTCGATCCCGCGGGCCTCGGCCAGCTCGTGCTCGTTGGGCTTGATCAACCAGGGCGTCGTGGCCAGGGCTTCGCGCAGCGCCGCGCCGCTGGTGTCCAGCGCCACCCGTGCGCCAAGACTGGCGAGCGCCTGCAGCAGCCGCACAAACCACTGGGTGTCGATGCCCTGCGGCAGGCTGCCGGCAACCACCACGACGTCATGCACCGGCGCCAGGCGCTCCAGCCGGGCGAGCAGCTCGGTGCAGTGCGCCTCGCCCGCGGTCAGGCCCGGACCGTTGACGTCGGTGACCTGCCCGTCCGCTTCGGCCAGTTTGATATTGCTGCGGGTCTCGCCCGGGACCCGGACGAACTCATCGGCGAAGCCCCGCGCGGCGAACAGCAGCTCGAAGGCCTGCGGATTGCCCTCACCAAGAAAGCCGGTGACGGTCACCTCGTGACCGAGATCGGCCAGTACCTGCGCCACGTTGAGCCCCTTGCCCGCGGCGTGTACCTGCAAGCTGTCGCTGCGATTGACCTCGCCCAGGCGCAGCGCCGGCAGCTGCACGGTCAGGTCGAGGGCCGGGTTCAAGGTGACGGTGAGCACGCGGGACATCAGCAGTGCTCCCCGACGAAGGCGCGCACTTCATGTGCGCCGGGCAACATCAGCGCCTGCTGAGCCAGCTGCTGGCAGGCGGCGAAATCCAGCTCGCGCACCCGTGCCTTGACCAGCGCAATGCTGCGCGCCGAGACGCTCAACTCATCCACGCCCAGGCCCACCAGCATCGGTACCGCCAGCGCATCGGCGGCCAACTCGCCGCAGACGCCGACCCACTTGCCGTGCGCGTGGGCGGCCTCGACGGTCATGCCGATCAGCCGCAACACGGCCGGGTGCAAGCCGTCAGCCTGCCCTGAAAGCGTCGGGTGGCCGCGGTCGATGGCGAGGGTGTACTGAGTCAGGTCGTTGGTGCCGATGCTGAAGAAGTCGACCTCCTGCGCCAGCACTGGCGCGATCAGCGCGGCGGACGGGATTTCGATCATGATGCCGACCTGCAGGTCGGCCACCGGCAGCTCCACGCGCAGGCGATCGACCATGGCCTTGGCGGTGCGCCATTCGTCAATGTTGCCGACCATGGGGAACATGATTCGCAGCGGACGACCGTCGGCCGAGGCGAGCAAGGCGCGCAGCTGGGTTTCAAGAATGTCCGGACGTTGCAGGCTCAGGCGAATGCCGCGCACGCCGAGGAAGGGATTGTCCTCGGCAGGCATCGGCCAGTACGGCAGCGGCTTGTCGCCGCCGACATCCAGCGTGCGCACCACCAGCGGGCGGCCTTCAAGGGCTTCCAGCACGCGGCGGTATTCGGCCTCCTGGGTCGCCTGGTCCGGCGCCTGGGAATGGTTCATGAACACCAGTTCAGTACGCAGCAGGCCGATGCCCTCGGCGCCCATCGCTACGGCTTCCGGCGTCTCGCCGGCTGCGCCGATGTTGGCGGCGACTTCCACCGGATGGCCGTCGCGGGTGACCGCCGGCTCCAGGCGCCGCGCGTCGGCCAGACGCTTGCGTTCTTCCCGGCTGGCGCGTTCGCTACGGGCCTGCGCCAGTTGCGTATCGGTTGGCGCAACCAGCAGTTCGCCGCGCTCGCCGTCGAGCAGCAGCAGCGTGTTCGGCGCCAACCCGAGCACACCCGGGCCGGCGCCGACGATGGCAGGGATGCCCAGCGCGCGGGCGATGATCGCGCTGTGGGAGGTGGCGCCGCCGCCAGCGGTGAGGATGCCGGCGACGCGCTGGGCATTGAGCGTGGCGACGTCCGAGGGCGCTACCTCGTCCATTACCAAAATGTAGGGTTCGTCCGGCGCCTGCTCGGCTTCCACACCGGTCAGACAGGCCAGCACGCGGCGACCCACATCACGCAGGTCCGCAGCACGCTCGGCCAGCAGCTTGTCGTGCAGCGCCTCCTGTTGCTGCGCCGCGCTCTCGATTTCCTCCATCCAGGACGCTTCGGCGCTCAAGCCCTTCTGCAAGCGCACCTGGACTTCCTCCCGCAGCGCCGGGTCCTTGAGCATGGCCTGGTGGGTGGTGAAGATGTCGCGGATGCTGGCGACCTGGCTTTCGTGGATCAGCACGCCGATCTCGCTATGAACCTTGTCCAGCGCGCGATCGAGCCGCTGCAGCTCGACTGCCGGCGACTCGCCGCGTTTCGGATAATCGATCACCTGCGGTTTGCGCACCAGCACCGGGCCGATGGCGATGCCCGGTGACGCGGCGATGCCGTTCACCTGTTCACCGGGGCGCAGCGCGGCCTGCTCGATGGCCGACGCCGCAGGCCCCTGCGCCAGCTCGGGCGGTTCGCTCGCCTCACCCGGCGCCGGTAGCGGCTCGATCTCTTCGCCCAGGCCGTCTTCGACCGCCCGTACCAGCGCCGGCAGCGCATCGCCGGCAATGGCGGGCTCGGCCATGAATTCGAGGATCTGTCCGCGCTGCGCGCCCATCGCCAGCAGCTTGCTCAGGCTCTTGGCCGAGACACCGGCGTTTTGGCTGCCCGCCTGACGGACGCGAATCTCACCCTCGAAGGACTGGGCAATTTCGGTGAGTACCTTGGCCGGGCGCGCATGCAAACCATGGGCGTTGGCCAGCGGCACCTGGGCGCTCGGCCAGTCGGCGGGCACCTCACCGCCGAGGGCTTCGAGTACCGTACGGCTGGACGTCGCCTCGCTCAGCTCCTGCCCGCGCCCCTCGATGAGCAGGTTGCACAGCCGCTCGAGCATGGCCCGGTGTGCTTCGCCGAGGCTCGCTAGCACGAACAGGCCTTTGAGCGGTTGATCATGATGTTGGAGATCGGAAGCCGGTGTGACGAACGCCAGCCCCGGGCGCTGCACCGACTGTTCACTGCTCAGCCACCACAGGCCGTCGCCCAGCGGCAACGCCTGACCGAGCGGCAGGCTGGCGTTGAAGCCAGGCTCGACACATTGCGCGCGCTTGAGCAACTTCACGCCCTGCCAGGCCAACTCATCGAAGTCATCGGCGGCAACGCCCAGTCCGACCAGCTCGCCATCCAGCGCCAACGCCTGCGGCGCGCCTTGCAACAGATCGATGATCGCCTCGGGGCTCTGCGCCTTTTGCAGCGCCTCGCTCAGGTCGCCTTCACCCAGCGCTCGGGTCAACAACTGCAACAGGCGCAGGTGCTCATCCGAACGCGCCGCGATGCCGATGGCCAGGTACACCAGCTGGCCGTTACCCCAGTCCACCCCCGCGGGGAAGTGCAGCAGCCGCACGCCGGTGATGAACACCTGATCGCGGGTTTCCGGCGTGCCGTGGGGAATCGCGATGCCCTGGCCGAGAAAGGTCGAGCCCTGCGCCTCCCGTGCGCGCAACCCGTCGAGGTAACCGGGCGCGACCAGCCCGTCCGCGACCAGGACCTCACCCAGCAAGGCCAGCGCCGCAGGCTTGTCCGCCGCCGCCTGATGCATGTGGATGTGCTGTGCATTCAACTCAAGCATGGAGAACTCCTGCGGGGCTCGCGATTGTTGTGGCCGGCGGCTCAGCCGGCAGTGCCCGTTCCTGGGCTGGCGCTTCAGACCGACAGGCTGCTGAAACGTTTCACCTAAGACTGGCACCTTACGCAATATTGGGTAATTCTAGAAGCCCGAGTTCAAACCACCCGTCTCAGGATCCTCTGTTGAAACTCACCGATCTCGCCCGCCTCGCCAACGTTTCGGTCACCACTGCCAGCTACGTGCTCAACGGCAAGGCTGCTCAGCGGCGGATCAGCTCGGCCACGGTCGAACGGGTGATGGCCGTGGCTGAACAGCAGGGTTTTCAACTCGATCAACAGGCCGCAGGCCTACGCCGCGGGCAGTCGCGCACGCTGGGTTTCATCGTTCCGGACCTGGAAAACCCCAGCTATGCGCGCCTGGCCAAGCTGCTGGAGCAACGCGCGCGGCAGCGCGGCTATCAGCTGCTGATAGCCGGCACCGACGACGAGCCGGACACCGAGCGCCAAGTCATTCAGCTGCTGCGCTCGCGGCGTTGCGATGCCCTGATCGTCGCCAGTTGCCTGCCCGCCAGCGACAGCAGCTACCGCAAACTTCAAGCGAGCGGCACGCCGGTGATCGCGCTCGACCGGGCTTTGGACGCCGACCACTTCTGCTCGGTGGTCAGCGATGACCGTGAGGCAGCGGCGCAACTGGCCCGCTCGCTGGCTGTACCGGCTGACGCCCACGTTGCCCTGATCAGCGCACGACCGGGGTTACGCATCAGCCAGCAGCGCGAGGACGGTTTCCATCAGGCCCTCGCTCAGCATCAGGGTCAGGTCAGCGTGCTGCGCGCCGAACAGTTCAGCCGCGCCTGCGGGCGGGAGCAGATGCTCGCCCTGCTCGACCGCGGCCCGCTGCCCGATGCGCTGATCACTACCGCCTACGTCTTGCTCGAAGGCGTCTTCGACGCGCTGCAGGAGCGCAACCTCCTGTGGCCGGAGCACCTGCGCCTGGCCACCTTCGGCGACGCTCAGTGGCTGGACTTCCTGCCGATCCCGGTCAACGCGATTTCCCAGCAGCACGACCGGATTACCGAACGGACCCTGGAACAGGCCATCCGCGCCATCGAGCAGGGCGACTACCGCCCCGGAGTGATCGCCATCGAGCGCGAACTAAAGGTCCGCCGCGCCTGACAGCCTTTGCAGTTGCATGCACATCGCGCAGGACCGCGCTTGCTGGCGAGCCGACGGTGGTGGACGCTGCTGGGCTAATTGGCCGGAAGCGCGGTCCGATGGGACTATGGCAACTGCCTGGCTCCGATGGCTGTGTTGGCTGCCGGTAAGGTTCGCGGGCAAGCTCGCTCCTACAGGGAGAGTGGGATCTATGCCGATGCTCCAGGAGACGCCGCCGCTTTTTGTAGGAGCCAGCTTGCTGGCGAACCGGCGTGGCGGACACTGGTGGGCTGGTTGGCCGCGAGCGCGGTCCGATGGGACTATGGCAACTGCGTGGCTCCGATGGCAGTGTTGGCCGCCGGTACGGTTCGC
>DAMBNU010000003.1:54159-164617 GCA_032064305.1 Pseudomonas sp. | reverse complement strand
GGACTATGGCAACTGCGTGGCTCCGATGGCAGTGTTGGCCGCCGGTACGGTTCGCGAGCAAGCTCGCGCCTACAGGGAGAGCGGGATCTGTGCCGATGCTCCAGGAAACGCCGCCGCTTTCTGTAGGAGCCAGCTTGCTGGCGAACCGGCGGTGGTAGACCCTGCTGGGCTGATCGGCCGGAAGCGCGGCCCGATGGGACTATGGCAACTGCGTGGCTCCGATGGCAGTGTTGGCCGCCGGTACGGTTCGCAAGCAAGCTCGCTCCTACGGGGAGAGCGGGATCTATGCCGATGCTCCAGGAGACGCCGCCGCTTTTTGTAGGAGCCAGCTTGCTGGCGAATCGAGGCCCACGCCGAGGCGGCGCTGCCGCAACGAACAACCGATATATGCCACCGGCTTCTCCCCCTACCGGCCCCTTTGACGAGCCCACTTTTCAAGATGAACATCGAACAGATCACCCAACGCCTGCACGCGATCCGCGACAAAAACGACTGGCAGCGCTTCCATAGCCCGAAGAATCTGGCCATGGCAGCAAGCGTGGAGATGGCCGAGCTGGTGGAAATCTTCCAGTGGCAGACCGAGGACGAGTCACGTCAGCTGCCAAGCGACAAGCTCGAGCACGCCGGCCAGGAGGTTGGCGACATCCTTATGTACCTCTTACTGATGTGCAGCGAGCTGGGCATCGACATGGAGCAGGCCTTGCTGAACAAGCTGGCCGATAACGAGCGGCGGTTCGCCCGATGAGCGACCGCCATTTCGACGAGCTGGCGACGCGCTTCGCCGAAAAGATCTACGGCGGCGCCAAGGGTGCGATCCGCCTCGCCGTGCTGCAGGCGGATCTCACCGAGATACTGCCAGAGCGCCCATTGCGCGTCCTGGACGTCGGCGCGGGCCTTGGCCACATGAGCCTATGGCTGGCACAGCAGGGCCATCAGGTGACGCTGGCCGAACCCGCCGAACCCATGCTCGAAGGCGCTCGCAAGCAGTTCGCCGAAGCAGGTCAGAACGCAACCTTCATTCAGGCGCCCTGGCAGGAGGTGGAAAACCACGTCGAAGGCCGGTTCGACCTGGTCATTTGCCATGCGGTGCTGGAATGGCTCGCCGAACCCCAGGCGATCCTGCCGGCGCTGCATCGCCTGGTCGCCGCAGACGGCTGGCTGTCGCTGGCCTTCTACAACCGCGATGCGCTGATCTATCGCAATTTGCTCAAGGGCCATTTCAAGAAACTGCGCACCCAGTCCTATGCCGGCGAGCGTCAGAGCCTGACCCCGCAACAGCCGCTCGACCCGCGTGAACTGGCGGCGCAACTCGCACCGCACTGGCAGGTCGAATCCAGCAGTGGCGTGCGCGTATTCCATGACTACATGCCCGCCGATTTCCAGGCCCGCACCGAGCCTGCCGACCTGATCGAGATGGAACTGGCCTACCGCCGCCATCCCACATTTGCCGGCCTCGGGCGCTACCTGCACTGGTTGTGTCGGCCGCGCTGAAGCCGGCCCGGAGGTTTCGATGCGTCCTGTCTCACCGCCGCTGTTGTGCGCCCTGCTCGGCCTGAGCCTGGCAGCGTGCCAGACCAGCAACCCCTATACGCCCGAATCCGCGCCGATTCCGCCAGCGCCGCCGGTCGAGCGGATCCAGTCGCCGACCTACCCCGCCACGCCACGGGATTTCTCCAGCTATCAGAGTTGGAGCTGGCGCAAACCGCCGGCCGCCACGGCTTCGCTGGGCAGCGAAGAGCTGCAGGAAATGGTATCGGCCGCACTCGATCAGCGAGGCCTGCGCCCGGCACCGGTCGGTGCCAAGGGAGACGTACAGATCAGCGCCAGCGCGCGGCTCGAAACCCGCGTTCGCCAGGTCTACGATGACTACGGGCCGCGCATCGGCGCCGGCCGCTACGGCGGCTACGGCCCCGGTTACGGCACCGGGATGATGATCGGCGGCAGCGCACCGATGGTACGCAACTACGAAGAACAGGTAATACGGGTTCGCATCGAGATGATCGACAGCGCTTCCGGGCAGACGGTCTGGAGCAACCGCGCCGAATCGCGCAGCGGCAGCCAGGCCGAACGCAAGGAAGCGGCGCGCGAAGCGGTCAACCGCGCGCTGGCCGATTACCCGCCGCACTGATTGAGGGCCGCGTGCCCAGGAGAAACGCCATGATCCGTTCATTGCTGATGCTGCCCCTGCTGTTGCTGCTGGCGGCCTGCCAGAGCACCCAGCTGCAGCGCGACTTCGATCCGCAGCGCGACTTCTCCGCCTACCGCAGCTGGGCCTGGCAGGAACCAGCCCTACAATACCGCCCGGACGACCCGCGCATCAAAAGTGACCTGACCGAGCAACGCATCCGGAGCGCCATTGCCGACCAGCTTGACCAACGCGGCCTGCGCCCGGCGGCTTCCGGAGGCCAGGCAGACGTGAAGGTGCAGGCCTGGCTTATCGTTGAACAGCGCTCCCAGCAATACACCACCTCGTCCATGGGCGCCTGGGGCAATCCCTGGGCCGGTTTCTGGGGCGGGCCGATGATCAGCGACACGCGCACCATTCACTACCAGGTTGGCACGCTGCAGATCGACCTCTACGATGCCGGGGACGGCAAGCTCGTTTGGCGCGGCAGCGCCGAGCAGGTCCTGCGCGACGATCCAGGCAGCCCGCAGGAGCGCAGTAACCTGTTCCGCGATACCGTGGCCAAGGTGCTGTCACAGTACCCACCGCGCTAGCCGCGCCGGTCCGGTTCGACCAAACCGACGCCGCGGGCGTGATTGCGGCTCGATTGAACACAACCCCCAGCCCCATGCGGGCCAACGCAGGCGCGGGCTGCGCCGGCGCATGGCGCGCTGCGACATCTGGCTGAGCGAGCCCAGCCACATTGCGCCGCTGTGCAAACTGCCTTCTGGATCGGAGTTAACCGCATGCCCTCTTTTGCCTGGTGGCTTCTCGTGATGCCCTTGATCGCCGGCGCCTTTTTGCCGCTGCAGGCCGGAATCAACGGGCAAGTCGCCAAGCAGCTCGGCAGCGTGATGAGCGCCGCCATGCTGTCGTTCGCGGTGGGTACCGTGGCGCTGTTAGGCGTGGTGCTGGTTCAGCGCGACATGCCCGGCCTGCAGGCCTTGCGCGGCCTGGGCTGGTATCACTGGTGTGCCGGCCTGCTGGGCATGTTCTTCATCGCCACCGCCGCCTTCGCCGGGCCGCGCATCGGCGCGCTGCTGTTCATGGCGCTGGTGCTGGCGGGCCAGCTGGGCATGGCCTTGCTGCTCGATCACTTCGGCTGGGCAGGCTTTCGCCAGTCTTCGATCAGCCTCGGCAAGGTCGCCGGGCTGCTGCTGATCGCTGGAGGCGTCTGGATGATCCGCCGCGGCTGAACGCGACGGCAGGACTACTCACGTTCGAAGGCATAGAACAGGTTGGGCTCGCTGACCAGGTAGAGGTTGCCACGAGCATCGAAGGTCATGCCTTCGGCCTGGCGCACGCTGCGCTGCAAGCCGGCAAAGCCGCTCCACAGCGAGCGGAAGCTGACCAGCTCACCCGCGCCGTCCAGCTCCAGCAGCATCTTGGCTTCGTCACTGAGCAAGACCAGATGGCCGGTGCGCTCGTCGTAGTGCACCGAGGAGAGGTCGCTGGCCATGTCCTTGTCCTCGATCCAGGCCTCGCGGTCGATCACCTTGATGTTCAGCTGTCCGTCCAGGCTGGCCTTGAGCCCCTGGATTTCGTAGAGCTTGCGCGGCGAATGCTCCTTGACGACGAACAGGCGATCGCCGGCGCGATCGTAGCCCAGCCCCTCGAAGCCCGAGTTTTCGCCGTCGCCCAGGGCCAGAGTCAGCGAGGCATAGTCGTCGCGCCGTAGCACGCCCGGCTCACTTGGCACCGACATGATCACCAGAGCCTGACTGCGCTCCTCGGCCACCGCCAGGAGACCATCGCCCAGGTAGCTGACCGCCTCGACATCGGTGAATCCCTCGAGCGGATAGCGCGCGATGAAATGCCCGTCGGCGTCCAGCGCGACCAGCTCCTCCGGGTTGTTGACCACGGCCCAGAGCTGGTTGCGATGCTCGTCGAAGGTCAGCCCGGACAGGTTGTCGGCGACCCCGGCCACCGGCAACGCCTCGACCCGCACGCGGTATTCCGGTAGCCAGAGGCTGCGCGCTTCGCGCACGTCGGCGTGCCAGGCCGACTGCAGCGCATAGAAGATCCGTTCATCGAGGTGCAGGCTGCTGGCCGCATACAGCAGGCCGGCGGCCAGCAGGCCCAGGGTCCAGCGCTGCGGATGGACATCGGGCAGCCAGGCGGCAAAGCGATTGTTCTGGATCGCCATGGACGGTTCTCGTCTCGCAGCGTTGGCGAGACAGACTGCTGGGGTCGAGTTGCAATTGCGTGACGCGCCCGCTTCGCTCGCGGACGAGCAAGGGACCGGGCCGTCACCGCCGGGTTCCCCGCTCCCGGCAGGGAACTGCCGGATGGTTTGGCAGCCCAATGGCGCAGGAACGGCTGCGACAAGCAGTCCCGGATGGTTGGCAGGAGTGCAGCATGCAGGTGGAAAGCTTTTTCGAATGGTTGGGCCAGGCGCTCGGCACGGTGATTCGCTATATCGTCGATGCGCTCAGCGGCTTCTTCGGGCTGTTCGCCGATGCCGGCGCCAACTTTCTCGAAGGCCTGTCGCGGACACTGGGGATGGATCGCTCGCTGATCAGCCTGATCGCGCTGGCGATCGGCTTGATGTTGCTGGTCGGCGCGTTTCGCGCCTTTTTCCGCCGCTCGATCATTGCCGGGGTGATCTATCTGTTCCTCGGACTCTGGTTGTTGAGCTGGTTGATTCACTAGGGGACGCGAACAGCCGCGGTGGCTGAAGCTGGAACGCTAGCGGCCGGTGGCTGCCGGGGGTAGAGGCACAGGGTGCTTTTGCCGTGGGGGCCGGGGGACGTATGATGCCGGGCTGCTCTGGAGTCCTTCATGTCACGGTTGTTGACCGCCTGGCAGCACGCCCCCACCCATAAACGGGTCTGGGCGCTGGCTGCGCCGATGATCCTGTCCAACCTTTCCGTGCCGCTTGTGGCGCTGGTCGACAGTGCCGTGATCGGCCACTTGCCGCACGCGCACCAGCTGGCGGCGGTAGCGGTGGGCGGCAGCCTCTACACGCTGCTGACATGGGTCATGGGCTTCCTGCGCATGGGCACGACGGGTTTCGCGGCGCAGGCGGCCGGACGCGAGGACGGCGGTGCGCTGCGTCAGGTCCTGCTCCAGGGCTTGCTGTTGGCGTTGGGTTTCGCCCTGCTGCTGAGCCTGTTCGCGCTCCCCCTCAAAGGCTTCGCGCTGCAGTTGATGGAGCCCTCAGCCGCACTCGACGACCTCACTGACCAGTATTTCCAGACGCGCCTGCTGGGCCTGCCCGCCGCACTCGCCAACCTGGCGCTGATCGGCTGGTTTCTCGGCACGCAGAACGCGCGTGCGCCGCTGGCGATCCTGCTGACCACCAACCTGATCAACGTCGGCCTCGATCTCTGGTTCGTCATTGGCCTGGGCTGGGGCGTACCCGGCGCTGCGCGCGCCTCGGTGCTTGCCGAGTGGAGCGGGGTCGCCGTCGGCCTGGCACTGACTCGCGGCGCACTGCGGCGCTACCCCGGCCGGCTGGACGGCGCGGCCCTGCGCCGCTGGGCCAGCTGGCGGCCCCTGATGGCGGTCAACCGCGACATTTTTCTGCGCTCGCTGGCCTTGCAGTTGGTGTTCTTCCTGATCACGGTGCAGGGCACACGCCTGGGCGAGGCCACGGTGGCGGCCAATGCGCTGTTGCTCAACGGGCTGATGCTCACCGCGCATGCCCTGGACGGCCTGGCGCATGCCGTCGAAGCGCTCAGCGGCCATGCCATCGGCGCGCAGAACCGCACCGAGCTGCGCCGCATTCTTACCATTGCCGGCGGTTGGTCATTGCTCGCCAGCCTGGCGTTCGGGCTGTTCTTCCTGCTGGGCGGCGAGCTGTTCATCGGCCTGCAAACCGATATTGCGCTGGTGCGCGACACCGCGGTCACCTTCATCCCCTACCTGGCCGCGCTGCCGCTGGTGGCGGTCTGGAGCTACCTGCTCGACGGGCTGTTCATCGGTGCGACCCGAGCACGGGAAATGCGTAATGCGATGCTGCTCGCCGTTGCGTTTTCGCTACCATTGGGCTGGCTGCTGCGCGGCCTGGGCAATCATGGATTGTGGTTGGCCTTCCTCGCCTTCATGCTGCTGCGGGGGCTGTGCCTGGGCAGCATTGCCAGGCGGCTGCAACGCCAGGGCCAATGGTTCGCTCCGCCGTCGTCCAACACCGCGTCCAGCCTGCCGTCCCCCTGATCAAGGAGCCTTGAGACATGGCCTACGCCATCGCCGCTTACCTGCACTTCGTGGCGATCTTTCTGCTGTTCGCCCTGCTGGTGCTCGAACACCAGCTGTTCCGTCTGCCGCTGAACTTCGCGCGGGCGCGCAGCCTGTTTCGCGTCGACCTGGCCTTCGGCATCGCCGCCGGGCTGGTGCTGGTGACCGGCGCGGCGCGTGCGATGCGCTACGGCAAGGGGCTGGACTACTACCTGAACAACAGCATCTTCCACGCGAAGGTCGGCCTCTTCGTGGTCGTCGCGCTGCTGTCGATCCTGCCCACCGTGACCTTCCTGCGCTGGCGCCCGGCGCTCAAGGCCGGCCAGGTGCCGGTCGTCAGCCCGTCCACCGCACGCTGGGTGAAGACGGTGATCCGCGTGGAGCTGCTGGCGCTGCTGTTGTTGCCGTTGCTGGCGACGCTGATGGCCCGCGGTTTCGGCGTGAAGCCGCTGTAACGAGACTGACTGCCCGGTTTCGGACAACCATTGCCAGTCCCGGCTGTCGACAGCAGACCGCGCGCGCCATCCGCGCCGCTTCTTCTGCCGGAGCCGAGCCCATGACCGAACGCCTCAGCATCACGCCCCTCCCCTTCGAGCCCGCGTACGAGCAGGTACCCGACGACGAGGCCGAGACCATCGCCGGCCTGATCCAGGCCATGCGCGAGATCGCCGAGACGACCTTTGCCGATGGCGGCCATGCCATTCGCAGCGTGCATGCCAAGAGCCACGGCTTGCTGCAGGGGGACATGGAGATCCTGCCCGACCTGCCGCCGGAACTGGCCCAGGGGGCTTTTGCGAAGCCAGGCAAGATGCCGGTGGTGATGCGCTACTCGACCAATCCGGGCGACATGCTCGATGACAAGGTATCGACCCCGCGTGGGCTGGCGATCAAGCTCATCGGCGTCGACGGTGAGCGATTGCCCAACAGCGATGGCGAGACCACCCAGGATTTCGTCATGGTCAACGCGCCGGCGTTCCTGGCGCCGACGCCCAAGGACTTTCTCAAGTCGGTGAAGCTGATCGCCAAGACCACCGACCGGGCGCCGCGCGCCAAGCAGGTGCTGTCGGCTGCGCTGCGCGGCGCAGAAAGCCTGATCGAGAAAGCCGGCGGGGAAAGTGCAACGCTCAAGGGCATGGGCGGCCACCCCACCACCAACCTGCTCGGGGAGACCTACTACAGCGTGGTCCCGCTGCTATACGGCCGCTATTTCGCCAAGCTTTCTCTGGTCCCGGTGTCCCCGGAGCTGAAGGCACTGACCGGCCAGCAGGTCGACCTGAACGACAAGCCGAACGGCCTGCGCGAGGCGATCAGCGAGCACTTCGCGCAGCACGGCGGCACCTGGGAGCTGCGCGTGCAACTGGCCACCGACATCGAGAAGATGCCTATCGAGGATGCCAGCGTGGTCTGGCCGGAAGACGTCAGCCCCTTCGTCACCGTGGCGCGTCTCAAGGTGCAGCCGCAGACCGCCTGGAGCGATGCCCGGGCGGCGGTCGTCGATGATCAGCTGGCCTTCAGCCCCTGGCATGGCCTGGCCGCGCACCGCCCGCTCGGCGGCATCATGCGCGCGCGCAAACCGGCCTATGAGATGTCCGCGCAGTTCCGCGCACGCCACAACGGGTGTCCGCTGCACGAGCCGCGCCAGGCGCCCGAGCTGCCGGACTGAACCCGGCCCCGTAGTCTCACCGTTGCGCTGCCTCTGGTGGCGTGGCGGCGCAGGCGTTATGGTCGACCGACATCCAGACAGGGACGCCCCATGGCCGCCAAGCCCAGCAATCCGCAGCAACCGATCCACCTCGCCGTGCTGATCGATGCCGACAACGCCCCTGCCGCCATCGTCGAGGGTCTGTTCGAAGAAATCGCCAAATATGGGGTTGCCAGCGTCAAGCGGATCTACGGCGACTGGACCAAGCCCAACCTGGGCAGCTGGAAGAAGGTGCTGCTCGACTACTCCATCCAGCCGATCCAGCAATTCGCCTACACCTCGGGCAAGAACGCCACCGATAGCTCGCTGATCATCGACGCCATGGACCTGCTCTACACCCGGCGTTTCGACGGCTTCTGTCTGGTTTCCAGCGACAGCGACTTCACCCGCCTGGCTGCACGCCTGCGCGAAGAGGGGCTGACTGTCTACGGCTTCGGTGAACAGAAGACGCCGTCGCCGTTCGTTTCCGCCTGCGACAAGTTCATCTACACCGAGATCCTGCGCGCCGACGCGCCCAAGACCTCGCCGGAACCGCCAACCCAGGGCGACCGGGCGAACGCCGCAAGCTCCACCGACAAGGCCGACGAAGACAGCAAGGGCGGCGACCGCAGCGCCCAGGTGAAGCCGCAAAAGGCACCGGTGGATTTCATCGCCAAAGTGCTGAGCGATATCGCCGATGACGAGGACGACTGGGTCCAGCTCGGCGAACTGGGCTCCAATATCAGCAAACTGAGACCGGCGTTCGATCCGCGCCTGTACGGCTTCAAGAAGCTCAGCGACCTGATCAAGGCCCAGCCCAAGCGTTTCGAGCTCGAGTCCCGCGGCACCACCTCGACCGGCGGCAAGGCCGTCTATGTGCGCAACCTCAAACCATCGAAATGAGGCCTTCGGCAATCGGCGACAACCCGGTGGCGGCCCAGCGAACCGTTGCCGCATGACGCGGCAAACGGACGACCGGCGAAGCGGCAGCGAACCCTCGCCCACCGCACCCTTCTAAGCAGTCATCGACTTCAGGAGGTTTACATGACCAAGCGATCGCTCTCCGCCCTCGGCTTCGCGCTCTGCACGACGGCCGTGTTCGCCCAGACACCAAAGCCCGAGATCATCACGCACCTCAACGGGCTGGATGTGGAGATCAGCGCCATGGGCGTGCCGACCTCGACTACCGCGGCCGGTGGTGAGCTGGTGGGCATTCGCGCGGTCAAGGTGATGAACAACACCGAGGACACCGTCACCTGCCAATTCCACGTACCCCATGAGGCCCGCGCCGACGCCTCTGCCCCGCCCGTGTTTACCGTCAGCCCGCGCACCCAGCGCGTCGAGCGGGTGCCCGGTGAATATTCGCCGGACCAGCCCTTTGCCGAGGTGACCTGCCGCGGCTCGCGGGAAAGCATCGGCACACCGACCCTGCCGCCCGCGACCGAACCGTCCAGCGCCCCGGCTGATGCCCCGGCCGGTGCGCCGGCGAACGACGCCGCTCCCGGCCAGGGCGCACCGACCGACACCGCGCCGGCCGAGTCCGTCGACCGGACGCGTTCGCGCGAGACGTCCAACCGCAATCGCTGATCTGCGCGGCATCCCGCCCGCTCCACACCCATGCCGAGGCCGCCAACCGCGGCTTCGTCACGCACTGCAAGCCGAAGATGCCGCATGGGTGGCTTGGCGATCAACGACCCACGCAAAGCACCCCCGCACATCGCCTGGCCCGAGGCGCCGCGCCCAAGCGGCACCGTGCGGTGCCCGCATCGACCGCCTAGTTCACCCGCCCCGAAGCCAGCCCAGCGCACCCCGCAAGCGCAAAGCACAGCAAGCCAATTGATAATAATTATCAACAGCTATAGCATCTGCAGCCCGTCCGATATCCGCACAAGGAACTCATCAATGCGTCGTTTCATCGTGCCCGTGCTGTCCATCCAGGCACTGTGCAGCCTCGTCCAGGCTGCGGAGCAGGCAAGAGCACCCGGCGCCCCCATTGCGCTCGAGCAGATGGAGATCACCGCCTCCCAAGCCGAACGCGCCGACGGCCCGGTGGACGGCTATCGCGCCACGCGTTCGGCGAGTGCAACGCGCACCGACACACCGATTCATGATATCCCACAATCGATCAGCGTCGTACCCGGGCAAGTGGTAGAAGACATCGCCGCTACCCGTCTCGAGGACGCCCTGGACTACGCCGGTGGCGTCGAGCGGGGCAACAACTTCGGTGGCCAGGGCCTGACCGAGTTCCTGGTCCGCGGCTTCAGCTCCCAGGAGTTCTACCGCAACGGATTCGCCATCAACCGCGGCTACCCCAACATGCCGGACGCCGCCACCCTCGAGCGCATCGAAGTGCTGCGCGGCCCGGCCTCGATGCTGTACGGCCGCGGTGATCCGGGCGGCACCTTCAACATCGTCAGCAAGCAACCGCAGGCCGAACGCCGCACGGTGCTGGGCTCGCAGTTCAATACCGAAGGGCTGCGCCGCGGCACGCTGGACACCACCGGCGCGCTGGACGAGCAGGCCGACTTCACCTACCGCCTGAACCTCGTGGCTGAAGGCGCCGACAGCTTTCGCGATCACGTCGAGAGCGAGCGCTACAACGTCGCGCCGGTGCTGCGCTGGGACCTCAGCGCCGCCACCGCCATCATCCTCGAAGGCGACTACCTGCATAACCGTCACCCGCTCGACCGCGGCGTGACGCGCTACGCCAACCAGCAAGGCCAGCTGCCACGCGACCGCTTCCTCGGTGAGGAAAGCGCCGGCAAGTTCGCCAATGACAACGCCACGACCCAGCTGCGCATCGAGCACCTGCTGAATGACCAATGGACGCTGCGCGGGGGTGTGCAATACCTCGACGGCTCCCTGGAAGGCGGCGCCGTGGAGAACAATGGCCTGGCGGCTGATGGCCGCACCGTAGGGCGCAACTACAGCGAACGCTGGCTGGAATGGAACGATACGGCCCTTCAGGCCAATCTCGAGGGGCGCTTCAACGCGCTGGGCTTCGCCCATACCCTGCTGACCGGCGTCGAGTACGACGACTTCAACTACAACTCGCGCATCGATCGCTCAGCCGGTGGCGTCGGTGATTTCCCGATCGACCTCTACGAGCCGGTCTATGGCCAGCCGCTGCCGCCCATTACCCGCACCACCACCTTCGACGACGAAGACCTGAAATCCTATGCGTTCTATCTGCAGGATCAGGTCGAGCTGACCGAGCGCTTTACCCTGCAGCTGGGCGCGCGCCTGGAACGCTTCGAGCAGGAGTACATCAACAAGCTGTCGGCCGCCGGCAGCTGGGACCAGGCACACAATGCCGTGTCGCCGCGCATCGGCGCGATCTACGACCTGACCGACGCGCTGGCCGTCTATGCCAATGCCTCCCGCTCGTTCAAGCCCAACCGCGGCGCTGATCGCAGCAGCCAGGCATTCGATCCGGAAGAAGGCGTCGCCTACGAAACCGGCATCAAGTACGACCTGCCGGAACACAACCTGAGCGTGACGGCGGCACTGTTCCACATCACCAAGGAAAACGTGCTGACGGCCGATCCGCTAGACAGCAACTTCCAGATCGCCGCGGGCGAAGTGCGCAGCCGCGGCTTCGATCTAAGCGTGGCCGGCAACATCACCCCGCAATGGCGCGTGATCGGCGGCTATGCCTACGTCGACGCCGAGGTGACCGAAAGCAGTAGCGCGAGCATGCCGGTGGGCAGCCGTCTGGCCAACGTACCGGAACACAGCTTCAACCTGCTGGACACCTACGAGTTCGACAACGGCGCCCTGGACGGACTGGGCCTCGGTGTAGGCGTGAAGTACGTGAGCTCGCGCAAGGGCAGCACGTCCAATACCGCGTTCGACATGGGCGCCTATACCGTGGTCGACCTGCTGGCGTACTACCCGCTCACCGATCGCGTTCGCCTCAACCTCAACCTCGACAACGTATTCGACGAGGAATACGACGAACGCGCCTGGGGCAACATCTGGGCCTACCCGGGTGCCCCGCGCACGCTGCAGGCCGGTATCTCCGTCGAGCTGCAACAGCGCCTCGGCTAGCTCGGGAAGCCACTCGACTACTTCCCGAGCCTGCCGCATCAGAACACCTCCCCTCACCACTTCGCTGACCGGGCAGCGCCAAACGTGTGGCTCAGCGATGCGTTTGGTCCGGCCCGTGCCGCACTGACTCGGGCGCATCCGATACGACCGACGCCGCCTAGAGCCGGTCCAACGGGCTCAACACCGCGAGACCGCCACGATTGAGCACGTGCGTATAAATCATCGTGGTCTTGACGTCCGCGTGCCCGAGCAATTCTTGCACCGTACGGATGTCCTGCCCGCTCTCCAGCAAATGCGTGGCAAAACTGTGGCGCAACGTATGCGGGGTCGCCAACTTGGCAAGTCCCGATGCCTTCACGGCACGCTTGAAGGCCCGCTGCACGCGCTTTTCGTCCAGATGATGACGGCGTACGGCCCCGCTGCGCGGATCCACGGAGAGTCCCGCTGCCGGGAACACGTATTGCCAAGCCCATTCCCAGGGAGCCTTGGGATACTTGCGAGCCAGGGCGTCCGGTAGATAGACATCTCCCCCGCCATCGGCCAATGCCTGTTGATGGAGTACCCGCACCCGAGCAAGGTGACGCCGCAGCGGCTCGATCACACTGACGGGCAGAACCGTGACGCGGTCCTTCTGGCCCTTGCCGTCACGGATGAGCAACTCGTTACGTGAAAAATCGACGTCCTTGACCCTAAGCCGCAAAGCCTCCATCAAGCGAAGCCCGGCCCCATACAGGAGCCGCGCGACAAGGCCGACCTCCCCCTCGAGCTGCCCGAGAACCTGTTGCACCTCTTGTATGGACAGCACCACAGGCAGACGCGAAGGTTTCTTGGCACGCACAACTTCCCCAAGCCAAGGCAAGTCCTGTTTAAGCACCTGTTTATAAAGAAACAACAGCGCGGCAAGCGCCTGATTTTGCGTAGAAGCAGAAACATCACGCCGAACGGCGAGGTCGGAAAGAAACGCCTCCACCTCCGCTGCGCCCATTTCAGAGGGGTGGCGATAATTGTGAAACCGTACGTAGCGCTTGATCCACTCGCAATAGACACGTTCAGTTCTGATCGAGTAGTGTTTTAACCTGATCTGATCACGAACCTGATCAAGCAAACGCGGCTTTCCATCCATGGTGCATAACTCCTTATACAGTCATCACCCGTTCGGAACGCCCAGCCTAGACAAGGAGCGTAAGCAGTGCAAGGAAAGTTATCCACAAGTCCCGTCGGGCGTCTTATACACCACTTGGTGTCTAATTATAGTTATGCCGCCTTTCTTCCAAATTGAGAGATTGTGAAATGAAACTGCTAATTGAAAAACAACAGAGCCCTGTAGGAAGTGAGGTTCTAGCAAGAATAGCCATCATCCGACCTATACTCACGGCACTTCTGACTGGGATAAAGAAAGATGTCTTGAGCGAATTGGGCGGCATGGAAAATATGAAGCTATTCATGCTCCCTAGGGCTTATCGGGATGGGTGTGGTGACGTTGGATTTTGTTTTGAGTGGGCAGTCCATGATGCAATTCGCCGTCAAGATCCAATGGTCATGGAGCGCTTATCGGATGCTTCCAAGCTTTGTAAACTCCCTGGCAACTCTTTCCAATCAATACTATTTGGTGTTGAGAAGTCAGGCAAAACACGAATCATTGATACAGCCAATCAATTATTGACTGACGACTCTAGGATATTAACAGGCGCCCAGGCGCAGCCTCCAAAGCTCAAAGCATATATGAATAGGCTCGCAGCTGCCTTCCATCGCCCTGAAACACGAGCCGCACTACCATCTTCAATCAATGGCCTATGGAAGGCAGATCTTTTCTACGGATCAACTGATGCTGACCGCTGGCTAGGAACCACATTAAAGATTAATTCAAAGCATCTAGAAGGCGCGAAAGGACTCCGTGTTGGAATTGTGCCGGCCACGCAAGGTTCCTCTGACAAAGTTTACAAAGACGAGGGAAAGAACCTAATTATTTGCCCCATACCATATGACGGATCATTCATGGAGTTGTTTTATACGGGCTGGAGAATTGTTCAACAATTCATAGCTGCGGACGCGAAAGTACCTGCACCTGTCGCTTTACCAGCCCCCGCTGACCGCCAAGTAGCAAAAGAATTAGAAATGCGTCGAAATTTTCCAATAATGGAGGTGATCGCAGCGTTAGAAGCACAATCACAAACAGATTTACTAACAGCAACAGAGAAATCTGTTGACGTAACTACAGAGCGTGCAGGTAGCCAGCTCCTAAATGATTTAGTGATTTCTCCTGTTGCATCCTACACGTCGGCATAACAACTGGTTCAAACCGTTCGCTTCGCTCACTGGGACGGGCTAAAGCCCGCCCCTTAACCAAACGTTAGGCAATAAGGAAAAACACCGTGGCAATACTCGCAATATTCATAGCAATGTTACTTGACCCTGTGCACTGGCTTGTATGTGGACTATCCGGGTGGTTTATTAAAAAATTACCTCTGGCAATAGGTATTGGAGTGGCAGTAATGCTAGGAGCATCACTAGCCCTAAAAATTGGTGGTAGTGAAATTGCAATGGCAGCAAATGCAGCAGCATCCGCTCTTATAGTTTTTATTTTTCATATTTGGCGAAAAAAGCGAGAATCAAAAACCAATAACACCAATACAATTGCAGTCGCAGACAAGGGCGAGCAATGAAGGATGCTGCCCTACTAATGCTACTGCTTCTTGGTGCATCAGGTATGTTTTTCCTTCTCGACTGGATTATTAAAAATTTCAAAATTGGCGAACATCAAAACCTCCTTGTAGGCGCCGCTTTAATAATTATAGTAATTCTATTTTTCTCTATGTTTGACCTTAGTGGAGGCTATCCAGCCCTAGACTGGGACGACCGCGCCCGGAGGTAAACCCGCGAATATCTACTTTCGGAGCCCCATCCAGTAGCCTAACAACAGGTTCAAACTGTTCGCTTCGCTCACTGGGACGGGCTAAAGCCCGCCCCTTAACCAAACGTTATGCACCACAATTAGCCTATGATGCATCCAGAAAGTTTTTATAAATACACATCTCCAAGCACTGCCTTGATCATTCTAGAGAACTCCCGGCTAAGGTGGTCGAGCCCATTACTTTTCAATGACCCTGCCGAGTTCCAACGAATGCCTCGCTTCGAGCCTACTATTGCCGAAGCGTCCAATGAGTTCCCTAGCACCCTTATAAATATAGCTAGTGGAAAAATAAAATTTGACGAATCGACACTTTCTCCAAGTGCAAAGTTACTGCTCCAGTGTGTAAAAATACTTCTTGCACAAAAAACGCCTGAAGCCAAAATTGCTTCTGCACTTACATCTAGAAATGAAGACCCAGACGCCCATGTAATTTCCGGCTTGAGGGGGTTTTTCGGGGAAAATTTTCTATCCACAGCCCGTGTAATGTGCCTAACAACCAATCACAGCAATGATGCTATGTGGGCAAATTACGCCGATGGCCATAAAGGGTGCGTTCTAGGGTTTAAGCATATTCCAAGGCTTTCCACACCGTTTCTTGAGGCAAAAAAAGTAATGTACTCAGAGACCCCACCGGTAGTGGGAAACGGTATGGATTTTCTTCTCTATGGAGACACAAGACCGCTAAGAGCGGCTACGATCAACGCTGTTTGCTATACCAAAAAAATCGACTGGGCCTATGAGCAGGAATGGCGCGCTATTACATGGCGCCCCGAAGAAGATTCGCAGTTCGCAGATTACAAATTTTACCCTGATGAATTAGAGACGGTGACTATTGGAAGTAAAGCCTCGCCAGATACTGAGTTGGCCGTTAAAAAAATACTGCGCGAGTTCTACCCTCACTGTCACTTGTACCGACTGGTAATAAATAATGGCGAAAGCTCTCGCGTACTGATAGAGCACTGTGAAAGTAGCGCATAACAACTGGTTCAAACCGTTCGCTGCGCTCACTGGGACGGGCTAAAGCCCGCCCCTTAACCAAACGTTAGGCGTAACAATGAAACCACACCTCCGCATCGTAAGGCATCCGTATGAAGAGCCTTACCATTTAAACCTGGTAGTGAGCGCGTCAAACGGCAACTTGTCTGCCGGGTTTGAATATTATGAAAACGCCAGAGCCATTCATGAATGGGCAAGCGTGTTAGAGAAGTTCCCGCGCCATAGTAGCGATGTTTTTCTCCACGAAATCGGCTCAGAAATTCCAGAAGACCGCACCGCTTACTACTTTCGACTACGCGTTTTCAACACAAACTCAGCCGGAGCCTGTGCAATCCAGCTTCGCTTCAATAATAATCAGAGCCTGCCGGACCGAGAGATATTTGATTTTTGTATTCGTGCTGAACCATCACAGATAAATAGGCTTGGAAAATTACTTCGAACCTTTGCTGAGCTGAGGCATGAGGTTCTAGAGTGGAACGTTACAGAAGGTGAACTCCATGAGTTCTCCTGAAATCCTAACCATCGGTTCAAATCGCTCGCTTCGCTCACTGGGACGGGCTAATGCCCGCCCCTTAGCTTAAACGTTAGCCACCACAAGGAAGTTATGCGTAAGTCCATCAGCATCGCAATCGTAGTCGCTATCTCGATTGCTCATTACTCAATCATGGGTTATCTGGGCTATGACCCTGCACCTGAGTACGAAAACTTAATGGCTTGGTCTTTCGCTCTCATGGTTGCACTGTGGTGTTTGGATGACGCAAAGAAACATAACTTCCACCGTCCTTATGAGTTCGGTGCTTTTATTTTCTTCCTCTGGCCAATCGTTTTGCCGGCGTATCTCATTCACACGCGGGGCTGGCTAGGCACACTCGTATTTTTGGCCTTTCTATTTATAGCGCTATTGCCTTACATTTGTGGCTGGGTTTCTTATTACGCAAGCCCTGCTTACATTGAGTATGGCGTCTAACATATGGTTCAAGTCGTTCGCTTCGCTCACTCGGGACCGGCTAAGGCCGGCCCCTTAACCAAACGTTAGGTGCCATGGAAAGTTCTCAGAAATCCCCGACCAAGAATATGGCAGTTCTGTGCAGCCTAGCTGAGCTGCCTGATGGTTCATTGCGCGTGACACTAGATGATGTCGCCAAAGGCAAACAGGTGAACACTTGGGAGCACCAAAGTCTGTTTACTTTCAAAGACTACTCGCCGGAAACTCTTGCTGAGCTAAGTTCAATGCCTGAGGCAGAGCTAGCAAGTTTTGGCTATTACATCCTTGCACGCCTCATGGCAAGCAATGGGTATGGCACCTAACAATGCGCTCAAATCGCTCACTCCGTTCGCTGGGACCGGCGAAGCCGACCCCTTAGCTTAATCGTTAGGAACCAAAGCATGGATGCGTGCGATCTTCATCTTGAACAGTTGATTAAAGGTGCGATGAATGAATGCCGTCGTATACATGGAAGTGCTGAATCAAATGGGCCTAGGTGGCTAGTTGAGTCAACGCATGAAGCCATTTCAGCAATGAGTGGTTATTTAGAGTCGGCATACACAAGTCGACTACCCCGCCCATCTGATGGCGCAGGATTAGGTTTCAGTCGTGGCATCGGAGAATGGGCCGATGACCACGAACCCCTTATGGCACTTGCGTATGAGATTGATCGTTACTATTCAGAAAACTGTAATTGTGCGCGTGTTGTTTCCTAACAACGCGCTGAAGCCGCTCGTTTCACTCGCGGGGACTGGCTAAAGCCAGCCCCTTAGCTTAATCGTTAGGCCACTATGGGCAAGGTTTCCTCAAAGGCACGTCCGGTACACACCAGCATCGCGGCGGTCACCTACGTGCTTGCGTGGGGTGCGCTGGCAATATCCGGTGTGCTGCTGTGGCGCATGTACTGCGAAAGCTTCGGGTGCGTGGGCAAGGGCATCGCCTGGTTCGCCTGGGCGATCAGCTTCCTAATCGCAATGGTTGTTGGCTACGCGGCCCGCCGTACTTACACAGGCATGGCGCATGCTGGGCTCAGGTATCTTCTGGCATTGCAGGCTGTAGCCGGCGTCGCGCTTGTTGTCTGTTGGGCAGCGTGGCGAGCGGCCTGACGATTCGTACAGGCCGAGGCCGCTTCGCGGCGCGGCTTAACTCAGGTGCTAGGCAATTACGAAAGGATCGTAACGCTATGGAGAATCAAACGTGTGCGAAGTGCGGGGGCACGATGGAGCGGGGGTTTATTCCTGACATTGGCCAGGGCGTTCAATTATTAAACTGGCATGAGGGGCCGCCCAAGAAGTCACTGTGGCTAGGCCCCATACGTGGCTCCGCCTCGCAGATCCCGATTGGCGCGTTCAGGTGCGCTGAATGCGGCCTCCTTGAACTTTACGCTTTGAACGACTATTCAGCCTCCTAGGCCTATGGCTAACGGCCTGACGTTGCGTTGCAGTGGGGCGGGCTTGGCACTCCGCTGAACCTTGCTTTACAAACACGGCCCCTGACAGATCCCGACGACGAGTACATGGCGCAGAAATTGCCCTTCGGCTTTCACGGGGCGTTCGCATTCATCGCCAAGGACTGCGCTAGATCCCCGGAGATTTGCCGCGGGACGTAACGGAAATAAGGAAAGTGATTCCCCCCTTTATGTTCACGCTCGGGCCCGCAACCGGCACGCGCTTCCGCGTCCGACCCGTCGCTTCGCAGTGAACTAACTCGCCGCTGCGGCGATCCCCTTATACAAGGCCAGCGCAACCCTGGCGCACCGGCATTCTGCCGGGCATCCAATCCGGATTGCCGAGTGATAAGGAGTCAGCCGTGACGACCACCACCGCCCGCGCACCGCGCACCTACCGCAGCAGGCCCGGGGCTCTGCATGCCACGCTGCTTGCTGGCACCGTGCCTTTGTTCCTCGGCGCGACCCTGAGCGATTTCGCCTATTACCGGACCTATGAGGTCCAGTGGATCAATTTCTCTTCCTGGCTGATCGCCGGCGCCCTGGTGTTCTGCGGCCTGGCGATTCTGTTCGCGCTGGTCAACCTGATGCGCGCCGCCCGCAAGCAGGGGCGCCCGCTGATCTATCTGCTTTTATTGCTGGCGACCTGGGTGCTGGGCTTCATCGATGCCCTCGAGCATGCCAAGGATGCCTGGGCCACCATGCCGCTGGGGCTGGCCCTCTCGGCAATCGTTACGGTACTGGCCTGCGTGGCCACCGGAGTTGGTCTCGCCAAGCGGCGCACGGGAGGTGCAGCATGAAGACGCGTTATGCACTCACGACGCTTAGCCTGAGTCTGTTGCTGGCCGCTTGTGGCGGCGAAGGACAGGAGACGGCCCAGTCCCATGGCGGCGATCCGCAGTTGCCCGAGCCTCAGCGCGGGCTCCTGCCGAGCATGACCATCGCCGATCCGGCTAAATGGGCCAATGGCAAGCCCTCCGTGCCCCAGGGATATTCGATAACCGCAATCGCCACGGACCTGAAGGTGCCGCGCAAGACACTGCTGCTGCCCAATGGCGACATTCTCGTGGCCGAGGGCAAGGGCGGCAACGCGCCCAAGCTCAAGCCCAAGGATGTGATCGCCGGCTACATCAAGGCGCAGGGCACCACTTCGGTGAAGAGCGGCAACCGCCTGACGCTTCTGCGCGATGCCGACGGTGACGGCACCTATGAACTGCAGGAGGTGTTTGCCGACAACCTCAACGCGCCCTACGGGCTGGCGCTGCACGAGAACACCCTGTACGTGGCCAACCAGGACGCCCTGGTGCGCTTTGATTATCAGCCGGGGCAGACCAAGGCCGACGGCCCCCCAACGAAAGTCACCGACTTGCCGTCGCGGATCAACCACCACTGGACCAAGTCGCTGGCGGTCAGCCCGGACGGGCGCTACCTCTATGTTGGCATCGGCTCGAACAGCAACATCACCGAGCGTGGCCTGGACGTCGAGGTCGACCGCGCGATGATCTGGCAGATCGATGCCGAGACCGGCGCTCACCGGCCCTACGCCACGGGCGTGCGCAACCCCACCGCGCTGGCCATCCAGCCGGGTTCCGGCAAGCTGTGGGCGGTGGCCAACGAGCGTGACGAACTGGGGCCGGACCTGGTCCCCGATTACCTCACCTCGATCCAGGACGGCGGCTTCTACGGCTGGCCCTACAGCTACTGGGGCCAGCACGTCGACGAGCGGGTGCGCCCGCAGAAGCCGGAGCTGGTGGCCAGGGCGATCAAGCCGGATTACGCGCTGGGCTCGCACGTCGCGGCACTCGGCCTGGCCTTCTCCGATCCTGGCATGGGTGCGGAATTTGCCGACGGCGTCTTCATCGGCGAACACGGCAGCTGGAACCGCGAGAATCCGGTGGGCTACAAGGTGGTGTTCGTGCCCTTCCGCGACGGCCGCCCGAGCGGCGAGCCAGTGGACTTCGTGACCGGCTTCCGCACCAGTGACGGCAAGACACATGGCCGCCCGGTCGGCGTGACGGTCGACCCGAAGGGTGCGCTGATCGTCGCCGACGACCTGTCCAATACCATCTGGCGAGTCACCCGCAGCCAGTGACGGCCAGGCCCCGCTCGACGGGGCGACCTTCCGCGGGTGCGTGTCCAGACCCGGGCCCCTTGGGGTCGCGTCAGTCATCGGCGTTCATACCGGCGTAACACACCCGGCCTAGAGTGTTCTGGCTGACCCCCAGACACCCTACGCCGAGGCCTGCATGAGCACCCCGACCCGCCTGACCCGTACCGCCCTGTCCACTGCGCTGACCCTCGCGCTGTTGCCACTGGCCTCGCAGGCCGCGCCGTCGCGCGCCGCGGAGTACTTCGAACGGATCGCGACATTTCCGGTGTACCGTAATCTGGACGCCTCCGAGGACCCGGCGAAAGAAACCGTCGCCGAGATCACCGCGGTGAGCCGCGACGGCCGCACGCTGATCTACACCGACAGCCCTGGCGAGCGCATCGGCCTGGTGGACATCCGTGACCCGGGCAACCCGCAACCGGCCGGCTTCGTCCAGTTGGAAGGCGAGCCGACCTCGGTCGCAGTCCACCAGCATTACGCGCTGGTGGCGGTGAACACGTCACTCAGTTTTGCCCAGCCCGACGGCGTGCTGGCGGTGTTCGACATCCGCAATCCAGCGCAGCCCAAGCGGGTCGCGACGGTGCCCATGGGCGGCCAGCCGGACTCCATCGCCATCAGCCCGCGGGGCCGCTACGCCGCTGTCGCCATCGAAAACGAGCGCGATGAAGCACTGAACGGCGGCCTGCTGCCACAGCTGCCGGCCGGCTATCTGCGCATCGTCGACCTGAAGGGCCAGCCGTCGCGCTGGCAGACACGGGACGTCGAGTTGACCGGGCTGGCGGACGTCGCGCCAGCCGACCCGGAGCCCGAATACGTCAGCATCAACGACCAGGACATCGCCGCCGTCACCCTGCAGGAGAACAATCACGTCGTTCTGGTGGACCTGCGCCGCGGCCGCGTGATGCGTCACTTCAGCGCCGGCCAGGTGGACCTGAAAGGCGTGGACGTGGAGGAAAACGACCGCATCCAGCCGGTTGGCGTGCTCAAGGGCAAGCGCCGCGAACCGGATGCGATCACCTGGGTCGGCCCGCTGCTGGCGACGGCCAACGAAGGCGACTACGAGGATGCCGACGGCGAACAAGGCGGCAGCCGCGGCTTCACTCTCTTCGACTACACCGGCCGCGTCTGGCATGACGCCGGCGTGTCGCTGGAGCACGCCTTCATCCGCGCCGGCCACTACCCGGAAAGCCGCTCGGAGAACAAGGGCATCGAGCCGGAAGGGATCGCCGCGGGGCACTTCGGCAAGCAGGATTTTCTCTTTGTCGGCAGCGAGCGCGGCAATGCGGTGGCGGTCTACGACGTCGCCCGGCCGTGGGCACCGGCGATGCACCAGTTGCTGCCGACCGGCATGGGTCCCGAAGGCATCCTGCCGATTCCCTCGCGCAACCTGCTGGTGGTCAGCGGCGAGGAGGATTCGGCAGAGGACGGCTATCGCTCGACCCTGTCGATCTACCGCTTCGGCGCGCGGCACAATGGCTACCCCGAAATCCGTTCCACCGAGCGCGGGCTGATTCCCTGGGGCGCGCTGAGCGGCCTGGTCGCTGACCGCAATGCGCCCGGACGGCTCTACGCCGTACCGGACAGCTACTACAAGGCGTCGCGGATCTTCGCCGTGGACAGCAGCAGGACCCCAGCACTGATCGACGGCGAGATCGAGCTGCACAAGGCTGGCGAAACCCTTGACTACGACCTGGAGGGCATCGCCCAGGCCGCCAACGGCGATTTCTGGCTGGCCTCCGAAGGCAATGGCAAGAAGCGGCCGAACCTGCTGGTGCGTGCCACTGCCAAGGGTGACGTGCTGGCCGAATACCCGCTGCCGGCCGCCGTCGCGGCGCAGCAGACGAGCAACGGGTTCGAAGGCGTCGCGGTGGTCGGCGAAGGGCCCGCCACGCGCGTCTACGTGGCCTTCCAGCGCGAGTGGAAGAACGATCCGGCCGGCCGGGTACGCATCGGCGTATTCGCTCCGGACAGCGGCGAATGGGGCTTCGTCCACTACCCGCTCGACGCCGCACCGGAAGGCGCCTGGGTCGGCCTGTCCGAGCTCACCTCGATCGGCAATGGCCAGTTCCTGGTCATCGAGCGCGATAACCAGCAGGGCCCGGCCGCCAGGATCAAGCGGCTCTATCGCATCGACCTGAGCGGTGTGCAGCCCGCAGCCGAAGGCCAGCGCTTCCCGCTGGTCAGTAAGCGCCTGGAACGCGACCTGTTGCCTGCGCTCAAGGACACCGGCGGCTGGGTGCTGGACAAGGTCGAAGGCGCCGCGGTGGATGCCCAGGGCCAGCTGTTCGTGGTCACCGACAACGATGGCGTGGACGACGCAACCGGCGAGACGCGCTTCATGCGGCTGGGGTCGGTTGAGAAGTAATGGCGTACAGGGCCGACGGTGCGGCTGCGCGCCATGTCCGCGCCGCGCAGCCTGTTGTCGGAGCCCTTCGCGAGCAAGCTCGCTCCTACGGGGCGTGACGTGACGTGATGGGGCGGCTGCCTCTGTCCGTCGTGTTTGGGGACGCATCTTCTTGCGGAACTTGAAGCCCTTCGCGAGCAAGCTCGCTCCTACAGGGCCAGGGCCGGGGCCGAGACCGGAGTGTGGCGGATGGGGCGGCCTCCTCTGTCCGTCGTGTTTGGGGGACGCATCTTCTTGCCGGAACCCTTCGCGAGCGAGCTCACTCCTACGGGGCCGGGGCGGACGGGTGAGGCGGGCTGTCCGGTCCTGGTAGGAGCCAGCTTGCTGGCGAAGCTTTTTTACGCCTGGCCGCAAGCGGGATGGATCAGGCTGGCTGATAACTGCCCGGCACTGGCGCGAAGGACACGCCGAAGCGGTTCCAGGCGTTGATCGTGGCGATGACCAGTGTCAGGTTGGTCAGCTGCGCTTCGGAAAACTCCGCGCGTACCGTCTCGAACAGGGCATCCGACACGCCCTGAGGGAGCAGCGTATTGGCTTCGGCCCAGGCCAGCGCGGCGCGCTCGCGCCCGCTGAAGAACGGCGTCTCGCGCCAGGCGCTCAGGGCGTAGAGGCGCTGTTCGGTCTCGCCCAGAGCGCGGGCGTCCTTGGTGTGCATGTCGAGACAGAAGGCACACTGGTTGATCTGCGAGACGCGAACCTTCACCAGCTCCATCAGCGGTTTGTCGATGCCGTCCTCACTGCGGCTCTGCCGCGCCAGGTAGGTCTCCAGGCCCACCATGGCCTTGACGGCTTCGGGGGCGGCGGCTTGGTAATTCATGCGCATGGGGTCACTCCTCGCTTGGATGTGACACCAAGGCTACGCAGCCCGCGTGCTGGGCTATTGTAGATTTTCGACATCTTCGAACGCGCCGCGCCATGTCCCTACTGCACGATCGCCTGCCCTGCCTGCCGGGCTTCTTCACCGCCGCGCCAAGTGCGCCGCTGGCCGCACACGTCCAGCGGTTCTGGTGGCTGGAGGGCGAACTCGGCCAGGTCGACGAACAGATGCTGCACCCCGACGGCGGCAGCGGGCTGATCTTCAATTTCGCCGAACCGCTGCTGTTCAACGGCGATGCGTTGGCTCGCCCGGCGCTGCTGGCCGGGCCGCAGGTCGCCAGTACCCGATTGCAACTGCCCGGTCGCACGAACCTGATGGGCGTGCGCTTCCGTCCGGGCATGGGCGCCCTCTTTCTTGGCGTTGGGCTAGATGAGCTGAGCGGTTTCCAGGATGCCGACGCCCCCCGGCCGGCCATCGCCGCGCTGGCCGAGCAACTGGCCGGGCTGGATCGACGCGCGCAGCAGGCACGGGTCGAGGCGCATCTGTTGCGCTGCCTGGCGGCCCCGTCACCGCGACGCTCGGCGGTGCAGCTGCTGCTGGCGCGGATCGCCGCCAGCGAGGGCCGGGCTCGCCTCCGCGACCTGCTGGCCGACGTACCGCTGGGGCAACGGCAGCTGGAGCGTCGGTTCCGCCTGGAAGTCGGGCTGACGCCAAAGCAGTTCGGACGCATCCAGCGCGTGGCCCTGGTGCGTCGCGAGCTGCGCAATGGCGAGCCGTTGCTGGCGACCGCGCTAGCCTGTGGCTACAGCGATCAGGCGCACCTGATTCATGATTTCAAGACGGTGGTGGGCATGACGCCGGGACAGTACCAGCGCCGGGCCCGGCTCGCCGAACAGTGAGCGTCCGGACGGCGCCTGGCTCGCGGAGGCCGGCAGGCTGCCGGCCCCGCGGACGACGCCAGACGTATCAGGCCGCCATTTTCTCGCATTCGTCGGCGCAACGGCGGCACGCCTCGGCGCACGCCTGGCAGTGGTCCATCTGGTGCTGCCCGCACTCCTGGGCGCATTCCCGGCAGGCCTGGGCGCATAGCTTGCAGATCGCACGCACCTGGGCGCTGTCACGAGCCATCAGCACCGCGGCAAGCGCGCAGAGGTCGGCGCAGTCGCGGTCGAGTTCGATGCAGCGAGCCATTTTCTTCACGTCGTCCTCGCGCAGGCAGGACGCCGCGCAGGTCTCGCAAGCAATGGCGCAGTTGGAACAGGCTTCGATGCAGGACTGGTACTTGGCGTTGAGCATGACGCTTCCTCCCTAGACGTTGATCAGCACCCGGCCCGCCCGCGGCGGCGGCGGCGGTAAGGTGTTACAGGTTTGGGTGTCGCCCCAGGGGCAGAAGTTCAGCTCGCAGGCCGGGCGGTCGGCGAGCGACACCCGATCGCCGGGGGCCGCTACAATGCGCGCTTCCTCGGCAAGCAGCCTCAGCCCGATGCCCTTTACCCTCGCCTCGCCCTGCGACTACCAGGAAACGATCCGCAAGAGCCGCTTCGTTACCCACGCCGCGCCGGTCGCGACGCCGGAACAGGCGCAGGCGTTCATCCAGGCGGTGAGCGACAGCACCGCCACGCACAATTGTTGGGCCTGGAAGATCGGCCAGCAGTACCGTTTCAGCGACGATGGCGAGCCCGGCGGCACCGCCGGACGCCCCATGCTCAGCGCCATCGAAGGCCAGGACTGCGACCAGGTCGTGGTGGTGGTGACCCGCTGGTTCGGCGGCATTCAGCTGGGCACCGGTGGCCTGGCGCGGGCCTACGGCGGCTCGGCGGCCAAGTGCCTGCAGGCCGGGGAGCGCCTGCCGCTGGTGGTGCGGGTGCGCTGCCGCTGCCACTGCCGTTTCGCCGAGCTGGCGCTGATCAAGGCCCGGCTCCCCGAGTTCGACACGCTGATCGAGGCGGAAGCCTTCGACGCCGACGGCGCCGGCCTGCTGCTGGCCCTGCCGGTCGAGCAGCGACCGGCGCTGCAACGCGCCCTCGCCGATCTCAGCCGCGGGCGCATCGTGCTGCAACCGGACGAGGCCTGAGTGCAATCGCGCTGAACTGCGCCGGCAGCGTGAAGTCCCTATAACAACGGCGCTTGCCGTTGGGCCAGCCGACTTGACTGTGCATGTCCCGCCGATTGTCTGGAATCGCGCCTGAGCGGATTCCCTTGCGAGAGAGGAGACAAACGATGAAGAGCAATTACAAGTGGCTCGTCCCCGGAGCCCTGCTGGTCGCGTCCTTGGGCATGGCCGGTTGCGACGTGGAGAAGAAAGAAGAAGGCAAAATGCCGGACGTTGAAGTCGAAGCCGGCAAGCTGCCCAAGTATGACGTCGATACCCCTGACGTGGACGTGGGTACCAAGGAAAAAACCATTACCGTACCGGACGTGGACGTGACCATGCCCGAGGATGACGAGCCGGATGTCGGCGAACCCGTCGAACCGAATCCGGACACCGCTCCGAAGAACTGACGAGCACGACCGGCACGCCCACCAAGGCGTGCCATAGGGCCATGCCGACGCGAGTCGTGCATGGCTTTTTTATGTCCGGGTTGTCCCCGATTCCTGTGCGCCGTCTTGTGGATAACCTTTGGATGACCCTCTGCAAGCCAGACGCCCCAAGGCTTCGCCACGACTGGCCATTATTTGGCCAAGGACCATGCGACAACCGGCCATACTGTCTAACTCCTTGATAATGCGCATTTTTTGACCGAAGAGTCGAAATCGTACGCGATACCGGCAAAAAGCCACTCAACCTGTCCCGCTTATGCCCATCTGCTGTGGAAAACTCTGTTGATAGGCTCTGCAAAGGCGCCTGCACGGCGGGCGGCACGGCGCCTTCCGTCGACTGGTCATATTCTGTTCATTTGCCCGTGCTACAGCACTCTGGTTGTCCACCCCTCCCTGGGAGATGGATTTGACTCTGGGGTCAACGCTGGTAGCTGGTTAGAATGCCGTTTTCCTTCCGCACGGGACCGCCCCTATGTACGACTGGCTCAACGCACTGCCCAAGGCCGAACTGCATCTGCATCTTGAAGGTTCACTGGAGCCGGAACTGCTGTTCCGCCTGGCCGAACGCAACAAGATCGCCCTTCCCTGGGACAACGTCGATGCGCTGCGCAGCGCCTACAACTTCGGCAACCTGCAGGAATTCCTCGACCTCTACTACGCCGGCGCCGACGTGCTGCGCACCGAGCAGGATTTCTACGACCTGACCTGGGCCTACCTGCAGAAGTGCGAAGAGCAGAACGTGGTGCACACCGAGCCCTTCTTCGATCCGCAGACCCACACCGACCGCGGCATCCCGTTCGAAGTCGCCATGCGGGGCATCAGCGGCGCGCTGGCCGACGGCCGCGAGCTGCTGGGCATCAGCAGCGGGCTGATCCTGAGCTTCCTGCGCCACCTGCCCGAAGAAGACGCCTTCAAGACGCTGGAACAGGCCATGCCGTTCCGCGACGCCTTTTTCGCGGTCGGCCTGGACAGTTCGGAAATGGGGCACCCGCCGAGCAAGTTCGAGCGCGTCTTCGCCAAGGCCCGTGCCGAAGGCTTCCTGGCGGTCGCCCATGCCGGCGAAGAAGGCCCGCCGGACTACATCTGGCAGGCGCTGGACCTACTCAAGGTCAGCCGCATCGACCACGGCGTGCGCGCCGCCGAGGACCCGAAGCTGATCGCGCGGCTGATTGACGAGCAGATTCCGCTGACCGTCTGCCCGCTGTCGAACACCAAGCTCTGCGTGTTCGACGACATGAGCCAGCACAACATTCTGCAGATGCTGGAACAAGGGGTGAAAGTGACGGTGAATTCGGACGACCCGGCGTACTTCGGCGGCTACGTGACCGAGAATTTCATGGCCCTGCACCAGAGCCTGGGGATGACCGAAGCCCAGGCCCGGCGGCTGGCGCAGAACAGCCTAGACGCGCGCCTGGCCAAGTGAAGGATGCTCCGGGCTGCCAGCCGCGGTCCGGCTCAGCCGTCGAACGGCGCCTGCTCGAGCAGCTCCTGACAGCGCTTGACCAGGTGCTGGCGCAGCAAACGCAGGGTTTCGCCGAGCTGGGCACGGTGCGCGCAGATCAGGTTTAGCGGCGCCGCCTCGCCTGTCAGTCCCGGCAACAGCACCACCAGGCGTCCCGCCTGCACGTCTTGGGCAACATCCAGCCACGACTTGTACACCACCCCTCGCCCGGCCAGCGCCCAGCGCCGCACCACGTCGGCATCGTCGCTGACGCGGTCGCCGCTGACCAGCTGCGCCAGTTCGCGCCGCCCCTCGTGAAAGCACCAGCGTTCGTGTACCCGCCCGGCCAGCATGAAACGCAGGCAATTATGCCCGGAGAGTTCGGCGAGGCTGCGCGGTGTACCGTGCGCAGCCAGATAGGCCGGCGACGCGCAAAGCACCCGGCGATTGCCTGCCGCCACCGGCAGCGCCACCAGGCTGGAATCCTCCGGCTGGCCGTAGCGCAGGGCAATGTCCACCGGCTGGCGGAACAGGTCGGCGTTGCGGTCGGCCAACAGCAGCCGCAGGCTCACCAGGGGATGCGCCTGCTGGAAGGCATCCAGCCATGGCAGAAGCACGTTGCGGCCGAAATCCGACGGCGCCGACAACTGCAGCGGGCCGCTGATAGCCGCCTTGCCGCCAGCGAGTAGTTGCCGGCCGTCGAGCAGGGACTGCAGTGCCGCGCGCGCGTGCGGCAGGTATTGCTCGCCCTCGCCGGTCAGGCGCAGGCTTCGGGTCGAGCGCACCAGCAGGCGACAGCCCAGCCCGGCCTCCAGACGCTTGAGCGCAGCGCTGGCCACCGCGGGCGACAGTTCCAGACGCCGCGCCGCCGCGGACAGGCTGCCCAGCTCGGCGGTGAGGACGAACACCTGCAGGTCATCGGTTCGCAGCATTTTCAAAAATTCGTTGAAAGAGTCTCTGCGCAATATGCGGTTTTTCTTCATGCCGTGAAAGCCGAACATGGCTGCAACCCGCCCACCCCAACGGAGAACCAGATGAAAGCCATCGGTTACCAGCAGTCCTTACCGGCCGACGACCCGCGCTCGCTGATCGATATCGAACTACCCGACCCTACGCCCGGCCCGCGCGACTTGCTGGTGGAGGTCCGCGCGGTCTCGGTGAACCCGGTCGACACCAAGATCCGCATGCGCGTGCAGCCCGAAGACGGCGGCCACCAGGTACTCGGCTGGGACGTGGCCGGCGTGGTCCGAGCCGTCGGCGCTGAGGTCAGCCTGTTCAAGCCCGGCGACGAGGTGTTCTATGCCGGCGCCCTGGACCGTCCGGGTGCCAACAGCGAGCTGCACCGGGTCGATGAGCGCATCGTCGGACGCAAGCCGGCCACGCTCGGTTTCGCCGCCGCCGCGGCTTTGCCGCTGACCTCGATCACCGCCTGGGAACTGCTGTTCGAACGCCTGCAGATCAGCGAAGGCCAGGAAGACCGCGATCAGCGCCTGCTCATCGTCGGCGCGGCGGGTGGGGTTGGCTCCATCCTCACCCAGCTCGCGCGGCGGCTGACTGCACTCAAGGTGATCGGCAGCGCCTCGCGCACCGACACCCAGGCCTGGGTCCGTGATCTCGGCGCCCACGAGGTGATCGACCACAGCCAGCCGCTGGCCGAAGAACTGCAACGCCTGGGCATCGCCGACGTTACCCACGTCGCCAGCCTGACCCACACCGACCTGCATCTGGAGCAGATCGTCGAAGCCTTGCGGCCCCAAGGCCGCCTGGCGCTGATCGACGACCCGGCGAGCCTCGACATCAGCCTGCTCAAGCGCAAGAGTCTGTCGCTGCACTGGGAGTTCATGTACACCCGCTCGCTGTACCAGACGCCGGACATGATCGAGCAGCACAAGCTGCTCAACCGCGTGGCCGAGCTGGTCGACAGCGGCGTGCTAAAGACGACCCTTGGCGAGCACTACGGCACCATCAATGCCGAAAACCTGCGCCGCGCCCACGCCTTTATCGAAAGCGGCAAGGCCAAGGGCAAGATCGTCCTCGAAGGCTTCTGAAGACGACCGCGCCCGGCACGGGGCCGCCTAGCAGGCGGCGGCCTCTTCGCGGCGCTGGCTGAGCGCGATCTGTCCGGTGTACCAGGCCAGGCATGCCGCCAGGCAGGCGCACACTGTGATCACCAGTGCCATGGGTATCGCGGTGCCATTGTGCAACCAGCCCACCGACGCCGACGCCAGCGCGGCGACGCCGAACTGCAGGCTGCCCATCAGCGCCGATGCCAGGCCTGCCTGCCGGCCCTGCTTGGCCATGGCACAGGCAGTGGCGTTCGGCAGGATGCTGCCAAGACTGGCCAGCCCGGCAAACAGCGGAATCAGCAGCGGCCAGAGCGCCGCCGGCTTGCTCAGGGCCAGTGACAGGAGGGTGACGGCGCAGGCGAAATAGAACCAGACGAAGCGCCGCAGCCAGAAGCCAGGGCCACGCAGGCGCAGCAACCGGGCGTTGATCTGCGACACGATGATGAAGCCCGCCGCGTTGCTGCCGAACAGCCAACCGTATTGGTCGGCCGGCACACCGTAGAGCTCGATAAAGACGAACGGCGAGCCGGCGATGTAGGCGAACATCCCGGACATGGCCACGCCACCGGCCAGCGCGAAGGCGACGAATTCGGTGTCACGGAACAGCGCGACGTAGCGGCCGAACGTGCCGCGCAGCGGCGCGCGCGGGGCATCGGCCGGCAGCGTTTCCGGCAGGCGCAGCGCAACCGCGATGCCGCAGGCCGCGCTGAAGCCAGTCAGCGAGACGAAGATCGCCTGCCAGCCGAAGCTGCCCAACAGCCAGCCGCCGGCCAGCGGCGCGAGGATCGGCGCCACGCCCATCACCAGCATCAGCTGGGAAAACACCTTGGCGCCCTGCACCGGATCGCAGCGATCGCGCACCAGCGCCCGAGTCACCACCATGCCAGCGCAACCGCCTAGGGCCTGGATGAAGCGCGCCGCGATCAGCCAGTCGAGCGAGGGCGCGAAGGCACAGGCCAGCGACGCCAGGGTGAACAGGGTGACGCCCACCAGCAGTGGCTTGCGCCGGCCATAGCGATCGGCCAGCGGGCCGTAGAGCAGCTGGCCGAGCGCCAGGCCGATGAAATAGGCCGCCAGCGATAGCTGCACGTGCTCGGCATCGGTCGCGAAGGCACGGGCCATGGCCGGAAATGCCGGCAGGTAGAAGTCGATCGCCAGCGGGCCGAAGGCGCTGAGCGCGCCCAGGATCAACAGAATCGGAAGGGGCATGGACGGGACTCACGGGACGCGGAAAAAAGACGAAACGCCGGCGGCTGGAGAGCAGCCACGGCGATCGAGCGTTTACAGGGAAGCGCAGATGCTGTTACATACACAGACGATTGTAAATACGCAAAGTTGCAGACGTTGAAGGATGAACGCCGCGCTGCCCGCCCTTCAGGGCCTCTCTGACTCAGCTTTCAGCTGCCGTAGCCGACCATGCGAAGAACCAAAGAAGACGCCGAAAAGACCCGGATCGCCCTGCTCGCCTCTGCCGAGCGGCTGTTTCTCGACAAGGGTGTGGCACACACCAGCCTCGACCAGATCGCTCGCGACGCCGGCGTGACGCGCGGCGCCGTGTACTGGCATTTCCAGAACAAGGCCCATCTGTTCCACGAGATGCTCAACCAGGTGCGCCTGCCGCCGGAGCAAATGGCCGAACGGCTGTGCGCCTGCTCCCAGCAGCAACCGCTGCGCGCGCTGCGCGATCTTTGCATCGAAGGCATCACCTCGCTGGCGCGGGACGAACAGAAGCGCCGGGTAATGACCATTCTGCTGCACCGCTGCGAGTTCACCGACGAATTGCGCGAGGCCGAGGAGCGCCACCATGCCTTCATCGACCAGTTCATCGAGCTATGCGAAAAGCTGCTCGAATGCGCCGTCGGCACCTTGCGCCCTGGGGTAACCCCACGCCTGGCTGCGCGCACCGTGCATGCACTGATTCTCGGCCTGTTCAGCGACTGGACACGGGACCCGAGCCTGTTCGATCCGGAAACCGATGCAGCGGCGCTGGTCGATCCCCTGTTTGGCGGCCTGGTTCGCGACTGGGACGCCCTGCAGCGCGCCGGCGACGGGCACTGAGCCCGGCGCCGTCCGTCAAGGCCCGTACGCCTCACTGCACCTCATAACCCTCTTCGCGGATCGCCTCGCGAATCGCCTCGGCCTCCAGCGCCGCCTCCACCTCGACCAGCCCCCGCGCGAGATCGACCCGGACCCGGGCATCCGCATCCCGCGCCTGGATCGCCTGGGTCACGGTGCGCTCGCAATGGGCGCACGTCATGCCCTTTACCTGAAACGTCTGCATGCGATTTCTCCTCTATTGATGAACAGGATCGATGATCAGACGCCATGCTCGAGCGTGCCACGGCGGAAGGTCAAGCCGCGGCCTGAGGCAATCCGCGCCTGGACTTGACCTTGCCATAAGGTGAAGGTTGACCATGCTTGCCAAAGGCCGATCCGGAGATTCCGCATGTCCAATGCCACCTACACCCTGCCCATCACTGGGATGACCTGCGCCAGCTGCGCCGGGCGGGTTGAGCGCGCTCTGCTGAAAGTACCGGGCGTCGACAGCGCCGCGGTGAACCTGGCCGCCGAGCAGGTGCGGGTCGAGGCCCATGGCGCCGAGCTGACCGGGCTGGTCGCCGCCGTGGAGAAAGCCGGCTATGGCGTGCCGGTACAGAGCCTGGAGCTGGCTATCGACGGCATGACCTGCGCCAGCTGTGTCGGCCGAGTCGAACGCGCCCTGCTCAAGGTGCCCGGCGTGCGCAGTGCCGCGGTGAACCTGGCCAACGAACGTGCCCGGATCGACGTGCTCGGCGCGGTCGATCCGTCGTTGCTGATCCAGGCGGTCGAGGCCGCTGGCTACCAGGCGCAGGCCATCGGCGATCAGCAGCCGGCGACCGACAACAGCGAACGCCGCCTGCGCCGCGAACGCCTGGCGCTGATCGCCGCGCTGTTGCTGGCCGCGCCACTGGTCATCCCGATGTTCGGCGACCTGCTGGGCCTGCACTGGATGTTGCCGCCGTGGGCGCAGTTCCTGCTCGCCACGCCGGTGCAGTTCGTTCTCGGCGCCCGTTTTTACGTAGCGGGCTGGAAGGCCGTGCGCGCCGGCGCCGGCAACATGGACCTGCTGGTCGCGATCGGCACCAGCGCCGGTTACGGGCTGAGCCTCTACCAGTGGTGGGCGGCACCGGCCGGCGTCATGCCGCATCTGTACTTCGAGGCCTCCGCGGTGGTCATCGCACTCGTCCTGCTCGGCAAATACCTGGAAAGCCGCGCCAAACGCCAGACCAGCACGGCGATCCGCGCCCTCGAAGCGCTCCGGCCGGAACGCGCGGTGCGCGTGGTCGACGGGCATGAAGAGGACGTCGCCATCACCGCGCTGCGGCTGGGCGACCAGGTGCTGGTCAAGCCCGGCGAGCGCTTTCCGGTGGACGGCGAAGTGATCGAGGGCGAAAGCCAGGCCGACGAAGCGCTGATCAGCGGCGAAAGCCTGCCGGTGGCCAAGGCACCCGGCGACCGCATCACCGGCGGTGCGATCAACGGCGAGGGGCGCTTGCTGGTGCGCACCACCGCATTGGGCGGCGAGACGGTGCTCGCACGCATCATCCGTCTGGTGGAGGATGCCCAGGCCGCCAAGGCGCCGATCCAGAAACTGGTGGACAAGGTCAGCCAGGTATTCGTCCCGACCGTGCTGGTGATCGCCGTGTTGACGCTGGTCGGCTGGCTGCTCAATGGCGCGCCGGTGGAGGTCGCGCTGATCAATGCGGTGGCCGTGCTGGTCATCGCCTGCCCCTGCGCCCTGGGCCTGGCCACGCCAGCGGCGATCATGGCCGGTACCGGTGTCGCCGCACGTCACGGGATCCTGATCAAGGACGCCGAGGCGCTGGAAGTCGCCCATGCGGTCACCGCGGTCGCCTTCGACAAAACCGGCACTCTGACCTCCGGCGCGCCGCGCATCGTGCATCTGCAGGCGGTGGACGGCGACGACGCAGCGCTGGTGCGCGCGGCCGGCGCCCTGCAGCGCGGCAGCGAACACCCGCTGGCGCGGGCGGTGCTGGAACGCTGTGCGGAACAGGGCCTGACGGTGCCCGACGTGGCGCGCAGCCAGTCGCTCACCGGCCGCGGCATTGCCGGCGACCTAGACGGTCGCTCGCTGGCCCTGGGCAATCGGCGACTGCTCGAGGAACAGGGCCTGGCAGCAGGCGACCTGGCCGATCCGGCGAGCGCCTGGGAAGCCGAGGGACGCACCCTGTCCTGGCTGATCGAAACCGCGCCGCAACCGCATGTACTGGGTTTGTTCGCCTTTGGCGACAGCCTCAAGGACGGCGCCGCCGACGCCATCGCCGGGCTCAACGCCCGGCATATCCGCAGCCACCTGATCACCGGCGACAACCGCGGCAGCGCACGCGTGGTCGCCGAGGCGCTGCAGATCGACAGCGTGCACGCCGAAGTGCTGCCGGCGGATAAGGCCGCGGTGGTCGCTGAGCTGAAAAAAGGCGGCGCCGTTGTCGCCATGGTCGGCGACGGCATCAACGACGCCCCGGCGCTGGCCGCGGCGGACGTCGGCATCGCCATGGGCGGCGGTACCGATGTGGCGATGCACGCGGCCGGCATCACCCTGATGCGCGGCGACCCGCGGCTGGTGCCCGCGGCGCTGGACATCAGCCGGCGCACCTACCGCAAGATCCAGCAGAACCTGTTCTGGGCTTTTGTCTACAACCTGGTGGGCATTCCGCTGGCCGCGCTGGGCTTTCTCAGCCCCGTGGTGGCTGGCGCAGCCATGGCCCTGTCGAGCGTCAGCGTGGTCAGCAACGCCCTGCTGCTCAAACGCTGGAAACCGGAGGATCGCGCATGAATATCGGCCAGGCGGCGAAGAAATCCGGCCTTTCGGCCAAGATGATCCGCTACTACGAATCAATCGACCTGATCGCCCCCGCCGGGCGCAGCGCCAATGGCTACCGGCACTACGGCGAGGACGACCTGCACCGTCTGGCCTTCATCAAGCGTTCGCGGGACATGGGCTTTTCGCTGGAGGAAGTGAGTCGGCTGCTAACGCTATGGCAGGACCGGCAGCGCGCCAGCGCCGACGTCAAGGCCCTGGCGGGCGCGCACATCGAGGCGCTGGACCGCAAGATCGCCGAGCTGGTCGGCCTGCGTGACACCCTCAGGAGCCTGGTCGACAGTTGCCACGGCGACGACCGCCCGGACTGCCCGATCCTCAAGGATCTCGAATCGGGAGGGTGCTGTTGAAGGCGGCCTGCAGGCTGGAGGCAAAAGGGTCAAGGCTGGCGCCTCGAGCCTCGATCACCTCGCATCCGCTTTAGGCTACAAGCCTCAAGCTGCTTTTACCGCGCTTGCGATTGCAGATAGTTCTGCAGGCCGATCCGGTCAATCAGCCCCAACTGCTGCTCCAGCCAGTAGGCGTGGTCTTCCTCGGTGTCCATCAGCTGCAGTTCGAGGATTTCGCGCGTCTGGTAATCGCCGTGCTGCTCGGCCAGGGCAATGCCCTTGGCCAACGCTTCGCGCACCTTGTATTCGAGTGCCAGATCGGCGCGCAACATCTCGGGAACGGTCTGGCCGGGGTGCATCGCCTCCGGCGTCATGTCTGGTGTGCCCTCGAGGAACAGGATGCGCTTGAGCAACGCATCGGCGTGCTCGGTTTCTTCCTGCATTTCATGGTTGATCCGCTCGTAGAGCTGCTCGAAGCCCCAGTCGGCATACATTCGCGAATGCAGGAAATACTGATCGCGCGCCGCCAGCTCCCCCCGCAGCAGTTCCTTGAGGTATTCGATGACCTGTGGCTGACCTTGCATTGCGACTCTCTCCTGCAGTGACCTGTGAAACGCCGCGCCATGATACGCCCAATCGGCGCAAGGCAGGCCGTTGCCGGGCGCCCTGCCCATCGGACCGAGTGCACTGACCCGGCGGTCACCTGAGCATAGGCCGAACTCCCGGCGCAGAGCGGGGTTCTATTGGTCTGGCGCCGCCAACCCGCGCAGCGCCAGCCCCTTCGCTCGATCGTTACCGGGAGTACCGATGCCGCTGTCCACCCCAAGAGGCCTCGCTGGGCCTTGCCGCCTCTTTCTGTCGCTCTGCACGCTGCTCGCTCTGGCCGGCTGCGCCGATGACAAAGAGCCGGTCGAGGTTCCGCCGCGCGTGGCGTTTGTCGAGCCCGTGCAGCGGGTCGATGCCGGGCCGCAGGTGTTGCGCTATCCCGGCGTGGTGGACAGTGTCACCAGCACCCAGCTGGCCTTTCAGGTCGCGGGCCGCATCGAGCGCATCCTGGTCGACGAGGGCGAGCGCGTCGAACAGGGCCAGCCGCTGGCACGGATCGACAGCACCGATTACTCGCTGCAACTGCGCGAGGCCGAGGCCCGGCTGAAGCAACTGGAAGCCGACCTGGCGCGCAAGCGTGAGCTGCTGGCCGCCGGAATCCTCGCGCCTGCGGCCGTCGAACCGTTGCAGGCCAACGTCGTGGCGGCACGGGTTGCCCGTGACAGCGCCCGCCGCGATCTCGACCACAGCAGCCTGGAGGCGCCGTTCGACGGGGTCGTCGCGCGGCGCCTGGCCGAGCCAGACATGGTGGTCGCCATCGGTACGCCTGTGCTCGAACTGCAGAACAACCAGCACGTCGAGGTCAGCGTCGATCTGCCGGAGTCGGCGGCCCTGAGCTTGCCGCTGGACAGTTCGCTGCAGGCCGAAGGCGAGCTGGTGATTGCCGACCTAAGCCTGCCACTGACCTACAAGGAACACAGCACGCAACCGCGCCAGGGGTCGCGCACCTACCGCCTGACGCTCAAGGGCGAGCCGCCTGAGGACTACAACCTGCTGCCGGGCATGGCCATGCGGGTGCGCCTGCAACGCCCCGCGACGTCGGACGAGGCGCCGCCCCGCTTCCGCTTGCCACTCAGCGCGGTGCAGACCGCGCCCGACGGCAGCCATTACCTGTGGCTGGCAGTCGATGGACACGCCCGGCGCCAGCCCGTGGCGCTCGAAGGCATCGAGCAGGACCACGCCGTGCTCGGCGGTGAGCTCGAGGACGGCATGCTGGCCGTGGTCGCCGGCGGCAGCAAGCTGTCGGAGGACCAGCCGATCAATGCCGAACGGCGGAACTGAGCCGATGGATCTTGCTCGCTACGCCATCTGCAAATCGGTCAACGTATGGGTCCTGGTGCTGATCTGCCTGGTCGGCGGTGTGCTCGCGTTCTTTGAGATGGGGCGCCTCGAAGACCCGGAATTCACCATCAAGGAAGCCATCGTCACGGTTCAGTACCCCGGCGCGACCGCGCTGGAGGTCGAGCAGGAGGTTACCGAGCCCTTGGAAAGCGCCATTCAGGAGCTGTCCGAGGTCAAGGAGATCCGCTCGCGCTCGATGATCGGGGCGGCCGAAATCCGTGTCGAAATCCAGGACCGCTATTCCGGCGACCAGCTCGAGCAGATCTGGGACCAGCTGCGCAACAAGGTCGGGGATGCCCGGCAGAAGCTGCCGCCCGGCCTGGACCCGCCGCTGGTCAACGACGATTTCGGCGATGTCTACGGCATTTTCTTCGCGCTGACCGGTGAAGGGCTGACCCTGGAGGAGCTGCATGAGGTCGCCAAGGACCTGCGCCGCGGGCTGATCACGGCCAAGGGTGTTGGCAAGGTCGAGATTGCCGGCGTACGCGAGGAGCGCATCCTCGTGCAGGTGGACCAGGCGCGCCTCGCGGCCTTGCGCCTGTCGCCGCGCGAGCTGGTCGCGGCCCTGAGCGATGCCGATGCCGCGGTGGAAGCCGGCGGCGTGCGCGCTGGCGAATACTTCGTGCACATCCGCCCGAGTGGCGCCTTCGATTCCCTCGACGCGCTGCGCGCGCTGCCGGTGGGCCAGGGCGAACAGCGCGTCGACCTGGGCGCCATCGCCACGCTCACCCGTGACTATGCCGAACGGCCTCGGCAGATCATCCGGCACAACGGTGAGCCGGCGCTGACCCTCGGCATCAGCGGCATCGCCGGCAGCAACATCGTCGAGGTGGGGCACGCCGTCGAGGCCAAGCTCGAGTCGATGCAGCACCTGATGCCGCTGGGCGCCGAGCTGCACCCGCTCTACCAGCAGCACCGCATCGTCGACGACTCGGTCAACAGCTTCGCGCTCAACGTGTTTCTCTCGGTGGCCATCGTCGTCGGCGTGCTGTGCCTGGCCATGGGCCTGCGCGCCGGGCTGATCATCGGCGCGGTGCTGTTTCTCACCGTGCTCGGCACGCTGCTGGTGATGTGGCTGGGCGGCGTCGAGCTCGAACGCATCTCCCTCGGTGCGCTGATCATCGCCATGGGCATGCTGGTGGACAACGCCGTGGTCGTCTGCGACGGCATGCTGATCCAGCAACAGCGCGGCCTGAGCATCCTCGAGGCCTCGCGCAAGACACTGCAACAGACGCAATGGTCGCTGCTTGGCGCGACCCTCATTGGCATTCTGGCTTTCGCCGGGATCGGCCTGTCGCAGGACACCACCGGCGAATTTCTTTTCTCGCTGTTCTATGTCATCGCCACTTCGCTGCTCTTGAGCTGGCTGCTGGCGCTGCTGGTCGTGCCGCTGTTCGGCCATTACCTGCTCGAGCGCAAGGGCGATAAACAGGACGAGAGGGGCGACCCCGACGACGCCTACAGCGGCCCGATCTACGCCCGCTACCGGCGCGTCGCCGGTACGGTGCTCGCTCGGCCCTGGCTGACCCTTGGCGTGCTGGTGGTGCTCACGGTACTCAGCGTGCTGGGCTTCAGCCGCGTGCCGCAGAGCTTCTTCCCACCGTCGAGCACGCCGATCTTCTACCTCAACCTGTTCCTACCGCAGGGCACGCACATTCGCGAAACCAGCCGCACCGCCGAGGACGTCGAGGGCTACCTGAAGCAGCTCGACGGCGTCACCGACGTGTCGACCTTCGTCGGTGCAGGCGCCTCGCGTTTCATGCTCACCTATGCGCCGGAACAGCCGAATCCAGCCCTGATGCATTTCCTCGTTCGGACAAAAAACGCGGATGTGATCGCCGGACTGGTCCGGGAGATCAACCAGACGCTGCCGGGCCGCTACCCCTCGGCCGATGTCGCGGCCGCGCAGTTCATGTTCGGCCCCAACGCCGAGGCCAAGCTGGAAGCCCGCATCAGCGGCCCCGACCTGGACGAGCTGCGCCGGCTGTCAGCCGAGGGCCAGCGCCTCCTGCAGGAAAAGGGGCAGGTCTTCGACATCCGCGACGACTGGCGCCAGCCGGTCCCGGTGTTGCGCCCGCGCCTGGCCCTGGATCGCCTGGCCAATGCCGGCCTGACCCGCCAGCAGGTGGCGCAGGCGCTGTCGGTCGCCAGCGAGGGGCAGCAGGTCAGCGTGTTCCGCGACAAGGACGAGCTGATCCCGATTCTCCTGCGCGCCACGCCAGAGGACCGTGTCGAGCCCGGCGACCTCTTGCGGCGTCTGGTCTGGAGCCCCGCCAGCCAGCGCTACGTGCCGCTGGCGCAGGTGGCCGACGGCGTCGAAGCGACCACCGAGGAATCGATGATTCGCCGCTATGGCCGTGAGCGGACCATCGCCGTGCGTGCCGAACCGCGTGACGGGGAAAACACCAACGTCGCCTTTGAACGGATCCGTCCGCTGATCGAGGGGATCGAGCTGCCGACCGGTTATACGCTGGAATGGGGCGGCGACCATGAGCAGTCCTCCGACGCCCAGCAGGCGCTGGCCAGCACCCTCGCCGTCCCCTATCTGGCGATGGTGCTGGTCACGGTGCTGCTGTTTGCCAAGGTGCGCCAGCCGCTGATGATCTGGCTGGTGGTGCCGATGGCGCTGTGCGGCGTCACGCTCGGCCTGCTGATCACTGGTCAGCCGTTCGGCTTCATGGCGCTGCTCGGGCTGCTGAGTCTGACCGGCATGCTGATCAAGAACGCCGTGGTGCTGGTGGACGAAATCGACCGGCAGATCGACGACGGCGTGCCGCGCCTGACCGCCATCGTTGAAGCGTCGGCCTCGCGCCTGCGTCCGGTGATGATGGCTGCCGGCACCACCGTGCTGGGCATGGTGCCACTGCTGTTCGATCCCTTCTTCGCCAACATGGCGGTGACCATCATGGGTGGGCTGGGCTTCGCCACCCTCCTCACCCTGCTGGCGGTGCCCTGCCTGTACCGGCTGTTCATGCGCGTCAAACCGGAGGAAACCTGATGCCCGGCCGCCTGCCTCGATCGCGCCTCGCCTGGGCCATGGCGCTGGCACTGATACTCGGCGCATGCTCCAGCGTCCCGGAACGGCCCGCGCCGGATGTTCCGGACGCCTGGTTTCACGCCGTGCGCCAGCAGCCCGCCGATACCCGCGCCCTGGCTGACTGGTGGCGCCAGTTCGATGACCCGGTGCTGACCCGCCTGGTCCGTCAGGCGCTGGAGCATAACCGCGACATCCGCCAGGCCATGCTGCGGGTCGACACCGCGCGCGCACAGTTACGCCAGGCGCGTGCCGGGCTTTTCCCGACGTTCGACGTGCCGGGCTCGGCCAGCCGCCAGTGGATCGAGAACGACCGCGACCCGCAACCGAACAGCCCCATCGGGCAGTTCGTTCCGGACGATGACGTCATCACGTTCGACAACTGGGAACTGGCGTTGCAAGCCAGCTGGGAATTGGACATCTTCGGCGCCACCCGCGCCCGCACTGACGGCGCTCGCCAGCAGATTCGCTCGGCCCGGGCGCAGGCGATCGCCGCGCGGCTCGCCGTGGCGTCGAACACGGCGCAGGGCTACCTGCAACTGCGGGCGCTGGAGGGCCAGCATAAGCTGCTGGTGGAGGGTATCGGGCTGGCCGCTGAGCTGGAGCGCATCGCCGGCAAGCTGTTCGAGGCGGGCGAGGTCACCCGCCTCGACGTCGAGGCCAGCGCCGCCGAACGCGCTTCGCTGCAAGCCCAGCGCGACGAGCTGGAGATCAACCTGGCCGAAGCACGCCTGGCACTGGACACCCTGCTGGCCGAGCCGCCGGGAACCGTCGAGCGGCAGCTCGAAGCCGCCGCCCGGGTGCCGCTGGCCGAGCGCCCCATACCCCCTGGCCAGCCCTTGGACCTGCTGCGCCGGCGGCCGGATCTGATTGCCGCCGCGGCGCAACTTCAGGCCGCCCAGCTGCAATCACTGGCGGCGCGCCGCGACCTGTTCCCGACACTGGCGCTGCAGGCGGCGGTCGGCCGCTCCGGGCTGGCGCTGGGCAATGCCTTCTCCAGCGCTTCGAACTTCACCCGGCTCGGCGCGACCTTCGGCCTGCCCTTTCTCGATTACCGTCGCCGCGGAGCAGTCATCGACCTGGCCGACGTGCAGGGCGACAGCGCCTATCTCGGATTCGAGCAGTCGCTGGCCGAAGCGCTGGAAGAGGTCGAGCGTTCGTTGGTGCGAATCGAGGGCCAGCAGCGGCGCCTGAACGCCCTACGCGACACCCTGGCGCATCGCGAGCGCGCCTACGCCCTGGCGCAGACCAGCTACCGCCTGGGCGAAGCCAACCTCAACGAAGTTCTCGACGCCCAGCGCGGCTCGCTACAAGCGCGGCAACAGGCGCTACAGGGCCGCACCGCGCTGGCCACCGCGCAGGTCGCGCTGTTCGTCGCACTCGGCGGTGGCTGGGAACCGGACCCACAGACCCAGGAGGATGCTGAAACAAACACCGGCACAGGCACGGCGGCGGAATAAGCCAAAAAGGGGTTTGGCCCACGGCCGGGACAGCATTCGCGCAGGGTTCGCCGATGGGCAAACAATGGAAAAGCCTCGCCCCGAGGGCGTGCCTCCCACAAAGGCAGGCCGTGCATGGCGTCGCCTTGTGCGGATGGCTCGTGTTTTTCCTGTAGGAGGCGCGACCCGCGGCGAATGCGGCCTGCGAGCCCGATCAAGAAACCAGAAAAACCTAAGCAGTCCTGCAAACCCGCAAAAGCCAAACGCTTCGCCCCGAGATCGGGCCTCCTATAAAAAAGCAGTCGCGCACGCTGCTGCCCTTGTAGGAGGCGCGCCCCGCGGCGAATACGGGCTGCAAGCCCGCTCAGAAGCAAAAAGCTACGCTGTTCAGCACATCCGAAAGCGCGTCAGTGACGCATCCACGGCGGCGTGGGCGGTTCGTCGCTGGGTTCGTCGGTGGCGTTGCGCAGCGCTTCCTTGCGCGCCTGCTCGGCCAGGGTGGCGCGGATTTCGCGCATGACCGCATCGAGGTCGGCAGCGTCTTCCGGCTCGGCGAACTCGCCGGTCAGCTCGGTTTCCGGCGTCAGCTTGCCCTCCTCGTACAGTGCCCACATTTCCTTGGCGTAGCGGGTGAACTTGAGTTCCGGAGCGAATTGGCCGAAATAGGCCGACATGTTGCCGACATCCCGCTCAAGCATTTCGAAGGCATGGTTGTTACCCGCTGCATCCACCGCCTGAGGCAGGTCAATGATCACCGGGCCGTGCTCGTCGAGCAGCACGTTGAATTCGGACAGGTCGCCGTGGACCAGCCCGGCGCAGAGCATCTTGGCCACTTCGCCGATCATGAAGGCGTGGAACTCGCGGGCGTCGTCCGGGTGCAGGTCTACATCGTTGAGGCGCGGCGCGGCGTCACCGTCCTCGCCGCTGATCATTTCCATCAGCAGCACGCCATCAAGAAAATCGTAGGGCTTGGGCACGCGTACCCCGGCCTCGGCCAGGCGGAACAGCGCCGCCACCTCGGCGTTCTGCCAGCTCTCTTCCTTTTCCTTGCGCCCGTGCTTGGAACCTTTGGCCATGGCGCGCGCATCGCGGCTGCTACGCACCTTTCGTCCTTCCTGGTATTTCACCGCCTGGCGGAAACTGCGGTTATTGGCCTCCTTGTACACCTTCGCGCAGCGCAGCTCGTCGCCACAGCGCACCACATAAACCGCTGCTTCCTTGCCACTCATCAGCGGGCGCAGCACTTCGTCGATCAGGCCATCCTCGACCAACGGCTCGAGTCGTTTTGGCGTTTTCATCAGCGGTTTACAGACCCTTCATGGCTAGGCAGAACTGCAGGTTACGGCAATCGCCAGCGCCCTTCCATGCTCGCCCGCAAGTTTGAAAGCGCACCACGCATTGGCGTGAGCGCGCGCAGCGCGGACAATCGGATCCTCTCCTTCAGGAGCACTGCGATGTTGGACCTCGATCACTGCTGGCAGGCGCTGTGTGACCGCGACGCGGGATGCGACGGACGCTTCGTGTTTGCCGTCCGCTCGACCGGCATCTATTGCCGTCCCAGCTGCCCGGCCCGCCGCCCGCGCCGCGACGGCGTACGCTTCTTCACCACGCCGGACGAAGCCGAAGCGGCCGGGTTTCGCCCGTGCAAACGCTGTTCGCCCCGCGGCCTGAGCCCCGCGCAACAGATGGACGAACTGGTCGTCGCAAGTTGCAGAATCCTGGACGCCAGCAGCGAGTCGGTGACACTGACGCAGCTGGCGGCCCGCATCGGTCTTTCGCCTTCGCATCTGGCCCGCGCTTTCAAAGCCCGCACCGGGGTGACTCCGCGCGCCTGGGCGGCGGCACGGCGGCGGGAGCGCCTCGAAGCCCAGCTGCCGGGCGCCGGCTCGGTGCTCGATGCGGCACTCGAGGCCGGCTTCGGCAGCAACCGCGGCGCCTACCAGCACGCCGCTGCCTTGAGCCCTGCCCAGCGACGACAGCGCGCCGCCGGCGAATCGCTGCGCTATGCCATCGGCACCTGCCCGCTGGGTCGCCTGGCGATCGCCGCAAGCGCGCGGGGCGTCTGCGCATTGCTGTTCGGCGACGACGAGGCCGGCCTGCGGGACGAACTCCAGGCACGCTTCGCCGCCGCCGACCTGGTGCGTGACGATGCCGGTCTGGGCGCCTGGCTGCAGGCAGTGGTAAGCCAGTTGGAGGAGCCGGCACGCGCCGCGCGCCTTCCGCTGGACCTGCGCGGCAGCGCCTTCCAACAGCGCGTATGGACGGCCCTCCAGGCGATCCCCATGGGCGAGACCCGGCGCTACGGCGAGCTGGCCGCCAGCCTCGGCAGCCATGCCCGCGCGGTAGCCCGCGCCTGTGCCAGTAATCCCGTCGCCCTGCTGGTTCCCTGCCACCGCGTGGTGGGCGCCAACCAGGCGCTGACCGGTTACCGCTGGGGCCTGGAGCGCAAGGCGGCGTTGCTCGATGCCGAAGGCGAAGGCGAATCCTCGGGAGCCTGACGCCGAATCGGCGGTCCGATGCTGCATAGCCCTTCCTCAAGACCGAGCCTGCCATGACCGACCTGAAACGCTACCGCATCCACTACCTGATCAACGGCAACCCCGCCTCGCTGACGCTCAGCTCGTTCGAGACGCCAGACATCGAGCAGGCGGAACTGGAAATCCTCCTGCATCATGTCCGCGAACCACGCGCGGCCGTCGATGCGCCGTGGGAACAGCCCGAGCACAGAAGCGAGCACAGCCGGATGGCGGAGCTGGGCGTCAGCGACATCCAGATAGAAGAAGAACCTGGCCACTGAGCCTTACCGAGCCGGACGGAGCCCAGCCGTGCGCCTGATCGACACCCATACGCACCTTGATTTCGATCCATTCGACCCGGACCGGCCAGCCGTCCTTGCGCGCAGCCGCGCCGCCGGGGTGGAACGCATCCTGGTGCTCGGCGTGCACGCAGCGAACCTTGAACGCGTCTGGCAACTGGCCAGCGACGAGCCGGCCGTGCATGCGGCGCTCGGCCTGCATCCGATATTCCTGCGTGACCATCGCCCCGAACACCTCGAGCTGTTGCGCAACTGGCTGCAGCGCCTGCGCGGCGAGGCCAAACTCTGTGCCATCGGCGAGATCGGTCTGGACTTCTATATCGAGGAGCCAGACAAGGCGCGCCAGCAGGCCCTGCTCGAGGCGCAGCTGGAGCTGGCCAACGAGTTCGAGCTGCCGGTGCTCCTGCATGTGCGCCGTGCCCATGCCCAGATGATCGCCACGCTCAAGCGGCACAAGCTCAAACGCGCCGGCATCGCCCATGCGTTCAGCGGCAGCTGGGAAGAAGCCCGCGAATACATCAAGCTCGGCTACAAGCTCGGCCTCGGCGGCGCCGGCACCTGGCCCCAGGCGCATCGCATGCACCGGGTGCTGCGGCAGTTGCCGCTCGACAGCATCGTGCTGGAAACCGACGCCCCGGACATCACACCGCACAGCCATGCCGGCCAACGCAACAGCCCGGAATTCCTGCCCGATATCTGCCGCGAGCTGGCCGAACTGCGCGGCATCGCACCGGAGGAGCTGGCCGAGGCGAGCTACCGCAACAGCTGCGAATTGTTCGGCTGGGGCGCAGGCTAGACCCGAAATGCCCCGATCAGCCGTTGCAGGCGGCCGACCAGCTCGCTGAGTTCGCGGCTGGCCTGTTCGGTATGGCCGGCGCCCTCCGCGGTGCGCTGGCCGGCTTCGTTGATGGCGACGATGTTGCGGTCGATGTCATGGGCGACGGCAGTCTGTTCCTCGGCCGCCGCAGCGATCTGCTGGTTCTGGTCGACGATCACCCCGACCGCGGTGAGGATGTTCTCCAGCGCCTGTTGCACCTGCGCCGACTGGCTGACGGTGGTGTCTGCGAGAGAGTGGCTGGCATGCATGGTCTTGACCGCAGCGCCGACGCCGCCTTGCAGCCGGCCGATCATCTGTTCGATTTCTTCGGTCGATTGCTGGGTGCGCCGGGCCAAGTTGCGGACCTCGTCGGCCACCACCGCGAAGCCGCGCCCCTGTTCGCCGGCACGGGCGGCCTCGATCGCGGCGTTGAGCGCCAGCAGGTTGGTCTGCTCGGCGACGCCCTTGATCACGTCGAGCACCTGGCTGATCGCCTTGCTGTCGTCGGCCAGCTGATTGATCACCGTGACCGAGCGTTCCAGCTCGCTTGCCAGTCGCTGGATTCCGCGGACCTGCGCCTCGACCAGGCCGCGGCCGCTGGCGGTTTCCTCGTTGACGCTCTGCGCGCTGCCGACGGCGGCTTCGGCGCTGGTGGCGACGCCCTGGGCGGTCGCCGACATCTGGTTCATCGCGGTGGCGACCTGCTCGATCTGGCCGCGCTGCTCGGACACGGTCTGGTTACTCTCCCCGGACACCGCTTCCACCCGCGTGGCCTGGCGCTCGACGTCGCCCACCGTCTGACCGACCCGCTCGATGAGTTCCCGGATGCGCCCGACGGTCTCGTTGAACACCTGGCCCAGCTCACCGAGCTCGTCCCGACTCTGCACTTCGAAACGCGCGGTCATGTCGCCGCCGGCGACCTGCCGCATGGTCGCGCCAAGGCTACGCAGCGCGCCGCGGGTGGACAGGTAGAACGCGCTGTAGAGGTACACCACCAGCAGGAACACCAGTGCCAGGGCTGCCAACAAGAGGACCATCATGCGTTGCTTTTGCGCCAGGCGCTGCTCGAGCTCGACGCCAAGAAAACGCACCACCTCGTCGTTGAGCGCGTAGGTCTTGCCCATCTCGCCGCTGACCTGTTCGAAGAAGGTATCCCAAGGCGTATCCAGCGCCTCGGCCATGATTACCTGATCCTGGAAAATATCGCTGCTGGCCTGCAGCGAAGCGCGGCTGGCGTCGGCGAAGGACTCGAGCTGGCGCCGCGCCGCCGCGCTGCCGCCGAGTACGTCCTGCAGCTGTGCGGCGTACTGGGCCTGTTGCTTTTCCAGCTCCAGCAGAAGGTCGTCGAGCTTGTTGCTGGCGTCGGAATTGAGGAAACCCTGGCCAAAGGTGTAGGCGCCGATCGCCCGGCCCTCGCTGAGGGTGGCGGTGATCGCCGGCGTGACCGCGGTAAGCAGCTCGGCCAGCAGGCGCACGTCGCGCTGGCTGTCCTGGCTGAGGCCGGACTGCGTGGCGATCAGCTTGATCATCACTTGGCTCTTGGCCAGTAGCGCCCGCGCCATCGCGGTTTTTGCCTGCAGCGACTGCTGGGCCGCGGCGTCGCGCAGGGCTGCGGCGAGTTGGTCACGGCGCGTGGTGAATTCGGCCACCTGCTCGGGATTGTCGCTGACCGGTTCAAGCCGCTGCATCAGGTTTGCGAGCGTGCCCTCGACGGCTTCCAGTCGCGTGGCCAGGGCGCGGTTCTCGCCGGCCTGGCCGATGATGCCCTCGATCTCGACCAGGTCCTTCCAGTCCTCCATGGCGCGCCGCAGCTGCAGGGCCGAGCCGAGCAGCTCGAGGCTTCGCAGTTCGACCCGGGTACCGAGGAACTCATCGTAGGCGTCGCGGACCAGGTAGAAGTTGGTGAGCAGCATGGGCACGAAAAACAGCACGCTGATCAGGCTGAACTTCATGCCGAAGCTCAGACGGTTCATCAAGGCGATCGCCGGATACAACAGCTTGGTCAAAGGACGTCTCCCATGTTCTTGTTGTGCCCGCCGGGCGGCGCAGGCCACGGCAAGGTCGTCGGAGAGGTATCGCGCGGAACCTTGTTCGGAGTATCGGTTGGGGGATCTGTAACTTAAGGTACTGGCAGGGTGATAGCACGCCAAGTGGCAGAAGGGCCGCCGATTGCGGCCTATCCACCCGGCTTATTGGGCAGATGCGAGAGGATTCGTATCGAGGCGGTATCGAGACCGGCCGCCGCGCAACGCTGATGCGGCGACCGGGCTCGGCGGGCTCAGAGCAGCAGGACCCAGAGCGCGATGGCTGCGTACCAAAGCATGCGCGTGCGCACCAGCAGCGCGGCGAGGCTGTCGAGGCGAGCAAGGCCGGCTTCGCCTTCGCAGGGTTCGTCGAGATCAGCCGCCACCGGGCCGACCTCTGCCAGCAGCCGAGGAGCGGAAACATCCCAGTTCAGCAGCTCGCCGAGCAGGGCGCGATTGGTCGCGACGAAATTACCGACCAGCCCGAAGCTCGCCGCCAGCACCCGCACCGGCAGCCAGTCGAAGGCATGCCGCAGTTGCCCGGCACGCTCGCCGATCGCCTCGCTGCTGGTATGCGCCACCGTCAGCGCCAGCAGCCGGTAGGCCAGCGCCGCGACCGGACCGAGCAGGACGTACCAGAAGATCACCGCAAAGAAGCCCTGGTGGCTGCGCCACAACAGCTGCGCCTCGACGGCACGCAGCAGCCCCGGGGCATCTTCCGCGGTAAGGTCCAGGTCGCGTTCGGCCACCAGCGCGGCGGCCTCCTCGTCTCCTCGGCGCCAGGCATCGCGGAAGGGACCGAACTCACGCTTGCCCTGGCCGCGGCCAAGGCTGTAGAGCACCACCAGCAGGTGCAGCGGCAGGCTCAGCCAGCCGTACGCCAGCGGTTCCAGGGCAGCGAGCAGCCCGGCGAGCAGCAGAACCGGCAGCAGCACCAGTCCCACCAGGCTCATCCAGGGTCTGCACGCCGCGTCGCCCCGTCGCTCGACACGCCGCAACAGCCGCAGCCAGAGCCGGTCGTCCTGAATCTCGCGGCGCCAGTCGGTGAGCTTGTCGATGAGCAGGGCCAGAAGCACCACCAAGAAAATCATCGTTGCATCCTGTGCGAAAAGTCAGGCGCAGATCGAGGCGGCACGCAGCCGGCCCCAGTCGAACGCCGGGCCGGGATCGGTCTTGCGCCCCGGGGCGATGTCACTGTGGCCGCAGACCCGTGCCGGCGTGATGCCGGGGTAGGCTTGCTGCAGCAGCCGCGCCAAGGCGATCAGTCGCTCGTATTGGGCGTCGCTGAAAGGCGCGTCGTCAGTACCCTCCAGCTCGATGCCCAGCGAGAAGTCATTGCAGCCTTCGCGGCCATCGAAGCAGGAGACGCCAGCATGCCAGGCCCGGTCCAGGCAAGACACGAACTGGCTGACCGAACCATCGCGCTCGATGAGGAAGTGCGCCGACACTTGCAGCCCCGCGATCTGCTGGAAATAGGGATGCTCGTCGCCGGGCAGGCAGTTCTGAAACAGCTGGTGCACTTTGCCGGTGCCATAGCACCCGGGAGGCAGGCTGATGTTGTGGATCACCAGCAGCGAGATTTCGCCATCGGGGCGCGCGTTGAAGTTGGGCGAAGGGCAATGGCGGATGCCTCGGCACCAGCCTGTCGCAAGATCCAACTGCATCGCGGCGAACCTGGGTAATCGGCGGACCTGCAGGCTAGCGCCTGCGCGCCGTCTGCTGCAAGCGCGGGCGTCAGTCCGCTGCCGGGCTGCCGCGCTTTTCGTCACGGCGCGATGCCAGGCGATCGGCCAGCCGCGTCGGTTCCGGTAGTCGGTAGCGGGTGACGTAGCGCATCACCAGGGCTGGTGCGCTCTGCAGGCTGACCCGGTGGCCTGGCGAGACGATTAGCGGGCGCACCTTGTCCTTGCTGCGCAGCACCGTGCCGATCTGCCGGCCGGCCTTGTCCTGCAGCGCGACCTGGTCGCCGCGGCGCTCGCCTAGGGGCTCATGCTGGCCGGTGAGGATCTTCTTGGCGACGCCGACGGTCGGCAAGCCGGTGATGATCCCCAGGTGCGCGGCGATGCCGAGTCCGCGCGGGTGCGCGATGCCATGGCCGTCGGAAAAGATCAGGTCCGGCACCTGCCCCAGCGCCTCGAGTGCCTGCAGCACGGCCGGCAGCTCGCGAAACGAGAGCAGGCCCGGGATATAGGGCATGCAGGTCGGCACCCGGGCGATGGTCTGTGCGCGCAGCTCCAGGCTCTCGGCATCGAGCAGCACCGCTGCCGCACGGGTGATGGCGCCGCCCTCCTCGAAGCCTACGTCGACACCGGCGATCAGGCGCAAGGGCCCGAAGTCGTCGCTCAGCAGCAGCCGCGCGGCCAGCGTTTTCTGCAGCTCGCGCGCCTCGGCGGTGCTGCCGGTCCAGCCGCTGAACGCGGCGTCCATGGGGGGCATGTGCTCGCTCATGTTGGTCCTCTCGATTGGCTGACGCCCTGCTTGTGGCAGCAGCAGTCCATGCTGGACTGGACAGTCAGGCGAAAAAATAAGACGCTCCCGCCGGAGCACGGCAGTTTCACCCTGCCATGACCCCAATAAGAACAATTTGAACAGTAGTCCCGCATGATCGACGCGCAGCCCCTCAAACGCATCAGCATTCTGGCCACCGACGGGGTATTTGCTTCCACCCTGTTGCACGCCAAGGATTTCTTCCACATGGCCAGCCTACGCTACGGCAAGCAGCTGGGTCTGGACCTCACCCCGGCGTTCGAAACCTCACTGGTGAGTCCTGACGGCCGAGCGGTCGAGACGTTCAGCGGGCCGCGCATCGAGGTGGACGGCGCGCTGGACGACGCCGACGCCGTTATCCTGCCGGCCTTCTGGCGTGATTTCGATGCGCTTTGCCAGCGCTACCCGCAGGTGGCGCCCTGGTTGCGCGAGCGCCATGCCGCGGGAGCGACCATCTGCGGCGAAGCCAGCGGGGCCTTCTGGATGGCCGAGGCCGGGCTGCTCGATGGCCGTGAAGGCACTACCCACTGGCGCTTCGCCCGGGAGTTCGCCGATCGCTTTCCGCGGGTGCTGTTCACCCAGGAAAAGCACCTCACCGACAGCGAGAACCTCTACTGCGCCGGCGGCACGACCTCGGCCTGCGACCTCTACATTCATCTGGTCGAACGCTTCTGCGGCGCGCACATTGCCCAGGGCATGGCTCGCGACATCCTGTTCGAGGTACGCCGCAACTACAACCCGGGCCGCATCGGCTTCGGTGGGCAAAAGTTGCATCTGGATACACGCGTGCTGCAGATCCAGGAATGGCTGGAAGAACACTTTGCGGAAAAATTCCGCTTCGAGGACGTGGCACGCGACCACGGCATGAGCATCCGTAACTTCATGCGCCGCTTTCAGACCGCCACTGGCGACAAACCGCTGCATTACCTGCAGCGTTTGCGCATCGAAACGGCCAAGACGCTGCTGTCGACGACGCGCAAGAGCATCAAGACCATCAGTTACGAAGTGGGTTATGACGATGCGAGCTTCTTCGCTCGCCTGTTCCGCCAGCACACCGAGCTGTCGCCGAACCAGTATCGGCTGCAGTATCGGTTGAAGAGTGGATGAACGCTGGAAGCTGGACAGCACGAACTTCCCCGCGTCGTGCTATCCAGCCTTCGACCAGCCCCGTCAGGGTTTGTGCGGACGCGACAGGTACTCGTGGGACTGCATTTCCAGCAGGCGGCTGAGGGTACGCTGGAACTCGAACTCAAGGCGGCCGCCAGCATAGAGGTCCTTCAGCTCGACCTCGGCAGAGAGGATCAGCTTGACGTTACGGTCGTAGAATTCATCGACCATGTTGATGAAACGCCGCGCCATATCGTCCTTGGAGACATCCATGCGCTCGATGTTCGAGACCAGCACCGCATCAAAAATCTTGCCGAGTTCGATGTAGTCGTTCTGGCTGCGGGGCCCGTCGCAAAGCTCGCGGAACTCGAACCAGGCCACACCGCAGGCCACCTTGCGGGCAACGATCTCGCGGTTCTCGATCACCAGCGCCTCGTTTTCCTGGATCTTGCACTTCTCCGGCAGCAGGCTGCGGAAGCTCTTTTCCAAGCTCTGCTCGGCTTCGGCGTCCAGCGGGAAATGATAGAGCTCGGCCTGCTCCAGCGCGCGCAGGCGGTAGTCGATACCACTGTCGACGTTGACGATCTCGGTGTGCTTCTTCAGCAGCTCGATGGCTGGCAGGAAGCGCGCCCGCTGTAGTCCGTCCTTGTACAGGCCGTCCGGCACGATGTTGGAGGTCGCGACCAGACTGACGCCGTTCTTGAACAGCTCCTCGAGCAGGGTCGCCAGGATCATCGCGTCGGTGATGTCCGAGACGAAGAATTCGTCGAAGCAGATGACCCGCGATTCGTCGGCGAACCGCTTGCCGATGATGGTCAGCGGATTCTTCTCGCCCTTGAGGGTGCGCATTTCCTCGTGGACACGCTTCATGAAGCGGTGGAAGTGCGTGCGGGTCTTCTGCTCGAACGGCAGGGCATCGAAGAAGGTGTCGACCAGGTAGGTCTTGCCACGGCCGACGCCGCCCCAGAAGTACAGGCCCTTGATCGGGTCCTGCTGCTTCTTGCCGAACAGCTTGCCGAACAGGCCGGTCTTGCTGCGATCGTCGGCCACCAGGTCGTCGTACAGGCGCTGCAGGTGACGCACGGCCGTTTCCTGCGCCGCGTCATGAAAGAAGTCGGGACGTTTCAGGTCGGCCTGATAGCGCTCAAGAGGGGTCATGGCGGGGTCTGGGTAATGAAACGGGGCCGACACTTTAGCCGCGCCCTCGGTGGTTGGCAATTTACGCAAATCGTTCACGCGCTCGCGCCTCGGTGGGATCAATGGGTCGGCAGGCCCTGGCGATCGAACCGCGACCGCCGGGACCGCGGCTGGCGCTAGACGGCTAGGGTGGCCAGCGCCTCGCGCAGGCGCAGCATGGCCGCTTCCAGCGCCTGCTCGTCGGCATAGTCGGGGCTGTCGGCGATGCATTCGCTGTCGAGCCACAACGTGAATTGATTGCCTTCGTCGGCGCGCAGTTCCAGGGCATCGACGCCCTGGGCGATCAGTCGCTGTGTCGCGACGCCGATTGCCTTGGGATCGCTGAACGGTCGCGACAGCACCAGTTGCTCGCCATCGGCGGCAAAGAAACGGAAGCGGAAACTGCCGTCCGGCTCGCGGAAGCTGGCGAAGCGTGCGGTCTTGCCGGCCTTCTTCTTCGCCGGTGCCGCGCTTTTCGCTTCGCTGCGGAAACTGCGCAGCCCGACCGCTTCGCGCAGTTCGCCGAGGAACGGCGTCGCTACGCGGCGCGCCTTGGCAGCGCCGGCCAGAAGGATGTCCTCGAGATCCGCCGGCCGCTGCATGAGGCCGAGGTAGCGCTCGCGGGCCTCGCCCAGTTCGGCGTCGAGCAGTTCAAACAGTCGCTGTTTGGCCTCGCCCCAGGCCAGCCCACCGATCAGATCGGCACGGAACTCGCCGAGCTGAGCCGGCGTGGCGAACGCCTGGTACAGGGTGAACAGGTGCGAATCGTCCGGGTCCTTCGGCTCACCGGGCAGCTTCGAGTCGGTGACGATGCGCGCGATGGTGTCCTTCAGCGCCTTGGCGCTGGCGAACAGGGGAATGGTGTTGTCGTAGCTCTTGGACATCTTGCGGCCATCGAGGCCGGGCAGGGTCGCCACGCTCTCCTCGATCAGCGCTTCGGGCGCGGTGAACAGCTCGCGGCCGTTGCCGAACAGGTGGTTGAATCGCTGGCCGATGTCACGGGCCATCTCGACGTGCTGGATCTGGTCGCGACCCACCGGGACCCTGTGCGCGTTGAACATGAGGATGTCCGCGGCCATCAACACCGGGTAGCTGAACAGCCCCATGGTGATGCCTGCATCGGGGTCCTCGCCGCGCTCGACGTTCTTGTCCACCGAAGCCTTGTAGGCATGGGCACGGTTGAGCAATCCCTTGCCGGTCACGCAGGTCAGCAACCAGGTGAGCTCGGGAATCTCGGGGATGTCGGACTGCCGGTAGAAGGTGACGCGCTCGGCATCCAGCCCGCAGGCCAGCCAGGTGGCGGCTATTTCCAGGCGCGACTGCTGGATACGCAGCGGATCGTCGCATTTGATCAGCGCATGGTAGTCGGCCAGGAAGTAGAAGGAGTCAGCCTCAGCGGCGCGACTGGCCTGGATCGCCGGGCGGATCGCGCCTGCATAGTTGCCCAGGTGGGGCGTGCCGGTGGTGGTGATGCCGGTCAGGATTCGGGTTTTCATACTTATCTCGATACAGTTCGCACGAACGGCAGGCGGTACGCCGCAGCCGGCGTGCTTCAGACCAGCCGGGGCGCCAGCAAGGCCTTGAGCTCGACCAGCCTGCTGTGAAAAAAGTGACCGCATTCTGCCACTTTTAGCAGCTCGTGGGGGCGCTCGAGCCCGGCCGAGAACGCGTGTACCTGCGCCGGCTCTATGACCTCGTCGTCGTCCGGCTGGATGATCGCCAACGCACATCGCTCGGCCAGTGGCAGCCCGGCCAGCCGCGAAACCGCCGGCGCCACCATGACCAGGCGCTCCAGCGATTCGCCGCGCGCCTCGATCCGCCCGGCCAGCGCAGCCGCGACAAAGCCGCCAAAGGAGAATCCCAGCAGTGTCAGCGGTAATCCGGGATGCTGCGCCCGCAGCCAGCCCAGCGCGGCCTCGGCGTCCTCGACTTCACCCATCTGCATGTCATGCGTGCCGGCGCTGGCGCCGACCCCTCGAAAGTTGAACCGCAGCGTGGCATAGCCGGCGTCGCGGGCGGTGCGCTGCAGCGTCGAGACCACCTTGTTGAGCATCGTCCCGCCCTTTACCGGGTTGGGATGACAGATCAGCGCCACGCCACGCGCCTCGGGCTGATCGAAATGCAGCCCTTCCAGCGCACCGGCCGGGCCGTCGATGAATATCGCGTCTTCACGTTTCACTGCACTCACTCCGTGACCTGGGGGCAAATCGACTCGTCATGCTCTGTGCTGCGCGGGGCCAGCCCCATCGCAAGGCGGTATACAGGGCAGGTACGAGACGTTAACGTATCAGGCCGTGATAAAACCACCGCTCAGGCGGTGCCTGGCGGGTCGGTGGATGCGGGCCGGCCATCGCACCGCTGACCGTCCATCCTGGTTTTTCGTTGCTGAACAGCACAGCCGTTTATTTAGAGGAAGTACTCGTGGAACAGAGCCTCGCGACCTGGTTGCTCCCGATCATCGGCGTGATCGCCGGCATCGTCATTGGATTCCTGATTGCGCGTACCAGCGCACCGAGCAGCACGCAGCGTCAGGTGGACGAGCTGCAGGAGCGCCTGGATACCTACCAAAGCGAAGTGGTGACCCATTTCAACACCACGGCCAGCCTGCTGCGCAAGCTGACCAGCAGTTACCAGGATATGCAGGAGCACCTGACCGAGGGCGCTGACCGGCTGGCGCTCGACGAGCAGACCCGCCAGCGCCTGCTGGCCGCGCTGCACAGCGAAGAGACCCACAGCCATCGCGAGCGCCTCAGCTCCCCGGCCTTCACCGAGCCGCCAAAGGACTACGCGCCGAAAGACACCGACGTGCCGGGTACGCTGCACGAGAACTTCGGCCTCAAGAGCAAGCACTGACACACCCCGGCGGCACTCCCCGTGCCGCCCCGCGGCGCCCTACTGGGTCAGGCGCATCGACAGGTCGATTGCCCTGACATGCTTGGTCAGGGCACCGATCGAGATGTAGTCGACACCGGTCTCGGCGATCATCCGCAACGTCTCGTCACTGATTCCACCGGATGCCTCCAGCTTCGCCCTTCCTGCCGCCAGCCCTACCGCGGCGCGCATATCGTCGAGGCTCAGTTCGTCGAGCATGACCACGTCGGCACCGGCCCGCAGTGCCTGCTCGAGCTCGTCCAGACTCTCCACCTCGACCTCCACCGGGGTGCCCGGCGCGATGCGATGGGCCGCGGCGATCGCCTCGGCGATCCCGCCACAAGCCGCGATATGGTTCTCCTTGATAAGGAAGGCGTCGTACAGCCCGATGCGGTGGTTATGGCAGCCACCACAGGTGACGGCGTACTTCTGCGCCAAACGCAGGCCCGGAATCGTTTTGCGTGTGTCGAGCAGCCGCACGCCGGTGTCTTCGACCAGGTCGGCGTAGTGCCGGCAGCGCGTGGCGACGCCTGACAGGGTCTGCAGGAAGTTCAGCGCGGTGCGCTCGCCGGTCAGCAGCGCCCGGGCCGGCCCCTCGAGGTGGAACAGCACCTGATCGGCCGAAACGCGCTCGCCGTCGACGACCCGCCAGTGAACCGCAACCCGCGGGTCGAGCTGCCGGAACACCGCATCGACCCAGGCCGTGCCGCTGATGACGGCCGCCTCGCGCGTGATCACCGCGGCATGGGCCAGGCGCTCGACGGGGATCAGCTGCGCCGTGACGTCGCCCATGCCGATGTCTTCACTCAAGGCTCTGCGTACGGTGTTTTCGATGTCGGCGGTCAGTTCCGCAAGGGTGATATCAGTCACGACGGGCTCCCATTTCATGTGGACCAGAGTATACGGCGCTGCCCGGCGCTCCGGCAGTCTTCGGCTGGCGCCGGGGCGGCCGCAAATGGCAGCGGCAGCGAGAGCGAAATGACCGCCTGTAGGATTTCGGGGGAGTATCTGTGAGCTGCGTCATGTCCAAAACAAAAGCGCGCTAGGCTGGGAAACCGGATGCCTATAATGCCGTCAGAAATTGACGCCACAGAAATGGCGACCCCATTGTCCAGCCGGCAAAGCCGTTGCCCCTGAGTCTTTTCAGCGGCATGCTACGCGATGTTGATCGCTTCTCAGAGCAAGCGACCGGAGAGTCTCGATGCGAACCGATGCGAAAGTGGTGCACCTCAAGGCTGCCCCTGAGCAAAAGCCGACCTCACCGGCAGGTCGATTACCTGTCGCGCTCATCAGCGTGCGGGACAAGGCCGCCCAGCAATTGCGCCTTGCCCTGCAGACGTTGTTTGACAATGCCGACGATTCGCTGTTCGAGATCGCCGACCGCGCCACCAGCAACGCCGAGCAGAACGCGTTCTTCGAAGCGATGCGCGACCTGCGTATGAAGCGGCGCGGCATCGAACGAGCCTTCCTGCAACAGGTCTTCGAGGCCTTTGCCCGCCTGAACCAATATGAAATCGGCAAGCCGGCCCAGCCGGAGGCATCGTTCGAAAGCCTGGCGCTGGTACAGAACGATGAACTGGAAGAATCTGTCGCGATCGACACCATGGTGACCAAGGTCATGAGCCGCGCGGTCCAGCCGCTCAGCCACCTGACGACCCGGATGAACGCCCTGGTCAGCCGGAAGCTCGACGACAAGAACAACCCGCTCGGCCCGCACCAGCTCTGCCAGTACTTTCTCGAGGCGTGCCGCACCCTTGGCGTCGAGATAAAGGTCAAGCTGATAATCCTCAAGCTGTTCGAGCGTTATGTCCTCGCCGATATCGAACAGCTGTACGCCGAATCGAACCAGACACTCGTCGCGGCCGGCATCCTGCCCGAACTGCAATCGGCCCTGCCGCGTCGTAACCCAGCCCGCCCCGGCTCGTCCGGCGGCGCGACGCGCACGGACTATGGCAGCAACCAGGGCTATGTCGACGAAGGCACCCAGGAGGCCTTTGGCACCCTGCAGGCGCTGTTGTCAGAGCTCCGGGGCGGCGCGCTGCCGGCGCGCAACCTGCCCAGCGATGCGGTACCGATATCCAGCAACGACCTGATGCGCCTGCTGTCGCACCTGCAATCGCGCGCGCCGATGCAGCAGGTCGACCAGTTCGACCTGCAAGCCCAGCTCGAGCAGCTGCTGCACCGAGTCAGCGCCAAGAGCGGCAAGTCCCGCGTGGTTGGCGAGGTCGACGAAGACGTCATCAACCTGGTGTCGATGCTTTTCGAGTTCATCCTCGACGACCGCACCCTTCCCGACTCGCTGAAGGCGCTGATTGGACGACTGCAGATTCCCGTGCTCAAGGTAGCCGTGCTCGACAAGACGTTTTTCAGCCGCGGCAGCCATCCCGCGCGGCGATTGCTCAACGAGATCGCCTCGGCCGCGATGGGCTGGGGCGACCAGGATGAAGCCCAGCGCGACAGCCTCTACCAGAAGATCGAACAGGTGGTGTCGCGCCTGTTGAACGATTTCGTCGACGACCCGGCGATTTTTTCCGAGCTGCTGGCGGACTTCCTCGCCTTTACCGGCGACGAACGACGCCGCAGCGAGCTGCTCGAACAGCGCACCCGTGACGCCGAGGAGGGGCGCGCCAGGGCCGAGATGGCCCGCCAGGAAGTCGAGCACGCGCTCAATGAGCGGTTGCTCGGCAAGACCCTGCCCGAGGTGGTGGTTCGACTGTTGCAGGAAGCCTGGAGCAAGGTCCTGCTGCTGACCTGCCTCAAGCACGGCACCCAGTCCGGGCAATGGAACGCGGCGCTTGCCACCATGGACGACCTGATCTGGAGCGTCGGCCCGCACGACGACCCCGAATCCCGCGAAGCCCTGCTCGAGCTGGTCCCCAGCCTGCTGAAAAGCTTGCGCGAAGGCCTGGCAAGCGCGGCATTCGACCCGTTTTCCACCAGCGATTTCTTCACCCGCCTCGAAGCGCTGCATGTGCAGACCCTGCAGCAGCTCAGCCAGCCCGCCGCTCCGGCGGCTGCCGAGCGCATCCCTGGCGAGCACACCCCCGACGCCAAGCTCGAGTTGCCGCCGCGCGACGAGCCGGCGCGAGAGCCAGTCGCAGCCGCGATGATCGAGGTCAACGAGGAAATCGTGCTGCTCGCCCCTGGCGAGACGCGCGAGCAAGAGCCAGAAATCAATCTGGCCGACAATGACGAGGCACTGACCCAGGTCGACAACCTGCGCGTCGGAAGCTGGGTGGAGTTCCAGGAAGACGAGGAGCACAAGCTGCGCTGCAAGCTGGCCGCGATCATCAAGCCCACTGGCAAGTACATCTTCGTCAACCGCACCGGCATGAAGGTCTTGGAAAAGACCCGCACGGGCCTCGCCATCGAGTTTCGCCGTGGCGCCATTCGCCTGCTCAACGACGCCCTGCTGTTCGACCGGGCGCTCGAATCGGTGATCGGCAACCTGCGCAGCCTGAAGAACCACGGCCGGTAGAGGCCCACGGCAGCGTTGCCAGCCGCCTCTTCCGCCCGCCAACTTGGCTTTTGCCGCCGCGCCGCTAGAATGCATGCATTCCTACGTGAGGTGCGAATGCCCAGCCGCCTGAACCCCGAAGACCAGAAGCGCGTGGATCAATACCTCAGCGCGCCACAGCACCAGGTCGAGCGCCGCCCGTTCCGGCCCCTGCTGCTGCTCGTGGCGGTCATCGTCGTGGTCGTTGGCCTTGGCCTGCTGAGCCGCCTCCTGAGCCGCCTGGTGTTGTAACCACGCCACCAGCCCACCCGCTCACACAGATCCCGCAAAGCCTATGAGTCCATTCCATGACACATCGCATCGTAATCGTCGGCGGCGGCGCCGGCGGCCTGGAACTTGCCACCCGCCTGGGTAGAACCCTGGGCAAACGAGGCAAGGCACGTATCACCCTGATCGACGCTAGCCTGACCCACATCTGGAAACCCCTGCTGCACGAGGTGGCAGCCGGCTCGCTAAACTCCTCGGCCGACGAACTCAACTACCTCGCCCAGGCCAAGTGGAATCATTTCGAATTCCAGATGGGCCGCATGTGCGGCCTGGACCGCGAGCACTGCTGCGTCCAGCTCGCTGCCGCTCACGACGAACAGGGCGTCGAGCAGGTGCCGGCGCGGACGCTGGCGTATGACACGCTGGTCATCGCAGTTGGCAGCACCACCAACGACTTCGGCACCCAGGGGGCGGCCGAGCACTGCTTGTTTCTCGACACCCGCGAGCAGGCCGAGCGTTTTCACCGCCAGCTGCTCAGCCACTACATGAGAGCGCATGCCCACGACGACCGCCACGAGGCGATCAACATGGCCATCGTCGGCGCCGGCGCCACCGGGGTGGAACTGGCGGCGGAGCTGCACCATGCCGCTCGCGAACTGGCCGCCTACGGACTGGACCGCATCAAGCCGGAAAACGTCCACATCACACTGATCGAGGCGGGCCCGCGAGTACTGCCGGCATTGCCGGAACGCATTAGCCAACCGGTCCACCAAACTCTGCGCGACCTTGGTGTCACGGTGCTCACCGACGCGGCAGTCAGCGAGGTCACGCAGGACGGCCTGCACACCCGAGACGGCCATTTTGTACCGGCCACCCTCAAGGTGTGGGCCGCCGGGATCCGGGCGCCGAGCTTTCTAAAGGACCTCGCCGGACTGGAAACCAACCGGATCAACCAACTGCAGGTTCTGCCCACGCTGCAGACCACGCGCGACGAAAACATCTTCGCGTTCGGCGACTGTGCCGCCTGCCCCCAGCCGGACAGCGATCGCAACGTGCCGCCACGGGCGCAGGCGGCTCACCAGCAGGCCTCGCTGCTGGCCAAGTCACTGGCCCGCCGCCTCGCCGGGGAAGGCCTGCCGAGCTACCGCTACCGCGACTACGGCTCGCTGATCTCGCTGTCGAGCTTTTCGGCAGTAGGCAATCTGATGGGCAACCTCACCGGCAACGTCATGCTCGAGGGCTGGCTGGCGCGCATGTTCTACATTTCCCTGTATCGCATGCACCAGATCGCGCTCTACGGGGTGGCGCGCACTGCGCTGATGATGCTCGGCGACAAACTCAGCACCAGCACCGTGCCGCGGCTCAAACTGCATTGAGGAAAGGGGGGCCCGCGCCACGGCGGCGCGGGCAACCGGAAAAACCCGAAGCTCGTCAGGCACTAGAACCGCGGCAATGAAAAAGCCGGAAGGTCCGCAGGGAACCTTCCGGCTTTCTATCCCCTTTCGGGGCGGTGTTGGTGGGTCGTGTAGGATTCGAACCTACGACCAATTGGTTAAAAGCCAACTGCTCTACCAACTGAGCTAACGACCCAGAATTGGTCGGGGTAGGGGGATTCGAACTCCCGACATCCTGCTCCCAAAGCAGGCGCGCTACCGGACTGCGCTATACCCCGATTGGAAATTGGCTCCGCGACCAGGACTCGAACCTGGGACCCAATGATTAACAGTCATTTGCTCTACCGACTGAGCTATCGCGGAACTTAACTTTCCAGCACTTCAGCGAGTTTGCTACAACCTTGCAAACCCCCCTCAGAGGCGCGCCATTTTACGGTTCTAAACGGCGCTGTCAACAGAAAAAATCCGATTATCTACAACGCCTTGCGAGCCCCGACGGGCCCTCCCTCAGCACGCAACGAAACGGCCGCCGCGAGACCCGCGCAGGTACGCCGCGGCCGAACCTCAGGCCTTGGTGAAGCGAATCTCGTCGTCCTCCACCTTGCCGACGATGGTCGTTCCGGCATCGAAGCTGCCAGACAGGATGTCCTGTGCCAGCGGGTTCTCGATCCAGCGTTGGATGGCCCGCTTCAGCGGCCGCGCCCCGTAGACCGGGTCGTAGCCAACCGCCACCAGCTTGTCCAACGCCTCGTCGCTCAGCTCTAGGCTGAGCTCGCGCTCGGCCAGCCGCTGGCGCAGGCGGCCCAACTGGATCTGCGCGATGCCCGCGATCTGCTCGCGAGCCAGCGGATCAAACACCACCACCTCGTCGATCCGGTTGATGAACTCCGGACGGAAATGACTGCTAACGGCATCCATCACCGCGGCCCGTTGCGCATCCGGATCGCCTACCAGCTCCTGGATCTGGCTCGAGCCCAGGTTGGAGGTCATCACGATCACCGTGTTGCGGAAGTCCACGGTGCGCCCGTGGCTGTCGGTCAGCCGGCCATCCTCAAGCACCTGCAACAGAATATTGAAGACGTCCGGGTGGGCCTTCTCGACCTCATCAAGCAGCACCACCGAGTAAGGCTTGCGCCGCACGGCCTCGGTCAGATAACCGCCCTCCTCGTACCCCACATATCCGGGCGGGGCACCGATCAGCCGGGCCACCGAATGCTTCTCCATGAATTCCGACATGTCGATGCGGATCATGGCCTCTTCGGTATCGAAGAGGAACTCGGCCAATGCCTTGCACAGCTCGGTCTTGCCCACCCCGGTCGGCCCGAGGAAGAGGAAGGAGCCGCTGGGCCGGTTGGGGTCGGCCAGACCGGCACGCGACCGACGCACAGCATTGGCGACCGACACCACCGCCTCGTGCTGACCGATCACGCGCTGATGCAGCAGGTCCTCCATCTTCAGCAGCTTCTCCCGCTCACCCTCGAGCATCTTCGACACCGGGATGCCGGTCCACTTCGACACGACCTCTGCGATCTCCTCGTCGGTCACGCGGTTGCGCAGCAGCTGGTTCTCGGTCTTGCCGTGCTGGTCGACCATCTGCAAGCTGCGCTCCAGGTCGGGGATGATTCCGTACTGCAGCTCGGCCATGCGAGCCAGGTCGCCCTTGCGCCGCGCCGCCTCCAGATCGGCCTTAGCCTGCTCGATCTTCTGCTGCATCTGCGCCGAACCCTGCACCTCGGCCTTTTCAGACTTCCAGATTTCCTCGAGGTCGGCGTACTCGCGCTCGAGCTTGACGATCTCCTCGTCGAGTTTGGCGAGCCGCTTGCGGGTTGCGTCGTCATCCTCGTTTTTCAGGGCCTCGCGCTCGATCTTCAGCTGGATCAGGCGGCGGTCGAGGCGGTCCAGCTCCTCGGGCTTGGAATCGATTTCCATGCGGATGCGACTGGCGGCTTCGTCGATCAGGTCGATGGCCTTGTCGGGCAGCTGCCGATCGGTAATGTAGCGGTGCGACAGCTTGGCCGCGGCGATGATCGCACCATCGGTGATCGAGACGCCGTGATGCACCTCGTAGCGCTCCTTCAGGCCACGCAGGATGGCGATGGTGTCCTCCTCGCTCGGCTCGTCGACCTGCACGCGTTGGAAGCGCCGCTCGAGCGCCGCGTCCTTCTCGATGTACTGCCGGTATTCGTCGAGGGTGGTAGCGCCCACGCAATGCAGCTCGCCGCGCGCCAGGGCGGGCTTGAGCATATTACCGGCGTCCATGGCGCCTTCGGCCTTGCCCGCCCCGACCATGGTGTGCAGCTCGTCGATGAACAGGATGACGCGGCCCTCCTGCTTGCCCAGCTCGTTGAGCACGGCTTTCAGGCGCTCCTCGAACTCGCCGCGAAACTTCGCCCCGGCGATCAGCGAGCCCATGTCCAGCGCCAGCAGACGCTTGTCCTTGAGCCCATCGGGCACCTCGCCGTTGACGATTCGCTGCGCCAGGCCCTCGACAATGGCGGTCTTGCCCACGCCCGGCTCGCCGATCAGCACCGGGTTGTTCTTGGTCCGCCGCTGCAGGACCTGGATGGTCCGGCGGATCTCGTCATCGCGACCGATCACCGGGTCAAGCTTGCCCTCCTCGGCACGCTTGGTCATGTCGACGGTGTACTTGTCCAGCGCCTGCCGCGACTCTTCGGCATTGGGGTCGTTGACCGCCTCGCCGCCGCGCAGGTTGCTGATGGCGTTTTCCAGCGCCTTCTTGCTGACGCCTTGGGCCAGCAACAGCTTACCCAGACGTGTATTACTGTCCAAAGCCGCGAGCAGTACCAACTCGCTGGAGATGTACTGGTCGCCCTTCTGCTGCGCCAACCGATCGGCCTGGTTTAGCAAACGCGCCAGGTCCTGCGACATGTTCATGTCGCCAGTGGGGTTCTGCAGTTTCGGTAGCTGGTCGAGCTCCTTGGTCAGCGCCTGGCGCAACCCGTTGATATCGAACCCCACCTGCATCAGCAGCGGCTTGATCGAGCCGCCCTGCTGCTCCAGCAGCGCCTGCATCAGGTGCAGCGGTTCAATGGACGGATGGTCGAGGCCAACTGCGATGGACTGGGCATCGGACAGCGCGAGCTGGAGCTTGCTGGTCAAACGATCGATACGCATATAGTCACCTTTTACGGGTAAGGCAGGCCGGCGCAGTCAATCGCACCTCGACAAAAGCCTGCGAGATGGCTCTTAGATGAGGCTGATTGTTGGAGATTCAAGCCGCCAGACATTGACGCAGGTCATCTCGACCGCCCGCTGGTCGCGGTGGCTAGCGGCGCGCCTGCGGCTCGGCTGAAGAATCGACCAGCCACACCAGGCTGGCAAAGCGTCCGGTGCGGGCCGCACGCCGATAAGAGTAGAAGCGCGGATCGCCAAAGGTGCACAAACCTCCGCCATAAACCGCGCTGACGCCGCAGGCGGCCAGCCGCAGCTGCGCCAAGGCATAGAGATCGGCCATGAAGCGGCCAGCGTTGCGGCTCGGGCAGAACGCGCCGGCCGCCTCGGCCTGGTGCGACACGAATGCCTCGCGCACTTCCGGCCCCACTTCGAAGGCAACCGGACCGATCGCCGGGCCAAGCCAGGCGATCAGTTGGTCCGCCGGCAACCCCAGCGCCGAAACGGTTGCTTCCAGAACGCCGCCGGCCAACCCGCGCCAGCCGGCATGCGCAGCCGCAACCCGGGTTCCGGCGCGATCGCAGAACAGCACAGGCAGGCAATCAGCCGTCAGCACGGCGCAGGCGACACCGGGCGAGCCTGTCCAGCTGGCATCCGCGGGCGAGCGGCCGCCCGGCGTCGCCTCGACCACGACGGATGAATGAACTTGCTCGAGCCAGACGGGACGGCAAGCCAGCACATCCTGCAGCCGCTGCCGATTGGCCGCCACGGCCCGCGGCGCATCGCCCACATGGTCGCCCAGGTTGAAAGTAGCGAACGGCTCAGCACTGGTGCCCCCGAGCCGGGTGGTCACGCAGGCTCGCACACCGGGTGGCGCAGGCCAGTCGGGACACAGCCAGTCACCCGGCCAGGCGCTCACCCGCTGAAGGCCTCGCGATCCTGCTGCAGCAACGTCAGCAACCAGACGAAATCGTCCGGCAAGGGCGATTCCCACTTCATCCGCGCGCCACTGATCGGATGCTCCAGCTCGAGGAACCGGGCATGCAGCGCCTGGCGAGGAAAGTCGCGCAGGGTCTGGACCATTGTCGGGTTCGCCGCGGGCGGGATGCGGAAGCGCCCGCTGTAGAGCGGATCGCCCACCAGCGGGTAGCCGAGGTGCGTCATGTGTACGCGGATCTGGTGGGTCCGGCCGGTCTCCAGCTTGACGCGGACATGGGTGTGCGAGCGAAATCGCTCGAGCACCCGATAATGGCTGACCGCCGGCTTGCCGCCCTCGACCACCGCCATGCGCTGGCGTTGCTGACCGTGCCGGCCGATGGGCGCGTCAATGGTGCCGCCGGTGATGATGACCCCGATCACGATGGCCTCGTAGATCCGGCTGACGGTCCGCGCCTGCAGTTGCTCGACCAGCCGGGTCTGCGCTTGCAGTGTCTTGGCCACGACCATCAGGCCGGTGGTGTCCTTATCGAGGCGGTGCACGATGCCGGCGCGCGGCACGTTGATCAGACCCGGCACACGGTGTAACAGGGCGTTGAGCAGCGTCCCGTCGGCGTGCCCTGCGGCCGGATGCACCACCAGGCCGGACGGCTTGTTCAGCACCAGGATATGCTCATCTTCGAAAACGATGTCCAGCGGAATGTCCTGCGCCACCCACTCGCCCTGCGCCTGCTGCTCCGCCTCGAGCGCCAGCACGGCTCCGGCATGCACCGTGTCCCGCGGTCGCAGCACGGCGCCGTCGACCGTCAGCCGGCCATCCTTGATCCAGGCTGAGAGGCGCGAGCGGGAGTGCTCGGAAAAAAGCTGGGCCGCGACCTGATCGAGGCGCTGCCCGCCGAGATCGAAGGGCACCTCGGCGCGGAGTTGAATGGCCTGGGTGGAGATCGTGGACATATTGAAGGCGCTTTATAGAAGGAGGAAAGGCAAAGGGCAGGCTGCAGCTGGTCGTTAGCATCGGCGATGAGGCGCACCGACTGCGCCGCCAGCGGCGGGCGGCCCGCCGGCCACCGCCCTGATCATCGGCAGGCCCCGCCGCCGGCAGCGGTGGAGCCTTTGGTTTCGGCAACGGGCTTGTGTTTAAATACCGCGTCTTTGTCCCGGCCAGCCGGGGCGCTCATCATAACAGGACGGCTCCGCGCGAGACAGCCAGCCGTCACAGGGACGCAAGCCGCCATGCAAGTGAAACACCTGCTGCTGATCGCCATACTCGCCCTTACCGCTGCCTGCTCGTCCAACGACACCATCAGCGAGAACCTCGGCGAGGCGGAACTGTACCGGCAGGCGCAGTCCGACCTGGACAGCAAGAGCTATACCAGCGCGATCAACAAACTGAAGGCCCTGGAGTCCCGTTACCCGTTCGGCCGCTTCGCCGAACAGGCGCAGCTCGAACTGATTTACGCCTATTACCGCAACACCGAACCGGAGGCCGCGCGCTCATCGGCTGAACGCTTCATTCGCCTGCATCCGCAGCATCCGAGCGTCGATTACGCGTACTACCTCAAGGGTCTCGCCTCATTCGACCAGGACCGCGGCCTGCTGGCGCGCTTCCTGCCGCTGGACATGACCAAGCGCGACCCCGGCGCGGCGCGCGACTCGTTCAACGAGTTCGCCCAACTGACCACCCGCTACCCGAACAGCCGCTACGCACCCGATGCCAAGGCCCGCATGGTCTACCTGCGCAACCTGCTGGCGGCCAATGAAATCCATGTCGCCGACTACTACCTGCGCCGCCAGGCCTATGTCGCGGCGGCCAACCGCGGCCGTTACGTCGTGGAAAACTTCCAGGGCACGCCGGCGGTAGGCGACGGCCTCGCCGTGATGACCGAGGCCTACCAGCGCATGGGCCTCACCGAACTGGCAGACAGCAGCCTGCAGACACTGAAGCTCAATTACCCACAACACCCGAGCCTCGAGGACGGCAAGTTCGTGCCGCGCGAGCAGGAAGCTGACAACCGCAGCTGGCTGTCCCGCGCGACGCTGGGCCTGATCGAAACGGAAAACAAGGCGCCGGATGCGTCGCAGTCCAACCGCGATGTGGTCCGCCAGTACGAGAATGCCGCCCAGGACCTGCCGGACGAGCTGCGTCCTGTGCTCGAAGAGGCCGAGTCGGCCAACGCCGACCAGGCCAGCAAGCGCTCCTGGTGGAGCTACCTGACGTTCGGATTGTTCGACTGACGGCGGCGCGACCGCACTCATACCCGCACAGGCCTGCCTACCGCAGGCCGCCTGCGCCAGCCAGGAACTCGCATCATGGGTCTGTTTCGTTTGCTTTTCTGGATCATCCTGATCGCCGCGGCGGTCTGGCTCTGGCGCCGCCTCGTGCGCAAGCCTGCCGCACCAGGCAAGCCCGAGCAGCGCACCCTGACCATGGTTCGCTGCGCCCAGTGCGGCGTCCACCTGCCCAGGGACCAGGCACTGCAAAGCCAGGACCATTGGTATTGCAGCCAGGCGCACCTGCAACAGGGCCATCGTGGGCACTGAGCGGCTGACCTTCCTCGGCTACCAGGGCCGGCGCATCTTCCGGCTCTACCACCTCTATCGCGTCGTCATCGGCCTGGTGCTGGTGCTGCTGGTCAGCAGCGACCTGCACAATGACCTGCTGCATATGGTCGACCCTGCCGCATTTCGCTACGGCTCCTGGCTCTACCTGATCGTCAACGTCCCCATCGCGGTGCTGTTGCAGAACCCCAAGCGCGAGCTGCCGGTACTCGCGCTCGCGCTGCTCGACGTGACGCTGCTTGCCGCGCTCTTCTACTTCGCGGGGGGCACGCCCAGTGGGATCGGCAATCTGCTGATCGTGGCAGTCGCCATCGCCAACATCCTGCTGCACGGACGCATCGGCTACTTCATCGCCGCGGTGGCCGCGACCGGCCTCATCTACCTGACCTTCTACCTCAGCCTCAGCGATGCCGCCGCCAGCGGCCAGTACGTGCAGGCGGCAGCACTGGGCACGCTGTGCTTCGCGGCGGCGATGCTGGTCCAGGGATTGACCCGCAGGCTGCAGGTCAGCGAAACGCTCGCCCGCCAGCGCGCCGAAGAAGTCGCCAACCTCGAGGCGCTCAACGCGCAGATCCTGCAGCGCATGCGCACCGGGATCATCGTCCTCGACTCGCAGGAGCGCGTCTTGCTGGCCAACCAGGGCGCGCTCGACCTGCTGGGCCAGCAGGCCCTGACCGGGGAGCGGCTAGCACCGCGCTGCCCCGAGCTGATTCGCGGCCTGCAGCAATGGCGCGACAACCCGACCCTGCGCCCGACCAGCTTCAAGGCCACGCCCGACGGGGCCACGCTGCAGCCCAGTTTCGCCGCGCTGCAGCACGGAGAGAAGCTCGACACCCTGGTATTTCTCGAGGACAACTCGCAGATCGCGCAGAAGGCGCAACAGCTCAAGCTCGCCTCCCTGGGGCGCCTGACCGCCAGCATCGCCCACGAGATCCGCAACCCTCTGGGCGCCATCAGCCATGCCGCGCAGTTATTGCAGGAGTCGGAGGTGCTGGATGCCGCCGACCTACGGCTCACCCAGATCATCCAGGACCACTCCCGACGGATGAACTTGGTGATCGAGAACGTGTTGCAGTTGTCGCGCCGACGCCAGGCCGAGCCCCAACTGCTGGACTTGAAATACTGGGTGCATCGCTTCGCCAGCGAATTTCGCCAGTCGCTGCCGGGCGACCACCTGCTTCATGTCGAGACCTGGGGCAGCTCGCTGCAGACGCGCATGGATCCCAACCAGCTGATCCAGGTATTGACCAATTTGGTGCAGAACGGGATGCGCTACAGCGCCAAGCAGCATGGCCAGGCCCAGGTCTGGCTGCACCTGTTTCGGGACGAGGCGAGCGACCTGCCGGTGCTCGACGTTCTCGACGACGGCCCCGGCGTTCCAGCCGAGCAGGTGCAGAACATCTTCGAACCTTTCTTTACCACGGAAAACAAGGGGACCGGGCTGGGCCTGTACATATCCCGCGAGCTCTGCGAAAGCAACCAGGCGCGGCTGGACTATCGTCAACGGGAGGGGAGCGGCAGCTGCTTTCGCATCGTCTTCGCGCACCCGCGCAAGCTGAGCTGACCCCGGTGCCGGGCGCGGATCACACATCGCCGCGGTCGAGGTACAACTCGCCGGTAGGCGCGCTAACATGGCAAGCCACCCGCTCCCTTTGACCCCGAACAAAAGACCGACACCATGACCGCCCGCCAGAAAGCGCTGATCATCGATGACGAACCCGACATCCGGGAACTCCTGGAGATCACTCTCGGGCGCATGAAGCTCGACACCCGAAGCGCCCGCAATCTGAAAGAGGCCAGGGAGTGCCTGGCCCGCGAGCGCTACGACCTTTGCCTGACCGACATGCGTCTGCCGGACGGCTGCGGCCTGGAGCTGGTGCAATTCATCCAGCAACATTATCCGCAGCTGCCGGTGGCGATGATCACTGCCTATGGCAGCCTAGATACCGCTATTGGCGCACTCAAGGCGGGCGCCTTCGACTTCCTGACCAAGCCGGTGGATCTCGGCCGGCTTCGCGAGCTGGTCAACACCGCACTGCGTCTGCGTAACCCAGCCCCAGGCGAGCTGACCGTCGACAGTCGCCTGCTGGGCGCTTCGCCGCCGATGAACACCCTGCGCAAGCAGATCGGCAAACTGGCGCGCAGCCAGGCGCCGGTTTACATCAGTGGCGAGTCCGGAAGCGGCAAGGAGCTGGTGGCACGGCTGATCCATGAACAAGGCCCGCGACACGAGCGGCCATTCGTGCCGGTCAACTGCGGAGCGATCCCCTCTGAGCTGATGGAAAGCGAGTTTTTCGGCCACAAGAAGGGCAGCTTCACTGGCGCCATGGAGGACAAGCCCGGCCTCTTCCAGGCTGCAAACGGCGGAACCCTTTTTCTCGACGAGGTAGCCGACCTGCCACTACCCATGCAGGTCAAGCTGCTGCGCGCCATCCAGGAAAAGGCGGTGCGCTCGGTCGGCGGCGCCAAGGAGGTGGTGGTCGACGTGCGGATTCTATGCGCCACGCACAAGGATCTGGCCAGCGAGGTCGCCTCGGGGCGCTTTCGCCAGGACCTGTACTACCGCCTGAACGTCATCGAACTGCGCGTCCCGCCGCTGCGCGAGCGCCGCGAGGACATCTCCCAGCTGGCCGAAGTCATGCTCAAGCGCCTCGCCCAGGCGGTCGGCGAGTCACCCGCCCGTCTACACCCTGACGCTCTGGCGAAGCTGCAGAGCTATCGCTTTCCGGGCAACGTACGGGAACTGGAAAACATGCTGGAGCGCGCCTACACGCTGTGTGAGGGCGAGGAAATCAAACCCAGCGACCTGCGCCTGTCCGACGCACCAGGGGCGCCGGAAAACGGCGAGGCGAGCCTGGCACAGATCGACAACCTGGAGGACCACCTTGAGGACGTCGAACGCAAGCTGATCATGCAGGCGCTGGAAGAAACCCGCTGGAACCGCACGGCAGCGGCCCAGCGTCTGGGCCTGTCGTTCCGTTCCATGCGATACCGCCTGAAGAAGCTCGGACTGGATTGACCGAAGCGGCGAGCGCGCTCGCCGCTTCCCGTTCACCCCTGCGACAACAGGTTGCGCAGGTCGATGATCGCCGCGTTGGCGCGCGAGATGTAGTTCGCCATAACCAGCGAATGGTTAGCCAGCACCCCGTAGCCGCTGCCATTGAGCACCATCGGGCTCCACAGTGGCTCCTGCGCCGCCTCCAGTTCGCGAATGATCTGCCGTACGCTGACCGCGGCGTTCTTTTTCGCCAGAACATCGGCGAAGTCCACCTCGATCGCGCGCAACAGATGCGACAGCGCCCAAGCCTGCCCACGCGCCTCGTAGAACACGTTGTCGATCTGCAGCCAGCGCGTCTCGACCCGCTCTTCCTCGAGCGCCGGCGCGAGGCCGTCGCCCTGCGTCTCGGCCGGCACCGCCCCTTTTGCGTCCAGGCGCACACGGCCTACGCTCGCCGACAGCCGCTGCGACAGCGAACCGAGACGAGTGCCCACATCGCCGAGCCAGTTATTCAGGTTGTCCGCCCGCGAGTAGAACTTGGCGTTTGGCGCAGGATCACTCAGCCGCGCCAGGTAGCGATCGAGATAGCGAATGCCGTTGCGGTATTCCGACTCGCTGGCCGGCAGGGCCCAGCTGCGGTTGTCGAAGTTGAACAGCGGTTCCGCCTTCGACAGGTCGGGATCTTCGGTCGACTGCGACTGGGAGCGGGCGAAGTCCTTGCGCAGCGCGCGGCTGAGGTCACGCACCTGGACCAGCACGCCATATTCCCAGCTCGGCATGTTGTCCAGCCACAACCCGGGCGGGGCGATATCGTTGGTCAGGTAGCCGCCCGGCTTGTCCAGCAGGGTGCTAGCCACCTCCCGCAGGGTTTCGACAGTGGTGTAGCCATTGACGATCTGCCGCTGCGCGGCGTCCGCCGCTTCACGCACGTGCTGCTGGACCGGAAAGCGATCCGGCTCCGAGCTCCAGTACCAGCCGATCAGCAGCGCGACCAGGAGATAAACGCCGATCACTACGCCCAGGGCCAGGAGCAACGGATGGCGCCCCGTGCCATCCGCCCTGGCGGTGGTGGCCGAGGAGCCGAGGCGGCCAAAGGGGTTCTTCCAATCCAACATGGGCGTTTGTCCTTCTGTACGAATTTGATCGATCCGCGCGTCCTGTCGGGCGCGTCGTGGCATGTGAACCACTATAACGCAGCTGGTTCACGGCACGCTCATAATGAGAACCAGAGCGCCTGCGCAGGCACGCGCGATACCACACGACAGTGGTAGCATTGAGCCATCAATATGGCCGCCGGCCAGACGCCGCAGCCGGCCAGGGAAGCCCAGATGTCGGACCAGGAAGAACTCAAACAACACTTCGCGCAACGGGTGATCCACCAGGCTCGGGAAGTCCTTGAAGTCTGGCAGCAACTGCAGCGCAGCGAATGGAACGACAACTGCCGCGCCGCGCTGGCCGACGCCAACCAGCGCCTGCGCCGCTTTGCCGAGCGATTCGGGCAGGTCGAGCACCGGAACCTCGCGCTGGGTATCGAGGATTGCCTGGGCGACATCCACGACAACCGGGGGCGACTGACGAGCGCCACCATCGCCACCCTGAGCCAGCTGGTCTATCGCCTCGCCCGCACCGGGCTGCGCCACGCCGATCCGCGCGGCCAGTCCGGCTACGTGCCGCCGCTGAGCAAGCCGGTCTATATCGCCCTGGAGGATCACGAGCGTGCCCGGCACGTGGTGCGCCAGCTCGAGTTCTTCAGCATGGCCGCCCGCGCCTTTACCAGCGAACGGGACTTCCGCGCCGCGATGCATGAGCGGCATCCGGCGGCGCTGGTGATGGACGTGGATTTCAACGGCGCAGGCCAGGGACTGCGGCTGGCCGAGCAGGTCCAGCAAGGACTGGAAGACATGTTGCCGGTAATCTTCTTCAGCCATCGCGAGACCGATACGCCGATGCGCCTGGCGGCCGTGCGGGCCGGCGGGCTCGACTTCTTCACCGGCACCCTCGATGCCTCGAGCCTGCTGGAGAAGATAGAGATCTTCACCCGCACCGCGCATTACGAACCCTTCAGGGTGCTGATCATCGACGATTCGCGCGCTCAGGCGACGCACACCGAACGCGTGCTGAACAACGCAGGAATCATCACCCAGACACTCAACGAGCCAATCCAGGCGATCGCCTGCCTGGCCGAATTCCAGCCGGACCTGATCATCCTCGACATGTACATGCCCGATTGCATGGGTACCGAGCTGGCCAAGGTCATTCGCCAGCATGAGCGCTACGTCAGCGTCCCAATCATCTACCTGTCCGCCGAGGACGACCTGGACAAGCAGCTCGACGCGATGAACGAAGGCGGCGACGACTTCCTCACCAAACCGATCAAGCCCAGCCATCTCATCGCCACCGTCCGCACGCGAGCCGAACGCGCGCGGCACCTCAAGGCCCGCATCGTGCGTGACAGCCTGACCGGCCTCTACAACCACACACACAGCCTGCAACTACTCGAGGATGCGGCCTCGCGCGCACGTCGGGACGGCCAGCCGCTGTGCTTCGCGATGATCGACATCGACCATTTCAAGCAGGTTAACGACACCTACGGCCACCCCATGGGCGACCGGGTGATCAAAAGCCTCGCGCTGTTTCTCAAACAGCGGCTGCGCAAGACCGACCATATCGGCCGTTACGGCGGCGAGGAGTTCGCCGTGGTGCTGCCCGATACCGGGCTCGACGACGCCGTGGCGGTGCTCGACGAAATTCGTCAGCGCTTCGCTGAAATCCGTTTTCCGGCGCATCCGGCCGACCTGAGCTGCACCTTCAGCTGCGGCATCGCTGGACTGACCCCGGCCGCGGACATCAAGTCGCTGACCCATGACGCGGACGAGGCGCTGTACCGCGCCAAGCGCGGGGGGCGCAACCGCACCGAAGCGCAGCGACCCTTATAGACGACGTCAAATAGCCGTAGTTTGCTGACCGTCTCAACGACCGGCGGCCGGGATGCGCCTGAAGGCACCGCAAACAGCCCGCAGCTGCTCGTGATCGTCAGCCTGCACTGGCGCGGCCCCTGAGGTAGTGGAGTGCCGCCTCAACCCTCCCAGTGCTTCCAGACCGGAGTTGCCAGCAATGTCCTCGGCTACCTGCTGGCGACATCCTGCTGGACAAGGCTGTTCTGATCGAGCAAGAGGGCCTCGCGACGGCGGTCGGACCTGCGAGAGACCGCTTCGCCAAACCGCCGCGCCCGAGCCTCGCTCAGCCCCGGTACTTCACTGCAACCGGCCCGCACGCTGCCGGCGCGCTGAACCAGGCGACGCTGGTTTCCAGGCGCAGGGCATGCCAATTCCGCTGGCAGCTGCCGCATCAGGCAACTGCCAGCGCCTCTCCGTTAGCGGGGGGCGGCGGGGCGCTGCGAGGGCTTTCGGCTCTTGCCGGACGGCTTGGCGCCGCCGGCCGCCGCCTTGCGCCGGGCTTCGGCCGCGGCCTTGGCCTGCTCGCGCTTGTCCCAGGCATTGCCGTCATGGCTGCGCGGCGGCAGGCCGTTGTGCTGAGTGAGAATCTGCCCGCCCTGCCCGGCCTTCTTGCTGCCAGCCGGCGTGGAGTTCTTGCGCCGCGCGCTCTGGTAGCCATCGGTGGCTGGCTGATGCACCGGAATCAACTGGTGCTTGCCGCTGCCGATCAGGTCGGCGCGACCCATGCGGATCAGCGATTCCCGCAGCATCGGCCAGCCTTTGGGATCGTGATAACGCAGGAATGCCTTGTGCAGTCGGCGCTGCTCCTCGCTCTTGACCACGGTGACGCCTTCGCTCTTGTAGGTCACCTTGCGCAGCGGGTTCTTGCCGGTGTGGTACATGGCGGTGGCCGAGGCCATCGGCGACGGATAGAACGCCTGCACCTGGTCAGCGCGGAAGCCGTTACCCTTCAGCCACAGCGCGAGGTTCATCATGTCCTCGTCGGTGGTACCGGGATGCGCGGCGATGAAGTACGGGATCAGGTACTGCTCCTTGCCCGCCTCCTTCGAATACTTCTCGAACATCCGCTTGAACTTGTCGTAGCTGCCGATCCCCGGCTTCATCATCTTGTCCAGCGGACCGCGTTCGGTGTGCTCCGGCGCGATCTTCAGATAGCCACCGACGTGGTGAGTGACCAGCTCCTTGACGTACTCCGGCGACTCCACGGCGAGGTCGTAGCGCAGACCGGAGGCGATCAGGATCTTTTTAACACCCGGTAGCGCGCGCGCCTTGCGGTACAGCTCGATCAGCGAGCTGTGGTCGGTATCGAGGTTCTCGCAGATACCCGGGAACACGCAGGACGGCTTGCGGCAGTGCTTCTCGATCTCGTGGCTCTTGCAGGCCAGCCGATACATGTTGGCGGTAGGCCCACCGAGATCGGACACCACGCCGGTAAAGCCCGGCACGTTCTTCATTTCCTCAATCTCGTGCAGGATCGACTCGTGGGAGCGACTCTGGATGATCCGTCCCTCATGCTCGGTGATCGAGCAGAAGGTGCAGCCACCAAAGCAGCCCCGCATGATGTTCACCGAGAAGCGGATCATTTCGTAGGCCGGGATCTTCGCCCCGTTATAAGCCGGATGCGGTACGCGTGCATAAGGCGCGGCGAACACGTAGTCCATTTCCTCAGTGGTCAGCGGAATCGGCGGCGGGTTGAGCCACAGCTCGCGGTCATCGTGCCGCTGCACCAATGCGCGGGCATTGCCAGGGTTGGTTTCCAGGTGCAGCACCCGGTTGGCGTGCGCATACAACGCTGGGTCATTGCGAACCTTCTCGAAGGACGGCAGGCGGATTACCGTGCGGTCACGCTCCAGCTTCGGGTGCGGCAGCAACTCGACCGGCCGGGCCTCGTTTGGGTCGTCCTGCGGCCCCTTGTCCTTCTCGATGGCGCAGGCGGAAAGGTCCTGCGTATTGACGTAGGGGTTGATGGTCTTGTCGATCTTGCCCGGACGGTCGATGCGCGTGGAGTCGATCTCGAACCAACCTTCGGGCGCATCCTTGCGGATAAACGCGGTGCCGCGAACGTCGGTAATGGCTTCGATCGACTCGCCGCGGGCCAGGCGCTGGGCCACTTCGACGATGGCGCGCTCGGCGTTGCCATAGAGCAGGATGTCGGCTGTGGCATCCATCAGGATCGAGCGGCGCACCTTGTCCGACCAGTAGTCGTAGTGGGCGATGCGGCGCAGCGAGGCCTCGATGCCGCCGAGCACCACCGGCACGTGCCGGTAGGCCTCCTTGCAGCGCTGGCTGTAGACCAGGCTGGCGCGATCGGGGCGCTTGCCGGCCAGGCCGCCGGCGGTGTATGCATCGTCGGAGCGAATCTTGCGGTCGGCGGTGTAGCGATTGATCATCGAATCCATGTTGCCGGCGGCGACGCCGAAGAACAGGTTCGGCTCACCGAGCTTCATGAAGTCGTCTTTGCTCTGCCAGTCCGGCTGGCTGATGATGCCGACACGAAAGCCCTGCGCTTCCAGCAGGCGCCCGATGATCGCCATGCCAAAGGACGGGTGATCGACGTAGGCGTCCCCGGTGACGACGATGATGTCGCACGAATCCCAGCCGAGCTGATCCATCTCCTCCCTGCTCATCGGCAGGAACGGCGCCGGACCGAAACATTCGGCCCAGTATTTGGGATAGTCGAACAGAGGCTTGGCGGCAGGCATGGCGAGAACCGGAGGCAACAGAAACGGGCGCGGAATATAGCACAAAAAATGATCAGGAAAGCCGAGCACCACGCTCGGATTTGCGAGTAAACAGCCCCACCGATAAGCGCAAACGCCAGAGGGGTTTCGCTGTCAACCGCGCTCCACCCGTCCGTGGCGCGCTGCCGCCTGCTCCGCCGGCGCCTGCGCAATCAGCACCCAGCTCGACCGGACGGCGCTTAGCCCAGATAGCGGCGGGGCACCCGCCCGGTCACCTTCGTCAGCAGCTCGTAGCCGATGGTGCCGCAGGCCCGGGCAAGCTCATCGACCGAGACCTGCGCGCCCCAGAGTTCCACCTGGTCGCCCAGCGCCGCCTCGGGCAGGTCGGTGATGTCAACGGCGAGCATATCCATCGACACCCGCCCGGCCAATGGCAACCGCTGGCCGCGAATGGCCACGTAGGTGCCGGGCGGTGCCGCACGCGGATAGCCGTCGGCGTAGCCGCAGCTCACCGTGGCGATCCGCGATGGCCGCTGCGCCACCCAACCAGCACCGTAACCCACGCTTTCGCCAGCCGCGATGTCGCGGATAGCGATGATCGCGCCAGCCAGCGTCATCACCGGCTTCAGGCCCAGCGTTTCGGCGCTCAGTTCGGCGAACGGCGAAGCGCCGTAAAGCATGATCCCGGGCCGCAACCAGTCCATGTGCGCCGCGGACAGGGTCAACACGGCCGCTGAGTTGGCAAACGAGCGGTTGTCGAAGTCCAAGTCCAGCAGGCTGACGAACTGCTCCAGCTGCGCTTCGTTGAGCGGATGGCCGCGCTCGTCGGCGCAGGCGAAGTGGCTCATCAGGTTGAGCTCGGCCACCTGGACTGCCCCCGCCAAGCGCCCATGCCACTGGCGCAGGGCCCGGGCCGAGAAGCCCAGCCGATGCATGCCCGAATCCAGCTTCAACCAGACGTTAACCGGGCGGTCGATGGCGGTGTCGAGCAGCGCCGCCGCCTGCGCTTCGCCCTGAACGGCAACGTCGAGCGCCAGCTCACTGGCCGCCAGATACTCGCGCGGCTCGAAACAACCTTCGAGTAGCAGCAAGCGGGCGTGCGGATGAGCCGCACGAACCTGCTCAGCCTCCTCCAGCGAGGCGACCGCAAAGCCGTCGGCGATCTCGGCCAGCGCCTGCACCGCAGCCACCGCTCCATGTCCGTAGGCGTTGGCTTTGACCACGGCGAACGCCTTGCGCCCGGGCGCACACTGCCTGGCGAGCTGATAGTTGTGGCGAAGCGCTGCGAGATCGACCGTGGCAACCAGGGGACGCATGGAATGTCCTTCGAAGAATGCGGAGGGAGCGTTATTGTCCGGTGCCGGCCGGCCCGGTCGCAAGCGGTTGCCGGTGGCCGCCGGACATCGCCGACGGTTACTCGTCGTCGAACTGGTAGCTGCCCGGGGCGAGGTTTTCGAAACGGGAGTATTTGCCGAGGAATGCCAGGCGAGTGGTGCCGATCGGACCGTTCCGCTGCTTGCCGATGATGATCTCGGCCACGCCCTTGTATTCGGTCTCCGGGTGGTAGACCTCGTCCCGGTAGACGAACATGATGATGTCGGCGTCCTGCTCGATCGCACCGGACTCGCGCAGGTCGGAGTTGACTGGGCGCTTGTTCGGCCGCTGTTCGAGGGAGCGGTTGAGCTGCGACAGGGCGATGACCGGGCAGTTGAATTCCTTCGCCAGGCCCTTGAGCGAGCGGGAAATCTCCGAGATCTCGTTGGTGCGGTTGTCGCCGCTGGACCCCGGGATCTGCATCAGCTGCAGGTAGTCGACCATGATCATGCCGATTTCACCATGCTCGCGCGCCAGGCGGCGGGTGCGAGCGCGCATTTCCGAAGGCGAAATGCCGGCCGTGTCGTCGATGAACAGCTTGCGGTCGTTGAGCAGGTTGACGGCCGAAGTCAGGCGCGGCCAGTCATCATCGCTGAGCTTGCCGGTCCGCACTTTGGTCTGGTCGATTCGCCCGAGCGAGGCGAGCATACGAATCACGATGGAGTCGGCAGGCATCTCCAGCGAGTAGACGAGGATAGCCTTGTCCGAACGCAGCACGGCGTTCTCCACGAGGTTCATGGCGAAGGTCGTCTTGCCCATCGATGGACGGCCGGCGACGATGATCAGGTCCGCCGGCTGCAGGCCGCTGGTCGCTTCGTCGAGATCGGTAAAGCCGGTGGACAGCCCGGTAATCGCCTCCCCCGCGTTGAACAGCGTGTCGATCCGGTCGATGGCCTTGACCAAGATGTCGTTGATGCCGATCGGACCACCCGTCTTGGGCCGCGCCTCGGCGATCTGGAAGATCAGCCGCTCGGCCTCGTCGAGAATTTCCTCGCCGGTCCGCCCCTGCGGCGCGTAGGCGCTGTCGGCGATTTCGTTGCTGATGCCGATCAGCTGGCGAAGCGTGGCGCGCTCGCGGATGATCTGCGCGTACGCCTTGATGTTGGCGACCGACGGGGTGTTCTTGGCCAGTTCGCCCAGGTAGGCCAGCCCGCCCACCTGCGACAGGTGGCCGGCCTTGTCCAGCTGCTCGGACAGGGTCACCACGTCGAACGGCGAGTTGCGCTCGGCCAGGGCGAAGATCGCACGGAAAATCAGGCGGTGGTCGTGACGATAGAAGTCTCCATCGGAGACCTGATCGAGCACACGCTCCCACGCATTGTTGTCGAGCATCAGACCACCCAGCACTGCCTGCTCGGCTTCGATCGAATGGGGCGGCACCTTGAGCGCGGCGGTTTCCAGATCGTATTGCTGCGGGACGCTGATGTCGTTCATGGCACTCGGAATTCGTTGACGTCACAAAGACAAAGGGCACGTTCCACGGGAGTGGAAACGTGCCCGATGTTACGCGTCAGGCACCAGGGGCGCCAGACGATGGCCGGTCTCAGCCAGCAACCACGATCAGCTTCACGGTCGCTTCGACGTCAGTGTGCAGGTGCACAGCCACGTCGTATTCACCTACCTGGCGGATGGTTCCGTTCGGCAGGCGGATCTCGCTCTTGGCCACTTCAACGCCGGAGGCGGTCAGGGCGTCGGCGATGTCATGGGTACCGATGGAACCGAACAGCTTGCCCTCGTCGCCCGCAGTCGCGGTGATGGTGACTTCCAGTTCGGCAAGCTGGGCTGAGCGGGTCTCGGCGGACGCCTTGCGCTCGGCAGCAGCTTTTTCCAGATCGGCACGACGTGCTTCGAACGCGGCGATGTTCGCCGGCGTTGCAGCGGTAGCCTTGCGCTGCGGCAGCAGGTAGTTGCGGCCGTAACCAGACTTGACGTTTACCTTGTCGCCCAGGTTGCCCAGGTTTGCGACTTTTTCCAGCAGGATGACTTCCATTTGAGTCTTACCTCTTAACTTTTAACCTTCACCGTCCGCAGGCCCTGCATCGTCATCACGAGCGGCACGACCGCGGAAATCAAACAAACTGTCGACAACGGCCATCACGGCCAGCAACGGATAGAGCAACTGCATGAACAGCACCAGCGTCACGTACAGCCCCACCAGCCAGAACCGCGCCATGCGACCCTGCCTGACCAGGCCATGCAGCAACGCAATGCCCGCAAATACCAGCGGCACGCTGCACAGCGGCGCCAACAGCGCCAGCTGAACGCTGAGACTCGGCCCCAGGAGGATGCCGACCAGCAGCATCATCGCCAGCGCCGGGGGAAACCGCAGCGCCCGGAATTCGAGCCCGAATCCACCCGGGTTGTACAGCAGCGCCTGCCAGTAACGCCCCAGCATCAGACTGAGCAGCGTGGCGATCTGCAGCAAGGCCGCCAACAGGCCGGTCAAGACCGGTGTCAGCAGCGAACCCAAACGCGCCTGCTCTTCCGCGGAGAGTTGCTGATAGGCGTCCGACAGCATCTCGGGCAACACTTTCTGCAATTCCGTGGCGAGCGCCGCGATCGGCTCACCGAAAACCATCCCCAGCGCCCAGGCATACAACAACCCGAGCCCGACACTGCACAGCATCACCAAAGTCCAGGAAGCCCTTTCACGCAGCAACCAAGCCAGCGAGAAGGCGCCCAGGAGCACCAGCAGCGTGCGCGGGTCACCGAAGAACCACCAGGCGATGGCAGGCAAAACCGCCCATACCAGCACACCCAGCGCGTCGTTCAGCCCGCGACGCAACAACACCAAGCTTCCCGCAGCCGCACACAGCCAGAACAACATCGGCAATGCCGCAGAGCCTGCCATCACAACGATGGCTTGCATACGGCCGCGCATGATGAACTCAGCCAGGGCACGCATGCGATCTATCCTTTACGTCTGTCGACCAGCTCGATCAACGGCCGTGGCTGTCGGTGTAGGGCAGCAGGGCCAGAAAACGGGCGCGCTTGATAGCGGTAGCCAGCTGGCGCTGATAGCGTGCTTTGGTTCCGGTGATACGGCTGGGAACGATCTTGCCGGTTTCGGAAATGTAGGCCTTCAGTGTGTTGAGATCTTTGTAGTCGATCTCTTTCACGTTTTCTGCAGTGAAACGGCAGAACTTACGACGACGGAAAAAACGTGCCATGAAATAGGCTCCTCAATAAGTCCGTGGATTACTCGTCAGCGTTGTTGTCGCGGCTGTCACTGTCGCTGTCGTTTTCGTTGACATTGTCAGATTCAGGGCGATCACGACGCTCGCGGCGTTCGCTGCGGTTTTCCTCGGCCTTGAGCATCTCGGACTGTTCAGTCACAGCTTCGTCGCGACGGATGACCAGGTTACGGATGACGGCGTCGTTGTAGCGGAAGTTGTCTTCCAGCTCGGCCAGTGCCTTGCCGCTGCATTCGACATTCAGCATCACGTAGTGAGCCTTGTGGACGTTGTCGATGGCGTAGGCCAGCTGACGACGGCCCCAGTCTTCCAGGCGATGGATCTTGCCACCGTCTTCTTCGATCAGCTTGGTGTAACGCTCCACCATGCCGCCAACCTGCTCGCTCTGGTCGGGGTGGACCAGAAAGATGATTTCGTAATGACGCATTGTTGCTCCTTACGGGTTGCAGCCTGCCGCACAACGCGGATCAGGCAAGGAGTGAATCAGGATGTGACCCTTGCCAGCCAGAGAGGCGCACAAACGCCTGCCATCCGGGCAAGGGGCGCAATTCTAGTGAAGCGCGCTCGCCCGCGCAAGGCGATTTGGTGATTATTTGACCAGCCCGTCGGACCTCAGGAGGCCCGCTCGGCGGCGATGTCCTCAAGCAGCGTTCTGACCTGATGAATGTCGTAGGGCTTAAGCATGGTACGCAGCGCGTCCAGGCCCTCGTCCCTGGCATCGATCGCGTATCCCGAGGCGATGACCATGCTCAGCGTGGCATCCAGCGCCCTGGCCCGGCGGACCAACTCGACGCCGCTCATGCCGGCCAAACCGACGTCGGTCAAGAGTACGTCGAAGCGTCGCTGTCCCAGCAACTCGAGCGCAGCCTCGGCCGATTCACAGGCCGTGACGGCATGGCCGAGCTCTTCCATGACTTCCGCCGTCAGCATCCGCAGCGTTGGATCATCCTCGACGAACAGCACTTGCAGCGCGTCGTTGCGCGCTGCCTGCTCGCCCCCTTCGCCAACCCCCTGCTGCGCTGCGCCGCCATCCTCGGCCTGGCGGTCATCCCGCTCGTCGCGATCGGCGACCGGCAGATAGACCCGCACCGAGGTACCGGCCCCTTCCCGACTGTCCAGCGTGACGAAACCGCCACTCTGACGAACGAAACCGTAGACCATACTCAGGCCGAGGCCCGAGGCATTGGCATCCTGGCGTGTGGTGAAGAAAGGCTCGAACGCGCGCGCCAGCACATCGGGCGTCATGCCTTCACCCTCGTCGACGACGCTCAGTTCCACGTACGGGCCCGGCTCGGCATCCGCCTGACCGATCAACTGCTCGGCCTCGAGCACACGGTTGTGCAGGTGCATGCGCAGCGCCCCACCGCCGGCCATGGCGTCGCGCGCATTGACCGCCAGGTTGAGGATGGCCGCCTGCAGATTGCCCACGTCGGCGAGCACTGGCCAGAGGTTCGGCTGAACATCCACGTCGAGGCGAACCCCGCGCCCCAGCGCACCACCCAGCAGTTCGCTCATCTGCTCGAGCAGCTCACCGAGGTGGACCGCCTGCGGCTGAAGCGGCTGGCGGCTGGCGAACGCGAGCAGCTGCGAAGCCAGCCGGGCACCCTTTTCCACGCCACCGACCGCCGACTCGAGGCGCCGCTGTGCCGTTTCGTCCGCGCCCAGGTTGCGCCGAAGCAACTGCAGGTTGCCACCAATGATCTGCAGCATGTTGTTGAAGTCATGCGCGATGCCGCCGGTCAGCTTGCCCACCGCCTCGAGCTTCTGCGCCTGCATCAGCGCTGCCTCGGCGAGACGCCGCTCGGATTCGCTCTGCAACAGCTCCCGGGTTCGCTCGCGCACGAGCTCTTCGAGATGCACACGGTACTCCTGCAGTTCCTGCTGGCTGCGATGCTGTTCGGTGACATCGCTGCCAAGCACGAAGATGCCGGAAACCCGGCCGCCGTGCTCGGTGATGGGCTGGAACACGAAATCGAGATAGGCCTCTTGGGCGGCCTCATCGGGACGACGCTGCAGAAACAGCTGCACGCCTTTGCCCACATAGGGCTCCGCGCTGCGAAATACCTGGTCCAGCAGACTTACAAAGCCCTGCTGCTGAAGCTCCGGGAGCCCGTCACGGACGCGTTTGCCAATCAGGTGACGGTCGCCCACCAGCTGCTGGTAGGCCTCGTTGACCAGCTCGACCACGTGCTCCGGCCCGCGCAGAAAGCAGACGAAGCCCGGCGCCTGGGCAAACAGCTGACGCAGCTGGTTGCCCTCGTCCTGCACCGACTTGGCCCGCAGCAATAACGCAGCCTGGATCTGCTGCGGCGGCTGGGCCACCCCCTCGACAGAGCGCAGCGAGGCCTTGAGCGACTGCAGTTCGGTGATATCGGTGGTGTGCTGGAGGATCGCGCCAACCTCGCCAAGTTCATCGAGGATCGGCGTGTGGGTCGCGCTCCAGTAACGGTCCTGGTAGGCGGCGCCATGCCCCGAACTGACGGCGATCGAATAGCGGATGACCGGAAGGGAATCCACCGTCTTGCTACGCAGTACCCGTTCGAATGACGCCAGCAGCGCCTCCACATGGGTAGTCTCCGGCGCCTGGGGATCGGCCGCGAACGCCTCGTGGATGCGCCGCCCCCGGATGTCCTCCAGGCTGCGCGCCGTGAGCTGCAGGTAGGCGTCATTGGCATCAAGGATCACCAGCGCAGGATCGAGCAACAGGTAGGCGTTGGGCGAGTGTCTGAACAATGCCTCGAAAGGCGGGTGTTGCGGCATACAACCTCCATGAGGCGCGCCTGACCGGGTCGCTGTCATGAGCGGGGAAAAGCACGGCCAAGGCGTCAATCGACGAGGTCGACCGTGACGGGAACGGACAATGGACCACGAGGCTACAGATCCGTTTCGCGACGAAACGGCACCGCTACAGGCGCGACGCGGCTGTCGGGGCAGTGCCCGATCAGCCCGCGACGCGATGTGAACGGCGCTGCCGCATCGCCTCGAACAGGCAGACGCCGCTGGCCACCGAGACGTTCAGGCTGCTGACGCTTCCGGACATCGGCAACCGCACCAGAAAGTCGCAATGCTCGCGCGTCAAGCGGCGCATGCCCTTGCCCTCCGCGCCCATGACCAGCACGATGGGACCGCTGAGGTCCTGGTCGTAGAGCTCCTGTTCCGCCTCGCCCGCCGTCCCGACGATCCACAAGCCGCGCTGCTGCAATTTCTCCAGCGTCCGCGCGAGGTTGGTCACGGCCACCAGCGGGATCACTTCGGCCGCGCCGCAAGCGACCTTGCGCACCGTGGCATTCAGCGTCGCCGATTTGTCCTTGGGAATGATCACCGCCAGCGCCCCAGCGGCGTCCGCCGTGCGCAGGCAGGCCCCCAGGTTGTGCGGGTCGGTCACGCCGTCGAGCACCAGCAGCAACGGCTGTGCCTCGGTGCGATCCAGCAGCTCGTCGAGCATGGCGTCGCCCCAGACCTGGCTGGGACTGACCTCGGCGACCACGCCCTGGTGCACGCCCTCGACCCAGGCGTCCATCTCGCGGCGCTCGCACTGACCGACGCGAACCCGCTCTTGCTCGGCCAGCTGCAGCAAGGCCTGCGCGCGCGGATCGCCCCGGCCTTCGGCCAGCCAGACCTGTTTGACCCGCTTGGGATGATGGCGAAGCAGCGCCTCGACGGCATGCAGCCCGTAGACCTTTTCCAGATCGCTCATGGCTTCGCCTTGCGCTTGCTCGCGGCCGCGCCGTCGGACTTGCCGCGCGACTTTCCGTCACCGGCCCCCTTGCTCGCGCTGCGCTTGGGCTTGCCACCCGCCTTGCTGCCCTTGGCTTCGGAGAGCAGGGCCTTTTTCATGTCACGACTCTTGCGGACATCGTCGCTGACCGGCCCCTTGTCCCTCGAGCCCTTCGAGGTCCGCTCGCTCTTTCGACGGCGCCCCTCCGAGGCACCACGCTCGGCGATGCCGACCTTGCTACCGCCACCGATCAGCTCGAAGTCGATCTTGCGTTCGTCAAGGTCGACGCGCATCACCCGCACCTCGACACCATCGCCAAGCCGGAAGCTGCGCCCGCTGCGCTCGCCCGACAGGCGATGGTGCAGCGGATCGAAATGGTAGTAGTCGCCCGGCATCGCCGTGACGTGAACCAGGCCCTCGACGTAAATATCGGTCAGTTCGACGAACAAACCAAAGCCGGTCACCGCGGTAATGACTCCCGGGAAGCTCTCGCCGACGCGGTCCTTCATGAACTCGCACTTGAGCCAGTTCACCACGTCACGGGTCGCTTCGTCCGCGCGCCGCTCGGTCATCGAGCACTGCTCGCCGAGCTGCTCCAGCGCAGCCTCGTCATAGGGATAGATACGCGCCTTGGGCATGCTCGCCGCCCCAGCCCGACGGACGTGGGAAGTCTCGCGCCTGGAACGGATCACACTGCGGATCGCCCGGTGGATCAGCAGATCCGGGTAGCGACGGATCGGCGAGGTGAAGTGCGCATAGGCCTCGTAATTCAGGCCGAAATGGCCATTGTTGTCGGGGCTGTAGACTGCCTGGCTGAGTGAGCGCAGCATCACGGTCTGGATGACATGGAAGTCCGGACGACCCTGAATGTGCTCCAGCAGCGCCTGATAATCCTTCGGCGTCGGCCCCTCCTTGCCCTTGTGCAGGGTCAGGCCCAGCTCACCGAGGAAGGCACGAAGCTTTTCCTGACGCTCCAGCGGCGGGCCATCATGCACCCGGTACAAGCCAGGAATCTCGTGGTCCTGCAGGAAGCGCGCCGTGGCTACGTTGGCGCAGAGCATGCATTCCTCGATCAGCTTGTGCGCGTCGTTGCGCTCGGTCGGCTTGATCTCGGAAATCTTGCGCCCGGCACCAAAGACGATTCGCGTTTCCTGGGTTTCGAAGTCGATCGCACCACGGGTGTGACGCGCCTTGAGCAATACCTTGTACAGCGCATAGAGCTGCTTGAGATGGGGCAGTACCTCGCCGTATTCCCCGATCAGGCGCTTGCCTTCCGGCGACGAGGCCTGCTCCAGCATGCTGCTGACCTTGTTGTAGGTCAGCCGCGCGTGGGAGTGGATGACCGCTTCGTAGAACTGGTAGTCGGTCATCTTTCCCGACTTGCTCAGGGTGATCTCGCAGACCATGGCCAGGCGATCGACATGCGGATTGAGCGAGCAAAGCCCGTTGGAGAGCTCCTCCGGTAGCATCGGCACCACGCGCTCGGGGAAGTACACGGAGGTACCGCGCACCTCGGCTTCCTGATCGAGCGCGGAACCGACCTTCACATAATGCGAGACGTCGGCAATGGCGACGTACAGCCGGAAACCGCCAGAAAACAGCTTCCAGCCGCTGAGCTTCTCGCAATAGACCGCGTCATCGAAATCCCGCGCATCCTCGCCGTCAATGGTAACGAACGGCAGGTGGCGCAGGTCGACGCGCTTGAGCTTGTCCTTTTCCTCGACTTCCGGCTTGAGCTTGGCGGCCTCGCGCTGCACCGCGTCCGGCCAGACATGCGGGATGTCGAAGCTGCGCAGGGCGACGTCGATTTCCATGCCCGGCGCCATGTAGTTGCCAATTACCTCAACCACGTCGCCCTGCGGCTGGAAGCGCGGGGTCGGCCAGTGAGTGATCTTGATCTCGACGAACTGCCCCGGCTTGGCATCCATGGAGCGCCCCGGTGTAACCAGGACCTCCTGCTGAATCTTCGGGTTGTCGGCCATGACGAAGCCGATACCGCTCTCCTCTTGATAACGACCCACGATGGTTTCGTGCGCGCGGCTGATTACCTCGACGATGGCGCCTTCGCGGCGACCCCGGCGGTCGAGCCCGGCGACGCGTGCCAGACAGCGGTCGCCATCGAAGACCAGGCGCATCTGCGCCGGGCTGAGGAACAGATCATCACTGCCGTCGTCGGGAATCAGGAAACCGAAACCGTCACGATGGCCACTGACACGACCGCAAACCAGGTCCAGCTTGTCCACCGGGGCATAGGTGCCGCGCCGGGTGTAGATCAGCTGACCGTCACGCTCCATCGCACGCAACCGGCGGCGCAGAGCCTCGATATCATCTTCGGAGGATAATCCGAACTCTTCCACCAGCTGCTCACGGGCTGCCGGGGAGCCGCGCTCACTCAGATGCTGCAGAATCAGCTCGCGGCTAGGGATGGGGTTTTCGTACTTTTCCGCTTCACGTGCGGCCTCGGGGTCGAGGGATTGCCAATCGGCCATTAAGAGATGTCACCTTTCATTCATGTATAGGGGCAGAACGCCCTGTCTCTATTGAAGCGCGAAACGCGTGCCGACGGCAGCTTTCGAGCGAATTATTTTTCCCGGACGGGGCTTTACAAGGCATAACCTCGCCCGTATAGTTCGCGCCCACAATGTCTGGTAGACGTTGTAACACGGAAACGACGAAGTATCATCGTTTGCAGTGCCCAGGTGGCGGAATTGGTAGACGCACTAGGTTCAGGTCCTAGCGGTGGCAACACCGTGGAAGTTCGAGTCTTCTCCTGGGCACCATTTACACCGATGAAATTCCTGGTTTGACCCGGAGTCTCATAGACACGAGGTTTGTCGGCCTCGACCAGCAATCGACAGCAAGTCGGTGAGCAATCATCGCAATGTGCCCAGGTGGCGGAATTGGTAGACGCACTAGGTTCAGGTCCTAGCGATGGCAACATCGTGGAAGTTCGAGTCTTCTCCTGGGCACCACTCTTCAGAAAAAACCGAGCCAATGGCTCGGTTTTTTCGTTTCGACACTTAATTGCTCGAGCGGACCTCTTCCCCGCATAGCCGATGATCCGGATAAAGAAAGACCGCCCGAAGGCGGTCTTTTTTTGCCTGGCATTCCTTAATCAGGCGTACGGATGACGCAGCACGATTGTTTCGTTGCGATCCGGGCCGGTCGAAATGATATCGATCGGCGCCTCGACGAGCTCTTCCAGACGCTTGATATAAGAGCGCGCATTGACCGGCAGCTCATCGAGCGCCTTGAGTCCAACGGTCGACTCGGTCCAGCCAGGCAGCTCTTCGTACACCGGCTGCAGGCCGTCATAGCTATCGGCATCGGTCGGCGCAGCGACCAGCAGATCGCCATTGCGGTCCTTGTAAGCCACGCAAATACGGATGGTTTCCAGCCCATCGAGCACGTCCAGCTTGGTCAGGCAGATACCCGACACGCTGTTGATCTCGATGGCGCGACGCAGGATCACCGCATCGAACCAGCCGCAGCGACGGGCCCGCCCGGTGGTCGAGCCGAACTCGTGGCCGCGCTCGGCCAAGCGTGCACCAACGTCATCGAACAGCTCGGTCGGGAACGGTCCGGAACCGACGCGGGTCGTGTAGGCCTTGGTGATGCCCAGCACATAGTCGAGGTACAGCGGACCGAACCCGGAACCGGTCGAGGTGCCGCCGGCAGTGGTGCTGGAGCTGGTCACGTAGGGGTAGGTGCCATGATCGATGTCCAGCAGGGAACCCTGGGCACCTTCGAACATGATGCGCGCCCCCTGCTTGCGCAGCTCGTGCAGGCGCGCAGACACGTCGGTCATCATCGGCTTGAGTATTTCGGCGTAGCCCAGCGCTTCGTCGAGCGTCTTCTGGAAGTCGACCGGCTCAACCTTGTAGAAGTGCTGCAGGATGAAGTTGTGGTACTCGAGCAGCTCGCGCAGCTTGACGGCGAACCGCTCGGGATTGAACAGGTCGCCAATGCGCAGGCCGCGCCGCGCCACCTTGTCCTCATAGGCCGGCCCGATGCCGCGACCGGTGGTGCCGATCTTGCCTTCGGAGCGCGACGCCTCGCGCGCCTGATCCAGCGCAACGTGATACGGCAGGATCAGGGTACAGGCCGGACTGATGCGCAGCCGCTCGCGGACCGGCACACCCTTCTCCTCGAGCTTGGTGATTTCCCGCATCAGCGCATCAGGAGCAACCACCACCCCGTTACCGATCAGGCACTGCACATTCTCGCGCAGGATGCCGGAAGGAATCAGGTGCAAAACGGTTTTTTCGCCGTCGATGACCAGCGTATGGCCGGCATTGTGCCCACCCTGGAAACGCACCACGGCCGCTGCCTGATCGGTCAGCAGGTCGACGATCTTGCCCTTGCCCTCATCACCCCACTGGGTGCCCAGGACCACGACATTCTTACCCATAAAGCTTGTCCTCTTGGCGAAGCGAACCGGTCATGACCGGCGAAATAAACCTGAAAAGCAGCCCGGCAAAGGGCTCCAGACGGCTCAGCGAGCCAGCGGCGCCACGACCCAGGCGCCGTCCTGCCACCGCAACTGGCGATCGCAACCGGCGGCGGCGGCAGCTGTGGCCGACTGCCCGTCGAGCGCCTGGACGACCCGTTCGCCCTGCGCGCGCAACCGGCAGATCAGCTGCCACAGCGCAGGCTCGGTGCCATAAGGCGCCCAGACACCGGTAAGCGGCTCGGCCAGCGGCGCGTTGCCGAGACTGACCAGGGTCTTGAGGTCGGTGGAAAAGCCCGTCGCCGGCCGCGCGCGCCCGAAGTCGGCACCGATGTCGTCATAGCGCCCGCCCTGAGCAATCGACTGCCCGACACCCGGCACAAACACCGCGAACACCACACCGGTGTGGTAGTGGTAACCGCGCAATTCACCCAGATCGAAGTAAAGCGGCAAATGCGGATAGCGCATCGCCAGCTGATCGGCGATATGGACCAGGCAATCCAGCGCCTCGATTACGACAGCAGGCGCCCCAGCCAGAACGGACCGGGCCGTCTCGAGCGTGTCCCGACCGCCACACAACCGGGCCAGGGCGCGGAGCATTTCAGCCAGTGCGGGCGACACATCCGCGGTCAATTGCTCGATCTCGTCCATCGCCTTGCGCTGCAGCGCATCGAACAGACGCTGCTCGGTGTCTTCGGCGAGGCAGGCTGCTCGCGCCAGGCCACGGTAGATGCCGACATGCCCGAGATCCATGTGCAGGTCCGACACCTCCGCAAGGCCCAGCGTTTCGAGCATCAGACTGATGACTTCAAGATCGCTCGACGTGCTGCTGTCGCCGTAGAGTTCGGCGCCCAGCTGGATCGGGCTGCGGGAAGTCGAGAGCGCGTGGGGCTTGGCATGCAGCACGCTGCCGGCGTAGCACAGGCGGCTGGGGCCCTCGCGACGCAGGGTATGGGCATCCACCCGCGCCACCTGCGGCGTGATGTCGGCACGCAAGCCCATCTGCCGCCCGGACAAGGGGTCGATCACCTTGAAGGTCTTCAGATCCAGGTCCTGACCCGCGCCGGTCAGCAGCGATTCAAGGAACTCGACATGCGGGGTGATCACCAGCTCGTAGCCCCAGCGCTGGAACAAATCCAGAACGCCGCGGCGCGCCGTTTCGATACGTGCCGCCTCGGGGGGAAGCACTTCCTCGATGCCATCTGGCAAGAGCCAGCGGTCTACCGTTGCCATTTCGCCAATCACCTCTCGATACGGCAAGCCTAGTCAAGCAGACGAACGCCGGGGCTGCGCCTGAGCCGCCCACCGGTCGCGTGCGATTGTGTTCAAACCATGACGCCCGCGCCTGCAGCCTGCCCCAAGGAGAGCGGCACGCCACAGCTGACCTGGTTCGGTCTGCCAGACCATTAGGCGCAGACGCAAAAAAGCCGGGGGTTGCCCCGGCTTGCGAGATCATAACAACGTTTCGCCAGCGGGTCACCCGGAGGACGGCTTGGCCTCCGGGCGCCGTGACGCTTATTGCGGTGTCGAGGACTGCAGGTAACGGAAGAACTCGCTCTTCGGATCCAGCACCAGCACGTCGTCCTTGTTGGCGAAGCTCTCGCGGTAGGCCTGCAGGCTACGGTGGAAGGAGTAGAACTCCCGGTCCTGGCCGTAGGCCTTGGCGTATATCGCTGCAGCCTGAGCATCGCCGTCACCGCGCAGCTCTTCCGCTTCACGGAAGGCCTCGGCGAGCAGCACGCGGCGCTGGCGATCGGCATCGGCGCGAATACCCTCGGCCAACTCCTTGCCTTTGGCCCGGTGCTCGCGCGCCTCGCGCTCACGCTCGGAGCTCATCCGCTCGAACACGCTGCGGTTCACCTCACGCGGCAGGTCGATACCCTTGACCCGGACATCCACTACCTCAATCCCCAGCTCCTGTTGCGCCGCGCGGTTCAGGCTGTTGGTGACCAGCGCCATCAGCTCGTCACGCTGCCCGGACACCGACTCATGCAGGGTCCGCTTGCCGAACTGGTCACGCAGGGCGGCCTCGAGGCGACGGGCGAGCCGCTCGTCCGCGATTTGCTTCATGCCGGAGGTCGCCGTGTAGAAACGCTCGGCATCATCCACACGCCACTTGGCGTAGGAATCGACCATCAGCGCCTTTTTCTCCAGCGTCAGGAAGCGGGCCGTGGAGGTATCCAGGGTCATCAAGCGGGCATCGAACTTACGCACACTGTTGACGTAGGGGATCTTCAGGTGCAACCCGGGCTTCACGTCAGGCTCGACGATGCGCCCGAAACGCAGCAGAACCGCCCGCTCCGTCTGCGACACGATGTAGAAGCTGTTCCACATCACTATGGCCAGCACTACGCCCACGATCAGGGCGGTCAGGGACTTGTTGCTCATCAGCGGGCCTCCCGGGTACGTACTTCACGCGGATCGAGTTCGGGAGGCAGCCGCGTCGCCTGCGTCGAAGCCCCGGATGGCGACGCCGCCGGCGCACGGTCGGACGCAGCCCCGCGGCCATTGATCATCTTGTCCAGCGGCAGGTAGAGCAGGTTGTTCTGGCCGTTTTCACCGGTCACCAGCACCTTGCTGGTGTTGCCCATGACTTCCTGCATGGTTTCCAGGTACAGGCGCTCGCGGGTCACGTCCGGCGCCTTGCGGTACTCGGCGACCAGCTTGGAGAAACGGTCGGCCTCACCCTGGGCACGCGAGATCACCGCATCGCGATAACCGCTGGCTTCCTCGAGCATACGCTGCGCCTGGCCACGCGCTTCCGGAATAACCCCGTTGGCGTAGGACTCGGCCTGGTTCTTCTCGCGCTGCTCGTCCTCTCGTGCGCGGATCACGTCGTCGAAGGCTTCCTGCACTTCGCGAGGCGCCGCCGCGCTCTGCAGGTTCACCTGGGTCACGATGATGCCGGTGCCATAGTTGTCGAGGAAACGCTGGAGGCGCTCCTTCACTTCGCCGGCCATGGCCTCCCGGCCCTCGGTCAGCACCTGGTCCATCGCCGTCGAACCGACGACGTGGCGCACGGCGCTGTCGGTGGCGTGCTGCAGCGAGGCCTCGGGGTCCTCGACATTGAGCACAAAAGCCTGCAAGTCGCTGATCTTGTATTGCACGGTCAACGGCACCTCGATGATGTTTTCATCTTCGGTGAGCATCTGCCCTTGCTTGCTGTAGGAACGCTCGCGCGTGACGTTTGCCTGGAACTTGCGATCGAATGGAGGGAAATAGATGTTCAGGCCCGGGCCGACCGTCTCATGGTATTTGCCGAACCGCAGCACCACCGCCTGTTCCTGCTCGTCGACGATATAGATCGCGTTGAACAACCAGACCGCAAGCAACAGCACCAGACCGACCCAGACCAACGCGAAGCCGCCACGCCGCCCGCCGCTGCCACCCGATGAGCCGCCGCCTCGCTTCTTTTTGCCGAACATGCCGTTGAGGCTGTCCTGCAGTTTGCGGAAGGCCTCGTCCAGGTCCGGCGGACCTTTCTGATCGCCACCGCCGCGACGGCCACCGCCACCGCTGCCCCAGGGATCCTGGTTATTCGAGTTGCCACCCGGCTCATTCCAAGCCATAGCGCTCTCCATTCAAATAAAGCTATAAGGCGCGCCAACGGCGCGCCGGCCAATGCTACCGAAAGCCCGGAACGAACGGCTCAAAAGCCTTCCGGGCTTTATTGCAAAGTGTGTTGGTCGAAAAACTGCTCCGGCTCCAGTCCAGCACGGCTGATCAGGCGATGCAGCTCGACACGCTGCACCCGAACATCCAGCAGGCTGCCGCCTTCCTCGTCATGGGATTCGGACTGCACGGCACCAAGATCGAACAACTGAGCGCGCAGGCGGCCGAGCCGCTGCGGCAGTCGCAACGTGCCGACGAACAGGTCGTTGCCCAGCAACTCGGCAACGGCCTGCTTGAGCAAGTCGAGGCCCAGCCCCATCTGCGCCGACACCCAGACACGCTGGGGAACGCCGTCGGCATTGCGCTGAATCTGCGGCTCGATGCCTTCAAGCAGGTCGACCTTGTTGTAAACCTCCAGGATCGGCAACTCATGCGCACCGATCTCAGTCAGCACCGCCAACACCTGCTCGATCTGCTGGTCGCGCTCGGGCTCATGGGCATCGATGACGTGCAGCAGCAGGTCGGCATTGCTCGACTCCTCGAGCGTGGCGCGGAAGGATTCGACCAGCTTGTGCGGCAGGTGGCGGATGAACCCCACCGTGTCGGCGAGTACCACCGGCCCCAGGTCGCCCAGTTCGAGCCGGCGCAACGTCGGGTCAAGGGTTGCGAACAGCTGGTTGGCGGCATAGACCTCCGACTCGGTCAGCGCATTGAACAGGGTGGACTTGCCGGCGTTGGTATAGCCGACCAGCGAAACCAGCGGGATATCCGCGCGGCGACGACCGCGACGGGCCTGCTCGCGCTGGCCCCGCACCTTTTCCAGCCGCTGTTTGATCTGACGGATGCGGACGCGCAACAGACGTCGGTCGGTCTCGAGCTGGGTTTCACCCGGCCCGCGCAGACCGATACCGCCCTTCTGGCGCTCAAGGTGCGTCCAGCCACGCACGAGCCGGGTGCTCATGTGCTCGAGCTGGGCCAGCTCGACCTGCAGCTTGCCTTCGTGGGTACGGGCACGCTGGGCGAAGATATCGAGGATCAGACCGGTCCGGTCGAGCACGCGGCATTCGAGGGCGCGCTCGAGGTTGCGCTCCTGGCTGGGGGTTAGCGTGTGGTTGAAAATGACCAGCTCGACCTCGCCCTCCCTGACGAGATCGTGCAGCTCTTCGACCTTGCCGCTACCGATCAGAAACTTGGCCGACGGCTGATGCCTGGCCACATTGACGAAACCAACGGTTTCGGCGCCGGCTGATCGAGCCAGCTCCCGAAACTCCTGAGGGTCTTCACGCGCCGCTGGATCCTGACCATCCAGGTGAACCAGGATAGCCCGCTCCCCACCACCGGGACGTTCGAAGAACAAAGAAGACCCCCTATCAGTCGTTACCCGACTCTGACTGCTCGGCATCGCCAGCAGCAGGCAGACGCACGGGGCGCCCCGGGACGACCGTGGAGATGGCGTGCTTGTAGACCATCTGGCTGACCGTGTTCTTCAACAGGATAACGAACTGATCGAACGACTCGATCTGGCCCTGCAGCTTGATGCCGTTGACCAGATAGATGGAAACCGGAACGCGTTCCTTACGCAGGGTGTTCAGGTAAGGGTCTTGTAGCGAATGCCCTTTTGACATGTGCCGCACTCCTTAAAGGATCTTTCTCATTAGTTTTTAGAATCGAACACGGCGATCGTTACGTTGAGAATAGCCGGTCAAATTGCAGTGTCAGCTCAATATGGTGAGCCGCTCCAAGTATTTCAATGCTCGCGGCAGATTGTCGCAGGCCGAGCTCTCCAGCCAGTGAACCCCTTCCCAGCCGCGCAACCAAGTCAGCTGACGCTTGGCCAGTTGCCGGGTGGCGATGACGCCGCGCTCCACCATCTCCGCCTGCGAGCAGGCTCCGTCCAGGTAAGCCCACACCTGACGATAGCCAACCGCACGCATGGACGGCAGGTCGGGATGCAAATCGCCACGCCCACGAAGCGCTTCGACCTCTTCGACGAAGCCCTGTTCGACCATCGACTGGAAACGCTGTTCGATGCGCTGGTGCAACACTTGCCGCTGGGCAGGCGCGACGGACAGCTGGCCGACAGTATAAGGCAAGACAACACCGTCTGGCGTGCCGGCTCCGGGATTTTGCGACCGTTGACGCAAGCGGTGCTCGGTCATGCTGATGCCACTCACTCGATAGACCTCGAGCGCGCGCACCAGACGCTGTGGATCGTTAGGATGAATCCGCGCCGCCGACTCCGCATCGACCTCGGCCAGCTGCCGATGCAGCGCGGCCAAGCCCTCGGCCTGTACCTGAGCCTCAAGTTCGGCACGCACCTGCGGGTCGGCCGCGGGCATGTCGGCAAGCCCTTCGAGCAGAGCCTTGAAGTACAGCATGGTGCCGCCGACCAGCAGCGGGATCCGCCCAGCCGCGCTGATGGCGCCCATCGCCGCCCGGGCATCGCCGACGAAGTCAGCCGCCGAATAGCTCTGCAGCGGGTCGCGAATATCGACCAGCCGATGCGGAAAGGCCTCCAGCAGCTCGCGGGAGGGTTTCGCCGTGCCGATATCCATGCCGCGGTAGACCAACGCCGAATCGACGCTGACCAGCTCGCAGGGCAGCACCTCGGCGAGCGCGATCGCAAGGTCGGTCTTGCCGGCGGCGGTGGGGCCCATCAGGAAAATGGCGGGAGGCAGCTGACTCATCGGAAGGCTCGCAGATGGGGGACGTACACGCGCCAGGACGGACGGAGGCGGCGAAGCAACGCTAGCGACCGCGCAGGAACAGCTTGTCCAGGTCGCTCATGCCCAGCTGGGTCCAGGTCGGGCGTCCGTGGTTGCACTGGCCGCTGCGCTCGGTCTGCTCCATGTCACGCAGCAGGCCATTCATTTCCGGCAGCGTCAGCCGTCGGTTGGCTCGCACCGCGCCGTGGCAGGCCATGGTGCCGAGCAGCTCGTTCAGGTGCGCCTGAATGCGGTCGCTGGTGCCGTATTCGAGGAGATCGGCCAGCACGTCCTGCACCAGCCGCGTCGCCTCGGCCTGTTTGAGCAGGGAGGGGATCTGGCGGATCGCCAGGCTTTCCGGCCCGAGCCGCTGCAACTCGAAGCCCAGCATGCAAAACCACTGCGCGTGCTCCTCAGCGCAATCGGCCTCGCGCTGACTGACGGCAATCGACTCGGGCACCAGCAGCGGCTGGCCGCGCAGGCCTTCGCTGGCCATCGCTGTTTTCAGCCGCTCGTACATGATCCGCTCATGCGCGGCATGCATGTCGACCAGCACCAGGCCCAGGGCATTTTCCGCCAGGATGTAGACACCCTTGAGCTGGGCCAGCGCGTAGCCCAGCGGCGGGATGTCATCCTGGCTTTCAGGCAGCGCGGCGGGAGGCGTTTCGGCAAGCGGCGAGAAGAACTCGCGGTAGGCACCCTGCGCTTCGCCCACCGTGCCGGTACGCATCGGTGCAGGGGCCTGGTAGCCCGCGCCGGCACCGCGCCAGGCGGGCGTTGGGGCGGGCGATGGCTCGAGCACGCTGGCGGCCAGGCTCATCTCGTTCTGCCCGGCGAACTCCCCGGCCTCGCGGCCCGTCACCTGTGTCATGAGCGCCGTGCTGGCCGGTGCCGCCAACTGATCTTCGGGACGCACGTCGCCGAGGGCGCGGTGCAGCGTGCCATAGAGGAAGTCATGCACCATCCGGTTGTCGCGGAAGCGCACCTCGTGCTTGGTGGGGTGTACGTTCACGTCCACCACCGCGGGATCCACGTCGAGGAACAGCACGAAGGTCGGGTGCCTGCCGTTGAACAGGACGTCGCGGTAAGCCTGGCGCACAGCATGCGCCACCAGCTTGTCGCGCACCATGCGCCCGTTGACGTAGAAATACTGCAAGTCGGCCTGGCTGCGCGAAAAGGTCGGCAGCCCCACCCAACCCCAGAGATGCAGGCCGTTGCGCTCGATTTCCACCGGCAGTGCCTGCTCGAGAAAGGCCGGACCGCAGACCGAGGCCACGCGCCGCCCGCGTGACGCAGGATCATTGGCCGGGTGCAGGGCCAGCACCACCTTGCCGTTGTGGCGCAGATGAAAGGCGACGTCGAAACGCGCCAGCGCCAGGCGCTTGATGACCTCCTGCAGGTGATCGAACTCGGTCTTTTCGGTGCGCAGGAACTTGCGCCGCGCCGGCGTATTGAAGAACAGGTCGCGCACTTCCACAGAGGTGCCGACCGGATGCGCGGCAGGCTGCACGCGCGCCTCCATGTCGCGACCCTCCGTCTCGACCTGCCAAGCTTCAGTGGCGCCTGCGGTGCGCGAGGTCAGCGTCAGGCGCGACACCGAACTGATCGAGGCCAGGGCCTCACCGCGAAACCCCAGGCTCATCACCCGTTCTAGGTCCTCCAGGTCGCGGATCTTACTGGTAGCGTGGCGGGCCAGCGCCAGCGGCAGGTCGTCGGCGGAGATGCCGCAGCCATCGTCGCGCACGCGCAGCAGCTTCACCCCGCCCTGCTCGACTTCCACATCGATGCGGGTCGCACCGGAATCGAGGCTGTTCTCCAGCAGTTCCTTGATCACCGACGCCGGCCGCTCGACCACTTCGCCTGCCGCAATCTGGTTCGCCAGCCGCGGACTGAGCAGCTGGATGCGCGCCGCCTCGGTCATGGCTGGGCGGCCAGCGTCGTGGCGGCGGGGATATTCAGCGTCTGGCCGACCTTGATTACGTCGCTTTTCAAACTGTTGGCGCTGCGCAGTGCCGGCAGAGTGACCTGGTAGCGTTCGGCGAGCAGCGCCAGGCTTTCGCCGGCACGCACCAGGTGCTCACGCGGGCCACTGGCAATCTTGCCGGCATCGCGCAACCAGGCGACGTAGGTGCCAGGCGGTGGGTTCTCGTGGAAGAACTGGCGCACGCCGCTGTGGATCGAGCGCGCCAGCGACTGCTGGTGCGAAGCAGTCTGCAACTTGCGCGCCTCGGAGGGGTTGGAAATGAAGCCGGTCTCCACCAGGATGGAGGGAATATCCGGCGACTTGAGCACCATGAACCCCGCCTGCTCGACCCGCCGCTTGTGCAGCGGCGTGATCCGTCCCATGTTCGTCAGAACCTTCTGGCCGATGTTCAGGCTCGATGACAGCGAGGCCGTCATCGACAGGTCGAGCAGCACGCCGGCAAGCATCTGGTCCTTGTCACCAAGGCTGACGTTGCCAGCCCCGCCGATCAGGTCCGAACGGTTCTCGCTGTCGGCCAGCCAGCGTGCAGTTTCCGACGTAGCGCCCCGGTCCGAAAGGGCGAACACCGACGCACCGTAGGCCGACGAGCGGGGCGCAGCGTCTGCGTGGATCGAGACGAACAGGTCCGCGCCCTTTTTTCGGGCGATTTCCGTGCGCTTGCGCAAGGGGATGAAATAGTCGCCGGTACGCACCAGCTCGGCATGGAAGCCTTTCTCAGCGTTGATCTGGCGCTGCAGCTCCTTGGCGATCTGCAACACCACGTTCTTCTCGAACACCTTGCCGGCACCGATCGCACCGGGGTCCTCGCCGCCGTGGCCGGCATCGATGGCAATGACGATATCGCGCTTGCTCGAGGGCAGCGGCGGCAGCTTCAGCGCCGGCAGGGTCGGCGACACCGGCGCCGTCGGCTTGCCGGGCGTGGTGGTCACCGGGACATCGGCGCCAGCCGAGGCGTCCGCGCCGTCGTCGAACAGGTCCACCACCAGCCGATTGCCGTACTGCTGGTTCGGCGGCAGCGTAAAGCTTTTGGGCGTGACCGGTGCCGAGAGGTCGATGACCACGCGGAGCGTATCGGCATCGAACTTCGCCGCGCGCAGGCCCGATATGGGCGTGTTCTGCAGCGGCAGTTGCTCGAACGGCTTGGGCAGGTTGCCGCCTTCGACGTCGATCACGATGCGATCCGGCGCCGACAGCGTGAATACCTTGTGTTCGACCGGACCGGAGAGGTCGAACACAAGGCGGGTATTATCCGGTGCCCGCCACAGGCGCACACTCTGCACATCGGACGCGGCCAGGGCCTGCAGGGCCGCGAACATCAGTGCCAAACCGCTTACCAGCGCGCGCATGCGCATACCCAACCCCACGTTGTTCATTGATTGCCGACGGTCAGGATGGAACACCAGCCTTCACCGCGCTCGCCCCGAGGCGTCAGACGCACGCTCCGACCAGCCTCCCGCGGCGCAATGGTAATGTCCAGGTCGGCCTTTGGCAAAATGCCGGCGCCACGCTCCGGCCACTCCACCAGGCACAATGCGTCCCCTTCGAAATAGTCGCGAATGCCTAGAAATTCCAGTTCTTCCGGGTCGACCAGCCGATACAGGTCGAAATGGAAGACCCGCGCCGCCGGGGTTTCGTAGGGCTCCACCAGGGTAAAGGTCGGGCTCTTGACCTTGCCCGCGTGACCCAGCCCGCGAATCAGCCCGCGCGACAGGGTGGTCTTGCCGGCGCCGAGGTCGCCGTGCAGGTAGATCACGCCCCGACCGACGGTCGCCTGGCCGATCCGCGCGCCCAGCGCCAGCATGGCGTCTTCATCCGCGGCAAACAGGGTTAACTCAGGCATGGCGATTGCTCCTCGAGCAGTTGGCGGATGGCCGGGATCAGGTCCGCAGCGGCCAGACCCCGGCCCTGCTGGCCGAGACGCTCCCCGGCCGCAGCGTGCAGCCAGACCGAGAGACAGGCCGCATCGAACGGGGTCAGCCCCTGCGCCAGCAAGGCGCCGGCGACTCCCGCAAGCACGTCGCCCAGGCCGGCACTGGCCATGGCCGGGTGGCCAAGATCACACAGCGCCAGGCGCCCATCACGATCGGCAACCAGGGTGCCCGCGCCCTTGAGCAGCACCGCGCAATCGAAGCGCGCCGCCAGTGCGCGCGCGGCTGCCGGCCGGTCGGCCTGGACCTCGGCGACCGCCAGGTCCAATAGGCGTGCGGCCTCGCCCGGATGTGGCGTCAGCAGGCAGTCGCCCGGCAAGTCGATGGCGCCAGTGGCCAGCAGGTTCAGCGCATCGGCGTCCCAAACCTGGGGCACCCGGCACTGGGGCGCCAGCGACAACAGGCTGCGTCCCCAGGACGCCTGGCCCAGCCCCGGGCCGATCACCAGCACATCGGCGCGCGCGGTGAGCGCGGTCAGGGCATAGGTGGACTCGACGCCGCTGCACATGATTTCCGGCCGCCGTACCAGCGACGCGGTGACGTGCTCGGGACGCGTCGCCAGGGTGACCATGCTGGCACCACAGCGTAGCGCTGCTTCGGCCGTCAGCAAGGCGGCGCCACCGGTTCCCAGGTCGCCGCCGATGACCAGTACCTGGCCAAAATTGCCCTTGTGCGCGGTCGGCGAGCGCGGTGCGAGCCGCGGCAGCGCCGGTCCGGCCAGGCGCGTTGCCGCGAACGGCTGTTCTTCGACGACTGCGGCGTCCGCTTGCAGATCATCGAATACCAGCGCGCCCGTCCGATCCTTGCCCTCGGCGGTGAACAGCCCGAGCTTGAGAGCGATGAAGGTCACCGTCAGCTCGGCCCGCACCGATTCACCCAGTACGCGGCCCGTATCGGCGCACAGCCCCGACGGCAGGTCCACCGCGAGGATAGGCAGGCCGCTGGCATTCAGCGCGCGGATCGCGCCCGCGTAGGGCTCGCGCACCTCGCCGGCGATGCCGGTGCCGAGCAGCGCATCGACCAGCACGCCCTGCAGTTCAGCCTCGGCCGACCAGGGCGCCATGGCCACCCCGGCCGTCTGGGCTTCGTTGAACGCGCGGGCCGCATCGCCCTGCAGCTGCAGCGGATCGCCCACCGCGAGCACCCGCACCTGGCGACCGGCACGCTGCGCCAGCGCCGCGACCAGGTATCCGTCGCCCGCGTTGTTGCCGCGCCCGGCCAGCACGGTGATCGCCTCGGCATCGGACCAGCGCCGGCGCAGCGCGCGCCAAGCGGCATGGGCGGCGCGCTGCATCAATTCGAAACCGGGCGTACCGCCCGCGATCAGCCGGGCGTCCAGCGCGCGAACCTGGGCTGCAGAGTAAAGACGGTTGGGAAGTGTGTCGGTGGTCTGAGACATGAATCACCCGAACGAATATCTGGCAGAATTATACGCACGCCCCCGTTGGGCCGCCCGCGATGCGTGAAGCTTCGCCACGCAATCGCCAATACCCCCCTGCGATGTTCCAACCGCCTCGCACGCCAACGACACCACGCCCTATGTCCAGCACGCTCCTCGACACCGCCGCGCTTGCCGTTTCCATCAAGGCGTGGGGCCGCGAGCTCGGCTTCCAGCAGGTCGGCATCACCGGCGTCGACCTGGCCGAGCACGAGGCCCATCTGGAGCGCTGGCTGGCGGCCGGCTACCACGGCGAGATGGAGTACATGGCGGCGCACGGCAGCAAGCGCTCCCACCCCGAGCAACTGGTGCCAGGCACCGTTCGGGTCATCTCGCTGCGCATGGACTGCCTCCCTGGCGACACCCGCATGGCCGACCTACTGGCGCACCCGGAGAAGGCCTATGTCTCGCGCTACGCGCTGGGCCGCGACTACCACAAGCTGATCCGCAAGCGGCTGCAACAACTGGCCGAGCGCATTGAAAACGTCATCGGCCCCTTCGGCTTTCGCGCCTTCGTCGACAGCGCCCCGGTGCTGGAAAAGGCCGTGGCGCAACAGGCAGGCCTAGGCTGGATCGGCAAGAATACGCTTGTACTCAACCGCAAGGCCGGTAGCTGGTTCTTTCTTGGCGAGCTGTTCGTCGACGTCGCGCTCCCTATCGACGAGCCGGTAAGCCGCGACCACTGCGGCAGTTGCCGGGCCTGCCTCGACGTCTGCCCCACCGAGGCCTTCGTCGGTGAACGGGTGCTCGATGCGCGGCGCTGCATTTCCTACCTGACCATCGAGCTGAAAGGCCCGATCCCCCTGGAGCTGCGGGAGAAGATCGGCAACCGCGTGTTCGGCTGCGATGACTGCCAGATCGTCTGCCCCTGGAACCGCTTCGCGCGTCCCACCGAGCAGCGCGACTTCCAGCCACGCCACAGTCTGGACAACATCGAGCTCGCCGCGCTGTTCCGCTGGACGGAAGAAGAATTCCTCAGCCGCACCGAAGGCTCGCCGTTGCGCCGCGCCGGTTATGAGCGCTGGCTGCGCAATCTTGCGGTGGGCCTGGGCAATGCGCCATCGACCATCGCCGTGCTGGAAGCCCTCGAAGCGCGCCGCGACGCCCCCTCCGAGCTGGTGCGCGAACACGTGCAGTGGGCGCTGGCCCAGCATGCCCGGCGCCAGCACGGCTGAGCCGTCGCCCTTTGCCAGGTGCTCAGGGTTGCGACCCGGCCACCTCCGCCACCGGCGCGCCCAGCGCGCGCAGCTGTTCGGCGTCCAGGGTCTCCTGCTGCAATAGCAGCTGGGCACCCCGTTCCAGCAATCCACGACGCGCCTCGAGCAGGCCGAGGCTGCGCTTGAACGCCGCCTCGATCAGCGCCTGGACTTCCTCGTCGATGGCGGTGGCCGTGCTCTCCGAGTAGTCATGCTGCGGCTTGTAGCCGAGCATCGCCTCATTGCCGAGAAAGGCATTGGGCTCGCGCTCGAGCGCCATGTGGCCCAGCCGCGCGGACATGCCGTAGCGAGTCACCATGGCCCGAGCGATATCGGTGCACTTGGCCAGGTCGTCCGCGGCGCCGGTCGACAGCTGGGCGAACATCAGCCACTCCGCCGCGCGCCCGCCAAGCAGCACGGCCATCTTGTTTTCCAGCTCTTCACGGCTCATCAGGAAGCGATCCTCGATCGGCCGCTGAATGGTGTAGCCCAGGGCGCCCATGCCGCGCGGAATGATCGACACCTTGTGCACCGGGTCCACCCCCGGCAGCGCCATGGCCACCAGTGCATGGCCCATCTCGTGATGCGCGACGACCTGCCGCTCGCGTGGGTTGAGCAGGCGGTTGCGCTTCTCCAGGCCGGCGACGATGCGTTCGATGGCTGCGGTGAAGTCCGCCATCTCCACCGCCTCGGCATGCCGCCGGGTCGCCAACAGCGTCGCTTCGTTGACCAGGTTGGCGAGATCCGCGCCGGTGAAGCCCGGCGTCAGCGCGGCGATGGCCTGCGGATCGACATCCGAGCCCAGCCGCGCCCGCTTCAAATGCACCGCGAGGATTTGCAGCCGGCCGACCTTGTCCGGCCGATCAACCAGCACCTGACGGTCGAAACGCCCGGCACGCAGCAATGCCGGGTCGAGGATCTCCGGGCGGTTCGTGGCGGCCAGCAAGACCAGCCCGCTGGAGGTATCGAAGCCGTCCATCTCGACCAGCAGCTGGTTGAGCGTCTGCTCCTTTTCGTCGTGCCCGCCGGACAGCGGCCCGGCGCCGCGGGCGCGGCCGAGGGCATCCAGCTCGTCGATGAAAATGATCGCCGGCGCCTGGGCGCGCGCCTGCTCGAACAGGTCACGCACCCGCGCGGCACCGACCCCAACGAACATCTCGACGAACTCGGAGCCGGAAATGGAAAAGAACGGCACCTTCGCTTCGCCCGCCACGGCCCGAGCCAACAGCGTCTTGCCGGTGCCGGGCGGGCCGACCAGCAGCACGCCTCTGGGCATCCGCCCGCCGAGGCGACCGTAAGCCTGCGGATCACGCAGGAACTCGATGATTTCCTTGAGTTCGTCCTTGGCCTCGTCGACGCCGGCCACGTCGGCGAAGGTCACCTTCATGTCCGTCTCGACGTAGACGCGCGCCTTGCTCTTGCCGATCTGCATCATGCCGCCGCCACCCAGGCCACCGCCGATGCGCTTGAGGAGAAACATCCAGATGCCGAAGAACATCACCGCCGGCACGATCCACGACAGCAAGTCGCGCATTACGGTGCTTTCCAGCTTGCCGGTGTAGCGCACGGGGTATTGCTGCAGATGCTCGGCCAGCTGCGGCTCGACGCGGGTGCTGACGAAGCGTCGCTGGCCGCCGGGCAATGGCTCCTTGAGCGTGCCCTCGATGCGCCGCTCGCCGATGGCCAGCTCGTCGATGCGGCCGTCGCGCAGGTACTGTTCGAACTGGCTGTACGGGAGGGTGGCCACTTCCTGCTGGATGCTCAGCAGGTACTGGATGCCGACGAACGCCAACACGGCGAACATCCAGTAGCTCACGTGAAATCCGGCTTTTTCTTTCACCCTGCACCCCCTCTGAGGCGGCGACGCGCCGCATGCCTGAGCACCTCACTATGGCAGCCCGATGCGCGCCTGACCCGGACGCAGATCAGTGATCGCGACGCCGCGCTATAACCCGCCGCGCACGACCAGCCCAACGCCGAGCTCGGCCGCCAGGGCGAACGGCAGCAGCAGGGTATCCAGTGCCGCACTGAGCGGCAGGTCCAGCACGGCGTACCGTGGCGCCCGCGCGCCGAATCGCTCCAGCGGGCAGCAACCGCCGTGAAGGCTGTACCAGTCGAGCCGTGTGCCGGAATAGATGATCGGCGCGCCCGGCTTGGCCGCATCGAGGGTACGCACCGTGCTGCAACCGGCCAGCAGGAACGCGGCGAGCAGGACGGCGGATGTGCGCGTTCGATTCATCGACAGACTCCCTTGTTCCAGGCCTGGCCTCGGCGCGCTCAATCGTCACTGACGACATGATGCTCGCCCCAACGCGGCAGCATGTCCTGTGGGATGTTGAGCAGGTTGAGGATGCGGGCGACGACGAAATCGACCAGGTCATCGATAGTTTGCGGCTGATGATAGAAGCCCGGAGACGCCGGCAGGATGGTCGCGCCGAGGTTCGACAGCTTGAGCATGTTTTCCAGATGGATGCTCGAGTACGGCGCTTCACGCGGCACCAGGATCAGCTGGCGGCGTTCCTTCAAGGCAACATCCGCCGCACGCTCGATCAGGTTATTGCAGGCGCCAGTGGCGATCGCCGACAGCGTCCCGGTGGAACACGGCACCACCACCATCGCGGTCGGCGCACCCGAGCCGGAGGCCGGCGGCGCCATCCAGTCTTCCTTGGCGAACACCCGAATCTGCCCCGCCGCCGCGCCGGTATATTCGGAGAGAAACGCCTGCATGGCCTGCGGCTTGGCCGGCAGCACCACGTCGGTCTCGGTGGCCATCACCAGCTGCGCGGCCTTGGAGATCAGGAAGTGCACCTCACGGTCCTCCTGGATCAGGCAGTCCAGCAGGCGCAAGCCATATTGCGCGCCGGAGGCGCCGGTCATGGCCAAGGTGATGCGTTCCGGTCCGTTCATAAGTCGTTCTTGTCCTGGTACGTGCTGTTCCTGGTGGGCTGAAGCCCACCCTACGGGGCTAAAGCGCCAATCATGGCCAGGGTGATGCGCTCCGGTCCGCTCATTCAATTTGCTCCTGATGCGATGCGCGTGGAAATGCCTTCGGCGATTTCCACCCTACCCACGGTCATCGTAGGGTGGAAAACCGCGAAGCGTTTTCCACCTTGAGCAATCAGCCCAACGCCGCGGCCAATTTGACGTGCAACCCACCAAAACCACCATTGCTCATCACCACCACCTGGGTGCCCGGCGTGGCGTCGGCTTTGACCTTGGCGATAATCGCGTCCAGCGAATCACAGACCGTCGTCTCTACCGGCGAGCCGGCAACCGTAGCGGCCAGGTCCCAGCCGAGATTCGGCGGCGCGTACCAGATGGCCTGATCCGCCAGCGCCACCGACTCGGCCAGGCCCTCACGGTGCGCACCAAGCTTCATGGAATTGGAACGCGGCTCGATCACCGCAATGATCGGCGCATCGCCGACCCGTTTGCGCAGCCCATCGAGCGTAGTGGCGATGGCGGTGGGATGGTGAGCGAAGTCGTCATAGAGGGTCACGCCGTTGACCTCAGCGACCTTTTCCATGCGCCGTTTGACACTTTTGAACGCGCTCAGCGCCTCGGCGCCCTGCTTCGGCAGCACGCCGACATGCCGCGCCGCGGCGAGCGTGGCCAGGGCATTGTTGACGTTGTGCTGACCGGTCAGCTCCCAATCCACTACGCCCTGCACGGCGCCGTCAAAGAGCACCTCGAACCGCGAGCCGTCGGCACTCAGCAGGTTCGCCTGCCACTGCCCGCCTTCACCGGTGGTCTGCACCGGCGTCCAGCAGCCCATGCCGATGACGCGCTTGAGCGCCTGCTCGGATTCCGGATGGATGACCAACCCTTCGCTCGGCACCGTGCGCACCAAGTGATGGAACTGCCGTTCGATCGCAGCGAGGTCCGGGAAGATATCGGCGTGGTCGAATTCCAGATTGTTCAGGATCGCGGTACGCGGACGGTAATGGACGAACTTGCTGCGCTTGTCGAAGAAGGCGCTGTCGTATTCGTCGGCCTCGACCACGAAGAACGGCGTGCCGCCCAGGCGTGCCGAGATGCCGAAATTCTGCGGCACGCCGCCAATCAGAAAGCCCGGGCTCATGCCGGTATGTTCCAGCACCCAGGCGAGCATGCTGCTGGTGGTCGTCTTGCCATGGGTGCCGGCAGCGGCCAGGACCCAACGCCCCTGCAACACATGATCGGCCAGCCACTGCGGGCCAGACACATAAGGCAGCCCCTTGTTGAGCACGTATTCCACCGCCGGATTGCCGCGGGTCATCGCGTTGCCGATCACTACCAGATCCGGTGCCGGGTCGAGCTGACTGGGCTCGTAGCCCTGGGTTAGCTCGATGCCCTGAGCTTCAAGCTGAGTGCTCATCGGGGGATAGACATTGGCGTCAGAGCCGGTGACGCGGTGGCCGAGTTCCTTGGCCAGCACCGCCAGCGAACCCATGAAGGTGCCGCAGATGCCGAGAATGTGGATATGCATGAATGACCTCTGAAAAACACCACGCCGGGCCACCGGATCGGGCCACCCGGCCGCGCCCGTCGGCGCCGAAAACTGCGGCGCAGATTAGCACAGCACCCGCCCGCGAACCCTCGCACCGCACGTCGCCTCGCCAGCCGACGAACGGGCTTTGTTCTACGCTGAATCACAGCAGTCCCACACAATTAAAAGTCCCGGAGACTCACCATGCGTTACGCCCATCCCGGCAGCGAAGGCGCTGTCGTTTCGTTCAAACCCCGTTACGGCAACTTCATCAACGGCGAGTTCGTCGAGCCAGTCAACGGCCAGTACTTCACCAACCTGTCCCCGGTAAACGGTCAGCCGATCGCCGAGTTTCCGCGCTCCGACGCTGCGGATGTCGAAAAGGCGCTGGACGCCGCCCACGCTGCTGCGGACGCCTGGGGCAAGACCAGCGTGCAGGCGCGCTCGCTGGTCCTGCTGAAGATCGCCGATCGTATCGAGCAAAACCTGGAAATGCTCGCCATCACCGAAACCTGGGACAACGGCAAAGCCGTGCGCGAAACCCTGAACGCGGACATCCCGCTGGCCGCCGACCACTTCCGCTACTTCGCCGGTTGCATCCGCGCCCAGGAAGGCACCGCCGCCGAGATCGACGAGCACACCGCCGCCTACCATTTCCACGAACCGCTGGGCGTGGTCGGGCAGATCATTCCCTGGAACTTCCCGATTCTGATGGCCGCCTGGAAACTCGCCCCGGCGCTGGCCGCCGGCAACTGCGTGGTACTCAAGCCTGCCGAGCAAACGCCGCTGGGCATCGCCGTGCTGATGGAAGTGATCGGTGATCTGCTGCCCCCGGGCGTGCTCAATATCGTGCAGGGTTATGGCCGCGAGGCCGGCGAAGCCCTGGCGAGCAGCAAGCGCATCGCCAAGATCGCCTTCACCGGCTCCACTCCGGTCGGCTCGCACATCATGAAGCGCGCTGCCGAAGCCATCATTCCGAGCACCGTGGAGCTGGGCGGCAAGAGCCCGAACATCTATTTCGAAGACATCATGCAGGCCGAGCCGACCTTCATCGAAAAGGCCGCCGAAGGCCTGGTGCTGGGCTTCTTCAACCAGGGCGAAGTCTGCACCTGCCCGTCGCGGGCGCTGGTGCAGGAATCCATCTACGGGCCGTTCATGGAAGCGGTGATGAAGAAGGTGGCGCAGATCAAGCGCGGCGATCCGCTGGACACCGACACCATGGTCGGCGCCCAGGCCAGCCAGCAGCAATTCGACAAGATCATGTCCTACCTGGAAATCGCCAAACAGGAAGGTGCCGAAGTGCTCACCGGCGGTGGCGTGGAGAAACTCGAAGGCAGCCTGGCGACCGGGTATTACATCCAGCCGACGCTGCTTAAGGGCACCAACAAGATGCGTGTGTTCCAGGAGGAAATCTTCGGCCCGGTGATCGGCGTCACCACCTTCAAGGACGAAGCCGAGGCCCTGGCCATCGCCAACGACACCGAGTACGGGCTCGGCGCGGGCGTCTGGACCCGTGACATCAACCGCGCCTATCGCATGGGCCGGGCGATCAAGGCAGGCCGCGTGTGGACCAATTGCTACCACCTCTACCCGGCCCATGCGGCCTTCGGTGGCTACAAGAAGTCCGGCGTTGGTCGCGAAACCCACAAGATGATCCTCGACAGCTACCAGCAGACCAAGAACCTGCTGATCAGCTATGACATCAACCCGCTGGGGTTTTTCTAGCCCATAACTTCTAGCCCATAAAGAGTGCCCGCCCGCGCCGAGAGGCGTCGGGCTGGTGCACCCGTGGCTGCACTTCCACTCAAGAGGCTCCCAAACGCCGTAGATCGCGCAAAGGCACAGCGCTTGCTTTAACGATCCTGCCGTACCCGACCCCATCAAAGGATGATCCTCCATGGCTCTCGAACGCAGCAGTGCGACACCCGCGACCCACGCCACCGATTTCGAAGCAGTTGGCAGTACCTACTTTCAGGAACGCGAGCTCAAGAAAGGCGCCGCCGGTTGGGTGCTGCTGGTTGGCCTCGGCGTCGCCTACGTCATCTCGGGCGACTACGCCGGCTGGAACTTCGGCCTCGCCCAAGGCGGCTGGGGCGGGTTGTTCATCGCCACGCTGCTGATGGCGACCATGTACCTGTGCATGTGCTTTTCGCTGGCCGAGCTGTCCTCGATGATTCCCACCGCAGGCGGCGGCTACGGCTTTGCCCGTAGTGCGTTCGGCCCGCTGGGTGGCTTTCTCACCGGCACGGCGATCCTCATTGAGTACGCCATCGCACCGGCGGCCATCGCCGTGTTCATCGGCGCCTATTGCGAGTCGCTGTTCGGCATCGGCGGCTGGGCGATCTACCTGGCCTTCTACATCATCTTCATCGGCATCCACATCTTCGGCGTCGGCGAAGCGCTGAAGCTGATGTTCATCATCACCGCGGTCGCCGCGCTGGCGCTGGGCGTGTTCATCGTGGCGATGGTGCCGCATTTCTCCGTGGACAAGCTGCTGGACATCGCACCGACCACCGCTGCTGGCGCCAGCCATTTTCTGCCTTACGGTTATGTGGGTATCTGGGCAGCGATCCCCTATGCGATCTGGTTCTTCCTTGCCGTCGAAGGCGTGCCGCTGGCCGCTGAGGAAACCAAGAATCCACAGCGCGACATGCCGCGCGGGCTGATCGGGGCCATGCTGATTCTGGCCGCGTTCGCCGGCCTAATCTTGCTGGTTGGCCCCGGTGGCGCCGGCTCCAGCACGCTGCTCGAATCCGGCAACCCGCTGGTGGAAGCGCTGACCACCGCCTACGGCTCTTCGACCTGGATGAGCGGCTTCGTCAATCTGGTCGGCCTGGCCGGCCTCATCGCCAGCTTCTTCTCGATCATCTACGCCTATTCGCGGCAGATCTTCGCGTTGTCACGGGCTGGCTACCTGCCGCGCAAGCTGTCGCTGACCAACAAGAACAAGGCCCCGGTAATGGCGCTGATCATCCCCGGCATCATCGGCTTTTTGCTCTCGCTGACCGGCCAGGGTGACCTGCTGATTCTCGTCGCGGTGTTCGGCGCAACCCTCTCCTACGTGCTGATGATGGCCTCGCACATCGTTCTGCGGATGCGCCGGCCGGATCTGCATCGCCCCTACAAAACCCCCGGCGGCGTACTGACCTCCGGCGTCGCGTTGGTGCTGGCCTGCATCGCGGTGGTGGCTGGCTTCCTGGTCGACCCGCGCGTAGTGATCGCCGCGGTGGTGATCTACGCGATCTTCATCGCCTACTTCGCTTTCTACAGCCGACACCATCTGGTCGCTGGCACGCCGGAAGAGGAATTCGCCGCCATCGAGAATGCCGAGGCGACGTTGAAGTAGTTTCGTAGGGTGGGCTTTAGCCCACCGAGCCGTGCGCATCATGGGCGGACTGAAGCGGACCGGGTTCGCACGAGCTTATGGTGGAAATGGGCATGTCGACTGGGCTCGCAAATGAGGCTGCTTTCGACGCAGTAATTCCAACGCAGGTGATGTTCACGACCTGCCAATGGGAGACGAGCATGACGGGATACTCGCACAGCGTAGGCGGCACCAACTGGCGCTTCGACAGCCTGCGCGAGGTGATGGCCAAGGCTAGCCCGGCGCGCTCCGGCGACATTCTTGCGGAGGTTGCGGCGAGCAGCGACGCCGAGCGCGTCGCCGCGCAGATGTGCCTGGCGCAGATCCCGCTCAAGCGCTTTCTAGAGGAAGCGCTGATCCCGTATGAAACCGACGAGGTCACGCGGCTGATCATCGACAGCCACGACGCCAACGCCTTCGCCCCGGTCAGTCACCTGACCGTCGGCGACTTCCGCAACTGGCTGCTCGGGGATGATGCCGACGAGGCTGCGCTCAAGGCGCTCGCGCCTGGCCTGACACCTGAAATGGTCGCCGCAGTGTCGAAGATAATGCGCGTGCAGGACCTGATCCTCGTCGCGCAGAAAGTGCGCGTCGTCACCCGATTTCGCAACACCATCGGCCTGCGCGGGCGCATGTCCACCCGCCTGCAACCCAACCACCCCACCGACGAGGCCGCCGGCATCGCCGCGAGTATCGTCGACGGGCTGCTCTACGGTAACGGCGACGCGGTGATCGGCATCAACCCGGCCACCGACAGCACCAGCGGCATATGCGAACTGCTGAAGATGCTCGACGCCATCATCCAGCGCTACGAGATCCCGACCCAGGGCTGCATCCTTACCCACGTCACCACCTCCATCGAGGCGATCAACCGCGGAGCGCCGCTGGATCTGGTGTTCCAGTCGATCGCCGGCACCGAAGCGGCTAACAGCAGTTTCGGCATCAACCTGGCGGTGTTGCAGGAAGGCTACGAGGCCGGTCTGTCGCAGAAGCGCGGCACGGTCGGCGACAACCTGATGTATTTCGAGACGGGCCAGGGCAGCGCCCTGTCGGCCAACGCCCATCACGGCGTCGACCAGCAGACCTGCGAAGCACGCGCCTATGCGGTGGCGCGCAAATTCAAGCCGCTGCTGGTCAATACCGTGGTCGGTTTCATCGGCCCGGAGTACCTCTACAACGGCAAACAGATCATTCGCGCCGGGCTGGAAGACCATTTCTGCGCCAAGCTGCTCGGCGTGCCCATGGGCTGCGACATCTGCTACACCAACCACGCCGAAGCCGATCAGGACGACATGGACGTGCTGCTGACCCTGCTCGGCACCGCCGGCATCAACTTCATCATGGGCATTCCGGGCTCGGACGACGTGATGCTCAACTACCAGACCACTTCATTCCACGACGCGCTCTATCTGCGCCAAAGCCTCGGTCTGCGACCCGCACCAGAATTCGAGGAATGGCTGGCCAAGATGGAAATCTTGCGCCAGGACGGCGGCCGCCTGCAGATGAGCAGCCAGCTGCCGCCCGCCTTTCGCCAGGCGCTGGAGCGGATGGCATGAAGCAAGCCGACCCCTACAAGGAAAACCGTGCCGCACTCGTAGGAACGCATTCCGCAAACAGCCCCGGCACCGCCATCCGTAGGAGCGAGCTTGCTCGCGAATCGAGCGCCAAGGCGCGGGAAAACCACAACCATGGCACTCGAACCCAACCCAACGCGCCGCCCCGAAACCGCTTCGCCAGCAAGCTGGCTCCTACAAAAGCAAACCGTGCGACACCCGTACAAACCAACCCGGCAAACAGCCCCGGCACCGCCATCCGTAGGAGCGAGCTTGCTCGCGATCGAGCGCCAAGGCGCGGGAAAACCACAACCATGCACCCGAACCCAACCCAACGCGCCGCCCCGAAACCGCTTCGCCAGCAAGCTGGCTCCTA
>DAMBNU010000003.1:26092-54059 GCA_032064305.1 Pseudomonas sp. | reverse complement strand
CAAAAGCAAACCGTGCGACACCCGTACAAACCAACCCGGCAAACAACCCTGACACTGCCACCCGCAGGAGCGAGCTTGCTCGCGAATCGGACTCGCCTACCCCTCGGAGGCCACCATGCCCGACAAGCCCGCCATCACTACCAACCCCTGGGCTCACCTGCGCCAGCTCACACCGGCGCGCATCGCTTTGGGTCGTGCCGGCGCCAGTCTGCCCACTGATGCCCAGCTGGATTTCCAGTTCGCCCATGCCCAGGCGCGCGACGCCGTGCATTTATCCCTCGATATCGAAGAGCTGGCTCGTCAACTAGAAGAAAAGGGATTCAGCACTCTGCAACTGCGCTCCGCAGCAGCCGACCGCTACATTTACCTCCAACGCCCCGACCTGGGACGACGTCTGGACGAAGCCTCTGCCGAGCAGCTGACTGACCACGCCACCGGCCATGCCGAAGGCTACGACCTAGCCATCGTCATTGCCGATGGCCTGTCAGCGCTCGCCGTACAGCGCCACGCCCTGCCCTTGCTGCAGCGCATCGAGGAGCAGATCGAAAAAGACGGCTGGAGCCTTGCGCCGATCAGCCTGGTGCAGCAAAGCCGCGTCGCGCTCGGTGACGAGGTGGGCGAGCGGCTGAAGGCAAAGATGGTGGTCATGCTGCTCGGCGAACGCCCCGGTCTGAGCTCCCCGGACAGCTTGGGCCTGTACTTCACCTACGCGCCCAAGGTCGGGCGCACCGATGCCGACCGCAACTGCATCTCCAACATCCGTCTGGAGGGCCTGAGCTACAACCTCGCCGCCCACCGGCTGATTCATTTGATGCGTGAAGCCTGCCGCCGGCAGCTCTCCGGCGTGAATCTTAAAGACGAAGCGGAAATGCTCAGCCTGGATGACGGCACGCCGAAGGTCGGCAATTTTTTGCTCGGTTGATGGATGGCCTGTCGCGACAGATGATGCACAGCCGATTTGGTGCCAGCTGCCCGAGGCACGCCGCGCGAGACTCAACCCGCAGCCGCTTTGGGGACTGGACGCATCGATAGGTCAGCGTCCACGCCATTTCGCCCACACAGGCGCGCCACTTGCGCCACTCCCACCGAACCGCTTGCTTGCTGCCCACCCCCACCGCGCTTAAGGTGATCGGCCCCAGGCTGGAAGCTCTCCCATGTGGTCTTTTCGCGACTGGCGCCGCAAGCGCATCCTCGCCCGTCTCGCCATCGAACCGGCACTCTGGCAAAGCGTGCTCGACAGCCTGCCGATTCTCGATGGGCTGAGCGCCGAGGAGACCGAGCGTCTGCGCGAGCGCAGCCTGCTGTTCCTGCATGCCAAACGGCTGACCGCGCTGCCCGGCGTCGAGCTGGAGCCCGCTGACCGCCTTCGCCTGGCCGCCCAGGCCGAGCTGCCCTTGCTGCACCTGGCAGACCTGGACTGGTATCAGGGTTTCCATGAAATCGTGATCTACCCCGACGATTTCCACAGCCCGCAAAAGCACCGCGACTCCACTGGCGTGATGCACGAGTGGGACGGCGAGCACAGCGGCGAAGCCTGGTTGCAGGGGCCAGTGATTCTCGCCCTGCCAGGTGTCCGGCATAGCGGCGCCTGGGAGGGCTACAACCTGGTGATCCACGAGCTCGCACACAAGCTCGACATGCTCAACGGCGACGCCAACGGCCTGCCCCCGCTGCATCGCACCATGCGTATCGAGGATTGGGCCCACGCCATGCAAAAGGCGTACGACGCGCTCAATGCCCGGCTGGACGCCCATCCCCATGCCCACACCGCCATCGAGCCCTACGCCGCGGAGAACCCGGCCGAGTTCTTCGCCGTCACCAGCGAATACTTCTTCAGCGCCCCCGATCTCTTGCACGAGGCCTACCCAGAGGTCTACCGGCAGCTCGCGGCCTTCTATCGACAGGACCCGCTGACACGCCTGCAACAACTGCAGGCCAGCCATCCGCAGTATGCGGAACCTCACTGACCTGAGACCGTCGAATGCGCGCATTGCCAGGCCCGCGAGCTTCGCCACCGCCGGCATGGCAAAACGCCCGACACTGCGCCTATAATCGCGCCCACTTTTTTCGCCCCAGGCCGCCTTGGCCGACCACGGAGCAATGTTCATGAGCTACAGCAAAGTCCCGGCCGGCAAAGACCTGCCAAACGACATCTACGTCGCCATCGAAATCCCGGCCAACCACGCGCCGATCAAATACGAAATCGATCACGACACCGACTGCCTGTTCGTCGACCGCTTCATGGCCACGCCGATGTTCTACCCGGCGAACTACGGCTTCATCCCGCACACTCTGGCCGACGACGGTGACCCGCTCGACGTCCTGGTTGTAACCCCCTACCCGGTTGCTCCAGGCTCCGTCATCCGCTGCCGTCCCGTGGGCGTGCTGAACATGACCGACGAAGCCGGCGGCGACGCCAAGCTGATCGCCGTCCCGCACGACAAGCTGAGCCAGCTGTATGTGGACGTAAAGGAATACACCGACCTGCCGCCGCTGCTGATCGAGCAGATCAAGCACTTCTTCGAGAACTACAAGGATCTGGAGAAGGGCAAGTGGGTCAAGGTCGAAGGCTGGGAAGGCGCCGACGCCGCCCGTGCAGCAATCACCAAGGCTGTGGCGGCTTACCAAAAATAAGCCAATACCGCTAACGGAAGCCGGCCCACAAGGCCGGCTTTTTTGTGCCCAGCGTTTTTGCCAGTCTTGGACAAACCTAAACGCCATGGCATATAGGGCCTAAGAGCCGTCAACCAAACGTTAGCCAACACTGAAACCACCTACTGTTACCGTTACCGTTTTCCGGAAATGGCTTCGCGTTGTTCAAAAAACCATCCCGGCTCCATCATCGCGGCACATGCCAGGCGTTGTCGGTGCTGTAACGGCTATCGTCGGACTCTCCTCGGTCAGCTGCCTTAGCTGTGAACGCAGGTCCTCCACCTCTCTCAGTAATTCAGCTTGCTTGTTGCTGTCCTCGATGGGCTCACAGGTATCCAGGTCGAACCAGCGGGCGTCAGCGATCCGCACAGCCATGATCTTGCGGTCATGCGGCATGGCCGAGGCAGCACGCTGCCGTACGGCTTCACGCAAGGCGTATTTGCTCGAAGGGTTACCATGGTTGAGAAAGACGGTCGCTGGCTTTCCAGATCCATACCCATCGGTGCGAAACAGGAAGTCCAGTAGCATCACTTGATCAGCATGAGCCGAGTAGTACGGCGACATATCGATCACTTCCGCCTGGCCCAGAGCCAAGCTATCCATAGGAAGAGTGGACAAGTTTGCACGCTGCATCAGTTCCGCTCCTTTCGAACCTCCCGACTGATAGCCCGTAAGGATCACGGTGTTACGTGGATCATTACCCCAGCGCTCCAGATAACTGACCACCGGGCCGTTGTCGCACATGCCGGCGCTGGCGATCACGATATCGGCTTCAAAATTGGAGGGCTGCCTAGGTTTTGTCATGCTCAGGCAGCCCCTATCGCCGGCCTTGACGCTCCCATGCTCGACCAGCCGCTGCAACATTGCCTGAATCTCATCGGCGTGCATGGCCAGCGACTCGCACAGCTCTGCATTCAGGTATTTGAACTTGCCGTTAGGCGACTTACTGCAAAGGTGTTTTGCATAGACCTGTGTCACCGCGTGGCCCAGTGGCGCATGGACATTGGCAGTGAGCGGCCGATCATTGTCGCTATGCCCAAACGCGCGCCTGTGTGCTGGCAGGTTAACTTTCATCCAGTTCAGGACGTCCATCAGCAATTCCTGGGCACGGTGCAGCGAGAAGGCAGGCATCAGGACCTTACCGCCCTTGACGAACAGAGTGTGGGCGATCACCTCCGCAAGGCGTGCCAGGCGCAACTGGGAATCCTGATGCTCTTGTGCTCGGATGCGGCCGCCGTAAGTGGACTCAACAACGATGTAGTCCGTGTCTGCAAACGGGTGTTGGCCGCTCTTCATCAGCGGCAGATAGGCGTTTTCATCCGTCTGGCAGCCAACGTCACCGCTGAAACAAATGGAGCGATTACCTTCATTTACCTTCCAGCCAATACTGATCAAGCAGGCACCCAATATATGGCTGCTGCGCAGGTAGGCCATCCAAATACCTTCGGCCAAGCGAATGCTGCGGCCCCACTTGAAACCGAGGTCATCATCCAGAACGCTCCAGCGAATCCGCTTAACCTCTTGTTCAGTAGACATGCCGCTTACCCGCGCAGAGTCCAGCAGCATCAGTTCAGTGAGTTCGCGGGTTGCACGGGTGGCGTAAACCGAACCGGTAAACCCCTCACGTACCAACCGGGGCAACAGGCCACAGTGATCAATATGGGCATGAGTCAGCAGCACATATTTGAGGCGTGCTGCTTGGAAAGGGAATGCCTGGCTATTAGCCCATTCCTCTCGTTCGTTGCCTTGGTGCATACCGCAGTCCACTAGAAACTGAGTATCGGAATCGGTGTGGTGCAGCCATGTGCACGAGCCACTGACACCTTCGATTGCACCAACAAATTTGATTTTCAACATGATCGATTCCTTTCTTCCGGGCGACAGCGGGCGCTGCTCTTGGCGTTGATGCGAGCTGTCTGTATTAAGTTTTTCGGGTGTAGCGAAAGCGTGATGAGGCTTAGTTGCTCAAAGCCAATGCACCGAATGGCGCGGGGAAGTGCCGGGCGTACAGCCCCTGATACAGCTGTTCGGCAAAATGCCTTTCGCGCCGGTCAGCCGTGCTGCCACAGCCAAGGTAGGGAAAGTGGTCAATAAAACGGCCAAACAGGCGCTCGCAATCGCTGCGGTAACGGCGAGTGTCCAGAACGTGCGCCTGCCACAACTGCCAGGCCGCGCCGGATGGCATCAGCAGCTGATTGGGATAGCACTTCTTCAAGTTTAGAAAACGGCGGTACTGCTGTTCAGCTTTTGTCCAGTCCAGGCCTTGCACCTGGGGAGCGAAGTGAAGCGCAAACAGATCCAGTTGATCGATGCCAGGATCAGTAGGCAGGGGTTGATAGGTTGTCATGGTTGGCTCCTCTTTGATGACGGAGCCAGTGTTGATTTGTGGAATCCACAACCAGCCTACTTTTTTCTCAGCGAACGAAGCAGTTCGTAGAAGTCCTTGGCTTCTTCATATTCATGGATGACAAGGTCGCGATAACGCAGCAGCAACTCGCTTTCGGTTTGCAGCTCACCGGCTTGCTTGTAAGCCTGCTCCAGATCACCACTTAGGTAATGCGCCATCATGCTGTCGCCCAGCGACAGGGCAGCGGTCTGCGCCGCCAATGACTTAAGAAGATTGCCGTGCAGATGACCGAGGCCCATTTGCGGAAGGGTGTCGGCAAAGGGATTAGGCAGCGGCTCTTCGTGGAGATCGGCAATGGGCAGCCGATCCAGAAAAACCACCAACTCTTGGCGGAGTAGGCCAAGCCCTGCGAGAGACTGACGCTCTAGGAATAGCTGCTTAGCCCAATCCACCAGTGACTGGCGATTAGCCTTGGGTTTTAGCAAGTCAGCCACGAGCTTGGGCTCACCAAACACGCCTTGTAGCAGAATGGCATTCCACAGCAGGGTGATGTGCGCCGGGTTGATCAGCACGCGATTGCGACTATCTTTCCCGCTCCCAAGTGGTATCCAGTCCAACTGAATCAGGATGGGCTTGGTACGGCTGGGGTACCGATACACCTCATCCTTGTTCTTGGTCGAAGGGCTCAGCGCATTGACCAGCGTCTTCAATGCATCGAGCAATTTGCCATGTTGGCTCAAGGGCTTGGCCAAGCCGATTTTCGTACACAGCAACTGGTCATAGACCTGAGCAAGCTCCGGCCAATTACGCGCCTCAGCCTGCACAGGAATGCTCCAGTAGCTCGTCTACAGAAGTGCGAGCGCTGAACGACTCGGGCATCTCCGCAATCCGCGCGGCCTGCTCAAACCAATCATCGGTAGCGCACTTGTAGCTGCGGCGATACTCATCGACCCGGCCCATGCAATAACCCGCACGCAGCGCCTCAGAGAAGCTTGAAGCCACTTTGGCAATGGTGCGCAGTTGATCGGCTTCAGTGTATGCATCGACCAGCTCCTGGCAGCTCTGAATCAAATACTGAGGGTCATCGTTGGCTTGTCCAGCTGGTATGGACAAGCTGGTCAGCAGGCAGGCGAAAGTCAGGAATGAAGATTTCACAGGCTAGCCTCCTTGGCCGCTTGGGTAACAGTGGGTTCCATCCGGATAGGTGCCGCTTTAGGCATCGAAGGAACAGTGATGCGTGCAGTAGGCGCCGCGAGGTACGCAGCCAGCAAGACTGAACCCAAACTCACAAGTTTGCTGATAGGGTCGTCTTGCGTGAGGTAGGAGAGCAGTGTCTGCAAATGCTCCGTTTGCACCATCACAGAAGTGAGCAAGCCGATTAGTAACAAACCGAGGGCGCCCATGATGCCCTGGCAGATCAGCAAACGGGTCAATCCATGCCAAATACCTGTCGCAAAATGCTGGCAGTAATGGACGTGCCGCCAAAGCAGCAAAGCTAGCAATGGCATAAACGCCCACTCCAAGAGGGAGAGATCAGCGAGACCCTCGCCATACTCAAAGATCAGGAAAGGCAGCAGTGCCAGCGTTAGCAAGCCGAGCAACCACAAGCTTGCAGTTTTCAGCCAGCCAAGCAGCAGGCACAGGCCTTTGGTCAGGCCGCTATCCAGTTTCCCGACCAGGGATAATTCGCGGGTTTGCATCAGGGTTCCTTATACATCCGTGTTTGGGAAGGCTTTAGGCAACGGCCTGTGCGACCAGGGCGCTGGCCAGTTGTTCGTTGAAATGGCGGGCCTGGGTTAGGCGGGTTTTTAGCTGGTCGCAGAGGGCCATTAGCTGATCGACTTTGGCGACGATGCGGTGTTGTTCGGCGAGTGGTGGAATTGGTACGGGAGCGTTCACTACGGTGCCTTGATTAATCTTTGGCATATTCCCCTGGGTACCCGTCGCATGTGCTCTAAAGTAGGCTCTACCTGCAACTGAAGATAGATAGCAGTGTATGAAATATTTATCCAAACATTCCGAAATCTTTATTCTCATAATTAAGTCAGGAAAAATGAACTGATCATCCGCACCATCATAAATAGCTGAAACCCCGACATAATCTATCGAGTTTGCCCGCTGAATCAAAAGATCGCCATTTTTGAGAAAGTACTTTCTAGCGGTATCAGTATCGATATCTACAAACTTGAAGCACTGATTATTGAAGACACCTCGCGTCGTAGCGCTTAGCGTCAAGCATCTATAGGGAGTTTCTACCGAAGCCGGCTTGGGTGAAAAACCGTTTGAGGGTCCGTTGACTGCAAGCTCCCCCAAGCGAGCCCATACCCACTGAGACGGAAGCGTAAACGGCTTCTCATCATCTGCATCTGCAGGGCGGAGCTTTTCTACTCTATTTCTTCCGTTAAAGGTTGCCTGCTTTTCTAGCTCGACGCGCTTCAGCTGCTCGCTGGCCGGTGCGTCACTCGCATCCTGCGGCACCAGCTTGCCCATCACCGCCAGTTGCAGCAGGGCTTGCTTGAGAGCATCGATGCTGGGTTCGGTGGTGAATAGGGTGTGGAAGTGTTCGGCCAGGCGCTGCCAGCTGGCGGCGAAATCTTCGGCATCGGCGGCCTGAGTAACGCTATCAAGCAGCGCTTGCACCAGTTGGGCATGGGCGCTTTTGGCGTCAGCCTGTTGGGCTTCCAGACGGTCGCACAGGGCCATCAGCTCATCGACTTTGGCGACAATGCGGTGTTGTTCGGCGAGCGGCGGCACAACTAAAGTCAGCGCTTCGAGCTTTCCTTTGGTGACGTGCTGTAGGCCAACGCCGCCATGTGCCTTAGCAATTAACTCGTCAAGACGGGTATTAATGGCCAAGACTAGGAATCGGTCAAAGAAAGCACCACCCTTCTGAAAGCAAGAGAAAATATGCTGATTAAGTGCCGCCCGTCCCCGTGACCATATAAATGCACCAAACGATGTTCCAGGTGTACCGGACCAGCTTATTAGAATTGATCCGGAGCCTATGATATGTCGTCCGTCAACATCGGACTCATCGCAATAGTTAAATGGGGCGTCTGCTCTGTTAAGGTTCTGGATACGTACGATGGGAAGCCCAGAGTTTTTCCAGTCTGTAGGTTTGAATGCCCTCCCATTTATCATTTCCAACGAGTCACCCAGTCGGACCCACTGCCAATTAGCGGGCAAACTGAAAGGCAGATTTTCTGTATCAATTTCAGGAAGCGGCTTCTGCTTTTTGATTTTCCCCTCCGCCACCAACCCCGCCTTTTCCTCGGCAATGCGCTTTAGCAACTCACTGGCCGGCTCATCATTTGGATCTTGCGGCACCAGCTTGCCGCGCACCGCCAGTTCCAGAATCAGCTCACGCAGCTTCTTCATGCCATTGGGCGCGCCGGCCAGCAGCGGCAGGTTATCGGTCAGCAGAGCGGTCATGGACGATTTTCCGGGGCAAGCATGTTCATGATCAGGCGGATCAGGGTGTCTTTCTGTGCGGGGGCGGATTCGGCGACCAACAGGGTCAGCGCCGCCAGCCCGGTGTCGTTGATCACGGCATTGCCCTCGGCATCGAGCAGACGACCGTTGCGGTGCAGGAAGTCGACGAAGAGGTAAGCGCCACTGCGTTTGTTGCCGTCGGCAAAGGGGTGATTCTTGACCACGAAATACAGCAGGTGCGCCGCCTTGCTTTCCAGGCTCGGGTAAGCCGGTTCGCCGAACACGCTTTGTTCGAGGTTGCCGAGCAGCGCGGCCAATCCATCACCACGTTCGCGGGCGAACAGGTCGCTGGCTTCGCCACGGGCCATCAGCTGGGTCTTGAGTTCATCCAGCTGCCGGCGCGCCTGGCCTGCGTCGGGCAACTCACCGCCGGGGCTGCCGGTGGGCTCGGTGAGCAAGCCTTCGTCATAACGCTGTAGCCAGAGGAAGGTCTGGGCGTAGCGGCTGACAATTTCCACCAGTCCGCGCCCGCCTTCGGTATCCAGCTCCGGCGTGCGAGCGGCCTTGCGTACCAGCTCCAGCGCTGCTTCCAGTTCGCGGGCGTTGGCCTCGAAGCGTTCACGGTTGAGTGTGTAACCCTGCGTAAGGTGCTGTTTGAGCAGCGCAGTGGCCCATTGCCGAAATTGCACCCCACGCCGGGAATTCACCCGGTAGGCCACGGAAATGATGGCGTCCAGGTTGTAATGCTTGAGCGTGCGCTGAACCTGCCGCTTGCCTTCTGTGCGAACTGCTAAGAAATCCTTAGTAGTTGCCGAAGCGTCCAATTCGGCATCGCGGTAGATATTGCGCAGGTGCATCAATATGTTTTCCGGCGTCGAGCCGAGCAGTTCGGCCAGCTGTCGCTGGGTCAGCCAGACTGTTTCCTGCGCCAGCGTGACGTTGATATGGCCGTTGTCACTTTCGTAGATCGCGATCTCGTTGCTCATCGTCTTCTTCCTTGAGTGCTCATGAACGCTCCAGCGCCTCGACCAGCACCGCCTTGAGCTGGTCGCGCAACTGGCTGATTTCGCCTTGCAGCTGGGCATAGTCCCGCAGCAACTGGTCCGGGTCGTGGCTGATCTGCTCGCCGACATGGGGGTTCTTGCAGTCGAGGTTCCAGTTACGGGCTTTCAGCTCATCCAGGCTGACCTTCCAGGCGAACTCGTTTTCCACGCGTGCGGCAAAGCCATCGGCCTCACTGCCCCACCAGGCCTCCTCCACGGCGAACTCTTCGATGCGCATCGGGCGGGTCTTGGAATAGTTCTTCACGCCGGCTGGGTACTGGTGCTCGTAGAACCACACCTCTCTGGTCGGTGTGCCCTTGGTGAAGAACAGCAGGTTGGTCTTGATGCCGGTGTAGGGGTTGAACACACCGTTGGGCAGGCGAACGATGGTGTGCAGGTTGCACTCGGTCAGCAGCTTTTCCTTGATACGGCTCTTGATGCCTTCGCCGAACAGGAAGCCGTCAGGAAGCACCACGGCAGCGCGGCCGCCGTCTTTGAGCAGGTGCATGATCAGTACGAGAAACAGGTCGGCGGTTTCCCGGGTACGGAAGGCAGCCGGGAAGCTGGTTTCGATGCCGTCTTCTTCCATGCCACCGAACGGCGGGTTGGCGACGATACAGTCGACCCGCTCCTTCGGCCCCCAGCTGATCAGCGGCCTACGCAAGGTGTTGTCGTGGCGGATCTGGTTCGGCACCTCCATGCCGTGCAGGACCATATTGGTGGTGGCCAGCAGGTGCGGCAGCGGCTTCTTCTCCACGCCGTAGATGCTGGCCTGCAGCGTGCGCTCGTCCTCGGCGGTTTTTACATAGCGGCTGCGCTTGTGCTCGATGGTGCAGGTGAGGAAGCCGCCCGTGCCGCAGGCCGGGTCCATGACCTTCTCGTCGAGCTTGGGGTCGACCATGCGCACCATGAACTCGGTAACCGGGCGCGGCGTGTAGAACTCGCCCGCGTTGCCGGCGTTCTGCAGGTCGCGCAGCAATTGTTCGTAGAGGTTGCCGAACTCGTGGCGCTCCTGCGCCTTGTTGAAGTCCACGCCCTGCTGGATCTTGTTGATCACCTGGCGCAGCAGCTGGCCGGACTTCATGTAGTTGTAGGCGTCTTCGAACACGCTGCGCACCACGAAGGCGAACGGCGTATTGCTGTATTCGTGCAGGTTCTGCAGCTGCGGGAACAGGTTGTTGTCGATGAAGTCTTTCAGCGCATCGCCCGTCATGCCTTCCGGGTCAGCAGCCCAGGTGCGCCAGCGGCAGCTGTCGGGGATGGGCGAGCGGTAGTTGTCGTCCATCAGCTCCCATTCCAGCTCGCGGTCATCGAAGATCTTGAGGAACAGCAGCCAGACAAGCTGGCCGATGCGCTGAGCGTCGCCGTCGACACCAACGTCTTTGCGCATGATGTCCTGGATGGATTTGATGGTGGAGCTGATGGACATGGCTGATTCCCGGCGGGTGAAACAAAAACGGGGGATTGTATAGCGGTTGGGTCGTGGCGGCAGACGCTGCTTTTCGCGACCAAGCTCGCGCCTACAATGGCCTGGCTCAACCATGTACTCCTACGTAGGGTGGGCTTCAGCCCACCAATGGGTATACCCCAGCGCCTCGGCCAGTGTGAGGTGCAACCCGCCGAGACCGCCGCAGTTCATCCTCGAGTGCCGCCAAGGCTTAGCCGTTGCCCGCCCTACGACAACGCCGGGTCAACCGGCGTAGAGCTCGTCTTCCAACTCATGGACGGCCTGGTTGTAGCCAGCCTTGCCGCCGAATGCCCCGATCAGCTCGATGGGCGCGCCGATCTGGTTGAAGGGGTCGAGCTGAAGGATCTTGATGTCTTCAATGTGCTCGATGCCGGTGTCGGCGTATTTATCCAGCAGCGCTTCCAGCACCTGCCGGGCGGCACCGGAGTATTTGGCGAAGTAGTTGCGCTTCTTGACCTGGTCGGCACGCTCGCGACGGGATAGAGCGGGCTGGTCGAAAGCGACGTGACAGATCAGGTCGAACGGATCGAACGGCTTGCCCTGTTTATTTTCCACCTCTTCGGCCAGGGCTTCCCACATCACGCCCTGAGCCGCCATCTCGTCAATGATGGCCTTCTTCTGCTCGGCATCACTCCAGCGGCGGAGGAAGTCGTCCAGCGAAGCGAACTGCTTGTGTACGCAGGTGCGGGTGTAGTCGTTCAGTGACTCGGTGATGAGCCGGCCATCCGGGCCGTAGTACTGCACGCGCTCGGCGATGACATAGATCGGAAGGTTGTCGATGACGTACTTGATGCGTTTTTTGCCGCCTTCCTCTCCGGTGAACTCCAGCTCACCGGCCTCGGCCTCGCTGCCAGCGGTGATGCCGTCACCTTCCAACAGGTCGTCCGGCGGGACCGGGGGCTCATCGCCTGAGGGCGCATAGATCACAACGGGATCGCCATCGAAGGCCGGGTCGGCAAACAGCTCGGTGGCCTTCTTGAAGTCCATGATGGTGAACCAGTACTTGCCGAAATCCTCGTTGATGCGGGTGCCGCGGCCGATGATCTGCTTGAACTCGGTCATCGACTTGATGTGCTGATCGAGCACGACCAGCTTGCAGGTCTGGGCATCGACCCCGGTGGTCATCAGCTTGCTGGTGGTAGCAATGACCGGGTAGCGCGATTCCGGATCGATGAAGTTATCCAGCTCGGCCTTGCCTTCCTGATCATCTCCAGTGATGCGCATGACGTACTTGCGGTTCTCGGCCACGCGCTCGGGATTGAGATTGACCAGCGCCTGGCGCATACGCTCGGCGTGGTTGATGTCGTCGCAGAAGACGATGGTCTTCTGGAACGGATCGGTGGCCTTGAGGAACTCGCTGACCTTCTGCGCAACCAGCTGGGTGCGCGCCTCGATGACCAGGGTGCGGTCCATGTCCTTGAGGTTGTAGATGCGGTCTTCGATCAGCTCGCCGTTCTTGTCGAGCATGCCCTTGGGCGGCCGCCAGCCTTGCAGGTCCTTGTCGAAGTCGATGCGCACTACCTTGTACGGTGCGAGAAAGCCGTCCTCGATACCTTGCTTCAAGGTGTAGCTGTACACCGGCTCACCGAAGTAGGTGATGCTGGAAACCTCTTTGGTTTCCTTCGGGGTGGCGGTAAGGCCGACGTGGGTGGCACCGGAGAAGTAGTCAAGAATCTCCCGCCAGGCCGAATCCTCCGCTGCGCTGCCGCGGTGGCATTCGTCGATGACGATCAGATCGAAGAAGTCCCGGGAGAATTGCTTGTAGACGTTCTGCTCTTCCTCGGCGCCGGTGACAGCCTGATACAGCGACAGATAGATCTCGTAGGACGTATCGATCTGCCGCTTGGCGATCTTGGTCATCGCTGCGCCGAAGGGCTTGAAGTCGTTGTTCTTGGTCTGGTCGACGAGGATGTTGCGGTCGGCGAGAAACAGGATGCGTTTCTTCTGCTTCGACTTCCACAGCCGCCAAATAATCTGGAAGGCGGTGTAGGTCTTGCCGGTGCCGGTGGCCATGACCAGCAAAATGCGATCCTGCCCTCGCGCGACGGCCTCAACGGTACGGTTGATGGCGTTGGTCTGGTAGTAACGCGGCATGCGCCCTGTGCCGTCGTCGTAGTACGGCGCTTCGGCTTTCCGCTGAGCATCACCTTCAAGACCCTTCCAGCGGCAATAGCGCTGCCAGAGTTCGACGGGGCTGGGGAACTGCTCGAGGCTCAGCTGCGTTTCGACCTGATCACCCGTGCCGCTGCGGTCGTGAAACAGGAAGCCATCGCCATTGCTGGAGAACACGAAGGGCACGTCCAGCGCCTCGGCGTAACCCAGGGCCTGCTGCATGCCCGAGCCCAGGGAATGCTTGTTGTCCTTCGCCTCGATCACAGCGATCGGCAAGTTCGGCTGGTGGTAGAGGATGTAATCAGCTCGGCGTGATTCGCCGCGGCTGTGTAGCTTGCCGCGCACGATGATCCGTCCTTTGGTAAAGCTGACTTCCTCACGGACTTGTTTCTGAATATCCCAGCCAGCCAGGGCGATCGCAGGTGAGATGAATTTGCTGCAGATGTCCCGCTCGGATAGAGACTTCTTGTCCATGCGCAGTCCCGGAACGATAGCGATTCGGATGCCCAGCGGGGCGAAACGTGCCCGGACCAAACAGCCTGAAGTAGCAAGTATGCATGATGACAGTGCGCTTGAACGCGCACCCTTGACGCATCACAGCACCGTCAGGCGCTGCTGCGATGGCCACAGTATCTTCGTGCCATCACTGGGTAAAGCTAAACGCCCGATCATCCGCAAAATGCGGCCTTACCCGGCCTGCAGCCGGCATGGAGCACCGCTTGGGCATTTACCAAAGCCCGAGGCGAGCATTCAAATACCTGAAAACAACCGGCCGTCGCCTAATAGCGTTGTAACCGAAGCGCCGCACAGTCTAGCGGCCTTCTCCTCGCAGCCTTCGGAATGGCTGGCTTGCCGGTTTTTTCAGTGCCAGAGGGGCTCTTACCAAAGGCCCACCAGACAGAGACTGACGACATGACGCGCTACCCCTTGGCCATCTCCATTGCCACCTCGGTTACCTTGCTGGCTTGCGCAGCCCCGGCGTTCGCCAGCGACAACAATCTTGCCAGCAGTTCGTTGCTTGCCGATCGGAGCGCCCACGGCGACATCACCCAATTCGGCGGTGCTCGCCGGCTTGAGGGCAACATCACCCCGGCACTCAGGGCCTCGCTGTCCAATGCACGGGTCAAGAACGTGATCCTGCTGATCGGCGACGGGATGGGCGATTCGGAAATCACCCTGGCCCGCAACTACGCCATGGGCGCCGGCGGTTTCTTCAAGGGCATCGACGCCCTGCCGCTGACGGGGCAGTACACCCACTACGCGCTGCACAAGGATAGCGGCCTGCCCGAGTACGTCACCGATTCCGCGGCTTCGGGCACGGCCTGGTCTTCCGGCGTCAAGACCTATAACGGGGCGCTGGGTGTCGATATCCGTGAGCAGGACCATGCCACCCTGCTGGAACTGGCCAAGGCCAATGGCATGGCCACGGGCAACGTCTCCACGGCCGAAATCGAGGACGCGACGCCTGCTGCGCAATACGCACACGTGACCGCGCGCAAGTGCTACGGGCCGGACGCGACAAGCAGCGTCTGCCCGAGCAACGCCCTGGAAAACGGCGGCCGCGGCTCCATCGCCGAACAGTTGCTCACGACCCGTCCGGACGTGGTGCTGGGCGGCGGGGCCAAGACGTTCGCCGAAACCGCCAAAGCCGGGAAATGGCAGGGCAAGACGCTGCGCGAGCAGGCCATCGCGAGCGGCTTCCAGATCGTCGAGAACGCCGAACAGCTGGGCAAGGTCCGCTCAGCGAACCAGCGCCAGCCGCTGCTGGGCCTGTTCTCTCCGGGCAACATGCCGGTGCGCTGGACCGGGCCGAAGGCGATCTACCATGGCAACCTCACCATGACGCCAGCCTCCTGCCAGCCGAACCCGGAACGCACCTCGGACATTCCCGAACTGGGCGCGATGACCCGGACCGCGATCAACCTGCTCAGAACCAATCAGAAGGGCTTTTTCCTGCAGGTTGAAGGCGCCTCCATCGACAAGCAGGACCACGCCGCCAACCCCTGCGGCCAAATCGGCGAAACCGTGGATCTCGACGAAGCCGTACAGGTCGCGCTGGAGTTCGCCAAGGCGGACGGGCACACGCTGGTTATCGTCACCGCGGACCACGCCCACTCCAGCCAGATCATCCCGCTCGATTCCTCGGCGCCCGGCTTGAGCGCCTTGCTGATGACCAAGGAAGGCGCGCCCATGGCGGTGAGTTACGGCACGTCCGAAGGCGGTTCGCAGGCGCATACCGGCTCCCAGTTGCGCATCGCGGCCTATGGGCCTCAAGCCGCCAACGTGACGGGCCTGACCGACCAGACCGACATGTTCTTCACCATCCGCGACGCGCTGCGGTTGCGCTGATTCGCGAGCGCCCATGCAGGTGCGCCAGGACGGTGCGCCTGCTTCGCCGTGCATGGATTGTCGCTAGTGGCTAACGCGGGGCCGCGCCACTGCCGGAGCGGCCAGAGCCGGTTTTGCCCAGGACAGCTGTTTCGCGCGGACGAGCTCGGACAGCCGCAGCCCGGATCAGGCTGCGGCAGATCTAGGACAAAACAAGGGACGGTAGCCGATGCGGCTGGTCGCAGCCGCATCGGCTATTGCTACCGTCAGCTCTTGTCTTTTTTCACTGCGGCACCGGAGCCGAGGTCGGCACCGGTCAGCGGATCGACCGACAGGTCGGACTGGGTCCGCACCGCCATCTGCTGCACGACCTTCTGCTGATCCTTGCTCAGCTCGACCGAGGGCTTGCCGTCACCGCCGTCGACGGCCGGTTGCGGATCCTCGACGAACTCCCACTCCGGACCCTGATTCCAGGGGCCGCGCAGGTCGCCTTCACCTTGCGACAGGTTGTAGTAGACGCTGGCGAACTTCGGATCGCCCGGCAGTTTGCCCTGCGGGAAGTTCGGCTGGATGGCATGCAGCGCCTTCTCGAAGGACTTCTGGTGGGCGATTTCGCGGGTCATCAGGAATTTGAGCGCATCCTTGATCCCCGGGTCGTCGGTGACGTTGATCAGCCGCTCGTAGACGATTTTGGCCCGCGCTTCGGCCGCGATGTTCGAGCGCAGGTCGGCCGTGGGCTCACCGATGGTGTCGACGTAGGCCGCGCTCCAGGGAATGCCGCCGGAGTTGGTCAGGGCCGGGCCGCCGCCGTAGAGCAACGAGGTGATGTGCGAGTCGTTGCCGCCGCCGGTCAGCGAACGATACAGGTCGGCCTCCTTCTCGGCGCCCTCGGCCAGCTCGCCCTTGGCGCCCTTGTTGAGCATGCCGACGATGGAGCCGATCACCTCGAGGTGGCTCAGTTCCTCGGTGGCGATGTCCATCAGCATGTCTTTGCGGCCTGGGTCATCCTCGGCAACGCCCTGGGTGAAATAGCGCATCGCGGCGGCGAGTTCCCCTTGCGGACCGCCGAACTGCTCAAGCATCAGGTTGGCAAGGCCCGGATTGGGTCCCGCCACCCGCACGGTGTACTGAAGTCGTTTGTTGTGGACGAACATGGTTCACCTCTCGAAATGGACTTCCCTTGGTCACTGCCTCCTTCGTGGTCGAAACGGTGCCGCCGTCATCAGCTTGCCGGCGGCCCTATGGGTGGAGTGCAGCGGAGGGCAGGCGTCCGATTGTCTTTTTCAATGGGGCCGATGGAATTTGCCAATGGCGCCTTTGGCCGTCGCTGCTGTCGAGCGCGGCGCGCACCGGCAGCCGGGCCTGAACGTAATCGCGCTTCGCGACTCTATCGAAACCAGGCACCCACTCATTTTCGAGGTCATCCATGCCGCTGAAACGCGCCCTGCCCCGCCACCGTACCGCCCTCGCCACGCTGCTGATCGCACTGGCCAGCCCGCTGGCCTCGGCCGACTCCCGCCAGGTATTGGGCTGGGTCGAGGAAGGACTGATCTACCCGGAAAAGGTCGCGGTGAAGTTCAAGCTCGACACCGGCGCACTGACTTCCTCGATGCACGCCGAACACATCGAGCATTTCGAGAAGGACGGCGACGACTGGGTGCGTTTCACCGTGGAACTCGAGGACATCGACACGGATAGGGAGGTCCGCACGCGCCTGGAGCGCAAGATGATCCGCGATATCCGCGTGCGCGGCGCTGGCGGGGCCGAAGAACGGCCGGTGGTGATGATGAAGGTCTGTCTCGGCAAGCAGGTGTACGAGGAGCAGTTCTCGCTGAACGACCGGGACAAGATGAACTACCCGGTGCTGATCGGCCGACGCACGCTGGAAAAGGTCGGGCTGGTGGATGCGTCGAAAACGTTCACGACCGAGCCGCGCTGCGACGGCTAGCTGAACGGAACGCAGCATGCGCAGTAACGGCCGTTCCCCAACAAACAACAAGAGGAGGTTGGACATGAACCCTCGCGAACAGACCGCCGTGGTCTGCGGCGGTACCGCTGGCATCGGTCGGGCCACCGCCCTTGCCCTGGCCCGCACGGGCTACCGGGTCGCCGTGCTTGCGCGCGGCGCGCAGGGCCTGGCCGATACGCGCCAGGAGCTCGAAGGGCTGGGCGCGACGGTCCTGGCCATCGCGGCGGATGTCGCCGATGCCGACGCGGTCGACCGCGCCGCCGACCGGGTCGAAGCCGAACTGGGGCCGATCGACCTCTGGGTGAACGCCGCCATGGCCACCGTCTTCGGCCCCGTGCAGTCGATCAGCGCCGCGGAGTACAAGCGCGTCACCGAGGTGACCTACCTGGGCTTCGTCCATGGCACGCTCGCGGCGCTGCGCCACATGCGGCCGCGCAACCGCGGCACCATCGTGCAGGTCGGCTCGGCGCTGTCCTACCGCGCCATCCCGCTGCAATCCGCCTACTGCGCCGCCAAGTTCGCGATCCGCGGTTTCACCGACTCGCTGCGTTGTGAGCTGATCCACGACGGCAGCAAGGTGCGCCTGACCATGGTCCAGCTACCGGCGCACAACACGCCGCAGTTCGACTGGTCGCGCAACATGATGTCGCGACGCCCGCAGCCGGTCCCGCCGATCCATACGCCCGAGGTGGCAGCGCGTGCCATCCTGCGCGCCGCCGAACAGGCGCCGCGCGAGCTGTGGCTCGGCAAGGCTTCGTTCCAGGCGATCATCGGCACCTTGTTCATGCCGGGGCTGCTCGACCGGATGATGGCCCGCCAGGCCTGGGACGGGCAGATGACCGACGAGCGCACCGACCCGGCGCAGCGCGACAACCTGTTCGAGCCGGTCGAAGGGCTGCACCGCATCGAGGGGCGATTCACCGACCAAGCCCAGGACCATGCGACCGCCCTAAGCAGCGAAACCGTTGGCAAACTGGCCGTCGCCGGTCTCGCCGCGGTGACGGTGGGCGCCGTGGCGCTGGTCGCCTCGATCGCATCGGGCGGCCGTAGGGGCTAGGCAACGGCGGTGCGCAATTCCTGGCGTGCCTGGTGCACCACCGAGGCGCCGGCGGAGAGCGCCAGCCCGGCCATCACCAGCGCGACGACCAGGTCCGGCCAGCCGGTGCCGGTGCCGAATACGCCGGCCGCGGCGATCATCACCGCGACGTTGCCGATGGCGTCGTTGCGGCTGCACAGCCAGACCGAGCGCATGTTCGAATCGCCTTCGCGGAAGGCATAGAGCATCAGCGCGGTGACAACGTTGGCGACCAGCGCAAGGGCGCCGATCACGCCCATGGTCAGTGGCTCTGGCACCACGTCGGCATAGAGCGACCAGCCGGTGCGTGCCAGCACGAATACGCCAAACGCCAGCATCGTCACGCCCTTGACCATGGCAGCCCGGGAGCGCCAGACCAGCCCCATCGATAGCACCACCAGAGTGATGCCGTAGTTGGCCGCGTCGCCGGCGAAGTCGATGGCGTCGGCGAGCAGCGACACCGAGCCCGCGCGCAGGCCACTGACGATCTCGACGATGAACATCACCAGGTTGATCGCCAGCGCCACCCAGAGCGCGTTGCGAAAGGCGGGACTGGCGGCGGGGGTCGAACAACCGGAATCGCAGCATCTTGACGACATGCAAGGTCTCCTTCTTTATAGTCCGCCCGGATTGCACACCCTGTAGCAGCTCCAGGGTCAAGCAATCCCCTCGACACAGGAGGCAGCACGATGCGCATCGGCGAGCTGAGCAAGGCTGCTGGGGTGGACGTCGAGACCATCCGCTATTACGAGAAGATCGGCCTGATGCCGGCGCCCGCGCGCGGCGCCAACGGCTACCGCGCCTATACCCGCAAGCAGCTGACGCAGCTGGCGTTCATCCGCCACTGCCGCGCGCTGGACATCGCCCTGGCCGACATCCGCCGGCTACTGACCTTTGCCGATGCGCCGGAAGAGGATTGCGGCGACATCGACCTGCTGATCGACGAACAACTTGAACGCGTCCGGGCCCGCCTGGACAGCCTACGCGGGCTCGAACGTGAACTGCAGCGCCTGCGCGGCTGCTGCAGCGGCAACCACTCGGCCGGCGACTGCGGCATCCTCCAGGAGCTGGCGCACCCGAACGGCGAACACTCAGAGACCTGAGGCGCCGGCAGCGCAGCATACGGCGCCGGCTTGGCGCAGCGAGGCGGTCAGGCTACCCTGCGCCTTTTTGCCGCGAGGCGATCCAAATGCCTTTCCTCGACATTCTGCTGCTCATCGCCGCCGGATTTGCTGCCGGCGGCATGAACGCGCTCGCTGGCGGCGGCACCTTCTTTTCCTTTCCCGCCTTGTTGGCCACCGGCTTGCCGCCGGTGACCGCCAACGCGACCAATGCCGTGGCCCTGTGGCCGGCCAGCCTGGCAGGCGCCTGGGCGGCACGCTCGGCGTTGCGCCCGCTGGGGCATTACCTGGTGCCATTACTGCTGGCCGGGCTGGCCGGCGGGCTGCTCGGCGGCCTGTTGCTGCTGGCCGGTGGCGACGCCGTGTTCAGCCTGCTGATCCCCTGGCTGCTGCTGCTCGCCACCACCCTGTTCGCCGCCAGTCCCTGGCTGAGTCGGAAACTGGCGGCGCGGCGCAAGGAAGAAAGCGCCGTGCCGCCGCATGCGCCGGCCTCGCTCGTCGCCCACGGCCTGGTGTCGATCTACGGCGGCTATTTCGGCGCGGGCATGGGCATCCTGCAACTGGCCGCGTTTTCCATCGAAGGCCACGCGCTGGTGCGTGCCAATGCGCTGAAAAACCTGATCTCGGCGGTGATCTACAGCGTGGCCACGGCCACCTTCGTGATTGCCGGCCGGGTCAGCCTGCACGAGCTGGCGATCCTGCTGATCGGCACCACCGTCGGCGGCTACGCCGGCGGCGCACTGAGCAAGACATTGCCGGCGGTGTGGTTGCGCCGCTTCGTCATCACGGTGGGCACCGGGATGACGCTGTACTACTTCCGCGTCCTGTACTGGAGCTAGCCGACCGGCGTATAGCCCGCTTGGCTTATGGCATCCACCGTCCAGCTCTGCTAGTGTCGCGCCCGTTTCAAAGCCGCCGCTCAGAACAGGTTCCGCCATGGCCCGCAAGAAAGTTGCCCTCGATTTCGAACAATCCCTCGCCGAGCTGCAGCAGCTGGTCGAGCGCCTGGAAAGTGGCGAACTGTCGCTCGAGGACTCGCTGACCTGCTTCGAGCAGGGTATCGGCCTGACGCGCGACTGCCAGGCGGCCCTGAACCAGGCCGAGCAAAAGGTGCAGATGCTCCTCGAACGCAACGGCACCGTGCAGGAAGTGCCCTTCGAGGCGGACCCCGAAGCATGATCGGCGACTACCAGAAGCGCTGCCAGCTGCGCGTAGACGGCTGCCTCGAGGCGCTGTTCGCCCCGCCGCAACCGCCCCTCGAACGCCTCTACCAGGCCATGCGCTACAGCGTCATGAATGGCGGCAAACGGGTGCGCCCGCTGCTGGTGTATGCCGCCTGCGAGGCGCTCGAGGGCGACAATGCGGACGCCGATGGCGCGGCCTGCGCGGTCGAGCTGATCCACGCCTATTCGCTGGTGCATGACGACCTGCCGGCAATGGACGACGACGACCTGCGCCGCGGCCAGCCGACCACCCACAAGGCCTTCGACGAAGCCTGCGCGATCCTCGCCGGCGACGGCCTGCAAAGCCTGGCGTTCGAGGCACTGGCAGCCCCGGCGCACAACCCCGGCGACCCGGCGCTGCGCCTGGCCATGTTCGCCAGCCTCGCCCGTGCCGCAGGGCCCGCCGGCATGGTCGGCGGCCAGGCCATCGACCTCGGCGCCGTTGGCCGCAAGCTCGATCGCACCGCCCTGGAACAGATGCACCGGCACAAGACCGGCGCGCTGATCGAGGCCAGCGTCCGGCTTGGCGCGCTGGCCAGCGGGCGTGCCGACGAAGCGGCCCTCGCCGCGCTGCAGCGCTATGCGCAAGCGGTGGGCCTGGCCTTTCAAGTGCAGGACGACATCCTCGACGTGGAAAGCGATACCGCCACCCTCGGCAAGCACCAGGGTGCCGACATCGCACGCGACAAACCCACCTACCCGGCGCTGCTGGGCATGGCTGAAGCCAAGCGTTACGCGCTGGAGCTGCGCGACCTGGCGCTAGGCGCGCTCGAACCCTTCGCGGCCAGTGCCGAGCCGCTGCGCCAACTGGCGCGCTTCATCGTCGAGCGCCGCAACTGAGCCGGGCCGCCCGTTGTGCCGGGCGGCGTGCCGTGACCGTTGGCGCCTGAGTCGTTCTTCTCTTTGTAACCATCAGTTAAACTGCGGCTCTTTTTTCAACAAAAACGATTCGCCTGATGCCCAAGACGTTCCATGAGATTCCTCGGGTTCGCCCTGCGACGCCCGTTCTAGACCGTGCTGCCACACCAGAGCGGTTGCGCCGACTGGGCGAAGCGGAACTTGAAGAACTCGCCGACGAACTGCGCCAAGACCTGCTTTACAGCGTCGGGCGTACTGGCGGGCACTTCGGAGCCGGGCTCGGCGTGATCGAACTGACCATCGCCCTGCACTACGTCTACGACACCCCCAAGGACCGCCTGGTCTGGGATGTCGGCCATCAGGCCTATCCGCACAAGATCCTCACCGGGCGCCGCGAGCGAATGGGCAGCCTGCGCCAGAAGGACGGCCTCGCCGCCTTCCCCAGGCGCAGCGAAAGCGAATACGACACCTTTGGCGTCGGCCATTCCAGCACCTCCATCAGCGCGGCACTGGGCATGGCGATCGCCGCCCGTCTGCAGGGCAAGAAGCGCAAGTCGATCGCCGTGATCGGCGATGGCGCGCTGACCGCCGGCATGGCGTTCGAAGCACTGAACCACGCACCGGAAGTCGGCGCCGACATGCTGGTGGTGCTCAACGACAACGACATGTCGATCTCGCGCAACGTCGGCGGCCTGTCGAACTACCTGGCCAAGATCCTCTCCAGCCGCACTTATTCGAGCATGCGCGAAGGCAGCAAGAAGGTCCTGTCGCGCCTGCCTGGCGCCTGGGAGATCGCCCGCCGCACCGAGGAATACGCCAAGGGCATGCTCGTCCCGGGCACGCTCTTCGAAGAGCTGGGCTGGAACTACATCGGCCCGATCGACGGCCACGACCTGCCCACGCTGATCGCCACGCTGCGCAACATGCGCGACCTGGCCGGGCCGCAGTTTCTCCATGTGGTGACAAAGAAGGGCAAGGGCTTCGCGCCTGCCGAGGTCGACCCGATCACCTGGCACGCCATCAGCAAGCTCGAGCCGGTCGACGGCAAGCCGGCGCCGAAGAAACCCGCCGGGCCGAAGTATTCCAACGTGTTCGGCCAGTGGCTGTGCGACATGGCTGCCGCCGACGCGCGCCTGACCGGCATCACCCCGGCGATGAAGGAAGGCTCCGACCTGGTCGAGTTCAGCGAGCGCTACCCGGACCGCTATTTCGACGTGGCGATCGCCGAGCAGCACGCCGTGACCCTGGCCGCGGGCATGGCCTGCGAGGGCGCCAAGCCGGTAGTGGCGATCTACTCGACCTTTCTGCAGCGCGCCTATGACCAGCTGATCCATGACGTCGCGGTGCAGAACCTCGACGTGCTGTTCGCCATCGACCGCGCCGGGCTGGTCGGCGAGGACGGCCCGACCCACGCCGGCAGCTTCGACCTGACCTACCTGCGCTGCATCCCGGGCATGCTGGTCATGACGCCCAGCGACGAAAACGAGATGCGCCGGATGCTCACCACCGGCTATCACTACGAAGGTCCTGCCGCGGTGCGCTATCCGCGTGGCAACGGCCCGAACGCATCGCTCGAGCCGGGTCTCGAGCCGCTGGAGATCGGCAAGGGCGTGGTGCGTCGCGAGGGCAAGCGGGTCGCCCTGCTGGTGTTCGGCGTGCAACTGCCGCAAGCCATGCAGGTCGCCGAAACGCTGGATGCCACTGTCGTCGACATGCGCTTCGTCAAACCGCTGGATGAAACGCTGGTCCGGGAAATGGCAGGCAACTACGACCTGCTGGTGACCCTCGAGGAAAACAGCATCATGGGAGGTGCCGGCAGCGCGGTCGGCGAGTGCCTCGCCAGGGCCAACCTGCAGCTGCCGATCCTCCACCTCGGCCTGCCGGACTATTACGTCGAACACGCCAAGCCGGGCGAGATGCTGGCCGAGTGCGGGCTGGATGCCGCCGGAATCGAGGCCTCGATCCATGCGCGGCTGGCGGCACTGGACGCGCCCCGCTAATTTCGCCGGCGGCCGGGAGGACCGCCCGACGGCCTCACGCCGGCATACGAGACCTTCGCACCCGACGCCGCGCCTGTCCGGCGGCGCGGGTCAGGCGACGGACCGGCCGCCGTGCCACCCGACGGCCAACACCGCCCATCACCCTTTGCCGGTATACCCCAGCGCTTGTCTTTCGCCCGTCCAGGCCGTAAGGTTCGCGCGATTTTCCTATCCGCCCAGGTGTGCGTACCGACGAGGTGCGCATTAAACGGGAAGCCGGTGCGCTCACAGAGCAAGGCCGGCGCTGCCCCCGCAACGGTAATCGACCGTGATCCCCGGGATCACTGCCCCGCTCAACCGCCACTGTGCCCAGCATGGGAAGGCGAGCGCGGTACGTGTCGACAGCCCGGAGACCGGCCTGACGGATTCGACTGGTGTTGCGGAGGGCAGCACCGTCAAGCGTGCGCCCTGCCTACTGCATGCTTGTTCCTGCCCTTCTCAAAAGCTCCGCTCTTTTGAGGATGTTCGAATTGAAACTGTCTCCCGCCTGCCTGGCGCTGGCCCTACTCCCCGGCGCCGCCGTCGCCCAGTCGTCCAACCATGGTGACGCACTCACACTCAGCGACACGATCGTGTCGGCCAACCGCCTACCACAGTTGCGCGCCGAGACGGCCGCGGCCACCACGGTGTTCACCCGCGCCGACATCGATCGACTGCAGGTCCGCACGGTGGCCGAACTGCTCGAGCGCGTGCCGGGGGTGAGCGTGGTGCGGACGGGTGGCACGGGCAGCCTGACCAGCGTCCTGGTCCGCGGCACCGCCAGCGGGCAGACCTTGGTCCTGGTGGACGGTCAGCGCATCGCGGCGGCATCCAGCGGCACCAGCAGTATCGAGTTCCTCGACCCCGAGCATATCGAGCGCGTGGAAGTCGTCCGGGGTGCGCGGTCGGCCCTCTACGGTTCCGATGCCATCGGCGGTGTCATTCAGATATTCACACGTCAAGGCGATGAGGCCGACCTGGCACCGCGCGTTCGCTTCGGGGTCGGCAGCGACTCGACCTTCGAGCGCAGCCTGGGCTTGTCTGGCGGCGACGACAGGACCCGCCTGGATCTGGCCGCTTCCCTGGATGAAACCGCCGGGATCGATGCGACCCGCCATGGCGACCGCCTGAACCGGGACGAAGATGCCTATCGCAACCGCGCCTTGAGCCTCAACCTCACGCACCGTTTCAGCGAGCGCCTGGAGACCGGCTTCAGTGCGCTGGACCAGCGTGGACAGATTGAATACGACGACGTCTTCGGCCCGTCCTTGCCGAGCACCGATTTCCAGCTCAGCACCCTGTCCGGTTTCGCCAGCCTGATGCTCTCCGACCGCTGGACCAGCCGGATCGAGCTGGGCCATAGCGAAGACAAGCGCGACACAGGCAACGACCTGCCGGCGGCCAGTGCCGACATGTCCTACAGCTTCAGCACCTTCCGCGACTCGGCCAGCTGGATCAACACGCTGGCGCTCGCGCCCGGACACGACCTAACCCTGGGGACGGACTGGTACGAGGACCGTCTGCACAGCACCACCGACTTCGTCGAGGAATCGCGCTGGAATCAGGCCGGCTTCATCCAGCATCGGTTCACCGGCAGCCTGTTCTCCACCGAGCTGGGGCTGCGCCACGACAAGAACCAGCAGTATGGCAGCGAAAACAGCTGGAACGCCGCGCTGACGCTTCCCGTCGATACCCGCAACGACCTTGTGCTGTCCTATAGCGAGGGCTTCCGCGCGCCGACCTTCAACGACCTCTACTACCCGGACGAATGCTACTTCGGGAGCTGCTTTTCCAGCGCCAACCCGGACCTCTCACCAGAGCGCTCGCGCAGCTACGAAGCGCAATGGCGGAGCCGCTACAGCGACACGGGCTCGTTGGAGCTCTCGCTGTATCGCACCGACATCCATGACGCGATCGTCTCGGACAGCAGCACCGGCTGGCGCCCCTTCAACGTGCAGACCGCACGTATCAACGGCTTCGAAGCGGCGCTCAACGAGCAGGTTCTAGGCTGGCAAGCGCAACTCGCCATAGGCCTGATCGACCCGCGCGACCGGGACAGCGGCCACACCCTGCCGCGCCGCGCCAAGCGCACCCTCAGCCTGGACCTGGATCGCCCGTTCGGCGACTTCTCGGTCGGGGGCTCGTGGCGCGCGCTAGCGGGCCGCTACGATGACGCCGCCAATACCCTCGAACTCGGCGGATACGGCGTGGTGGGCGTGCGCGGTAGCTGGAAGGCCAGCAGCGAGATCAGCCTGGAAGCCAAGGTAAACAACCTGCTGCACCGGGATTATGTCGAGGCGACCTACCGTTCGGGACAGTACGGCTACAACACCGAAGGCCGCACGCTGCTGTTCGCCGTGACCTGGACGCCGACGCCCTAAGGCTGCGCGGGCGCCGCCTGCGCCATCACCTCGCAGAGCTTCCCGATCGCACCGAGCATCTGGAAGCTCGGCCGCTCCAGGCCCTTATCGGGCACCTCCCAGAGCTGGCGCTTGCGCACCGCGGCGAGCTGCGGCCAGGCGCTCCACTCGGCCAATTGGGCGCCGCTGCCGGCCAGGATGACCTCCGGGTCGCGCGCCAACACCGATTCGACGCTGACCTGCGGCGCCGGCAGGCTCAGGTCCGCAAACACGTTGCGACCGCCGCAGACGCCGATGGCATCGCTGACGATCTGGTCGCCGCCGAGGGTATACAGCGGCCGGTTCCAGACCTGGTAGAACACGGCGAGGGGACGCTCGCGCCGGTAGCGCCGCCGCAGCGCCTCGAGGCCCTGTTCGAAGCGTTGCTGCAGCCGGCGGGCCTGCTCGGGACGGCCGATCCGCGTGCCGATCAGCGCAAACTGCCGGGCCAGCTCGCCAAGCGACGCGGGTTGTGCGACCAGTACCGCGATACCGAACTGCAGCAGTTGGTCCTGCTGCGCGCGGCTGATGCTGTCCGGCCAGAGCAGCACCAGGCTCGGCTGCAGTGCCAGCAGGCTTTCCATTTCCAGCTGGCCGATGCGCCCCACCGAAGGCACCTGAGCCAGCGCCGGCGGCCGCTCGCCGCCGTCGAGCACACCGACCAGCAGGTCAGTGGCATCCAGCTCCAGCATGATTTCGCTCAGCGACGGCGCCAGGCTGACCACCCGCTCTGCCGCGGACAGCCACGGCGCAACGAGCAACGCAGTCAACAGCAGCGCGAAACGCTTCATTGCAGTTGGCGGGGCACGCGGTAGAGCTGCAAGAGCACCAGCGAGGCGCCGGTGAACAGCACCAGGGCGACCGGCTCCAGGCCAAACGGGGCGCCGACCGCGGCCAGCCAGGCAGGCAACGCGGCGACCCTCAGCGCGCCTAGGCGGACGGCGCGCAAACGGGCCCAGGCGTCGGGCTCGGCCGGGCTGTCGAAGGCTTGTTCGGTGGCGATCAGGGCGTGTTTGTAGTGGCGAAAGCGCGGCAGGTTGAAGAACAACAACCCGAGGCCCGCGACAAACAGCAGCAGCGCCAGGGTATCGCCGAGCGGGTGTTCGTCCAGCCGGCTGCTGGCCAGCACCGGCACGAGCATCAGCACGCCATAGCGCCAGCCGTCACCGCGCAGCTGGCGACGGGCAGCGGGGCGGCTCACGACGGCTCGGCTTCGCCCTGGTGGATCTCGCCAAGCATGTGGCCGAGTTTGCCGGCCTTGGTGGCCAGGTACTTCTTGTTGTGCGGGTTGTGGGCGATCTCGAGCGGCATGCGCTCGGCGACGCGGATGCCGAAGCCCTGCAGCGCCTTGACCTTGCGCGGGTTGTTGGTCATCAGCTTGATTTCGGCGATGCCCAGGTGCTCGAGCATCGGCAGGCAGATGGCGTAGTCGCGCATGTCGGGGGCGAAGCCCAGGCGCTCGTTGGCTTCCACCGTGTCGGCGCCAGCATCCTGCAGCTCGTAGGCGCGGATCTTGTTCAGCAGGCCAATCCCGCGACCTTCCTGGCGCAGGTACAAGAGTGCGCCCCGGCCTTCCTCGGAAATGGCGCGCAGGGCCGCTTCGAGCTGAAAGCCACAATCGCAGCGCAGGCTGAAGAGCGCGTCACCGGTCAGGCATTCGGAGTGCAGCCGGCCGAGCACCGGCTTGCCGTCGGCCACGTCACCCAGGGTCAGCACGACATGCTCCTTGCCCGTGTCCTGATCGAGGAAACCATGCATGGTGAACACACCGAACGGCGTCGGCAATTGGGAAGCGGCGACGAAGACAACAGACACCGGAGGCGCTCCAGAGGACTGAAAAGCGGGATTGTAACAGCAACTGGAAGCGGGAAGCGGGAAGCGGGAAGCGGGAAGCGGGAAGCGGGAAGCGGGAAGCGGGAAGC
>DAMBNU010000003.1:13472-25992 GCA_032064305.1 Pseudomonas sp. | reverse complement strand
GTACGAGTATTGGGGCGGACCTGCCTCGGTCAAGCATGAATACGTACGCGGCCGTCGGCTTAGGCTTCAGGCTGATTGTTAGATCTTCGACTCGAGCTTCAGCACGCCCTGCTCTTCCCGCCAGCTGACGCGGCTGAGAAAGCTCATGCCGAGCAGGGCATCGGCGGGAGCACCGCCCTCGACAACCACCGCCTCGACCCCGAGCACGTCGATCGCACCGACCTTTACGCTGTTGAGGGTGACGCGCCAAGCCTTCGCCGTGCCGCTGGCGGTGCCCACCACGATCTGGCGTCCATCGACCCGGTAGTCGATCCCGAGCCGGCGGGCCTGCGCCTCGTTGATCGCCACCGATGTCGCGCCGGTGTCGACGAGGAATTGCACCGGCTGGCCATTGACCGAGCCTGCGATCCAGTAATGGCCGCCCTGCCCCTGGGCGATACTCACTTGCCGCCGCTCGGGCTCGGCAAAGCCGGCGCTGAGCTCCCGGCTAAGTGCATAACGCCGTTCGGCACCCTCGACCCGCAGCACTGCGCCCGTGGCGTCGACGCTCACCACCTGAACACCGCCCGGGCCCGTCTGGCCGACCCGCACCAGCTTGCGCTGACCATCGACGGTCACGACCGCAGCGCCGGGAAACAGGCCGACCACCTGCACCCAGGGTGCCGCGGCCGCCAGCTGGCAGAGCAAGGAAACCGCAAGGGCAAACAGCAGAGCAACGGAACGCATCAGCGGGCGCCTTTCCTGACCGGGAACAGGCCGGCATTCTTCCATGACCGACGGGCGCGATGCAGCGACCGGCCGCACAGCGTCGTGGTGGACGCCCGGCAGGCCGTCACGCCAGCCACGCGGCGGCCAGGTGCAGCAGGCCACAGGCGGCGAAGCCGGCGAGGATGTCGTCGAGCATGATGCCCAGCCCACCGTGTACATGCCGGTCGACCCAGCTGATCGGCCAAGGCTTGCAGATATCCAGCACGCGGAACACGAGAAAGCCGAGTAGCAGCCAGTAGCCGCCCGTCGGCGCCAGCCAGAACGTAATCCAGATCCCGGCAAACTCGTCCCAGACGATGCCTTCGTGGTCGTGTACGCCCAGATCCTGCGCGACCTTGCCGCACAGCCAGATGCCGAACAGGATGCTGGCGACGATCAGCGCGGCGTAGCCCCAGCCCGGCAGCAGCTGCCACAGCGGCACGAACGCCAGCGCCACCAGCGAGCCCCAGGTGCCTGGCGCTTGCGGCAGCGTGCCGGAGCCGAAACCAAAGGCGAGGTTGTGCCAGGGATTACTCCAGACCGACACGGGCAGGGCCTCGGCGGCCGGCGGTAGGGGATCAGTCACAAATGGTCCTCGGGTTCTGGCCAGACGGCATGCGCCGCTCAAGCCGTGAAGTGGTTGTAGCCCCGGTCACCGGCGGCGATGGGCTGGCCATCGGCGTCCAGCAAGCGGACACCCTCGCCCGCCACGACCCGGCCGATCACATGGATCGTCCAGCCGTCAGCACGCAGCCCGGGCAAAAACGCCGGCGACAAGGTGAACGCCAACAGGTAATCGTCACCGCCGCTCCGCGCGCAGCGCAGCGCCTGCTCCGGCCCGGCAACGCCCAGGAGCGCGTCGGACAGCGGCAGCTTGGCCTGCTCGATCTGCAGGGACACGCCCGATGCCGCGGCGATATGCCCGCAGTCGGCCAGCAGGCCGTCGGAAATGTCCAGTGCCGCGCTGGCCTTGCCGCGCAGGGCCTGGCCAAGCGCGAGCTGGGGCTGCGGCGACCAGTAGCGCCGCAGCAGGGCAACCGCATCGGCGCCTTGACACACGCGCTCGCCGAGCACCAGCGGCAGCGCCCCGGCCGCATCACCGAGGGCGCCGCCGACGCAGAGCAGGTCACCGGGTTGCGCCCCGCTGCGACGCAACGCGGCGCCAGCCGGAACCCGGCCGAACACCGTCAGCGTCATGCTCAGCGGGCCGCGTGTGGTGTCGCCGCCAATCAGGCGCAGCTCGCAAGCCGCCGCCATCGCATCGAGGCCACGGGCGAACTCGGCCAGCCAGTCGGGATCGACCGCAGGAAGCGTCAGCGCCAGGGTAAAACCGACAGGTGTGGCGCCCATGCCGGCGAGGTCGCTGGCAGAGACCGCCAGCGCGCGCTGGCCGAGCAGATACGGGTCGCAGGGATCGGGGAAATGCACGCCGGCGACCAGCGAATCGGTGGAGATCGCCAGCTGTTCGCCGGGCGGGACGGCGAGCAAGGCGCAGTCATCGCCGATGCCCAGCACGACTTCGCCGCCAGCCCTGGCACAAGCGGCGGCGGCGAAGTAGTGGCGGATCAGCTCGAACTCACCCATCAGGCCGATCCGGCTCAGCGCTTGTGCGCGCTGACCTCGGCACTGCGCAGGCTGGGCGCCAGCTTGTCCAGCACGCCATTGACGAACTTGTGCCCGTCGGTGGCGCCAAACACCTTGGCCAGCTCGATGCCTTCGTTGATCACCACGCGATAGGGCACGTCGATGCGCTGCATCAGCTCGTAAGTGGACAGGCGCAGGATCGCCAGCTCCACCGGGTCGAGTTCGTCCAGCGGACGGTCCAGATGCGGCACGATGGCGCCATCGACCTCGGTCTTGGCGCGGGCCACACCAGTCAGCAGTTCATGGAAGTAGGTGCCATCGACACCGGAGAAGTCGTTGTCGACGCGAAACTGCGCCTCGATTTCGTTGAGGCTCTGGCCTGCCATGTGCCACTGATACAGTGCCTGCATCGCCAGGCTGCGCGCGACACGGCGGGTTGCGATCTTGCCCTTGGCCTTGGGCTGCGGGGCGTCCTGGCTGTCGTCGTGATTAAGGCTCACTTGGCCTCCAGCTGCGCCAGCAGGCTCACCATTTCGAGGGCAGACAGTGCAGCTTCGGCGCCCTTGTTACCGGCCTTGGTGCCGGAGCGCTCGATGGCCTGCTCGATGGAGTCGACGGTTAATACGCCGAAGGCGACCGGTACGCCGAATTCCATGGAGACCTGCGACAGGCCCTTGGTGCACTCACCGGCAACGTATTCGAAGTGCGGAGTACCGCCACGGATGACCGCGCCGAGGGCGATGATCGCGTCGTACTCGCCCTGCTGGGCAACTTTCTGCGCGACCAGCGGAATCTCGAAGGCACCCGGTGCGCGGATGAGGGTGATGGCGTCTTCGGCGATGCCGTGGCGCACCAGCGCATCGACGGCGCCGCTCACCAGGCTCTCGACAACGAAGCTGTTGAAGCGGCCAACGACCAGGGCGAATTTGCCCTGCGGGGCGATGAAGGTACCTTCGATGGTCTTCAGTGTCATAGGTGGTTTCTCATCTCTTTAAAGAACGAAGGCGCCGCGTTTCGTCGCGGCGCCCTGGCATCACTTATTCGGCGGGCAGGTATTCTACAACTTCCAGGTCGAACCCGGATATCGCGTTGAACTTCATCGGCGAACTCATCAGGCGCATCTTGCGCACCCCGAGGTCGCGCAGGATCTGCGAGCCGGCGCCCACCGTGCTGTAGGTCGCCGGGCTCGGCGACTGCTGGCGGTTGAGCTGGGCGAGCAGTTGCGGCCCGGTCAGCGGGTTGCCCAGCAGCAGCACCACGCCGCTGCCGGCCTTGGCCACTTCGCTCATCGCGGCGCGCAGGCTCCAGCGCCCGGGCACGGTCACCATCAGCAGGTCGCGCAGCGGCTCCATGTTGTGCACGCGCACCAGGGTCGGGGTTTCCGGCGAGATGTCGCCGCGGGTCAGCGCCATGTGCACGGTGTCTTCGACGCCGTCGCGGTAGGTCACCAGAGTGAACTGGCCGAGCTCGGTGTCCAGCGGCTGCTCGGAGACACGCTCGACGGTGCGCTCGTGGATCATCCGGTAGTGGATCAGGTCGGCGATGGTACCGATCTTCAGGCCGTGCTGTTCGGAGAACAGCTCAAGCTCCGGACGGCGGGCCATGGTGCCGTCGTCATTCATGATCTCGCAGATCACCCCGGACGGCTCGAATCCGGCCATGCGGGCCAGGTCGCAAGCCGCCTCGGTGTGGCCCGCGCGCGCCAGAACACCGCCCGGCTGCGCCATCAACGGGAAGATATGGCCGGGGCTGACGATGTCTTCGGCCTTGGCGTGGCGGGCCACGGCGGCCTGCACGGTGCGTGCGCGGTCGGCGGCCGAGATGCCGGTGGTCACGCCTTCAGCGGCTTCGATGGACACGGTGAACTTGGTGCCGAAACCGGAGCCGTTGCGCGGCGCCATCAGCGGCAGCTGCAGGGTCTCGCAGCGCTCGCGGGTCATGGGCATGCAGATCAGGCCTCGGGCGAAACGGGCCATGAAATTGATGTGCTCGGCAGTCACGCATTCGGAGGCGACGATGATGTCGCCCTCGTTTTCGCGGTCCTCGTCATCCATGAGGATGACCATCCTGCCGGCGCGGATGTCTTCGATCAGTTCTTCAGCGGTGTTCAGAGCCATGGGGCCGATCCTTATTTATGCAGGTAGCCGTGTTCGGCGAGAAAGCTTTCGGTCAGGCCCGACGCGTTGGGCTCGGCGGCCTTGTCACCCATCAGCAGGCGTTCGAGGTAGCGCGCCAGCAGGTCCACTTCAAGGTTCACCTGCCGCCCAGGGCGATAGTCGACCATGATGGTCTCGGCCAGGGTATGCGGGACGATGGTGAGTTCGAACTCAGCGCCGTTGACCGAATTGACCGTCAGGCTGGTGCCGTCGACGGTGATCGAGCCCTTGAGCGCGATGTACTTGGCCAGCTCACGCGGCGCGCGGATGCGGAACTGCACGGCGCGGGCATTCTCCTCACGCGAAACCACCTCACCCACGCCATCGACGTGGCCGCTGACCAGGTGCCCACCGAGGCGGCTGGTCGGTGTCAGTGCTTTTTCCAGGTTCACCCGACTGCCGGCCTTGAGGTCGACGAAGGCGGTGCGCGCCAGCGTCTCGCGGCTGACATCGGCCCAGAAGCCGTTGCCCGGCAGCTCGACGGCGGTCAGGCAGACGCCATTGACCGCGATGCTGTCGCCGAGCTTGACGTCTGACAGATCCATTTTGCCGGTCTCGACCAGCACCCGCACGTCGCCGCCCTTGGGCGTCATGGCGCGGATCGTACCGATGGACTCGATTATTCCTGTGAACATGCGGCCTCCCGCGGAAGGCTGTTGAAGCGATGCATATGACGAACTCCTGTTTTGGATAAAACAGGGCGCTGCAGATCGATAGGGAGTAGACGCGCGCACGAACGGCGCCCGTCGAGGCATCCCGCTCTCTCTCATCCGGACTATACCGTCGGCCCCGGGATCACACCGGGTCTGCTGACCTTGCCTGGGCAAGCGCTCGCGGGCTAGACGTAGTGCGTCATTACCGCCGGTGGGGAATCGCACCCCGCCCTGAGAACGTGGGCCATCACGGCCCGGCGCCGTTTTTACCACAGACGAGGCCGTTCTGCAGCCGGCAAACGACCGTTTGACTGCCGAGAGGCGCCCGAAACATTTTTTTACAGCCACGCAACTCGCGCTCCGCTTGCCGGTCAATACGCAGCGCACCCACCGACGGACGGGCCAATGCCCGTTTCCGCAGGGCTGCAGCGCACACGACGTCAGGATGGATCGTCACTTCGCATTCGCTTCGTACCGCCACGCCGAGCCAGGACCCAGCTCGTACACAGGGGATCCCCAGCGCCACGCGCACGATCAGGAAGAACGCTCCGTACCTTCACATGTACCGAGAGGGACGGGTATGTCAGGGGTTACGGCTTTGAACAGGGAGGCGGCCCGGCTGGCCGCTGCCATCAACGACAACGGCTATGCCGTGCTGGAGCACTACCTGCCGCCGGAGCTGCTCGAGCAAGGCCGACGCTTCATCGAAGAACAGGCGGCCCGTGCGGGCGGCGAGTATTTCGCGATCCACGGCGTCGAGGCGCTGGCCGGCAGCACCATGGCGACGCTGGCTCTCGCCCCACCGCTCAGGGAACTGATGACCGCGCTGTACCGGGCCCAGACCGGACGCGAGCCTTCGCCCACCGAACAGGTATTCCCCGTGGTGCGCTGCCTGCAGGGCCGCAGCGGGCTCAGGCACTCGCACTTCTATCACTTCGATGCCACCGCCTTTACCGCGCTGTTGCCGCTGTTCATCCCCACCGAGGGCGAGCACTGCGGCGACCTGATCCTCTTTCGCAACCTGCGCCGGGTGCGCTTCAACGCCCTGCGCAACGTGGTGGAAAAGGCCGTGCTGCACAACACCCTGAGCCAGAAGCTGGTCGCGTTTAGCGTGCGCCGCGGCTGGCTCAAGCCGCTCCGACTGAAACTGGTGCCGGGCAACCTGTACCTGTTCTCCGGCTATCGCAGCCTGCACGCCAACGACGAATGCGACCCGGCCCGACTGCGCGCCACCGCGCTGTTCCATTTCGGCAACCCGCACCACGACAGCGCCCTGGCCCGCGTGCTGCTGGGCGCGAACAAGCGCCGCGCCAAGCTCGACCACAACGGGTTGCGACCGGTGAACTGAACAAGGGTCGAGACGTGTCGGTCAGCCTTGCGGGACGGCGATGAGTTTCCAGTCATCGCCAACTGCCCGGATATCGACGATCCGTAACTCGCGCGCCTCGCTCATGCGCTCCAGCGGCAGATCGAGCAGCGGCCGGGCGCTGGAGCCGAGGAACTTGGCCGCGACGAACAGCTGATACTCATCGATCAGTCCGAGGGCGGCGAAGGCGCCGGCCAGCCGCGGGCCGGCTTCGACGAGGACTTCGTTGGCGCCTCGTTCGGCCAACTGGCGCAGCAGCTCCCTCAGATCGACACGCCCGCAGTCACTGGCGATCGTCAGCAGCTCGTGACCGGCCGACCGGTAATCGGCGGCTACGTCCGCACGGGTGCTTGCTACCAGTGCCGGCCCAGCCTGGAAAAAAGCTGCATCCAACGGCACGCGTAGCTGCCCGTCGACCAACACGCGCAGCGGCGGGCATGCGAGGGCCAGGGCCGTTGCTGCCTCGTCCAGGCCCAGCTCGGCGCCGCGCACCGTAAGCCGCGCCTGGTCCATCAGCACCGTATCGGCCCCGGTCAGCACCACGCTCGACCGGGCGCGCAAGCGCTGCACGTCGGCGCGCGCGGCCGGACCGGTGATCCACTGGCTCTCGCCGCTGGCCATGGCGGTGCGCCCATCGAGGCTCATCGCCAACTTGGCACGCACGTACGGCAGCCCCGTCTCCATGCGCTTGATGAAGCCCGGGTTCAGCGCCCGCGCCTCGTCTTCCAGCACGCCGCTGGCAACTTCAATGCCGGCGCCGCGCAGGCGCTCGAGCCCGCGCCCTGCGACCTGCGGGTTCGGGTCCTGCATGGCCGCGACGACCCGGCCGACGCCCGCCTTGACCAGCGCCTCGGCGCAGGGCGGCGTGCGGCCATGGTGGCTGCAAGGCTCCAGGGTGACGTAGGCGGTGGCACCGCGGGCGCGCTCGCCGGCCTGGCTCAAGGCATGCACTTCGGCGTGCGGCTCGCCGGCGCGCCGGTGCCAGCCCTCGCCGATCAGCTCGCCATCGCGGACGATGACGCAGCCGACGCGCGGATTCGGATGGGTCGAATACAGCCCCTTGCGCGCCAGTTGCAGCGCGCGGGCCATCCAGGCGTGATCGTTGGCGCTCATTCGGTCTTGGCGGGTTCGCGCGACAGGCGTTCGATTTCCTCGCGGAATTCGTTGAGGTCCTGAAAGCGGCGGTAGACCGACGCAAAGCGGATGTAGGCGACTTCATCGAGCTTCTGCAACTCGACCATCACCAGTTCGCCAAGCACACGCGACTTGATCTCACGTTCGCCGGTCGCGCGCAGCCGATGTTTGATGTGGGCAATGGCCTCTTCCAGCCGCTCCACACTCACCGGACGTTTTTCCAGCGCGCGCTGCATGCCGGCACGCAGCTTTTCCTCATCGAACGGCTGGCGGCTGCCGTCCTGCTTGATCAGCCGCGGCATCACGAGTTCAGCTGTTTCGAAGGTGGTGAAGCGTTCGCCGCAGGCCAGGCATTCGCGGCGACGGCGCACCTGATCGCCCTCGGCCACCAGGCGCGAGTCGATGACTTTGGTGTCATGTGCACCACAGAAGGGACAATGCATGGGCAAGAGCTGTCAGACGTCGGGAGGGCCATGGTAGCGCATCCCGTCGGCAAGACAAATTGACGGTATTGCTGGTATACAGGCGCGCATTCACCGTCCCGAGGAGGCCGTCCGTGCCGTTACGCCCCTTTCTGCTTCCCGCGTTGCTGATGCTGCTGGCTGGCTGCTCCAGCCACGAAACCCAGCGCCCAAGCGCCCCTGTCACCTTCGACGAACCGCCGCAGGTCCTCGCCCCGATGCACGAACTGCACGGTAGCGTGATCGGGGCGCCCGCGGGCAGCGAGGTGGAGCTGGCGCTGCTGGAAGTCAACCGCCGCGACCAGCCCGACCGGCTGCTCAGCAGCGTTCGGCTGCAGGGTCGCGGCAGCGAGCTGCCTTTCATCCTCAAGTTCAACGCCGAGAAATTTCCCACCGCGCAGCCGGTGGAATTGCGTGGCCGGGTGACCCGCTCGGGCCAGCTGATCATGCGCCTGCCTGCCGTGCCGGTCACCAGCGCGGCCAGCCAATCGCTCGGCCCGCTGCGCCTGGTCCCGGCGCCGTGACGCCCCCTGTCGACCTGCAGGCGCCGTTATCCGCCCTGCTGGGCGATGCGCAGCTCAGCGTCGCCACGCTGCCCGGCACCGCCATCCGCCTCTGGCTGATCGACCCGGACAACATGGCGCGCGCCTTCAGCCCCGACGAAACCCGGCGCATCCTCGAGGACCCACCCTACTGGTCGTTCTGCTGGGCCAGCGGCCTGGTCCTGGCGCGCTGGCTGGCCGAGCGCCCGGAATGGGTGCGTGGCAAACGGGTGCTGGATTTCGGCGCCGGCTCGGGAGTCGCGGCCATCGCTGCGGCCAGGGCGGGTGCCGCCGAGGTGGTGGCCTGCGACCTCGACCCGACTGCGCTGGCATCCTGTCGGGCCAACGCCGCGCTCAATGGCGTGCAGCTAGGCTATTCGGACGACTTTTTCGCCGAGCCCGACCGCTACGACCTGATCATCGTCGCGGACGTGCTCTACGATCGCGCCAATCTGCCGCTGCTCGACCAGTTCCTCAGCCGTGGCAAGGCGGTGCTGGTGGCCGATTCGCGGGTGCGCGACTTCCAGCACCCGGCCTACGAACGGCTGGCGGTACTCGATGCCTGCACCTGGCCGGATCTGGCCGAGCCCGCGGAGTTTCGCCGGGTCAGCCTGTACCACGCCACGCGGGCCTGAACCGACGATGCGGGAGGGATGCCATGCAGGCCCACGCCGACACGCTGCGATTGTTCTTCGCTCTGCCCTGCCCGCCCGAACAGGCGACCGCCATCGCCCGCTGGCGTGACGGGCAGCTCCCGAGCGGGCGCAAGGTCGTCCCGGAGAACTTTCACCTGACCCTGGCCTTTCTCGGTGCGCAGCCAGCGACTCGCCTGGAGGCGCTGAAACACTTGGCCGCGGCCATCGAGGCACCGTCCTTCGAGCTCAAGCTCGACGGCCTTATCGCCCTCGGCAAGGGGTTCGTCTGCCTCCGACCACAATCGCCACCGGCCGCCCTGCTGCAGCTGGCGACGCGTCTCGGCCAGTCTCTCGGCGCGCAGGGCATCGTCCTCGACAGCCGCCCATTCCTGCCGCACCTGACCCTGGCCCGCCAGGCCGAACTGCCACCACACTGCACGCCGCCGACCTTCAGCTGGGCAGCCGATCGCTTCGTGCTCTACCTCTCGGAGAACACGCGCGACGGGGTGCGTTATCGCGAACTGGGCCGTTGGCCGTTGGCCGGTGCCGAGGCCGCCGGCGAGGCGCCCTCGGGGTGAACCACTAGGCGGGGATGCGGATCAGGAAGCGAAACAGCGAACCGTGCTGCTCGACCTGGCACTCGTAGCCCTTGGCCCGGGTGTCTTCCGGGATGCCATGCACCGACTGCGAGCAGTCCGTCACTACTTCCAGCAGCTGCCCGGGTTGCATGGTCGCCAAGGTTTCCAGCGTGGCGATGGCGTTGTACGGGCAGTGCTCGCCGCGCAGATCAAGCGATAGATTCGGTGTGGCCTGGCTCACGGGCAGGATTCCTGATTGATTGGAAAGGACTGGCTTGGAAGCGACGAGCGTTGAGGTGGACCAGCAACATGGCGATGGCCAGCCCGACCAGGGTCAGCAGCAAGCCGCTGGCGGAACCGAACGTCTGCAGCAGGTTGACCTTCGGATAGGGCAGCGCCAGTGAGGTGCCGAGTTCGTCCCAGTAGACCGCGACCAGTGTGCCGCCGATGACATTACCGATGCCGACCACCCAGAAATGCACCTGACCTTCCATGGCGCGGTACATCCAGCCGGTCTCGCAACCACCGGCCACGACGATGCCGATGCCGAACAGCACGCCACCGATGATAGCGTTGGGGCCCATCCAGAATATCTTCGGGCTGGCGCCCAGGGCGATCGCGCCAAAGGTGCCGATGCAGGCGACCGCCATGCCCAGCAGGATGCCGTAGGCGGCGCGGGTGCGACCGGTGGTCCAGAGATCACGCGCAGCGCTGGTGAAACAGATCTGCGCACGTTCGATCAGCCCGCCGAAGACCAGCCCGAACAACACGGCCATGCCCAGCACCAGCGAAGTGTCGAAACGCCAGGCCATGAACACCAGCGCCAGCGCCGCGACCGCGACACCGATCCGTGCCTGCCGCGCGGCACGACGCTGGGTCGCTTGCGGGTCGCCGAACAGCGAACTGGCCTGGCTGCCCACCTTGAGCGGTGTGCGCAGAAACGGCAGCAGGCAGATCTTCACGCCGACCCAGGCACCGCCCACCGTGGCCAGCATGAAGGCCCAGGCATGCAGGGAGAACATCGGAATGCCTGTGAAGAAAGCCGCCAGGTTGCAGCCCATCGCCAGGCGCGCGCCGAAGCCGGCGACGATGCCGCCCACCAGCCCCTGCAACAGCCTGCGCTTGCTGGTCGGCCAGCGCAGGCTGACGTTATTGGCCCACAGCGCGGTGCACAGCGCGCCGAGGAGCATGCCAATAATCATCACGCCGTCGACGCGGTCCAGCGGCGTGCCCGACAGGCCGAGGATCTTGAAGTAGCTCCACTCCTGCGGCTGGTAGCCCAGCCACGCGAGCACATGACCACCCCACCGGGTGAACTCACCCGTGACGGCCCAGAAGGTGCCGGTGATCGCGAAGTAGTAGGCGGAAGCGACACCCAGGGCCACCAGGGCAGGCAAGGGTGACCAGAAGCGCACGAGGTAGCGCTCCCGGAAATCGGAGAGAAAGGACATCTGTGAAGCTCCATATGACGCGCGACTGCAAACGCCGCACCGGTCTAGGAAAGGGTTTTGCCTCGAACCGACAGCGCGCTGCGGCCCGGGCGGCGCAAACATAGACCAACCCGAGACAACGCGCGAGGACTTGCTTTCGCCTGGGCGCAGCCCCACTTAACATGCACGCCTGAATTCGCACGCCCCAACCTAGAGAACGCCATGAGCCAGACGCCTTATATCTTCGACGTCACCAGCGCCAACTTCGAGCAACTGGTGCTGGAAAACTCCTTCCACAAGCCGGTCCTGGTGGACTTCTGGGCCGAGTGGTGCGCTCCGTGCAAGGCACTGATGCCGCTGCTGGCGAAGATCACCGAGGAGTATCAGGGCGAGCTCGTGCTGGCCAAGGTCAACTGCGACATCGAGCAGGAGGTGGTGGCACGCTTCGGCGTCCGCAGCCTACCCACCGTGGTGCTGTTCAAGGACGGTCAGCCGGTCGACGGTTTTGCCGGCGCGCAGCCCGAATCGGCCATTCGCGCCATGCTGCAACCCCACGTGCAAGCTCCGCCGGCGCCGGAAGCCGACCGACTGGAAGCGGCCCAGGCACTGTTCGCCGAGGGCCGTATCGGCGATGCGGAAGCGCAACTCAAGCAGCTACTGGCCGACGACAACGAAAACGCCGCCGCGCTGATCCTCTATGCCCGCTGCCTGGCCGAGCGCGGCGAACTGGGCGAGGCCGAGGCCGTCCTCGATGCGGTCAAGGGCGACGAACACAAGCAGGCACTGGCCGGCGCCCGTGCCCAGTTGACCTTCCTGCGCCAAGCCAACGACCTGCCGGAAGTCGCCGATCTGAAGAGTCGCCTGGCGCAGAACCCCGAGGATGACGAGGCGGCCTACCAGCTGGCGGTGCAGCAGCTCGCTCGCCAGCAGCACGAAGCGGCACTCGATGGCCTGCTCAAGCTGTTCATGCGCAACCGAAGCTACGCCGACGGGCTGCCGCACAAGACGCTGCTGCAGGTATTTGACCTGTTGGGCAGCGATCACCCGCTGGTCACGACCTACCGTCGCAAGCTGTATCAGGCGCTGTATTAAACCAGCCAGACTGGGCGAACCCGTCAGACGGCAACAGCCAAAAGCTTCGCCCCGGGGCGGGCCTCCTACGAAAAGCAGCCCTCGCGGAGCCCTGACATGCAGGTGGCACGCTTCGCTTGTGGGAGGCGCGACCCGCGGCGAA
>DAMBNU010000003.1:0-13372 GCA_032064305.1 Pseudomonas sp. | reverse complement strand
TGGGAGGCGCGACCCGCGGCGAATGCAGCCTTCCGGACAGCTCAAAGCCAAAAGCGTCGCCCCGAGGGCGGCCCTCCTACGAAAGCAGCCTTGCGTAGCCCTGACATGCAGGTGGCACGCTTCGCTTGTGGGAGGCGCGACCCGCGGCGAATGCAGCCTTCCGGACAGCTCAAAGCCAAAAGCTTCGCCCCAAGGGCGGGCCTTCTATGAAAGCAGCGCGTGAGTGGTGCCGTTATGTGCAGTCTGGGCTAACCCACCAACATGTCGCGCAGTTGCAGACAATCGCGAGCATGCAGATCGGTCAGATCCGGCCACGGATTCTCTGGCAAGTTGACCAGCACGCCTCGCGCGCCCGCCGCTCTGGCGCATTCGAGGTCGAAGCGGTAATCGCCGACCATCACCAGTTCGCTCGGCGCCACAGACCAGCGGCCCGCCAGGTGCAGCAGCCCACCAGGGTCAGGTTTTGGCGGTGCTTCGTCGCGGCCGAGGATATCGTCGCTGGCGAAGTAGTCGCCCATTCCCACCGCCTGCAGCGTGACCAGTGCCAGTTCGTGGGCATTGCGCGTCAGCACGCCGAGGCGGCAGCCACGCTCACGCAGCCAGTGCAGCAGCTCACGTGCGCCAGGCGCAGGCGTTGCGGCATACGCCAGCTCCCGCTCGTGTTCGAGTAGCCAGGCGCGCTTGCTGGACGCTTCGTCAGCCGGCAACGCCGCCAGGTGATGGAGGATGTCATCGCTCTCGGGGATGTCCAGGGCCCGCTTGATCGCCGGGAAATCATGCACGGAGATGGTCAGGGTGCCGTCCATGTCGAACACCCAATGCCGCGCATCGGCCAGGCTCACTTCCAGTCCTCGCGCACGCGAATCAGCCCTTCCTGGGCCACCGAGGCGACCAGCTGGCCGGCGCGGTTGAAAATGCTGCCGCGGGCGAAACCACGGGCATTGCCGGCCCACGGGCTGTCCATCGAATACAGCAACCACTCATCAGCGCGTACTTCGCGATGAAACCAGATGGAGTGGTCAAGGCTCGCCAGCTGGATGAACTTGCTCCAGGAACTCACCCCGTGCGGCTGCAACGCGGTGCCGATGAAGCTGAAGTCCGAGGCGTAGGCCACCAGGTACTTGTGCAGCGCCGGGTTGTCCGGCAACGAACCGTCGGCGCGAAACCAGAGGTGACGGATCGGCTCGATGGGCTGCGGATTGATCGGATCTTGCAGGGTCACCGGGCGGATCTCGATGGGCTTGGGCCGGCGCAGCTTCTCGGCCACGCGCGGCGGCACCAGCGGCGTCAGCTTGTGCAGCAGCTCCCACTCGCTGAGCAGGTTCTCCGGGCCTTCGACGTCCGGCATCGGCAGCTGGTGCTCGTAGCCGGTTTCGTCGGCCTGGAACGAGGCGCTGCAGGTAAAGATGGTCTGCCCCTTCTGGATCGCGCTGACCCGGCGGGTGGTGAAGCTGCCGCCATCGCGGACCCGGTCGACGTCATAGACCACCGGCTGGTGCGAGTCGCCGGGGCGCAGGAAGTAGCCGTGCATGGAATGCACATGGCGCTCCGGCGCGACCGTCTGGCTGGCGGCGGACAGCGCCTGGCCGACCACCTGGCCGCCGAACAGCTGGGGGAAACCCAGGTCCTGGCTGGCGCCGCGAAACAGGTTTTCCTCGATGCGTTCCAGCGACAGCAGGTTCACCAGCGTGTCGAGTGTGTCGGTCATGTTTGTCTTCCTGATCAGGCGGGCACGGGGCAGGTGCGCAATGTTACGGACTCCGCGGGATTCGCTCCAGCATCAGCCTCACGGCGCGACCGGCACCCAATCCGAACCCCGCAGCCGGAAGAGCCGGTGCGCACGCAGCGGGTGCCCTTCAGGTAGAGACGGATGCTCGAATGTTTCACCCGGCTGCATGCCCAGCGCCGCCATCAGGCGCAGCGACGGCTCATTGACCGCCGCGGTATAAGCGATCACCTCGGGCAGCGCGAGCCGCTCGAACGCACAGGCCAGCGCGGCGTGCGCGGCTTCCTGGGCCAGGCCCTGCCCCCACTGGTCCTGCACCAGCCGCCAGCCAATCTCCACTGCCGGACAGAACGGCAGCGTCAGGCGGCTCCAGGCCAGCCCGGTGATGCCGATGAAGCGGTGGTCGTCGCGCCGCTCCAGCGCCCAGAAGGTAAAGCCGTGGCGGATGTAATGGATCCGCCAGCGCGCCAGCGCCGCGGCGCAGTCGTCCCGCGACAGCAGGTCGGGGAAAAAACGCATCACCAGCGGATCGGCGCACAGCTCTGCCAGCGGGTCGAGGTCGCTGTCGCGCCAGGCGCGCAGCCGCAGGCGCGGCGTCTCCAGCTCGATGCGTTCCATCGGTTGCGTCATGCGGGTTCCTTGTCGGGTCGGCGACCCGCTCTGCATACTCTCGGCTGACCTTCACGGACGCCGCTTAATGTCCTTGCCGCTGGTGTTTCACGACGATTACAGCCCGCCACTGCCGCCCGGGCATCGCTTCCCGATGGAGAAGTTCCGCCTGTTGCGTGATCACCTGGTCGCCTGCGGTGTGACCACCGACCAGGCGCTGTTACGCCCTGAACTCTGCTCGCCCGAGCACCTTGCCCTGGCCCATGACCGCGCCTACGTGGACCGCTACTGCAGCGGCGACATGAGCCGCGAGGAACTGCGGCGCCTTGGTCTGCCCTGGAGCCCGTCACTGGCCCGGCGCACCGTGCGCGCCGTCGGCGGCTCGCTGCTCGCCGCCGAACTGGCCCTCGAGCATGGCCTGGCCTGCCACCTGGCCGGCGGCACCCACCACGCCCACTTCGACCACGCATCCGGGTTCTGCATTTTCAACGACCTGGCGATCATGACGCTGTCGCTGCTCGCCAGCGGCCGCGTCGGGCGGGTGCTGATCTTCGATTGCGACGTACACCAGGGCGACGGCACGGCGCGGATTCTCGAACAGGTGCCCGACGCTGTCACCGTGTCGCTGCATTGCGAGAAGAATTTCCCCGCCCGCAAGGCCCGCAGCGACTGGGACATCGGCCTCGCGCCGGGACTGGGCGACGCCGACTACCTGAAGGTGGTGGATGACACGCTGAATTATCTGCTGCCGCTGTACCAGCCGGACCTGGTGATCTACGACGCCGGCGTCGACGTTCACCGCGACGATGCGCTGGGTTTGCTCAACCTCACCGATGAAGGGCTGGCGATGCGCGACAGCGCCGTGATCGAGCACTGCCTGGGCCGGGACATTCCGGTGGTCGGCGTGATCGGCGGCGGCTACGACAAGGATCGCCGCCTCCTGGCCCGTCGCCACGCACAGCTGCACCTGAGCGCGGCCGAGGCCTGGCAGCGCTACGGCCTGCGCTGACCGCCAGCGTGCCCTCGCCGCCTGCCAGCCGCTACAATGCGCGCCCCGTCACCGCAGCCTGAATCGATGACCCAAGCACATTTTCGCGTCGCCATCATCGGCGGCGGCCCCGCCGGGCTGATGGCCGCCGAAGTGCTGAGCCAGGCAGGCCTGGCGGTCGACCTCTACGATGCCATGCCCTCGGTGGGCCGCAAGTTTTTGCTGGCCGGCGTCGGCGGCATGAACATCACCCACGCCGAAGACTTCGAGCCCTTCGTCGGCCGCTACCGCGGGCGGGCCGCTGCGCTGCGACCGCTGCTCGAGGCCTTCAGCCCCGAGCAATTGCGCGCCTGGATCCACGGGCTGGGCATCGACACCTTTGTCGGCAGCTCCGGCCGCGTGTTTCCCACCGACATGAAGGCCGCGCCGCTGTTGCGCGCCTGGCTCCACCGCCTGCGCGAGGCGGGGGTTTGCATCCACACGCGCCACCGCTGGCTCGGCTGGGAGCCCGACGGCAGCCTGCGCCTGAACGGCCCGCAGGGCGAGCTGCGCGTCGCCGCCGATGCCGTGTTGCTGGCCCTTGGCGGCGGCAGCTGGGCACGCCTGGGTTCGGATGGCGCCTGGGTGCAGGCGCTGGGCGCACGCGGCGTCATCGCTGCGCCATTACGTCCGGCCAACTGCGGCTTCGAGGTCGCGGCCTGGAGCCCGCACCTGCGCGAACGCTTCGCCGGCGCACCGCTGAAGACCGTGAGCCTGGCACTGCCGGGCGCCGCGCCGCGCCGGGGAGAATTCGTCGTCACCGCCACGGGCATCGAGGGCAGCCTGGTTTACGCGCTGTCTGCCGAGATCCGCCAGGCCATCGAGCAGCACGGCAGCGCCACGGTCGCGCTCGACCTGTTGCCGGATCATTCGCTGGAAAGGATCACCCGGGCGCTGGGCAAGCCGCGCGGCTCGCAATCGCTGGCCAAGCACCTCAAGCGCCAGCTCGGCCTCGAGGGGGTCAAGGCGGCGCTGCTGCGCGAACTGACCGATGAGGCGACGCGGCAACGACCCGAAGCGCTGGCTGGGGCAATCAAGGCGCTGCCGATCACCCTGTTGCGACCGCGGCCGCTGGACGAGGCCATCAGCACGGCCGGCGGGGTGCCCTTCGAGGCGCTGGATGAAGGGCTGATGCTGCGCCAGTTGCCAGGGGTATTCTGCGCTGGCGAAATGCTCGACTGGGAGGCCCCGACCGGTGGCTACCTGCTGACAGCCTGCTTCGCCAGCGGGCGCGCCGCGGCCCGTGGCATGCTGCGCTGGCTGGGCGACGGCAGCTCCTGAGCGGTCTTCTGCCCTGCCGATCGACACCTCACCAGGCAAGAACCAAAGGCGTGCGCTGGGCGACGGAAGCGCTTGCGGCGATTCCGTCCGACGGCATGCATTGACGGGGCTTTGTTAGGTTGCAATTGCCGAAGGCGTAATACGACGCTGCGCTACGGCTTCTTCCGGCCCGGTTTGGCCCCGCCCAGGCTCGGCACCTTGCGGATCGGCTTGGCGTTGGGCTTTTCGCTGTCATCGAACCAGTTGCCCAGATGAACGCGGCCCTTGCCAGCGCCCTCCTTGGGTTTCTTCGGTTTTTTCGGTTTCTTGATGATCTGCCCGCCGGGCTGGGTCGTCGGCACCCGATGATCGGGGACGAAGCCCGGCTCCTCGTGGCGCGGCAGCACCTGCTGGATCAGGGTTTCAATGGCCGCCAGCTGATCGACTTCGTCAGCAGCGACCAGCGACACCGCTTCACCCGTGGCGCCCGCCCGGCCGGTGCGGCCGATGCGGTGCACGTAATCCTCGGCGACGATGGGCAGGTCGAAATTGACCACCTGCGGCAGGTCATGAATGTCCAGGCCGCGTGCAGCCACATCGGTCGCTACCAACACCTGTACCTCACCGGCCTTGAAGCGCTCCAATGCGCGCAGCCGCGACGCCTGCGGCTTGTCCCCGTGGATCGCATCACTGGCGATGCCTTCGGCCTGCAGCTCCTCCACCAGCTGGTCGACGCCCTTGCGTGTCTTGACGAACACCAGCACCTGGCCCCAGCGCTTTTCTGCCAGCAAGTGCAGGAACAGCTCGGACTTGCGTTTCTTGTCGACGGGCACCAGCCACTGCTTAACCGTCTTGGCGGCGGCATTACGCGGGCTGACCTCGATGGACAGCGGGTCGCGCAACAGCTTCTGCGCCATCTGCCGAATCGCATCGGAAAAGGTGGCGGAGAACAGCAACGTCTGGCGCTTTTTCGGCAAGGCACTGAACAGTGCGTCCAACTCTTCCGAGAAGCCGAGGTCAAGCATGCGGTCGGCCTCGTCCAGCACCAGCGCCTGCACCTGGCTGAACTTCACGGCGTTCTGCCGGTACAGATCGAGCAGCCGCCCAGGTGTTGCCACCAGCACGTCGATGCCCTTGCGCAAGGCCATCATCTGCGGGTTGATGCTGACGCCGCCGTAGACCGCATAGGTGCGCAGCGGAAGGTCCTGCCCGTAAGTCTTGAAGGACTCGTGCACCTGTTCCGCAAGCTCGCGGGTCGGCACCAGCACCAACGCCCGGACCGAATTGCTGGTCACCTGCGGGCCTTCATGGAGCAGCCGCTGCAGCAGCGGCAAGGCGAAACCCGCCGTCTTGCCGGTGCCGGTCTGCGCAGCGGCCATCAGGTCGCGGCCCTTGAGCACGGCCGGAATCGCCTTGGCCTGGACGGGCGTCGGCTGGGTGTAATCAAGCGATTCGAGGGTGCGTAGCAGCTGATCGATCAGGCCCAAGGAGGCGAAGGTCATGACGGTAACCGGGAGGACGAAAACAGGCTGCGCAGTTTACTCGGAAAGGCGCCTGGAAGCTGGAAGCTGGAAGCTGGAAGCTGGAAGCTGGAAGCCAAGCGTAGGGTAGATGTCGCTGTCTACATCCACCGCAACTCCGCTCGGAGGCAGAAGACGCAACCTACAAGCGAAAACAGCATGGACAGCTCGCACCAACGGCAAACTCGCTTCAAGCTTCTGCTCGTGCGTTGCAATGGTTAACGCAGCAACAGCTTGCCTTCGATCGGCACGTAGCGCGAGGCCGCGCGAATCAGTGAATTCGCGGTCAGCCCCGGCGCGCCATACGCCGTTGCTTCGGCGCCGCCGGCACGCACGCGGTCCAGCAGCCGGTCAAAGTCGCCATCGCCTGAAGCCAGCACCACCTCATCGACACGCCCGATCACGTCCAGCACATCGATGGTGATGCCCACGTCCCAGTCGCCCTTGGCCGAGCCGTCGCTGCGCTGAATGTAGGGCTTGAGCTTCACCGTGAACCCGAGGTTGCGCAGGATCTGCTGGAACTGCTGCTGCTTGGGGTCGCCCCGGTCGATGGCGTAGGCGGTGGCCTCGACGATCTCGCCGCGGGCGCTGACTTCGGCCCACAGCGCGGCGTAGTTGAAGTGGCAGCCGTGGGCCTGGCGCACCGTGTAGTAAAGGTTCTGCACATCGGCAAACAGGGCGATCTTCTTCACGCGGCGACCCGAATAGAGGGAGGGCCGGCCAGTATGGACGGCAATGCCGCGCATGTCGCCGCCGGGCCGCTTGGGCTACAGTTCGCGCCTGTTTTTGCCATGAGTACCGTCCTGCCCGATGAACGTCCTGTCGATCCTGCGTGACGCCTGGTTCTTCTATTCGCGCCACCTGGCCACCATCGCCCGCCTGTGCCTGCCGCTGATCGTGCTTGAAAGCGCGACCCGCTATGCCGTTGACCGCGCGTTCGGCAGCGGGGCGATGGTTGCGCAGGAAGTGCTGGTAGGCATGCTCTTCTACCCGCTCTACACCGCTGCGCTGATTCTCTACCTCGACGCCCGCAGCCGCGGCCACGCGCCCCCACTGCGCGCAGTGATGGCCCGCGCGCTGCCAGTATGGCCGCGGATGGCGGTACTGGCCGGGCTGGCCACGCTGCTGATCCTGCTCGGCGGCTCGCTGTTTGTGTTGCCCGGCCTCTGGGTGATGGTGCGTATCGCCTTTGCCGAATACCTGCTGGTGCTGGAGGGGCTGACGCCACTGGCGGCGCTGAAGCAGAGCTTTGTGCAGACCCGCGGGCACTTCCTGCTGATCCTCGGTTGCGTACTGGCGGTGCTGCTGCCGATCTGGCTGCTCGAGGCCTGGGTCGCTCAGCAGCTCTGGGCCGAGGGCAGCACCCGCGGCGCACTGGCGATTGCCGTCGACAGCGGCTTCGGCCTGCTGCAGCTGTTCACCACGGTGGTGCTGTTTCGCGGCTTCATGCTCTGCAGCACGCCGGCCGCCGACTCCGACGCATGAGCGCCACCCTCAGGGCGTGCGGACCGGCGCCTGGCTCCCCGCCAGGCGCGGCAACAGCAGGTGTTCGAAAACCTTCGGAAACAGCCGCGCCAGCCACCGCGTGCGCCAGTCCAGGTTGGACAATACCAGCAGCCGGCGACGGCGCAACGCGCCCTGGTAGATGGCTTCGGCGACATCCTGTGGCGAGGCGACCCGGCCCACCGCCAGCAGTGGCTGCGGTGCGGTGGAGCCGTCGCCAACGAGTACATTCTTGCGCAGGTCGGTGGCCGTGTAGCCCGGGCAGACCAGCATGACGTTGACCCGCGTCTCGGCCAGCTCGCCGCGCAGCGTCTCAAACAGGCCGTGCAGCGCATGCTTGCTGGCGTTGTAGGCGCCGCGGTCGGGGACCGGCGCGTAGCGCGATAGCGAACTGAGCACGATGATCTGCCCGTCGCGCGCAATCAGGCTGGGCAACGCGGCCTGGGTGCAGTGCAGCGCGCCATAGAAGTTGACCGCCATGACGCGCTCGAACACCGCCAGGCCGGTCTCGGCGACCCGGCTGCGATGGGTGATGCCGGCGTTGTTGACCAGCACGTCGATGCCACCGAAGCGCTCGAGCACCAACGCCACGGCCTGCTGCACCGCCGCGGCGTCGGCCACGTCGCAACGCAGGCCCAACACCTCGGCGTTATGGTGATCGCGCAAGTGCTGGGCCAGGCCGTCGATGGCGTTCTGGTCAAGATCGAAGATCACCAGCCGCGCGCCGGCCTGCGCCATCCGCTCGGCCAGCGCCCGGCCAATGCCGGCGCAGCCCCCGGTGATCAGCACCACCTTGCGATCGAATACCTTGCTGGCGAACACCTTGCGATACATAACCTCTCCACCCATGACCGGACGACGCCCGCTGGTCGCGGCGTCACGCATAGCCACCAGCATAGCCAGTCCGCGTGGCCCCCGGGCAACTGAGGCCTGACGCCGCGCCTAGGTGCCCCGCGGCTTGGCTCGCGCCGTGGGCTCGGCGATCAGGGGGTCGTCGGGCCAGTAGTGCTTGGGATAGCGACCCTTGAGGTCCTTCTTCACCTCGGCATAGGTGTTTGCCCAGAAGCTCGCCAGGTCCTGGGTGACCTGCACCGGCCGCCGCGCCGGTGACAGCAGATGCAATTTCACCACCTGGCGGCCGCCAGCGATGCGCGGCGTGTCGGCCAGGCCGAAGAGTTCCTGCAGGCGCACCGCCAGCACTGGCGGTGATTCGCTGTAATCCAGGCGCACCCGCGAGCCGGACGGCACGGAAACGGCGACCGGCGCCAGCTCCTCGAGTCGCTGTGGCAGCGGCCAGGGCAGCAGGGTCGAGAGCATGCTCCGCAGGTCGAGCCCAGCGAAGTGCGCCAGTCGCGAGACCTTACCCAGGTAGGGCAACAGCCAGTCTTCGAGTCGCTCCAGCAGCGCCGCGTCGCTGACGTCGGGCCATTCGCTCGAGTCGCCTTTGGATAGGTCCAGCGCTCTGAGCAAGCCGATTCGCGCTTGCCACTGGCGCAACTCCGGGGTCCACGGCAGCAGCTCCAACCCCTTGCGGCGGACCAGTCCGAGCAGCGCGCGACCGCGCGCCTCATCATCCAGCCCCGGCAACGGTTCGCGGCTGAGCACCAGCTCGCCGACCCGCCGCTGCCGCTCGGCGCGTAACACACCCTCGCGCTCGTCCCATTCCAGTTCGTCGCGCTGGCTGACCAGCTCGGCGAGTTCCGTCTCGAACAGCGCAGGGTCCAGTGAAGCCGCACGGTAGATGCGCTCCTCGCGCTGGCCCTGACGACTGCCCAGTTCGGCGATCACCAGCCAGGGCTCTTTCATCAGCGCATCCGGCTCACCGAATACCGCCGCCCGGCCGTTGGCCAGGCGATATTCGCCACCGCCATCGCGGCGCTGACGAGCGATCCGGTCGGGATAGGCGAACGCCAGCAGCGCGCCGTGCCAGCGGTGATCGGCCGCATCCACCGGGGCGGGCACCGACGGACCGCGCAGCAGGCTGCGAAATTGCCGTGCCAGCTGGCGCACCCGCTGCGCACCGGCATGCCGGCCCGCGCCGTCGAGCAAGCCGAGGCGGGTCGAGATATCCGCGCCGCCGCGCTCGCCGCCCCGCTGGATATCCCGCTCGACCAGCAGGGCCGCCAGATCCGCCGCCAGCGACGCAAGGCCCAGCGCCTGACCGCGCAGCAGCAGATGGGCGATACGCGGGTGCGCGGGCAGGTCGGCCATGGCCTGGCCGTGAGCCGTCAGCTGCCAGCCGCCACGAGCGGTACGAGCGAGCGCACCGAGGCGCTCGAGCAGGTCCTGTGCCTGCCGGTAAGCCGCAGCAGGCGGCACGTCCAGCCAGACCAGCTCATCCGGCTCGGCACCCCAGCGCGCCAACTGCAGCGCCACGCCGGCCAGGTCGGCCTGAAGGATTTCCGCCTCACCATAGGCGGCCAGCTGGGCGTGCTGATCTTCTGACCAGAGCCGATAACAGACACCCGGCTCCAGCCGCCCTGCCCGGCCGGCGCGCTGCGTGGCCGAAGCGCGGGAGATGCGTCGGGTGTCCAGCCGCGTCATGCCGCTGCCCGGGTCAAAGCGCGGCATCCGCGCCAGACCCGCATCAACCACTACCCGCACGCCTTCGATGGTCAGGCTGGTCTCGGCGATATTGGTCGCCAGCACCACCTTGCGCTTGCCGGCGGGCGCCGGTTCGATGGCCGCGCGCTGGGCCGTCAGCTCCAGCTCGCCGTGCAGCGGGCACAGCATCACCTCGCCGCGATCCGCCAAATGCTCGTCCAGGGCATCGTTTACGCGGCGGATCTCGGCCTGCCCCGGCAGGAAGACCAGCACGCTGCCGGATTCTTCATCGAGCGCCTGCACAATGGTCTGCACCACCCTCGGCTCGACGCGTTCACCGACCGGGAAGGGCCGCCCCCAGCGCTGCGCGACGGGGTACATGCGCCCCTCGCTGCGCACCACCGGCGCCTCGTCGAGCAAGCTGGACAGTCGCGCGCCTTCGAGGGTGGCGGACATCAGCAGCAGCTTGAGCGGTTCGTCGCGCAGCAATACGCGGGCGTTGAGCGTCAGCGCCAGGGCCAGATCGGCATCGAGGCTGCGTTCGTGGAATTCGTCGAAGATCACCAACCCGACGCCGTCCAGTGCGGGGTCGTCCTGCAAGCGGCGCGCAAGGATGCCCTCGGTGACCACCTCGATGCGCGTGTTCGGCCCGACCTTGCTGTCCAGCCGGATGCGATAGCCGACGGTCTCGCCAACCTTCTCGCCCAGCTCGCTGGCCAGGCGCTCGGCGGCGGCCCGAGCGGCCAGGCGCCGGGGTTCGAGCATCAGGATCGATTGCCCGCCGAGCCAGGGTTCGTGCAACAGGGCCAGCGGCACGCGGGTGGTCTTGCCGGCACCGGGCGGCGCCTCGAGCACCGCTTCGTCGCGGTTCAACAGGGCCTGGCGCAGCGCCGGCAGGGCTTCGTCGATGGGTAGGCGCAACATGGGGATTCCAGATCTGAGCGCGGCATTATAGGGGACGATAAACGCGCTGGCGGGCTGTCGGCGGCGATGACGCTTTTCCATCCACCAGAACCCATACGGTGGATGGGAGAAGCGTCATCCACCCTACGGACTACCCTTTGGCAGTCCGCGCGCCGCGAGCTGGCTTGAACCGGCGCAGGCGCGCTACGCAGGCGCTGCACAGTCCATGAACACCTGGCCACAGAAGGCGGTCTGATGTCGAGAAAACATCACGCAGCTCTTGTGTAGCCCTTGTATAGTTGCGCCACTTTTCCGGAGGTCCAAATGCGTACTCGTTCCCGTGTTATCGGCGGCGTGCTGGCCGTCTCTCTGTTCACTCAACTGGCCGCCTGCGGCACGCTGTTCTACCCCGACCGCCGCGGGCAGATCGACGGGCGCATCGACCCTGCCGTCGCCGTGCTCAACGCGGTGGGCCTGCTGTTCTACGTGATCCCCGGCCTGATCGCCTTTGGCATCGACTTCGCCACCGGCGCGATCTACCTGCCCGACGACAGCTACTCCATGGCCCCGGAAAAACTCCAGGAAGCCATCGGCGCCGATGGCGTGGTCGACCAGGCCAAGCTGAAAGCCATCATCGAGGCGGAAACCGGGCGTAGCCTGCCGCTCGACGATCCGCGCCTGATCCAGCACACCGGCAGCGTTGAGCAACTGGCGGCCTTCGGCCTGCGGCCCGCCGCCTGATGCAGCACACCCGCGAGCGCAAAGGCGTCAGCGCCGAACACGCGCGACTGATGCGCCGGGCCACCCGGCTGGCGTTGGCCGTGGCGCTGACGCTGGCCGCCAGCAAAGCGCTGGCGTGGTGGTTAAGTGGCTCGGTGAGCCTGTTGGCCGGCCTCACCGACTCCTTGCTGGATGGCGCCGCCTCGCTGCTCAATCTGCTGGCGGTTCACTATTCGCTGCGCCCGGCGGATGAAGACCATCGCTACGGTCACGGCAAGGCCGAGGCCCTGGCCGGACTTGGCCAGGGCGCGTTCATCTCGGTCAGTGCGATCCTCGTTTGCGTGCAAGGCGTCAACCGCATGCTGCACCCCGAGCCATTGGGCGCGCCGGCACTCGGCATCGCGGTCATGCTGCTATCGCTGGCGCTGACCGTGGCGCTATTGATGTACCAGCGCCATGTAGTGCGCGAAACCGGCTCCACGGCGATTCGCGCCGATTCCCTGCACTACCGTTCTGACTTGTTGCTCAATACCAGCATCCTCGTCGCGCTGGTGCTGGCTGGCTACGGCTGGGAGCGCCTGGACGCGGTCTTCGGGATCGCCATCGCGGCGTATATCTTCTGGAGTGCGCTGAGCATCGTCCGCGAAGCCGGTGCGGTGCTGATGGATACCGAGCTGCCTCCGGAAATCAGTGAGGACATGCACCAGTTGGCCTGCGCAGTGCCCGGTGTGGTCGGTTGCCACGACCTGCGCACCCGTGTCTCTGGCACTCGCTGGTTCGTGCAGATGCATCTAGAGTTGCCGGGGCAGCTGCCGCTGATCGAGGCGCATGGGCTGTGTGATCGGGTCGAGGCGGCGATTCACGCCAAGTACCCTCGGGCCGAGGTGCTGGTGCATGCTGATCCGCTTGAGGTGGTTAGGTCTTAGGGTGATGCGGCGTAGAGCGTGCGGGTGCGGCGTCTGGCAAAGGTGCTATACCGATTACCGCGGACACCGCTAGCGATGGTTTCGCCCTGCTGGGCGATTTACTTTCCAGACGCTGGACGGCCAGCCCCGCAAAAAGTAACCAAAAACGCTTGCCCCTGTATCCAGACTAGGCGTCCCCGGTTCGCTGCGCTCGACTTCCCTCATTCCATCGCTGCTCCGAGGGTCGCCGCGCAAGGGCCATCCATACCGATGGCGGCCCCGACCCTTCACGGCTCTCGCGGCATCCATGCCGCTCGCCCCTCTACGCAGCGATTCCATTCGGCCTCCTGAAAGGGGCGTTCGGCGTCGCCTGGCAGGTCGTGCAATGGAAACGCAGAAAGCCGTGTCGAGCAGAAGTCACCTAACGACTGGCTGTGGAGCGGTCGTAGGGTGGAAAACTGCGAAGCATTTTCCACCGCAATCGACGCAGCGACTGGTATCGAACTTTGCCGACAAAACCGGTGGGTAAGCTTCGCGTTACCCGCCCTACGATCACCCGAAACTCGCATGGATCGCTTCGCTGCACAGGCCATCAGGCGCCACCGAATCGCCCCTTTCAGGAGGCCGAGCGCAGGTGGCGTGGAAGGGGTTGAGC
>DAMBNU010000002.1:0-361617 GCA_032064305.1 Pseudomonas sp. | reverse complement strand
GTTGTTTGTCGCCGTCGCCCACCAGGAAAGCGTCTCACGCGCAGCGCACAGCCTGGCGTTGTCGCAGTCGGCTACGAGCACCTCTCTGGCAGAACTCGAGCGCCAGTCCGGCTGCCAGCTGTTCGATCGCGCCGGCAAGCGGCTCTGGCTCAACGCCCTGGGTCGCCAGTTGCTGCCCCAGGCGGTCAGCCTGCTCGACCAGGCCAAGGCGATCGAAGACCTGCTGGCGGGCAAGACCGGGTTTGGCTCGCTCAACGTCGGGGCGACCCTGACCATCGGCAACTACCTGGCGACCCTGCTGATCGGCAGTTTCATGCAGCGGCACCCGGAATGCCGCGTCAAACTGCATGTCCAGAATACGGCGCACATTGTCCAGCAGGTCGCGCAGCATGAACTTGATCTGGGTCTGATCGAGGGCGATTGCCAGCATCCCGACATCGAGGTCCTGCCCTGGGTCGAGGACGAGCTGGTGGTGTTCTGCGCACCTCAGCATGCGCTGGCCGACCATGCCAGCGTCAGCCTGGAACAACTCGCCCGTGAAGCCTGGATATTGCGCGAACAGGGTTCCGGCACGCGGCTTACGTTCGACCATGCCATGCGCCACCATCCGGCGAAGCTGAACATTCGTCTCGAACTCGAGCACACTGAGGCGATCAAGCGTGCCGTAGAGTCGGGCCTGGGGATTGGCTGCATCTCACGATTGGCGCTGCGCGATGCGTTTCGCCGCGGTAGCCTGGTGGCACTGGAAACCCCGGACCTGGACCTGTCGCGGCAGTTCTATTTCATCTGGCACTCGTTGAAATACCAGACCGCCGCCATGCGTGAGTTCATCGAGCAATGCCGCGCCCTCACCGCCGGCATACGTCGCAGCGACCAAATCGTCATGCCAGTGATTGCTTGACCAGCCGCGGCTTACGACTGCCAGCCGCGGTTACTGCGGGATCGACCCCATCTGCTGCAGCAGCAACGCCGCCTGAGTTCGGGTCCGCACGCCCAGCTTGCGGAAGATAGCGGTCACGTGCGCCTTGATGGTCGCCTCGGACACGCTCAGTTCATAGGCAATCTGCTTGTTCAGTAAGCCGTCGCAGACCATGGTCAACACCCGGAACTGTTGCGGCGTGAGGCTGGCCAGCCCGGCGCTGGCCGCCTTGGCTTCCGGGCTGACATGGGCGACATCGTCGATATTGCTCGGCCACCACACGTCGCCATCGAGCACCATCCGCACCGCTTGCTGGATGGTCTCCAGGGAGCTCGACTTGGGAATGAACCCACTGGCACCGAACTCGCGTGAGCGGGCCACCACGGCGGCGTCCTCCTGGGCCGAGATCATCACCACTGGCAGCTGCGGATACTGCCCCCTGAGCAGAACCAGCCCGGAAAAACCGTAGGCGCCCGGCATGTTCAGATCGAGCAGCACAAGATCCCAGTCAGAGGTGCGGGTCAGCTGGGCCTCCAGCTCGGCGATGCTGGCCGCTTCGGACAGCCTCACACCATCGCCCAGCCCGAGCGTCAGGGCCTGCTGGAGGGCGCTGCGAAACAACGGATGATCGTCGGCAATCAGAATTTCGTAAGCAGCCATGGCGGACCTGTAGTTTTTATTGGCGCTTGCCCCCACGAAATACATGGGGATGAACCGGGGTGATGATATCGCGCCACCACCGGAAATTCGATCACCGTTCCGTATTTAATCGGCTGCGAAACCTGTCGTACCGTAAATCGTTGGCCAAGGATCGGCGATTGAGGCAGAGTTTCGGGTTTTTCCAGCCGAGCCGAATCATGCGCAACCAAGCCCTCCGTGCCGACCTCCTCATGCTGATCACGGCCATGATCTGGGGCAGCGGGTTTGTCGCACAACGCGTCGGCATGGACAGCATCGGCCCCTTCCTGTTTACCGGCCTGCGCTTCGCACTCGGTGCCATGGTGCTGCTGCCGTTGCTGATTCGCCAGGGGCGAGGCGCCGCCCGCCATGAACCCTTCCTGCAGCGCGGCTTGTTGCTCGGCGGACTGAGCATGGGCCTGGCGCTGACACTGGGCATCAACCTGCAGCAGGTCGGCCTGCTGTTCACCAGCGTGACCAATTCCGGATTCATCACGGGTCTGTACGTCATCGTCGTGCCGCTGCTGGGGCTGCTCGTCGGCCAGAAAACCGGCCTTGGCACCTGGCTGGGCGCCCTGCTGGCAGTGGTCGGTATGGCCCTGTTGAGCATCGATGCGCAGTTCCGTGTGGCGCCCGGCGACTGGATACAGCTGATCGGCGCCTTCGTCTGGGGAGTCCACGTCCTGCTCGTGAGCTTCTTTGTCGGTCGCCATGACGCCATTCGCCTGGCATTCCTGCAGTTCACTACCTGCGCGCTGGTCAGCCTTGCGCTGGCGCTGGCTTTCGAGGAAGCGAGTCTGCCGAGCCTGTGGCAGGCGACGCCGGCGCTGATCTACGGCGGCGTATTTGCTGTGGGCGTCGGCTACACCCTGCAGGTCGTCGCACAGAAACACGCAATCGCTTCGCATGCCGCCGTCATCCTGTCGCTGGAAGCGGTATTCGCAGCCCTCGCCGGTGCGCTGTTCCTTGACGAGAGTCTCGACCTGCGCGGCTATACCGGTTGCGCCCTGATGTTCACCGGCATGCTGGCCGCCCAGCTCTGGCCGCGCAAACCCGCACCGGTCGGCAGCGAGACCCGCAGGCCGGCCGAGCGCTGAACCACCTCACCCCTGCCGGCCGAAATCGGCCAGCACCCGATGCGCCGGATCGCCCTGGTTCGGTTCCCGCTGCTGTTTGGCAGCCAGATAATGGTCGGTGAACACGTCGAGCCAGGCGTCCAGCGCGCGGCTGGCCCGGTCGTCGCCCGCGAGTCCCAGACACAACGCCGCGACCTCGGCGGTGCAGAGGTGCTCGCCCCGGCTCGATCGGCGCAGGCGATAGCGGGACAGCGCTTCGGCCTGCAGGCTCAGCACCGGCAATGCATTCAAGTAGGGACTCTTGCGAAACATCTTGCGAGCCTCGGTCCAAGTGGCGTCGAGCACGATGAACAGCGGGCGTCGGCCCGCCAGCGGGTCGACATGCGTCACCACCCGCTCGGGCTCGGCGTACTCGCCCGGAAACACCACGACCGGCTGGTAAGCGGGATCGGCCAGCAACGCCAGCAACGCCGGATCGACCTGCGTGCGGCTCCAGGTGAAGGCATGGGTGTCCGGCACGACATCGGCGATCAGCCAGCCGGTGTTGCTCGGTTTCAGCGGCTCGATGTCATGCATGATCAGGCAAACCGCGCTGTGCGCAGCGACGTGCGGCTGCCAGCGGCATAAACAATGACAGCTGGCGACCCGGCAGCGAGGGCAGCGGGCGATGCGCGACCCGCGCGCAACGAACGGCTTGGCACTGAGCGCCAGGCGCGCATCGCGCAGTCGGGCAACGGCATGTGACATGAACAGATTCGCTCGATCGGACGGAGCGGCATCTTAGCAGCCGGGTCCAATCCGGGCGACCCGCTGAACCGTGCCCCGGCACACCGGTCGAACAACGCAATACCCAGGAGAACGCCATGCCCCGTCTGACCACCCTCTTCGCCCTCTGTCTTGTCCTGCCGTTCGCTTCGGCCGCCTATGCTCAGGAACAGCCGCTCGGCCAACTGCTCGAGCAGGTCGCTCGGGAAAGCAGCGTTGGCACGCCGCGGGCAATCAACGCCGACATCCTCGACGAAGGCTACAGCGTCGACGGCAACCAGCTGGTCAACCACCTCAGCGTGCAACCGCGCCATGCCGCTCAGATGCGCGACAACCCCAAGCAGGTGCGCGACCAGCTCGGCGCCAGCGTCTGCAACAACGACGGTCTGCGCCAGCTGATGCAACGCGGCGCCGTGTTGCGTTTCGAGTTCAGCGAATACCAGAGCAAGAAGCCGATCACCACCGAACGCTACCGCGCCAGCGACTGCTGACGCGCCCTTCGGCAGGCGAGGCAGCGACCTAGCGCAGCACCCTCGGATCACCCTTGCCCGCCACCGCTGCCGCCTCGTCCTGCTTGAGCAAGGCCGTGCGGGGCAAGTCGAGCAGTCGCGCACAGGCGGCCAAGACATTGGCCCACGAGGCCCGGTTGGCGAACTGCATCCCCTCCACATCGAGCGTACCGCCCCGGTTACGGTAGCCCAGCACCGAATTGCGACGCGCATCCGGCAGGATCGGCCAGAGGTGCCCGCGCGCCACTTCCGGCCGCATATGGGTCAATAGCACGCGCAGCTCCATGCGCTCCGGGAACAACCGCTCGGCCACTCCATCGGCGGCAAGCGCATCAATCTCCCAGCGATCGCGAGGCGCACGGAAACGCCCCGGCTCCTGCAGATAGACCAACCGGTAGGGCACCTCCGCTTCCTGCAGACGCACTGCTGCCCGTTGCATTTCGGCGAGCTGATAGCTGCCATTGGCAATCAGCAGCACCGCATCCTGGCCCGGCCGCTCCTCCACCACGATCGCGCCGTCGCGGGCCAATTGTTCGGCCTGGGCCCGGGTAAACACTGCGGGACGTTCCCGCTTGGGCATGACCAGGCAAGCCAGCGCGCCGCGCGCCTGGTAGATCGACGGTAGCAACGCCAGAGCGCTGTTGTGGTCTGCCGGAAACAGTACCCGGACCATGTCGCTCATCTCGCCCAACAGTGCCTCGCAGAACGTGGTGTCCTGATGCGACTGCTGATTCTTGCCGTTTTCCCAAGTGTGTGAGGTGGCCACGAGCGGCCAGCCAAGCCAGCCAGCCGGGCGCCCTGCTTCCTTCTGCTGGCGCGCGAAGATCAATCGCTGGCGCACGGCGCCGAGCATTTTCACGCAGAACGCCTCGTAGCTGGCGACCAGGTTCAGGCCTGCCTGGTTGCCCAGGCAGGCCGAAACCACGGCCTCCTCGTTCAAGGCGGTGATGACCTTGCCGTCTACCGCTTCCAGCTCGCTTTCCGGCTCGACCACCCGATGCTTGAGCGCGGCGAGCACCCCACCCAGGCGATTGCTGGCCAGCTCATCCGGGTTGCCCACGCGCGGCCGCAGCGACGGATTGGCCCGCGTCAGCTCGACGAAGAAGCGGTCGAGCGCGGCCATGGGCGAACAGGCGTCATCACGGTATGCCAACGGTGGGATCGTCAGGGCGGCGGGATGCCTCGCGGCCAGCGTATTGTCGCGCTCGGCCGGGCGCCCTTGACGCGACTGCTGCAGGCTCAGCCTTGCCTGCTCCAGCTCGTCCCACGGCACGAACAACTCGGCGGCGTGGCAGTTGAACAGCTCGCGCGAATGCGCGTCCTCGTGGGGATTGCCGGGCAGCGGCAAGTTGTGCGCTGCATTGCTCCCGGCGCCATAGAAACCGAAGCCCTTCTCCGTTTCGGCGATGCCGTAGGGAATCGGCAGCGGGTAACGGAGCAAGCCCCGCTCGCGCTCCTCGACGCGGTGCGCCAGGCGCTGCTCCATTTCCCAGAGCATGCAGACGAACGCGGCCGGATCGCGCCCGTCGAAGGCAACCGGATCGAATCCGCAGCGCGCCAGGTGCTGGCGAAAGCCTTCCAGGCCTTCGTGGGTACCAAGCTGGGTCCGCTGTTCGATGCGCCGGCCATTGGCGATCATCACCGGCAGCGCGAAGCCGCAGTCCTCGGCGCGCCACCAGCGGGGAATCCAGTCGCTGCCGCGCTGCTCCTCGGCCGCACCGTCAGAGAGAAAGACCACCAGCGTTTCCCCCGGCAGTGGCATATGCGCGTACTGCAACTCGGCGAAACCGAGATAGCCGCCCTCGGCGAGCCCGCCACCGGTGTGCGCGTTGACATGACTGCCCAGCGGAGCCGCGGGGCTGCCATCGGACGCTTGACGATAACCGTAGAAATCCACGAGCAGGCGATTGATGCCCGCCTCGCCGTCGCCGTAGGCCTGCGCCTGCTCACTGTGCTGGTTGCCGCTGAGCAGGTTCAGGGCTTCGATCGCGGCCACGCAGTGACCCTGCCCCATCAGCCAGCCCCGGGTGGTCTTGGTCAGCGCATTGAGGCCGAGGTAACCGGCGTACGCCGGCACCATGTTCAGCGAGCCCCCGGTGTGGCCTTCCGGGGCCCGCTTGAAGTCCGCGGCGCCAAGCGCCGAGCCATCCAGCCGGACACGCTGCGCATAGGTCATGTGCACCACGAGCCAGAGGCCGGCCGAACCGATCCGGTCGATCGCCTGGAGCATCCGGTAGACGCTCGCCAGATCGGATTGCAGCCCGGCCTGGACGAGCTGGTGAGCGAGGCGGAACACGGCCGCCTGCGTCTCCAGGGAATGTTTGAAAACCCCGTATCCGGCCCGCCAGCGGGCGAACTCCGTTTCCACTTCCGCGTGACGGTCCAGTTCGTCGAGACTGGGCAGTAGCTGATTCATGGGGCGCTCCGTTGATTGGCGTTCGGGGTAGTCTAGCCAGCCACCGCCGGGTGATCGCTGATATGCATCAAGACGCGCCAACCGCCCATCGGGCATGCTGCCGATACCATACAGAGAGGGGATTCCCATGGCGCTGCTCAGCTTTCTTGGCGCGATTCAACAGGTCACCGGCTCCTGCTACCTGCTCGAAACCCATGGCGGGGTGCGCGTGCTGCTCGACTGCGGCATGCACCAGGGTCGACGGGAAGACGAGGACATCGACCGCGCCCGTTTCAGCTTCGATCCGACGACCCTCGACGCCGTGGTCCTGTCCCATGCCCACATCGACCACAGCGGCCTGCTGCCCAAGCTCGTGGCAGCTGGATTCAACGGCCCCATCCATGCCACCGACGCCACCTGCAAGCTGGTCGAACTGATGCTGCTCGACTCGGCCAATATCCAGGAAAAGGACGCCGAGTGGGAAAACCGCTGGCGTGCACGGCAAAACAAGCCGGCCATCGCACCGCTCTACACCCGGGTCGACACCGAACGGATGCTGACGCAGCGGCGCGCGCACGCCTACGCTGAGCCCTGCGAGATCGCCCCGGGGATCCGGCTGACCTTTCTCGATGCCGGGCACATCCTCGGCTCGGCAATCGTCCAGCTCGAGGTGACTGATCTCGGCCAGACGCGCCGCCTGGTGTTCTCCGGTGACCTGGGCAATGCGGCATCGCCGCTGATGCACGCACCCACGCCCATCGCCGAGGCCGACGTCGTGCTGATGGAATCGACCTATGGCGATCGCGATCACCGCGACCACACGGCCACTGTCGAGGAACTGGCCGACATTCTTCAACAGGCGCATCGCGATGGCGGCAACGTGCTCATGCCTTCCTTTGCAGTCGGTCGCACGCAAGACCTCATCTACTACCTCGGACTGCTCTACCAGCAGGGCCGCCTGCCGCAGCAGATGGTCTTTCTGGACAGCCCCATGGCGATCGGGGCGAACGCCATCTACTCGCTGTTTCACGAACAACTGGAGCTGCCGCCCGGCCTACCGGCTCAGGCCGACCAGCAGCGCATCGAAAAGTGGCTGCCGATCTTTCGCCCGACACCGACCGCCGAGGAATCCATGGCGATCAACCGCTTCAAGAGCGGCGCCATCATTATCGCCGGCAGTGGCATGTGCACGGGCGGCCGCATCCTGCACCACTTCAAGCACAACCTCTGGCGCAAGGAATGCCACCTCGTGATCCCCGGCTTCCAGGCGCGCGGCACCCTCGGCCGGGCGATCGTCGACGGCGCCACCACCGTCAAGCTGATGCACCAGCGAATCGCGGTGAATGCGCAGGTCCACACGCTCGGCGGCTTCTCGGCCCACGCCGGACAATCTCAGCTGATCGAGTGGGTCAGCCACTTCCAGGCGCACCCGGAGCTGTACTTGGTTCATGGAGAACTGGAAAAGATGCAAGTGCTGCAGAAAGCGCTGCAGGATCGCCTCGGCTGGCAGGCCAGAATCCCAGAACCCGGCGAGCGCATCGCCCTATAGTGGTAGGCCGGCGCCCCGGCCGGCGGGTCCGGTCAGATCACGCCACTTCCGCACCCTGATGGCGGGGCTGCTAGGCTTGCCGTAACCCTGCGAAGAACTCGCGCATGGTGTCGCAGCGGCCTAGCTGCCTAGCGGCGTCCCAGCTTCATTCCAGAGAGAAGCTCTATGCCTTTCGAGCCGGACGATTATCTTTCACGCCATTTCAGGACCAGCGGGGCGGACCTGTCGAAGAGGATTGACGAACTGGTCGAACTAGCAGTGCCGCCGGCCAGCCCGAATCTGGCGCTCTACCGCGAAATGCTAATCACCGTCATGCGCATGGCGCAGGCCGACCGCAGCCGCTGGGACGCCAAGATCCTCCTGCAGACCATGCGCGAGATGGAGCATGCCTTCAGCCGACTCGATCAGTTCAAGCGACGCCGCAAGGTCACGGTCTTCGGCTCCGCGCGCACCCCCATCGAGCATCCGCTGTACGCACTGGCCCGCGAGCTCGGCCAGGTCCTGGCACGCCTAGACATGATGGTGATCACTGGCGCGGGGGGCGGGATCATGGCGGCCGCGCACGAGGGCGCGGGCACCGACAACAGCCTGGGACTGAACATCACCCTGCCCTTCGAGCAGCGCGCCAACCCGACGGTGGACGGCACTGACCACCTGCTGTCGTTCCACTTCTTCTTCGTTCGCAAGCTGTTCTTTACCAAGGAAGCCGATGCCCTGGTGCTCTGCCCCGGCGGATTCGGCACCCTGGACGAAACCCTGGAGGTGCTGACGTTGGTTCAAACCGGCAAGAGCCCGCTGGTGCCGATCGTGCTGCTCGATGAGCCCGGCGGGACCTTCTGGAACGACGCCCTCAGCTTCATGCACCGGCAGTTGGCGAACAACCGCTACATCCTGCCAACCGACATGCGCCTGATGCGGCTGGTCGACAACGCCGAAGCGGCTGCCGCTGAGATCGACACCTTCTACCGCAACTTCCACTCGAGCCGGTGGCTAAAGGATCGCTTCGTCATGCGGCTTCACAACCGGCTCAACGAAGCGGCGCTGGCGGCCATGAATGACACCTTTGCCGATCTGTGCCTGAAGGGTCGCTTCGAGCAGATGGGCTGCTGCGACACGGAACTGGACGAGCCGGAACTGCAAACGTTGCCGCGCCTGAGCTTCGTGTTCAATGGCCGCGACCACGGTCGCCTGCGTGAGCTGACCGATTTCATCAACCAGCCGGACCACTGGGCGCAAACGGCTGCGCCGCGTCACTGAACCGAGCGGTGCGGCACCACGGCAGCATTGTCGAGGGCGTCGAGCGTCCAGCTAGTCGATGGAGTCGCCGCGCAGCAGCCTTCCGATCATATCGAGGGGGTAGCCGCGGTAGCTCAGGAAACGGCCCTGGCGGGCGCGTTCGCGCGGATCACGTGGCAATTCGCCGAACTTGCGTGACCAGACGTCATGCAGCTGCAGGCGCCAGTCGAAACCGCTGTCGCCCAGGGCCTGTTCGATCGCCTGCCGCTCAAGCCCTCGCTGGACCAGCTCCTCGCGAATCCGCAGGGGACCGTAACCGGCATTGGCGCGCATGCGCACGAAGCTCTCCAGATACCGCACTTCGCTGAGCAGGCCTTCATCGGCCAGGCGATCCAGAGCCGGATCGATCAGCTCAGCAGGCGCACCACGAAGCCGTAGTTTGCGACCGAGTTCGACACGCCCGTGCTCGCGCCGCGCCAGCAGGTCCATGGCTGCCCGCCGCACGGCGGCGGGGCTGTCGAGCACGACTGGCATCGCGATCAGAGATCGGCTTCGGCCAGGTCTTCGGTTACCGGGTTGGCCTTGGAGTTAGGCGCAACGACCAGCAACTTGTCACGAATCTGTTGCTCGATCTCGCGACCGATCTCCGGGTTTTCCTCGAGGAACTTGGCCGCATTGGCCTTGCCCTGACCGATTTTGTTTCCCTTGTAGGCGTACCAGGCGCCGGATTTCTCGACCAGGCCCTGCTGCACGCCCAGGTCGATGACCTCGCCGTTGCGGTAGATGCCCTTGCCATAGAGGATCTGGAACTCGGCCTGACGGAACGGCGGTGCAACCTTGTTCTTCACCACCTTGACCCGCGTTTCGCTGCCGACCACTTCGTCGCCCTCCTTCACCGCGCCGGTACGGCGGATGTCGAGACGAACCGAGGCGTAGAACTTCAGCGCGTTGCCGCCAGTGGTGGTTTCCGGGCTGCCGAACATCACACCGATCTTCATGCGGATCTGGTTGATGAAGATCACCAGGCAGTTGGCGTTCTTAATGTTACCGGTGATTTTGCGCAGCGCCTGGGACATCAGGCGGGCCTGGAGGCCGACGTGGGTATCGCCCATCTCGCCTTCGATTTCGGCCTTGGGGACCAGCGCGGCCACCGAGTCGACGATGATCACGTCGACCGCGTTGGAGCGCACCAGCATGTCAGTGATTTCCAGCGCCTGTTCGCCGGTGTCCGGCTGCGAAACCAGCAGGTCATCGACGTTGACGCCCAGCTTGCCGGCGTAGTCCGGATCCAGGGCGTGCTCGGCATCGACGAAGGCACAGGTCGCGCCCATCCGCTGCGCCTCGGCGATCACCGACAAGGTCAGCGTGGTCTTGCCGGAGGACTCCGGCCCGTAGATCTCGACGATGCGACCCTTGGGCAGTCCACCAATGCCGAGCGCGATGTCCAGCCCCAGCGAGCCGGTGGAAATGGCGGGAATGGCCTGGCGATCGTGATCGCCCATGCGCATGACCGCGCCCTTGCCGAACTGTTTTTCGATCTGGCCCAAGGCAGCAGCCAAGGCGCGCTTCTTGTTCTCGTCCATTACAATCCTCACTTGATCAAGAGGGCCAGAGGCCACGACAACTGTATAAGTAGACAGTATTAGAGCATAGGCAAAATCGACCGCCTAGCCCTCCAAGGGATTTTCTCCGCCGGCCAGGCGGATCAATCCGACGAGCGCTGCTTCCACGCTTTGCTCGCGAACCGCCAGACGATCGCCCTCAAACTGGAAGCGCCGCGCGGCGCACTGCGCATCGCCAGCCCAGGCCAGCCATACCGTGCCGACCGGCTTGTCCGGCGAGCCACCACCAGGGCCCGCCACCCCGCTGACCGCGACGGCATAGCGGGCACCGCTGGCCTGCTGCGCACCCCGCGCCATGGCCTCGACTACTTCGCGGCTGACCGCGCCCACGGTGCCGAACAGAGACGCCGGCACTTGCAGCTGGCGAGTCTTCTGGCGGTTGGAATAGGTGACGAAGCCCACTTCGAACCAGGCCGAACTGCCGGCAATCCGGGTGATGGCCTCGGCGATGCCGCCGCCGGTACAGGATTCGGCAGTGCTCACCTGGGCCGCTTGCAGCTCCAGCACGCGGCCCAGCTGCGCGGCAAGGTCGGTCAGACGGGACATGGGCGCTCCGAAACGCAGGGAAAGGAGTGCTACCTTAGCAGCGGCCCCTTGCCTGGTCAGCCCCGAAGGCTACCGCACCGGCCAGTGACGCTGCATTTCCAGGAACAGGAACGACGCGGTCCAGGTGATAAGGACCAGCCCCGTCAGTGCCTCGATTCCGGTCAGAAACCGAATCGGTCCGACCGGATGGATGTCGCCGAAACCCACCGTGGTGAAGGTGGTAAAGGAGAAATAGGCGCAGTCGAGCAGGCTGCCGCCGAATTCGCCGGCCAGCTCGCCCCAGCCCGGCGCGTGGTGCATCAAGTAGTAGGCAAAGGCGAATACCCAGACCTCTACCGCATGCGCGGTCAGTGCGCCGAAAACGCCAAACACGATGCCCACCCGATGGTGGACGTGTCGGCGCGGATGACCCGCAGAGAGGCGTGAGAGGAACTCGTAGTGCACCGCCACCGCGATCGCCACGACCAGCACGTTCACCAGCACCACCAGCAGCAGGTTCGTCGACGCGTCCGACGCGTGTTCCAGAGCAGTCATCATCCGATCCCACGATAAAGTGTTGGCCGCAAGGGCGGCCCGCCCCAAGGCCCGCTGCGGGGCAGGCGACGGGCTGGCGCTCGGGGCCGCCCATGATAACCTTCCCGGTTTGTTTTCCGGCTAGCCGCCGCCCTTGCCGAGCGCCGCAGCACCGAGCCACGCCGGCGCCGACCCTCTGCACACCGCCCACGTATCGAGCCATATGTCACACGACCTGTCGCACCACACCCCGATGATGCAGCAATACTGGAAGCTCAAGCGCGAGCACCCTGATCAGCTGATGTTCTACCGCATGGGGGACTTCTATGAGCTGTTCTACGACGACGCCAGGAAGGCCGCCAAGCTTCTGGACATCACCCTGACCGCCCGCGGCCAGTCCGGTGGCAATGCGATCCCGATGGCGGGTATTCCCTTTCACTCCGCCGAAGGCTACCTGAGCCGACTGGTGAAGCTCGGCGAGTCGGTGGTCATCTGCGAGCAGATCGGCGACCCGGCGACAAGCAAGGGCCCGGTCGAGCGCCAGGTAGTACGGATCATCACCCCGGGTACCGTTAGCGACGAAGCCCTGCTCGACGAGCATCGCGACAACCTGCTGGCGGCCGCGGTGGGCGACGAGAAACGCTTCGGCCTGTCGGTGCTGGACATCACCAGCGGGCGGTTCAGCGTGCAGGAATTCGGCGGCTGGGAAACCCTGCTGGCCGAAGTCGAGCGGCTTAACCCCGCCGAGCTAATGATTCCTGACGACTGGCCGGCCAACCTGCCGCTGGAGAAGCGCCGTGGCGTACGGCGTCGCGCGCCCTGGGACTTCGACCGCGACAGCGCCTACAAGAGCCTTTGCCAGCAGTTCGCGACCCAGGACCTGAAAGGCTTCGGCTGCGAGGCGCTGACCCTGGCCATCGGCGCGGCCGGCTGCCTACTGGCCTATGCCAAGGAAACCCAGCGCACCGCACTGCATCACCTGCGCAGCCTGCGCCACGAGCGCCTGGACGACAGCGTGATCCTCGACGGCGCCACACGCCGCAACCTGGAACTGGACATCAACCTCGGTGGCGGACGCGACAACACCCTGCAGTCGGTGGTCGACCGCTGCCAGACCGCCATGGGCAGCCGTCTGCTCAGTCGCTGGCTGAACCGTCCGTTGCGGGACCGCGAAGCACTCGAGGCCCGCCAGGATTCGATCACTTGCCTGCTCGAGCACTTCCGTTTCGAGCAGCTCCAGCCACAGCTCAAGGAAATCGGCGACCTTGAGCGCATTCTGGCGCGGATCGGCCTGCGCAATGCACGGCCGCGCGACCTGGCGCGCCTGCGCGATGCCCTCGCTGCCCTGCCCCGGCTGCAGGCCGCCATGCAGGAACTGGTAGCACCGCACCTCGCCGAGCTGGCCGGCGCCATCGCCACCTACCCGGAGCTCGCGGCCTTGCTGGCCAAGGCCATCATCGATAATCCGCCGGCGGTGATCCGCGACGGCGGCGTGCTGAAGACTGGCTACGACGCCGAGCTGGACGAATTGCAGTCGCTGTCGGAAAACGCGGGCCAGTATTTGATGGACCTGGAAGCCCGCGAAAAAGCCCGCACTGGACTGGCCAATCTCAAAGTCGGCTACAACCGTGTGCACGGCTATTTCATCGAATTGCCAAGCAAACAGGCCGAGTCGGCGCCAGCCGACTACATTCGTCGGCAGACGCTCAAGGGTGCCGAGCGATTCATCACCCCCGAGCTCAAGGAATTCGAAGACAAGGCCCTGTCGGCCAAGAGCCGCGCCTTGGCCCGCGAAAAGCAGCTCTATGAAGAGCTGCTCGAGCGGCTCATCGAACACCTGGCCCCGTTGCAGGACAGCGCGGCGGCGCTGGCGGAACTGGACGTGTTGAGCAATCTCGCCGAGCGCGCGTTGACACTGGATCTCAACCGCCCGCGCTTCGTCGAGCATCCCTGTCTACAGATCGAGCAGGGTCGCCACCCCGTGGTCGAACAGGTCCTGCAGACGCCCTTTGTCGCCAACGACCTCACGCTCGATGACGACACGCGGATGCTGGTGATCACCGGCCCCAACATGGGCGGTAAGTCGACTTACATGCGGCAGACGGCGCTGATCGTCCTGCTGGCGCAGATCGGCAGCTTCGTCCCGGCCAAGGCCTGCGAGCTGTCGCTGGTGGACCGCATCTTTACCCGCATCGGCTCATCCGACGACCTGGCCGGCGGCCGCTCAACCTTCATGGTGGAGATGAGCGAGACCGCCAACATCCTGCACAACGCCAGCGATCGCAGCCTGGTGCTGATGGACGAGGTCGGCCGCGGCACCAGCACTTTCGACGGCCTCTCGCTGGCCTGGGCCGCAGCCGAGCACCTGGCCCACCTGCGCGCCTTCACGCTCTTCGCCACCCATTACTTCGAGCTCACCGTGCTGCCGGAAAGCGAGCCGGTGGTGGCCAACGTTCACCTGTCGGCCACCGAGCACAACGAGCGCATCGTTTTTCTTCACCATGTCCTGCCGGGGCCGGCGAGCCAGAGCTATGGCCTGGCGGTCGCGCAACTGGCCGGGGTGCCGGGTGAGGTGATCCAGCGCGCACGCGACCATCTGTCGCGGCTGGAAACCACCAGCCTGCCCCACGAAACGCCGAAAATGTCCCCCGGCCAGCCGGCCCCGCCGATGCAGAACGACCTGTTCGCCAGCCTGCCGCACCCGGTCGTCGATGAATTGAGTCGCATCAATCCCGACGATATGACGCCGCGGCAGGCGCTGGACCTGCTATACAAGCTGAAAACGCGCCTCTGACCGCCCCGAAAGCTGTTAGAATCGCGCGCATTTTTGGATATGCGCGGCATTTGCCTGGTGCCGCCATGACCTGCCGAACGGGGGCGTCATTGCAACGCCACCTGACACGCCCGAGGAGATAGCTAGAAATGACCTTCGTCGTCACCGACAACTGCATCAAGTGCAAATACACCGACTGCGTGGAAGTCTGCCCGGTCGACTGCTTTTACGAAGGCCCGAACTTTCTGGTCATTCACCCTGACGAGTGCATCGACTGCGCGCTTTGCGAGCCCGAATGCCCGGCCCAGGCGATTTTCTCCGAGGATGAAGTCCCGGACGATCAGCAGGAGTTCATCGAGCTGAACGCCGACCTCGCCGAGGTCTGGCCAAACATCACGGAAAAGAAGGACGCGCTGCCGGACGCCGAAGAGTGGGATGGCGTCAAGGACAAGCTGCAACACCTCGAGCGCTGATCCGCGCAACACATACAAAAATGCCCGCATCTGCGGGCATTTTTCATTCAGCAGTCGATCAGGCGCGATCGACGCCTTTCTTCACAGTGTCCTTGGCTTCACCCTTGACCTGCTGGGCGTCGCCCTTGATCTCCTGGCGCTGGCCTTCGCCCTTCATGCGCTCATTGTCGGTAGCCTCACCCAGACCCTGCTTGGCCTTGCCGGCGGCTTCGTTGAGGTTGCCTTTCATCTTATCTCCAGTACTGCTCATGGCGATGTCCTCTGCTTTTGCTTTCGTGGGTGTCTATCTGTGGACCGGTGCCCGGACGCAGGAGTTTCTTTTTTCCGAGGAACGGTCAGCAGCGCCACCGCACGCCAGAGCCCGCGGCACAGCGCTCAGCCGTTGCGCGCCTTGACCAGGCGATTGAACAGCGGCCGGCCAGCCAGGTGCAGGAACAACGGCGCACCGGCGATCAGGTAGAAATAGTAGGTCACGAAGCGCCAGATCAGGATCGCCGCCGCAGCCGTCGACTTGCCAGCCAGTGGCGCCAGCAACGCGGCGGATGCCAGTTCCGCACTGCCCGCCCCGCCCGGCAGCAGGCTCAACTGCCCAGCCGTCAGCGCCAGTAGCTGGACGATAAAGGTCCACGCCCAGGCAAGCTCGCTGCCCAACCCCCGCAGCGTCAGATAGAGCACGCTGTAACGCAGCAGCCAATGCAACGTCGTGAGTACGAATACCGCGAGCAGGATAGCCCGCGGCAGGCGGAAGCACTCCAGAAGGGCATTGCGAAAGCTCAGCACCTTGCGCGCCCAACGTCGCTTGTGCGGTTCCTTGACCCCTAGCCGGCCGATCAGCCAGCCATTGAGCAGAAACACCTGCCGATGAAAGCGCCCAAGCAGACCGAGCAGCACTATGAGCCCAACCAGCAAGGCGGCACTGACCCCCAGCAGGCTGGCGATGTAGGCGTTCAGCGAATGGGTCACGGCATAGATCAGCACGCCCACCAGCGCGCAGGCGAAGAACAGCAGGTCGGTCAACTGCTCCACGGCGTAGGTCGCGGTCCCACGTGCCGGCGCGACACCCTGGCGCAACAGCAGTGCCATCATCGTCAACGGACCGCCCGCCCCGCCGGGCGTGGCGCAGATGGCGAACTCGGTCGCGATGACGATGCCCAGCGCACGCTGCTGGCCCAGACGACGCCGGCCTACCAATAGCCTGAGTCGGACGGCGTTCAAGCACCAGCCCAGCACAATCATGCCGAGCATCGTCAGCAGCAGGCCCGGCGGGAAGCTCAGCAGCCGCGCAAAAAGGTCGCTGCCACCGAGCAGGATCGGGATAAGCAGCGCCGACAACAACGCGCCGCCCAGTAGCCACCAGCGGCCCCTCACGCCGCCGCGCTCGTGGTCAGCACATGGCGGTTCAACCAGTCGATCTTGGTCACCGGCCGGCGGTCCTCATTGAGCAGCCGCACCAGTACATCCAGCCAGTAGCGCCGCGAAAATTCATGGCGCATATCCACCGGGTGCAGCCCGAGGCGTAACACCGGCGCCTGCCGGTGCCGGTCGAGCATCCGCTCGCTGACCAGGCGTGACACGCCACGTCGCCAGGCGCTGCGCGCGCTCCAGACCAGCCCCGGAGCGTCGACCCTGGTGTAGTCGGGCAGCAGGAAGAAATGCCCAGGGTCGCTGGTATAGGTCAGCCCCGTCGCCGCCAGCGCCTGCCGCGCACCGGGCCCAAGCAACCAGGCCGGCGCGACGAAACCGTGCAGCGGCCAACGGTTGCGCTCGAACAGCGCGATGCCTTGCTGCAACCGCAAGGCCGATTCCTGCCGGTCGAGCGGATAGAACTCACCCTCATGGGTAAACACCCGGCGCATGAACCAGTCACGCGGGGTGCGTGGTGCCGGCGCCTCGTCCGCGTGGTAGCAGCCATGCAGGATCAGCTCGTCACCGCGTGCCAGCCGGGCGTCGAGCATGCGCCGAAATGCCGGATGGGCGTCGAGCGGGTTGCGCCGATGGAAGTCCGGCACCACCAGCCAGCAGATCGGCACGGCCCCCAGCGCGTCGACGGCTTCGACAAAGGGCGCGTAGTCCGGCCAGGTTTCCGGTGCCACATCGTGCAACACCAGCATCAGGCTGCGCTCAGCCATGCACGGCAACCGGCAGGTCAGCGGTACCCAACACCGCATGGTAATGCGCCAGCAAACCGGCCACCACGGCGTCCCAGGCATGGTGCACCTCGACATGCTGGCGCGCCTGGGCACCCAGGATCCGTGGGTCGTCCTCGAACAGTTCGCGCACGGCGTGCGCCATCGCGGTTGCATCGAGTGGGCGACACAGGCGCCCGGTGTGGAACGGCACCAACTCGGGCAAGGCGCCGGCGCGCGCGGCGATCACCGGAATGCCGCTGGCCATCGCCTCGAGGGCGACCAGCCCGAACGTTTCCTGATTGCCGGCATGCAGCAGGACGTCGCTGCTGGCCATGTAGCGCGCCACCTCACTAGCCGGACAGAAGCGGTCCACCACGGTCACGTTGTCCGGCACGCGATGTGGCATACCTGACCCGACCAGCAGCAGATGGTAGGGCTTACCCAGCTGGCGCGCGGTGTGCAACAGGATGTCGATGTTCTTTTCACGCGAGCCGCGGCCGGCGAAGATCAGCAGCCGCGTCTGGTCGTCGAGACCGAGTTCGCGACGCAGCGACGGATCACGACGGTCGGGGCGGAAGGTCTCCAGGTCGACGCCCAGCGGCTGGACGTAGACGTCCTCGACCCCCAGCGCGACGAGTTTTTCAGCCATCACCCGGCTTGGCGCCAGGACGCGATCGAAGCTGCGGTACAACCGCGAGACGTAGCCGTTCATGTTGGTGCCAAGCCAGCCGCCTAGGCGGTTGCCCACCAGCAGCGGCAGATCGGAGTGGTAGAAGCCGATCACCGGCACTTGCAGGCGGCGGCCGGCGTCTAGCGCGGCCCAGGCGGTCATGTAGGGGTCGCCCACCTCGATGACGTCGGGGCGCAGCGCGCGCAGTTGGTTGCGCCAGGGCGCGCGGCGGATCGGGAACCGGTAGCCCTTGCCGAAGGGCAACACCGGAGCCGGTATCTGGTAGATGCCGCCGCTGTGGTGGAAGCCGTCGCCGGGCACCAGCACGCTGTGGCGCACGCCGGCATACTGCTGCAGGCGACGGTGCTTGGCCTCGAGGTAAGTACGCACCCCGCCACTGGCAGGCGCGTAAAACATGGTCATGTCGGCGATGTGCAAGATGAAGCGTCTCCGTGAGGTCTCGATGCGGGCCTTCGACAGCCGCCGGAAACCAATCGGTCATCCCGGCCCTGCCGAAGCCCGGTCCGCGCCGAAAGATTCTGCAATGAAATCAATGGACCACCGGCTCAGGCCGATGTTCGCAGACGCCTCCGCTGACGAACCGTGACGCGCACCGGATCAGTCGTCGATACGCTTGTCGCCCTCGCTCTTGCCCTTGTCCGACGCATGCTCGATCACCGCGTTCATCTCCGCGCCGAACAGCAGGACCGCCGCCGATATGTAGAAGTACAGCAGCAGAACGATGACCGCGCCAATGCTGCCGTAGGTCGCATCGTAGTTGCCGAAGTTCTGCACATAGAGGCCGAAACCCACCGAGGCGGCGATCCACACGATCACCGCCAGCACCGAACCGGGCGTGATGAAGCGAAACTCCTGTTCGACATCCGGCGTGACGTAATACAGCACCGCAACTACCAGCATCATCAGGAACACGATCACCGGCCAGCGCAGCCAGGCCCAGAGCGTGACGACGATTTCCTTCAGTCCGACCTGCCCGGCCAGCCACTCCATGACCCGTGGCCCGACCACCATCAGCGCCGCCACCGCCAGCAGGATCAGCGCCAGGCCGATGGTGTAGGCGACCGCCAGCAGCATCAGCTTCCAGGTCGGCCGCCCCTCCTCCACATCGTAGGCTCTGTTCATCGCGTTCATCAGCGAGCGGATACCGATCGAGGCCGACCATAGCGCCACAACAATCCCCATGGAGAGCAGGCCACTCTTCTGGTTCTGCATCTCGTCGATCACTGGATTGACCAGGTTCAGCGCATCGGGCGGCAGTACCAGCGACACCTGTTCGCGCAGCCAGTCAAAAAACTCCTGCAGGTCGAGCACGCCGAGCATCGCGATCAGGAACAGCAGGAAGGGAAACAGGGAAAACAGGGCGCGATAGGCCAGGGCCGAGGCGTAAGTCGTCATGTCGTCGTTGCTGAATTCCTTCAGCGCCCGCTTCAACAACTCGAAACTGCCGATGTCGTGCGTATCCAGCAATGCCATTGGTAACCCCCGTTCGCCGCGAAAAGTCCAGCCGTTGAAGGTGGGACGGCCGACCTTTACAAGAGTTCGACAACCCGACAGCCAACTGCCGCACGGCCGAATCGCGCTAGCTGCCGCCCCCTCTCGCCGCGCCGCCCATCCGGTGGAACGCCAGCGCCGAAACGAGCCTGCCCGGGGAACTTTCAGGCCCTGGCGGGCTCTTGAATGAGTCCCGAATGGCCCACCACGGGCCAGCCGCGCAAGATGCCGGTGGGCAGTGCCGAGCCGCGTGCGCCCGGCCATCGACACACCCGGATCCGCCAGACTTGGCTAGAGCCGCCCCGGCGGCCGCAGGAGCAGTGAATGAAATCGGCCTACGCAACGGATGCCCCGTCCCCTGGAATGAAAGCCGACCTGTTCAGGTACGCCCGGCTGGTACTGACCAAAGGCAGCGGCGCGGCGTCCACGCTCGGCCTGAACGTCCTGCTGGCGCGCGTGCTGGTGCCGGACCTGGCCGGTACGGTGTTCTTCTGCGTGGCACTGGGCATCTTTCTGTCGTTGCTGGCGCGCCTGGGTCTGGACGTCGCCTGCCTGAAAAACATCTCGTCGCTGCCCAGCGGCGAACAGCGTCGCTATTTCCACCGCGCGCTGCTGCTGGCCGCGGTGATGAACGTGCCGACCTTCCTGATCGGCCTGCTTGTGGTCTACGTTTCGGCCACCACTCAGGGCTACGTCGGCCATGCCGCCGTGCTGTTCGCCGTCACCGCGCTCGGCCTGTCGCTGCTGAGCATTTCCAGCGAGACGCTCAAGGCCAAGCACCGCACCGGCGAAGGCCTGTTCTGGCAGACCGCCTTCCAGCCCGCGCTGACGCTGCTGCTGGTCGCGCTGACCGGCAACGAGCTGACCACCGTGGTGGCCTGCTTTGCCGTCAGTTTCGCCCTGGCCATCCTCGGTTCCACCTGGCGCGCCCACGCCAGCCTGCCGGCCGCGGGCGGAGAAGCCTCGACCAGCTGGCGCGCCATGCTCACCCTCTGCGTGCCGCTGATGCTCATCGCGGTGATGAACAGCGTGATCGAACTGTCCGACACCCTGCTGCTCGGCGCCCTGCGCTCGGCCAGCGAGGTCAGCGTGTACTACGTGGCAGCGAAGATCGCCGCGCTCTCGACCACCCTGCTGTTCATCATCAATGGCACCATCGGCCCGGACATCTCCCGCCGTTGGGCGCGGCAGGACCGCGCGGGCGCCTTTGCCATGGTGCGCAAGTATTCGCGCTTCATGCTGGCGCTGGCGCTGCTCATCCTGCTCGCCATCGGCCTGCTGCGCGAATACATCCTCGCCGTATTCGGCCCCGAATACCGCGAGCAAGGGGTCTACCCACTGCTTGTGCTCGCATTCGGTTACTTCTTCGTCCTGGCAGCCGGGCCGCTGGGCATCTTCATGACCATGACCGGCAATCACCGGCGCTACCTGCACAACAACATCGCCGCCTGCGTGATCAACGTCGTGCTCAACCTGATCCTGATTCCCCGCTACGGCGTCAACGGTGCGTGCTTTGCCACGGCCGTGGCGCTGAGCCTGAAGAACATCCTGCTCTATACACAGTTCAAGACCATCGAAAGGAGTCCGACGCCATGACTGACCGGGTAAACGTAATCGCTTACGGAGCCTATGACCGGCACAACTATGGCGACCTGCTCTTTGCCATCGTCCTCAAACGCTACCTGGAGGCCGACGGGCGCTTTTCGGTGCTGGTCGCCGCCACCAAGACGTCCGACCTGTCGAGCTTTGGCGCCTTGCCGACCATGCCGCTGAAAAAGGCGCTGGACGCCACTCGCCAGCAGCCCAAGACGATGCTCATCGTCGCCGGTGGCGAGTGCCTCACCGCGCAGTGGGAAAGCATTATTGGCTACCTCGCGCCGCAGGCGATCTACTACCCGATCAAGGCCAGCCCCTACCTGATCGGGCACAAGGCCTTTATCCGCCTGAGCCGGATGTTCACCCGGATTCCGTCGGACATCCCGCTGGTGCTCGGCGAGCGCGAGCTGCCCGGCTACAAGGTGATGTACAACAGCGTCGGCGGCAACGAGATCAGCCGCAAGAAACCGCTGATCCACGCGGCCATCCGGCGCAACCTGGAGGATTGCACCTACATCTCGGTGCGCGACCGCGAGACCTCGGCCGAGCTGGACAAGCTCGGCGTCCAGCATGCGCTGGTGCCCGACAGCGCCATCCTCATCTCCGACATCTACACGCCGTCCGAGGACCCCGCCACACCCGGCCACATCGTCTTCCACATCTCCGATCACTACGCCAAGCGGCGAATCGAGGCGATCGCCCAGCAACTGACCGAACTGAACGTCAACACCGGGCTGAAGATTGCGCTGCTCACCATCGGCAAGGCCCCCGGCCACTCCGACGACGAGCCGCTGGACAAGCTCTACAGCCTGCTCGGCGAGGAGCGCGCCTATCGCGTGGACAGCGGCCATATCGACGACATCATCCGCTGCATCGCCACCAGCAAGCTCTACTGCGGCACCAGCCTGCACGGCGCCATCACCGCGCTGGCCTACGCTGTGCCGCAGATCGCGCTGTTGCCGCAGCGGGTGATCAAGCTGTCCAGCTTTCTCGAAACCTGGGTTCCGAAGGCCTCATGCGGGTTCGCCGAAGTCCCACAGATCAGCCAGATCGGCACCAACCTGGTCAACAGCTTCGACGACAGCCAGCGCGCCGAGCTCTGCACCGTGGTCGAAGCGATGAAGGGCCGCGTCCGCGCCAACCTGGATCACATGGTGCGGCTGTATGAGCAGGCCCCGGCGCGGGGCGAATCGGCTGCCCGAGCCAACAAGCAGACAGCGGCCCCGGCTGCGGCGAACTGAGCGACGGTGAACGGGCCCGAATCATCGCGGGCCCGCCATCACCGCCTGTCTTTCCTGCGCGGCGGGATCAGAGGCCGGAGCCGAGCAAGCGTCCCTCTAGCATCTGGCCGTACAGGCTCACGCCGTCGTTGGCATGGTATTTATCGCGGGTTTTCTCTACCGAACCGTCGACGAGGCGGGGATCCTGCGGCCGCTCGTGGCTGTTCATGAACGCTGCCACGTGCCAGGCGTCGTCATCGGATAGGCTGCCACCCTTGCCCAACGGCATATTCGCTTTGATGAACGCCGCCGCGGTGTTGATGCGATGCATGCCGGCACCCCAGTTGAACGAGTCCGCGCCCCATAGCGGTGGGAATACATAGGCCGCGCCGGACTTCTGACCCTCGCCGCTCTCACCATGGCAGACGGCACAGTGCTCGGCGTACACCGCCTTGCCCCGAGCCAGGTCGAAGCCAGCGCTGGGCTGCGGCACCTCGGGGTAACCACGGCCGGGCAGTTCCTGAGCGGTCGGCGCACCGGTGGCGAGCCAGTAAGAGTAGGCAGTGAGCGCGGCGATCACCGGGCCATCGGCCGGCGGCGCCTTGCCGTTCATGCTGAATTGGAAACAGCCCTGCATGCGCTCGGCATAGCTGTTCACCTTGTCGTTTTTCTTGCGATACGCGGGATACAGCGGATAGGCCGCCCAGAGCGGCGCAGCGTTGGCCTTGCGGCCCTGGTCGAGGTGGCAGTTGGCGCATGCCAGGCCGTTGCCGACGTAGTCCGGCGCGCGCCGCGGGGTATCGACAAAGATCGCCCGCCCCTCCTGCACCAGTTTGCCAAAGGCGTTATCCGGCAGCGTGCGCTCCTCCGGCGGCTGGAAATACGGCGCGTCACCGGGCGTGGCCGCGCCGGTGGGCAGCTGGGACTGATCCTCCATGGCGATTTCCGCCGCGTGAATCGGCAGGGCGGCAGCCAGCAAGAGCGTGAGCGGTATCGTTTTCATTGGGCGGCTCCTGTGCCGGTCAGGCTGGCGAAATAGGTCGAGACGGCCTTTACCTCGTCTGCCGTCAGACTGCGGGCGATGTGCCCCATGAGATCGCCGGGGTCGTTCTGGCGGGTCTTCTGCTGCCAGGCGAGCAATTGTGCGGAGAGGTATTGCGCCGATTGACCGCCGATGGTCGGGAAGCTGCCGCCAACGCCGCTACCGCCGGGCCCGTGACAGGTGACACAGGCGGGAATGTTGCGCGACCAGGCGCCGCGCAGCGCGAGCCGCTCACCGACACCCTTGGCAGGGGCCGCGCGGCCGACACGCTCGATCAAGGGCTGCGGTTGCGCGGCCAGAAAGCCCGTGACCGCGTCGATCTCCTCGTCCGTCAGCGCCGAGGCGATGGGCTGCATGAGCGGATGGTTGCGCCGGCCAGCGGCGAAATCTCCCAACTGTTTGCGCAAGTAGCCGGCCGACAGCCCGGCCAGGCGCGGAAAGCCCGCTGCCGCCACGCCTTCGCCTGCAGGGCCGTGACAGGTGACGCACGCAGTCGCGGCGGGATTGGCGCCGCCGCGCTCATAGACCGGTGCCGGTTCGGCCGCCCGGCCAGGTATCGACAAGACCAGCAAAACGACTGCCAGAGCCACACGGTAGATGTCCATCTCGCCTCCATCATTGTTGTTATCGGGTTTCGCATCGGTCGTTGCTCAGGGCCTGGACGACAGCGGCCCCATCATCCGTTTCAGCAATTCGGGGTCGGGCGCGCCCTGGCGCTGCTGCAGGCGTCCCCTGTCATCAAGGTAGTAGATCGCCGGCGTCGCCGACGCCCCCATCTCGGCCATCAGTGCGAGATTCGCTTCGAGTTGCTCACTGACCTTGGGCGTAATGCTGGCAGCGGGCTCGAGCCTGCTCGCCTTACCCGCGGCCTCGTGCCGGCCGAGGGCCGCCTCGGGGTCCGCCGCTGACAGCAAGGCAGCCGCCTTGCCTGCGCTGTCCGGACGCAGCATGCCGACCATGACGTGGCGCAGCTGAACGTCGCCCGCTTCGACCCACGGCCGCGCCTGTTTCCAGAACAGGTTGCAGTACGGGCAGTTCGCGTCCGAAAACAGGTAGACAACCCGCGGCGCATCGGCCGCGCCGTCAGCGATCCAGGTGCTGTGCTCGAGCCGCTGCCACATCTCCTTGCCCAGCGGTTCGTAGACAAGTTTTTCCAGCGGGGCCGCACTCAGGTCATTGCCTTGGGCATCCAGCAGGCTGCCGACCAGCACGTGCTCGCCGTCCGCCGTCAGGTACAGCGCCACACCCTGCCCACCGTATCGCGCGGCAAAGCCCCGCAAACCGCCGGGGGCGTCGAAACGGCCGATGATCTCGGCGCCGCGCGCCTCCACCGCCCGGATCGGGGCGGGCAGCGCTTCGGCCCGTGCCGCGGTTCCGCCCAGCAGGGCGAGGGCTGACAGCCAGAGGACATTGACTTGCCGGTAATTCATCGAGGGGTCTCCGAGTCGAGGGTTTCGAGTGCACGGGCCAGGCTGGCACGCGACAGTTCGCCAAGGTGACTGCCAATCTGGCGGCCCTTCGCGTCATAGAACAGCGTAGTTGGCAATGCCGACGAGCCGATGTGCTGGCCGAGGCGCCCGCCGCTGTCGAGCAGGACATGCGCGAGGCTCAGCCCCTGGGCTCCGAGGAATTCCGCAACCTGCCCCTCGCTCTCGCCCTGGTTGACGAAAAGGAAAGTCACCTCCGGCAGGTTGTGCTGTGCCTCGGCCAGTACCGGCATCTCCCGTCGGCAGGGTGGGCACCAGGTGGCCCACAGGTTCACCACCAGCGGCTGACCGACGTAGTCCTGCAGCGCGACCGGCCGCCCCGCGAGGTCGCGCAAGCCGAGCTCGGGCAACCGCGTTCCCTGCTCGAAAGCCTGCAATGCGAAGCTCGACAAACCCCAGCTCAACACGCCAACCGCCAGCGCAGCGCCGAGCGGCCTGCGCAGTGCCCCGTTGCGCCAAGTCATCCAGGCGCCCAGCAGCACGGCCACCAGCACCCCTGGCCAGGCGATGAATCCTCCGTCGCGGATATCGAGCACGCGCCAGGGCGCCTCACGAAAATGCGCCAGGTAGGTCAGCACGAACGCCAGCCGGGCGACCAGCAGAGCCACCAGCAGCAGCCGAAACAACTGCCGCTCCGGATTAAGCCGGTTGCGCCGCCCGGTCCACCAGCCGGTGAGCAATGCCAGTGCCAGGCTCGCCAGCAACAGCACATTGGGAACAGCCAACGCGAATGGCCCCAGGTCGATCGTCAGCATCCGCCCTCGCTCCGTTGATCCGAATGGCCGCGCTCGTATTTACATAGCGCGGATTTCCGCGCGGTTTGCGCTGCGTCCATCTGCCGCGCGACAAGGCGGCGCAGCCAGCATGGAGATGCGCGATTAAGGGACCATTAACAGCCTGCCATTCATCGCACCGGCGCCGACTACCGCCCCCCGGCAGACCGAACCTGCAACGATCAGCCCGCCCCGCCGTACCATCGCATAACGTTCCCTTAATCCAGGCGCGCGAGACTTGCGGCCTACTCAAGGCACTCCAATCTCATGCACGTTCTGCTGACCGAAGACAACGCGCTGATTGCCAGCGGTATCGTCGCCGGGCTCGAGGCCCAGGGCTTCAGCGTGGCCCACGCCGCAACCGCTGCCCGCGCCGACGCGCTGCTGCAGCTGGCGCAGTTCGACCTGGTAATCCTCGACCTGGGCCTGCCCGATGAAGACGGCCTGCAGCTGTTGCAACGACTGCGGCGTCGCGGCGTGCAACAGCCGGTGCTGATCCTGACCGCGCGCGATGCAGTGACCGAACGGGTCGCCGGCTTGCAGGCCGGCGCCGATGACTACCTGACCAAGCCCTTCGACCTGCGCGAACTCGCGGCCCGGCTGCATGCCTTGCTGCGCCGTGCCGCTGGCCGCAGTACTTCGGTGATCGCCCATGGCGGGCTGCAGTTTGATCCGGCCGCCTGCACGACCATCCTCGCGGGCGAAGCGGTCGACCTGTCCCGGCGTGAACAGGCCCTGCTGCATGCCCTGCTGCTGAACCCCGGCCGCGTGCTGTCCGTCGAGCAACTCAAGGACGCCGTCTATGGCCTGGACGGCGAAGTCGAGAGCAACGCCCTCAACGTTCATATCCACCACCTGCGGCGCAAGCTGGGCAGCCACATCGTCGAGACCGTCAGGGGGCTGGGTTACCGGCTGGGGCCCGCCGGGCATGCCGACGCGCCGCCCTGCGCGGAGGCCCAATGAGCCTGCGCCTGCGCCTGAGTCTCTCGCTCGGTTCGGCCTTCGTGCTGCTCTGGGCACTGGCCGCCTGCTGGATGCTGTTCGATGTGCGCCAGCAGCTGATGCTGTCGCTCGATCAACGCCTGGCCGCCTCGGCCCGAATGGTCGCCGGCCTGCTGGTGCAATTGCCGCAACTGCAGCTTGGCGCCAATGGCATCGCCCGTCTCAGCGCCGAACAGCTCGGCATCGAGAACGGCCTGGCCTGCCAGGTCACCTCCTTGCGCGGCGAAGTGCTGGCGCGCAGCCATGCCGCACCCGAACGTGCCCTCGACGCCCAGCGCACGGGCTTTCATGACCAGCTGATCGGCGACACCCCGTGGCGAAGCTTCACCCTGGTTCGCGACGGCTTGCGCATCACCACGGCCGATCGCCTGGACGAGCGCGCCACGCTCCAACGCTCGATGCTGCTGGCGACCTCGCTGCCGGTCGCGCTCGCCCTTCTGGGTAGCCTGGTCGTGCTCTGGCTCGGGATTGGCAAGGGCCTGGCGCCGCTTCGCCAGATCCGCACGGCGCTGGCGCGACGCGGCGCCGATTCGGTCGAGCCGATCCGCATCCAGCGGTTGCCCCCCGAACTGGCGCCGCTGGTCGAGGCGCAGAACCAGCTGCTGGCGCGGATCGCCCAGACCCTCGAGCGCGAAAGGCGGCTCACCGACGACGCAGCGCATGAACTGCGTAGCCCGCTGACGGCCATCAAGACCCACCTGCAGGTGGCCGCGATGACCGACGGCGACACCGCGAAAAATGCCCTGGCGCAGGCTGAGATCGGCACCGACCGCCTGCACCGCACCCTTGAGCAATTGCTGATGCTCGCCCGCGTCGAGGGCCGCGTCAGTTTCGACGATGGCCTGCACTGCACGGCAGCAGAGGCGGCGCGCCTGGCCATCGCCGATGCCCAACAGCAACCCGGCGCCGGCATCGACTGGCAGGTCGCCGACGGCGTGCCCGAGCGTCCCCTGGCCATGCCACCGGCGCTGGCCATCGCCGCGCTGCGCAATCTGCTGGATAACGCGCGCCGCCATACCCGCGACGGCACCCGCGTGCAGCTAAGGGTCGAGCCTCACACCGGCAACCGGGTGCGCTTCGTCGTACGCGACCAGGGGCCGGTCATCTCGCCAGAACGCCTGGCGCACTTCACCGAGCGATTCTGGCGCAGCGGTGACGGCGACGGCAGCGGGCTGGGGTTGTCCATTGTCAAGGCGATCGCCGAACGCTGCGGCTGCGTCCTCGACTTCGCCGCGCAAAAAGACGGCCTTCAGGCGAGCCTGTCCGTTCCCGTCCAGCCAGGTGACCGCGCTGGCGAAGCGACCGAACAGCCGGGGGGCCCACCGCAACTGCCCGGCTGACATCCATCCGTCCACCACCGCAGGAGGTACACGATGCTTGTATTCGAACCGATCTATACGGAGGGCCTGGCACAGATTTCCTATCTGGTCGGCGACAGCGACGCAGCCGTCGCGGCGGTCATTGACCCGCGCCGGGACATTGAGGTCTATCTGCAAATGACTCGGGCGCGCGGCCTGCGCATCGCCTACGTCATCGAAACCCATATTCACGCCGACTTCGCGTCTGGCGCCCAGGCATTGGCAAGCCGCACCGGCGCCCAGCTCATCGGGGGCCGTTCGCAGGCCTACCGGTTCGACCTTCGCCAGGTCGGCGACGGCGAAACCCTGGAGCTGGGCCAGGTGAAACTCCAGATCCTGCATACCCCGGGGCACACACCGGAGCACATCTCGCTCCAGCTGTTCGATACCAAGCAGGGCGACGCCCCGCTCGCGCTGTTCACCGGCGACACCCTGTTCAACCTCGACGTCGGCCGCCCTGACCTGCTCGGCGAGGGCAGCGAGCGCCGGCTGGCCGCCGCGCTCTACCACAGCCTGTTCGACCGCTACCTGCCGCTGGGCGACCGCATGGAAATCTACCCCTGCCACGGCGCCGGCTCGGCCTGCGGCAAGTCCATAGGCGACCGCCGGCATTCCACGCTGGGCAACGAGCGGCTGTTCAACCCCGCCTTGAACCAAGACCGCAGCGAAGACGCATTCGTCGAATGGCTGCTGGCCGACATGCCAGATCCACCGCGTCACTACGCCCGGCTGAAACAGCTGAACACCGAACCCGCGCAACAGACGGCAGGCCCCGGGTTGCCACCGCCCCTGGCCCCGCTGGAATTCCAGGCGCTCGCAAGCGACGAACAGACGCAGGTGGTGGACTGCCGCTCGATCCTGGCCTTTGGCGGCGGCCACGTACCCGGCGCGCTCAACATTGCGCTGCGCAACGAGTTCGTGAACTGGTCCGGCCGGATGCTCGACGCGGACCGGCCGATTCTGCTGATCGGCGAGTCGGCCAGCGACATCGACCAGGCCGTCACCCAGCTTTACCGCATCGGCCTCGATGATATTCGCGGATATCTGCGCAACGGCATGACCGACTGGCAGAACGCGGCGCTGCCGCTGGACAGCGTGGCGCAGTGGACCGTGCACACGCTTGAAGCCTGGCGCAACGATCCCAACGTCCTGGCGCTGGACGTCCGTAGCCCGGGCGAATTCGCTGCCGGCCATGTACCCGGCGCACACCACCTGTTCGTCGCCCACCTAGGCGAGCGCCTGGCCGAACTCGATCCGGCCAAAACCATCGTGACCTACTGTGGCTCGGGCTACCGCGCATCGATCGCCGCCAGCGTCCTCAAGCGCGCCGGCTTCAGCGACGTCGCCAATGTGCCAGGCTCATGGACCGCCTGGAACGCAGCGGGGTTGCCGGTGGAATAATCCCGAAAAAGGAAGTGGCTGGCTCCTTCCCGAAGCCGGGAGCCAGCCGCCGCGCAATACAGTCTGCCCTCACGTCCCGACCAGAGCCGGGCAACGCGCCTCGATGCGCAATGGCGCAACGGCGCTGAGCGCGGTATGAGCCAGCAGGCGGCACCCGTTCCAGCGGCCACAAAAAAGGGCTAGCCGAAGCTAACCCTTTGATCTCTTGTGGTGCCGGTGAGAGGAGTCGAACCCCCGACCTTCGCATTACGAATGCGCTGCTCTACCTACTGAGCTACACCGGCGCCGCGCGGCATTATCCGGGTTCGCTGCTGCGGACTCAAGCCCGCAACGGCGAATCTCCGAATGCCGCACCGCCGGGTGTCACAGGCCGGCGCGGGTGGAGCTGGTGGTGCTGCCGGTAGCCGTCGTGCCGGGTGTCGAGCGATGGCTATCGCTGTCCTTGTCCTTGACGTCCTGCTTGACCCGTTCGGCCACTTCCTCGCCCTTGGCCGAGACCTTCTGGTAGCCCTCCTCGGCCTTGCTGCGCAACTGCCCGGTGACCCGGTCGCTGGCTTCACCCAGCATCTCGTCCTCACGACGCGACGGGGGAATCGCTGCAGCCATCAGAGCACCCAGGGCGATGCCGATCGCACCGAGGGCCAGCGGCTGCTCCTGCAACAGCTGGTTGAAGCCGCCACGGGCCCGGTCGGCACCACCACGCAGCCGCTCGGACGCATGGCGCGTCGAGTCGCTGGCACGGCTGCGAGCATTGCCTAAAGATTCGGAGACGCTACTGGACAACTGGCTGGCCTTCTCCTTGACACCGGCACCCTGCTGCTTCAGGCCCTGCGCCTTGGCCGACAGCTTGTCGCCCATGGAGGGACCGCTCGAACCGCTGGCGTAGGCGGTGGTGGTCACGTTCGAATGCGGCTGGCGGTTCTGCCCGGCCATCATCCAGATCAGGCCGATGGAGGTCAGCACCGTCGGCACCGGGTTGGCCTTGACCGTATTGCTGAGGTTGGCGAAGAACTCGCCGCCACCGCCTTTGACGTAGCCCAGCGCTGTGTCGATGATCTCCCCGGGGGACAGCTTGTTTTCCAGCGCATGCACAATGTTGCCGATGTCGGCTCGCTGCTGGTCGATCTCGCGCTCGAGTTCGGCGGGATCCTTCTGCGCTTCGGCATCTATCTGGTTACGAGTGCTCATGATGTGTGCCCCCTGACGGCTTCTTTATCCTTGTTGACCGAGTGAATGGTGCGCTCGGGCTTGAACGAAGAGGCTTCGAACTTCTTCTTGCCGGCAGACACCATGATCAGGCCGATGACCACCACCACGCCGCCGACGATCAAGGCCGCCAGCCAGGGCTCCATTACCTTGCTCAGGCCATACACGGCCGACATCAGCAGCACGATGAAGCCGCCCAGCAGCACGGCGCCGCCAGTGGCGACGCTCGCAGCGCCGGCCTTGGTCGCCCGGATGGACTCGCTCAGCTCGGCTTTCGCCAAGGCGAGTTCCTTGGTGATCAGCGATGGCACCTCATGGGTGAGCTGGCGGAGCAGCCCGCCGACCGAGGTGTCGGCTTCGGTGCGCACGCCGGGTTCGGCTGTGCTGGTCGCGTGGGTTGTCTTGCGTGCTTCGCTCATGGGAAAAGCCCTCCGTCAGTGCCCTTGCCGTCGCGGCCAGAGTTGGAACCAAGACCGGAGCTGGGTTGCGAACCCACCCCCAGGCCGCTGTCGAGGTTGGCGCCGGTCGAGCTGCCGACACCGGTCGCGCTGCCGGTGCCCACGCCGGTGGACGTCGCGGGCCGCGAGGTGCTGGTGGCCGACGACGCGCCGGCATTGCTGACGCTGCCGATGCTGCCCGGCTCGCCGGTGCGCAACCGGTCGTTGAGTTCGTGCTGGCTCGAAAACGAATGGCTGCTACCGGAGCCCATCGAGCTGTCGCTGCCGTGATGGCCTGAATGCTGGGAATAGTCGCCCTGCGCGGCCCGCTTGCTGGAGGCACGGGCAAAGCGGGTCAGGCCGAAGCCCAGCGCGATGCTGCCGGTTATGAACAGTGCCGGGTTGTTGCGCGCCAGCCGGTTCACATCCTGCGCCAGCTCGTCGACGCTCTTGCCACGCAGGCTGTCGGACAGCTGGACCATGCTTTGCGCCATATCAGAGACATAGCCCGACAGACCCAGGCGGTCATCCCCTTCGAGTTCCTTGGCCGCCGCCTTGGCGCCCTGGGCGACCCGCTCGATTTCATCGGCAGCGGTTTCGCGGTAGCCCTCGAGCTGACTCTTGCCCTGGGCCTTGGCCTGGTCGGCGACCTGCTGGGCCTTGGCTTTGGCGTCTTCGGCAGCGCCATGTCCGGTCGAGGCCGCGCCGGTGCCCGAGGATGGCGTGGATGAGGTGGAAGTGGATTGTTCTGGGCCGGTCTTGGGCAGCCCACCGTAACCGGTAATTTCTTCGTCGGGTGTCGTCATTTGATTCACCTTTATATGGCTTGGCCGGAAGACCACGGTCCGTGACAACACAGCTAATTGCGATGTATCGCGAACTGTGTAGTTTCGGTGCGCACATATAAGGTGACCGGAGCGTCTTTTTCGAGTTCCATACTTTCGACGCCTGCCCAGCGTGCCCTGGCCCGACATCGAATAGTGGCCAAAAGAGCTTTGCGCAACCCGCTTTAACAGTGGCAAAAAGCCTGAATATCAGCGTGATGCCCGTTGTACGGGCGATTAAGCAAAGCGGCGCGGAAACAAGCGAAACGGTACTTCGTTAAACGCATCGCAGGTTATCGGGACCGCGGCTCTGGCCTGCCGGCCAAATAAACGAAACGAAGCCGACGAAGGGTGATAAAACGCCGGCAAATAAAACCGGCGCATAAAAAAACGGGCCCGAAGGCCCGTCCAATACAGCAGTGCAGTGCGACGAAGTTACAGCGGGCCGATGGTGGAGCAGGTCTTCTTGGCGCCAGCGTATTTCTGCAGCGGCGCCAGCTGCGGGCGATACTTACCGCTCGACACGTCCAGTGCCATGATGTTCTCGCCCCAGCGCGGTCCGGCAGCCCAATAGGTGCTAGGGATGCAGTTGGCGTTCAGATAGGCCAGCAGGTTATTGGTCGCGACCACCGCCGACGGCGAGAAGTCCGGGATGCCATGCTCGCCGAGGTAGCCGCGCAGCTTGTTCGCCTTCAGCCACTCCACCCACGGCTTGACGCGCTCGACACCCAGGTTCGGGGCGAAAGTTTCCGCCGTGTTGCGGTAGGTGCCGGAGTAGTCGCTGTCCAGGTACTGGTGCGCTTCATAGACCAGGTTGTTCTTCGGGTCACGCATCCACGGATCGTTGATCAGCGAGGTGTTGTACTTCTGCCAGTGGAAGGCGCTGGAGTAACGGTCGCCGGCGATCATGATCCACTTGGTCGGATCAACCTTGCGGATCGCCTGGCCTGCCGCCTGCGCAGTTTGCGGCCAGAGGTTGTTGCCGGTGTTGTAGGGCTCGTTCATCAGGCCGTAGCCGTAAAGGGCCGGGTGCTTGGATACCGCCACCGCGATCTTGCGCCAGGTCTCGGCGAACTGCGCACGCGGGACTTCCGGCGAGTTGATGACCTTGCCGTAGTAGCGGTAGTAGTTGTGCATGTCGAGGATGACCTTGATGCCGTACTTCTGCGCGTAATCGAGCGACTGCTTGATACGGCCCAGTTCGGCAGCGTCCAGCTCGGTGCCCAGCTTGGGCTGCACGCGCTCCCAGAGGAAGCCCAGGCGTACGAGCTTGAAGCCCAGCCCGGCATGGCGCTTGTAGTAGGACTCGTCGGCGAAGGTGTAGCCCTTGTTGTAGATGCCCGGGACGTTGGCCGGATCGAACACGCCGGAGCCGAAGTTGACACCGACCAGATCAATGCCGCTGCCGTCGCTCACCACCGGGGCGCTGACAACGGGAGCCGGGGCAGGGGCAGGCGTCGGAGCAGGTGCCGGTGCGCTCGCAACAGGCGTGCTGGAGGCAGTGCCGGAGGCGACGCTGATGGTCTTCGGATAGCCGACGTTGGCTGCCGAGAGCACCGAACCGCTAAGCATTACCGACAGATGAGCACCCACGTCGTACACCGCAGCAACGGTGCGCACCTGGCCATCGGCCAGCTTGACCGAAGCACCGACCTTGAAGGCCGCCTTGTTCGCAGTGGTGTCCGGAATCGAGAAACCGGCGGCCTTGCGGTAGATGCCGTTTTCCCAATCCGAGTTGGTGAAATTGTTCATCGACGCGCTGTAGGCGCTGGTAGCGGGTGCGCTGGTAGCCGGTGCGCTGGGGGCGGTCACGGCCGGCGCAGAGGTCACTGGAGCAGCCGGCGCGGCCGCAGCGGCAACAACGGTACTGACGGTACGCGGCGCGCCAACAGTCGCGCCGTTAAGCAACCCGCCATCGACGTAGAGGCTGAGATTGGAGCCAACCTTGTATGCCTTGGTGATCTTGCGCACCTGGCCGTCTGCGAACTTGATCTTAACGCCCGGCTTGAAAGCGGCGATGGACGCAGAGGTCGCCGGAACGGAAAGCGCTGCGGTACGGCGCCATACGCCGTTGAGGAAATCGTTACTGGTGAACTTGTTGATCGACGAGGTGAACGCGGTCGAGGTAGAAGCGGTGACCGTCGTTGCGGCAGTAGCTTCGCCGGTAAGTACGACGCCGCTGAAAATAGCGGCCAGGGCGATAGAACGAACGAGTGCCTTGGGGGCACCGACAAATACATTGATAGACATCTAGTCTCTCCGGAACTTAATACTTCAAAAGGCCGAAGCCTTTAAAAAAGAGGCGGGAGGATTAATTAACTCGTGCAGGCGCTTGCTGGGGCTGAGGCTTTTGCTTCGCGCAACCGGACGAACCGCGTTGCAACGACGCCGGATCACCAGGAGGGTTAATCCGGCAATCCGTTGCGTGGCGCCTTTATAATAGGTTTGAAAAACGAATCAAAATTTTTTTGACAAGATTAGATCGCCAGTCTTACGTCACATTTTTGACCGGCCATTAATCCGCTATTAATACATGGCTTGTTGCCAGCATTGTTAATAGCCTGCCAGCCCCTTTAGCTCGGGGAGCAAAAGGCCTTCCAGCGTCATTTTTTTGAATTTGTGGCGAGATATTACCCGTCTGCCGCTATCGATCGTCCCGACGAACGGTCTAAACCCGGAGAGGTGGTTTCCGGTCGGCTTATAAGTGGGGAAGCGCCGCTTCCCGCTCCTCTTATTCCTGATTGCGCAGGAGGCATGCACATGACCGGGCAGCAGCAGTTCAAGGTCGGTGACCACGTTCGCTGGAATTCCGAAGCCGGTTACGTGACCGGGCACATCACCAAGGTGCATACCCGCGACACCGACTACAAAGGCCACACGCGGCGCGCCAGCGCAGACGAGCCCCAGTACGAGATCAAGAGCGACAAGACCGACCATGTGGCGATGCACAAGGGCAGCGCACTGAGCAAGATCGAATGAGCGAGGCGTCGTCGCCGGCACGCATCTGGACCATCGGCCACTCGACCCGCTCGGCCGACGCCTTCGTCGCGCTGCTCAGGCATCACGGGATCGAGGCGGTGGCCGATATTCGCCGCTTTCCCGGCTCGCGGCGGCTGCCGCAGTTCATGACGGCGACCCTGGAGGCGACGCTGCAGGATGCGGGCATCGCCTACCGGTGGATCGAAGCCCTAGGCGGGCGCCGCCGGGCGCCGCCGGAACCCAGTGACAGCGCCTGGCGCAATAGCTCGTTCCGCGGTTATGCCGAGCATCTGGGCAGCGACGAATTCGCGGCCGGCCTGCAACAGCTGCTGCCTCTCGCCGCGCAACGACCGACCGCCATGATGTGCGCCGAGGTGCTCTGGTGGCGTTGCCACCGCGCGCTTGTATCCGACGTCCTGAAACTGCGCGGTATCGAGGTGCTGCACATTCAGGACGAACGCCACGTGACCCTGCATCCGTTCACTTCGCCTGCCCGCCTGGATCAGGGCTGCCTGAGCTACCGCGAGGGCGTCGGCACGCCCTTGAAAGACGCCGCAATCAGCCGCAAACCGGCATTGGAGGACTGACCCGGACGCGCACGGCGCAACACGCCGGACGGGAAGCAGCCAGGCGCTACCGCATCGCCGCACCCTGCCCGCGCGCGGAAACTTTCACGCCGTCCGCGCCTCCTATGGCACAGCGTGATCGACGCCGGCCCGGCCACAATCCGCCGGTCGGTCGATAGCCCAGCCCACCAGGACCGTGCACGCTTGTCCAAGCGAGTGCTCACAGGGAGATGTGTCAGTGCAGAGTTTCGGTGTCGCGGCAATGCGCGGTATGGCCAGCAGGTGGCTGGGCGGCGGTGCGTCGGGTAAGGTCTTCAAGGGCATGGCGACCCTGGCGGTCGGCAACGGGCTGGCGAAGATCATCGGCCTAGTGTCGATCCAGGTTCTGACCCGGATCTATAGCCCCGAGCACTTTGGCGTGCTCTCGGTGTTCACCGCCCTGCTGTTGATCCTCACTCCCCTGATGACCCTGCGTTATGAACTGGCCGTGCCATTGCCCAGCCGGGATGGCACGGCAATGACGCTGATGGCGCTGGCCGGCGCGGTGCTGGCGGCCATGACGCTGCTGCTGGGCGTGCTGCTCTGGCTGGCCGGCCCGTCCCTGCTGCAGCTGATCTCGATGGAGGCCATCACGCCCTATCGCGGCCTGCTGATCGTGGGTCTGTTTCTCGGTGGGCTGTATGAAGTGCTGCTGATCTGGGCGGTACGCCGGCGCGCCTACCCTGCCGTGGTGCGCACGCAGATGCGCCAGAGCCTGGTGGGTGCGGCGGCCAAGATCGCCCTGGGGCTTGCCGGTCTTCTGCAGGTCGGCCTGCTGGTGGGCCAGGTGGTGGGCGCCGGCGCCGGCATGGTTACGTTGGTGCGCACCTTTGGCGAGGACATCAAGGCATACCGCCGGCACGTCACGGCCAAGCGCGCCTGGTTGATTGCCCGCAGCTACGCCAGTTTTCCAACTTACCGCCTGCCGGCGCAGCTGCTGCAAACCTTTTCCAGCCAGTCACCCCTGCTGCTGACAGCCGCCCTATACGATGCCCAGACCACCGGCCAGCTCGGGCTGGCGCTGATGACCCTGGCGTTGCCGATGCAACTGCTCGGCTATACCACGAGCAAGGCCTACTACGCCGAAATCGCCGCGCTGGGACGCAAGCGGCCGGCCGAGGTGCGAGCCGTCACCTACTCGGTCATCAAGCGCCTGTTCGCCTTCGCGATCCTGCCGACACTGGTGCTGCTGATGTTCGGCGAAGGCCTGTTCGCCTTGGCGTTCGGCCCGCACTGGGCCCTCGCCGGTGAGCTGGCGGCCATTCTGGCGATCTATCTGCTATTCCAGTTCATCCATGCGCCGGCGTCGCACCTGCTGTCGCTGTTTCAGCGCCAGCGCCTGCTGCTGATGCTCAACGTGCAGCGCACAGTACTCACCGTTGCCTGTTTCAGCGTCGCGCACGTGATGGACCTGCCGATCACGACGGTGGTGATGGTCTACTCGATCACCCTGTCGGCCCACTACCTGTTCAGCCTGCTGATGTCGCTGCGCGTGATCCCGCGCTGAAGCGCCCCTGGCGCCGGGGCCGACGCCCTGGCCTTTAAACACTCGTTCAGCGGAGCCGCTGGGCAGCCGGCGGGTCTTCCCGCAGGGCGCGGGCAGGGCGGTGACCGACGCCGAGAGGCGCCGTCAACCGACATGCGGCCCTGCCGTTGCGGGCGCGCGCTGACCCGATCAGCAGAATGATCGCGGTCGGGGCAATGGCCGGCGGCCTGTCCGCCTGCCGCCTCGGTCTTGTCAACGTTTGCCTGTATCGAGCGCCGCGGGCAGCCTCAGCGCTCGCGTTCCAGCTCGTTCCAGCGAGCGACACGGCGGGTACCGGACAGGCCGTTGCGTAACAGGTAATAGAAGAACAGCGGAATGCCAACGGCATAGCGCTTGAACAGGCGGCGCGGCTCGATGAGCATGCGGAACGCCCATTCCAGTCCGAACCGGCGGAACAACAGCGGCGCCCGCGGGAAGCGCTGCGCGGCGAAATCCAGGATGGCGCCACCGCAGATCAGCAGCCCGCGGCAGTCCATGGCCTTTTGCAGGTGCAGGGCGACCTGCTCCTGCTTCGGCATGCCCATCGCCATGACAATGATCGGGAACCGCCCCGGCACGTGATGAGCCCGATAAAAGGCCAAGTAGTCCTCTACCGGCCTGAACCCGTCGACGGCATGGAAACGGCGGCCACCAAACAGGTTGCGCGCGCCCTCGCTCAACCAGGGTTCCTGGGTACCCATGGCAAACAGCTCGTAGCGGTCGTCGGTCTTGCCGACCAACTCGTCGATGAGCTCGGGAATGAAATCGGACCCGTTCAGGTTGGCCTTCGGATCGATACCGTTGAACAGGCACGCCACCTTGATGCCGATACCGTCGCGCAGCAGGTAGTTGACCTGCATGAAGCTCTTGAGGATCGCCGGATTGCGCTGGGCGATGTTGTAACCATGCTGATTGAGGAACCCGAGGATCGTCGGCGACTCACGCCCCTGCAGCTCGGACATGAAAGCACCGGTGTCACTCTCATCCAGTAGTTCCAGCTTCCCTATGAGAGGATCCATCCTTCTGGCGAGCGGGTTTTTCATATAAAGCTTCTCTGGTTGTCTTTCAGTATTTGAGCGGCCGGGCTGCCGTACATACAGCCAGGCTCCGAGCTGGAATGCCGTCGGGGCATTGCCGGGCGGACGCGGAACAATCCGTGCGACTGCCGGACAAACAATGCAGTGCCGAGAGGGCACCTCTTCTCAACGGGCAACATAGGATTCGAGATGATAGGGACACTGAATAAACCGAAACGATCAAAAGCAATGCTCCTCGGAGTGCTCCTGGGGCTCGGTAGTGCCGCAAGCCATGCAGAAAATATCGACCTGATCGGCCTGAATATCGGCGGAGCCGCATTCTCGAGCGGTTTGGTCCCTGGAAAATACAATACAAATTATTTCTTTCCGGCTCCCGGCTACTTGAAGAAGTGGCAGGACCAGGGCATTCGCACCATTCGCTTCCCGATATTGTGGGAGCGCCTGCAGGAGCAACTGAACGCTGATCTGAACGAAGACTATGCACAGCTGATCGACAAGACGCTGCAACAGGCAGCCGATCACGGCATGGGGGTCATTCTCGATATCCACAACTACGCGCGGTACCGCAAACAGATCATCGGAACCGACGCGGTCCCGCTGTCTGCCTACCAGGACTTCCTCGGGCGCGTGGCCAAACGCTGGAAAAACCATCCCGGCCTGTACGCCTACGACATCATGAACGAACCACACGGCGCCGATCGCTACTGGCCCGCGGCGGCCCAGGCCGGCATCGACGCCATTCGCGCGCACGACCGCGAGCGCCCGCTGCTGATCGAGGGCAACTTCTGGTCGAGCGCCTACAAATGGCCCAAATTCAATGACCCGCTGCTGCAACTGAAGGACCCCTCCGACAACCTGATCTTCTCGGCGCATCTGTACCTCGACAAGCACGGCGACGGGCAATACAAGGACCCGCCTGGCGATGACTTCGATACCCAACTGGGTGTCAAGCGCGTCAAGCCGTTCGTCGAATGGCTGGAGAAACACGGCAAGCGCGGCCATATCGGCGAATTCGGCATTCCCGGCGACGACCCTCGCCTGCTCGAGGCCATGGACCACATGCTCGGCTACCTGCAAGAGCATTGCATTCCGGTTACCTACTGGGCCGCCGGCTCCGCCTGGGGCAACTACAAGCTGTCCATCGAGCCGAACAAGGACGGCAGCCCGAGGCCGCAGTGGCAAGTCCTGCAACGCTACATCGGTCAGGGTGATTGCAGCCGTATCGGCCCCGGCCGATAACGGCGCCAAGACCGCTTCTACGCAGGTAGCCACTTGCCAAGCACCGCCTTTGCCTTGCCGGCAAGGCGGTCCTTCAGCCGGTAGCTCTTGCGAATCACCGCCGCCTTGAGCTCGTGTGCCTCACCGGGGCTGTACATCTTGTTCGTCTGCAGGCAGTACACCGGCTTGCCACTGGCCTTCACGATCTGCAGCGCCTGGTCCTGCTCGCTCTCGACAAACAGCCGGGTCAGAGGGTGCCGGGCATAGACCTCGGCCTTGAAGGAGCCGTGGATGCCCAGCCGGCGCCGCTCTTCGGCGCTCGGCAGGTCGAGCATGTGCAACTCCCCGTATTCGACCCCATGGCGTTGCAGCCAGGCCTCGGTGGCCGCGCGGTATTTCTCCAGCCGGCTGGTCACCAGGTGCGCCACCTTGATCGAGGGGATGAACAGCGGCTGTGCCTGCTCCAGGAAACGCTGGTAGTTCGGACCGTCGTCGTTTTCCTCGACCGTGGGGTCGATACAGAGCACGCCATCGATATCTAAACAGGCCTGGGTCAGCAGCGGGTGATGAAGGATGTTCCACTCGAACAGCCGGGGCTGCTCCACCAGCTCGAGCCAAATATCGACCTGGTCGCGGTTGCGCTGCTCGGCAAAGGCCACCATTGTCAGCACCTCGCCACCATAGACGGCCCGCACCTGGTCAGCCGCGGCGCGCATCGAGCGCCCCGAGGACAAGCTGTCGTCGACCAGCAAAACCTTTTTCGCCTCCTGCGGCCGAGCCAGCCCAGCATGCTTGTAGGTGCGAGTGTTGCCTTTCTTGAGCTCGTCGTTGCGCAAGAACGAATGCAGGTCGGTGAGTGGCAGGTTGTGCTTGAGCGCCATCACGCTCGCCACCAGCATGCCGCTGCGCGGAATACCGACCACCAGCTCGACGCCGGCTGGAATCTTGCCGGAAAAGGCAGTGCTGAGCCGCGATAGGTCATCCAGGCTTCGGTAGTTCATTGAACATGCTCCCTGTTCGTGTTTGCGTCCTTGCCTCTGTGCGAATACCCCCATCCTGCTCAACGCCCCAGCGAGGAGCGCAGTTGCTTGGTATGGGTGTGCACGTAATGCAGCATGTACAGCGCCAGCGCGTTGGGCTTGGAAAACTTCAGGAAGCGCGTGCGAATGTCCATGTCCTCGCGGATCGCCTCGAACCGGCGCTTATGCGACACGCCAGTGGTATCGAAGATGCACAACGGGAAGGACAGCTGCAGTACCTCGGTCTGCAGGTCCAGCCCCTGCAGGAATTCAAGCAGGAGGCAATAGTCGGCCGACAGCTTGTAGTCGAGGCGGAAACGGTAGTGGCGCAGCCGCTCGTTTTCGAAATACATGGTCTGGTGGCTGGCCGGCAGCCCCAGCGGCGCGCGCTCGATGGGCCGGGCCGTGGTGCGTTTCAGCTCGCCGCTGGCTTCCTTGCGATAGAAGTCGCCATACACAAACCGAGGCGCAGTAGAGCCCTTCGACAGCTCGGCGTCGATGCGCTGCAACACCATCGGATCGGCCAGCGAATCGCCGCTATTGAGGAACAGGGTGAAGCCGTCGGTTTCCACTGCGCGTCGACGACCTTTCTCCATCGCGTCATAGATACCCTTGTCTGGCTCGATGGTGATTTCGGCCTGAGGGTCATCCAACGCCTTCAGCCATTCACCACTGCCATCCTTGGACGCGCCGTCGATGACGATCCAGCGAAAGTTCCGGTAAGTTTGGCTGGCCAGGCTCTGGTAGGTGTCTTTCAGGCCTTCAAAGTTATTCCAATTTATAGTGACGATACTGAACCGGACCATAATTCACCTGTTCATAAGTTGCCGTAAGAGAAGAGTCGGCGATCCGCATCTTGCCGTAATAAAGGAAGAAGGCAGCCGCCATACCATAAAGATCGCCCGCGAATGTCAGACCGTTCGAGAGCATGAAGTTGAACATTCCAAAGACGAATGCGACCTGTACCGCGGCGAGCAAACTTCCCTTGTGCGCACATTGGCGCATGATCCAGAGAAAGCCCCCGTAGTAGATGAGCAGCACGGCCAGCGCCAGGAAACCGAAGCGGTAATACACCCCGAAGACGCCGACGTCCGAGAGATAGAAGTGCGAGTTATAGATGCGTGAGAAACCGCCGTTCCACTGCAGCGACAGCGCACCCATTCCAATGAAGTTGTTCTCGCGGATCGCATCGACGATGGTGCTGATGGTTACGTCGCGCACGCCCGGTCCGGATGTGGCCTCGAATAGCAGCGCGTGGAATCGCTCGTACTGCGCCACATAGAACTCGGGGAAGAGGAAATAGGACACCACCAGCATGCCGATCCCAAGCACGCTCATCTTCATCAGAGAGTCGATGCGCTTACGGAAGATCCACAGCCCGGCCAGCCCCCAGACCAGCATGGTCTGACGGGTCTGCATCACCAGCCAGAGGTAGGCGACCAGGTACAACAAAATCAGAATCTGCCCTGCCGTGACCCGCTCGCGCATGTTGTACATGAGCATGAACGCGGTGATGGTAACGACGCCGGATCCGATTCGGAAACGGTTCGGACGCAACAGGTCTTCGTACTGCGTCCAGTCATCGACGGTGAACGCAGCTGCCTTGTTTTCCGGGATGATCCCCAGGTAGTAACAGAAGCCAAGCGTCGCGCAGAACAGGGCCACATAGAGGAAGTATCGCCCAAGTTCCTCCTCGGTCGGTTTGGCCATCAGCAGCAGGAACAGGGTCGGAAAGAACACCAGGTACTCGAGGAACCGGCGCTCCTCGAGCAGGCCGTAGAGCAGCGGCTGGCCGAAGTTGAGATTGGCCAGAAGCGCAGACGCCACGGGAAGCATGACGCCCATGAACACGATCCACAGGCTGGTCTTGGACTGATAGACCCACTTCCATGAGACGAACAGGCATGCGGTTGCGCCAATCACCATCAGCAGAAACAGTTCCCTGAGGTACGGCACCCCTGCCCGCTTGTCATCCGTCAGAAAGAAACAGGCGGAATTAAGCAGCAGCAGGATGAACAGCAGGTTCTTGTACGCCAGAACTTTCCTTAACAAGCGCTATCCCCAATTTCCAGATATGACATGGCGAACATCGAATCGAGCCGGCCTGTAGACGGCCTTCATCGGCGCCGATCGGCCCCGGCAGGGAAACATGTGCCTTGCATGGACAACGGTAGTGGCAAAAAGGTCCCATGATCGCCAGGGATCCTCCACCACCTGCAACCGCAACCTGCTCACGCACCCGTCGCGCCTGCCCTGCCGCCGGCACAAGTGCCGCTCGCGATCTCAGTGGCGGACCTGGTGTTGGTTGTCGACGAACCAGCGGTAGGCATCGCGCAGCCCGTCTTCGAGGCTGATGCTGGACTGCCAGCCGAGCGCCTTGAGCCGCGAGACGTCCATCAGTTTGCGCGGCGTGCCGTCGGGCTTGCTGCTGTCGAAGATCAGCCGCCCCTGGTATTCGGTGACCCGCGCGATGGTTTCGGCCAGCTCGCGGATGCTGCAGTCGACGCCAGTGCCGACGTTGATGTGCGAAAGCATCGGCTGGGTATGGGCCTGGTAGGTCTCGTCGTCGAGTTCCATCACGTGCACGCAGGCGGCGGCCATGTCATCGACATGCAGAAACTCGCGCTGCGGCTTGCCGCTGCCCCAGATCACTACCTCGTCATCGCCGCGCTGGGTCGCGTCATGGAAGCGCTTGAGCAGCGCCGGCACCACGTGGCTGTTCTCCGGGTGGAAATTGTCGTTGGGCCCATAGAGGTTGGTGGGCATCACGCTGCGGTAATCGCGGCCGTACTGACGGTTGTAGCTTTCGCACAGTTTGATGCCGGCGATCTTGGCCACGGCGTAGGGCTCGTTGGTCGGCTCGAGCACGCCGGTGACCAGCGCCTCTTCCTTCATCGGCTGCTCGGCGAACTTCGGGTAGATGCACGAGGAGCCGAGGAACAGCAGCTTGTTGACGTCGTTGCAGTGCGCCGCGTGGATGATGTTCGCCTCGACCATCAGGTTCTGGTAGATAAACTCGGCCGGGTAGGTATTGTTCGCATGGATTCCGCCGACCTTGGCCGAGGCCATGTAGACCTGGTCGATCCGGTTCTCGGCGAAGAAGGCGTTCACCGCCGCCTGGTCGACCAGATCCAGTTCCTCGCGGCCGCGGGTGACCAGATTGGTATAGCCGAGGGCTTCGAGGCGACGGACGATTGCCGAGCCGACCATGCCGCGATGTCCCGCGACGAAAATGCGTGCGTCACGCTTCATGTTCAGTTCTCCACACTCACTGGAATATCGAAACCATGCTCCTTCAGCAGGGCATGGCGCTGGGCAATCTTGAGGTCCTCACGAACCATTTCAGCGCACATCTGCTGCACGCTGATTTCCGGCGTCCAGCCGAGGCGCTCTTTCGCCCGGGTCGGGTCACCGAGCAGGGTTTCCACTTCGGCGGGGCGGAAGTAGCGCGGATCGATGCGCACGATTTCGTCGCCGACGCTCAGCGCCGGCGCCATGTCGCCGTCGATGTGGGCGACGATGGCGCGCTCCTCGACGCCGCTGCCTTCGAAGCGCAATTCGACGCCAAGTTCCGCAGCCGACCAACGAATGAACTCGCGCACCGAGTACTGCACGCCGGTGGCGATGACGAAATCCTCGGCCTTTTCCTGCTGCAGCATCATCCACTGCATGCGCACGTAGTCCTTGGCGTGGCCCCAATCACGCAGCGCGTCGAGGTTGCCCATGTGCAGGCACTTCTCCAGGCCCTGGGCGATGTTGGCCAGGCCGCGGGTGATCTTGCGCGTCACGAAGGTTTCACCACGGCGCGGCGATTCGTGGTTGAACAGGATGCCGTTGCAGGCATACATGCCATAGGCTTCGCGATAGTTGACGGTGATCCAGTAGGCGTAGAGCTTGGCCACCGCGTAAGGCGAGCGCGGATAGAACGGCGTGGTTTCCTTTTGCGGGATTTCCTGCACCAATCCGTAGAGTTCGGACGTCGAAGCCTGGTAGAAGCGCGTTTTCTTTTCCAGCCCCAGCAGGCGGATCGCCTCAAGGATGCGCAGCGTGCCCATACCGTCAACATCGGCGGTGTATTCCGGCGCCTCGAAGCTCACCGCGACGTGGGATTGCGCGCCGAGGTTGTAGACCTCGTCGGGTTGCACTTCACCGATGATGCGGGTCAGGTTGGACGAGTCGGTCAGGTCCCCGTAGTGGAGGATGAAATTTTGATTCTCGACATGATGGTCCTGATACAAGTGGTCGACCCGCTGTGTATTGAACAACGACGCACGGCGCTTGATGCCATGGACCTCGTAGCCTTTTTCCAGAAGAAGCTCAGCGAGATAGGAGCCGTCCTGCCCGGTGATGCCGGTGATCAACGCTTTTTTTCGTTCCATTTGGGTTACCTGCTCAAGGCGATTGAAAGGAAAGGGGTCGTCAGGGGTCAGCTCGACCGGGCGCTTTTGATCAACATCTGCAGGCGCTCGAGAAAGCCGACGCATATCACCGGCAGGGAGGGAAACTTGTAGAAGAAGCGGTAGGTGTCGTACTGCGTCCGCGGGCCGCTCAGCGAGGCGGGGTCTACCTGGGCCGTGTCGATCAGGGCGATGCCCTCGCCCGCCACGTCATGCAGCACGCTCAGCTCCATCGGTTTCATCGACAGGCTGAAGCTATGCAGGCCGGGTTTCGCCGTGCGGGTCAGCTGCAGGCCGCTGCGGCAGGGCTTGCAGCCGAACAGGTTGACCGTGAAGTCGTGCCCGGCCAGCTTCGGGTTGAGCCGCTTGAGGGTCGCCGGGGACAGCTCGCAAAAGGCGTCATAGACCGCCAGCGACTCGTCGAACCGGGCGAAGCGGTAGTCGATGCGCTGCTGCTGAATTGGCACCTGGAAGCGCGACGAGGCGATGTAGAAATGCTCGCCCGGGTCGCCGAAATTGGTGGTCAGCGAGCGGTACGGGTAGGCGAAGTACAGGTCGCGGCTGATGATGTAGGCGTTGTAGAGCTTCAGCCAGGACGACTCCGGCCAGCTGCGGATATCGCCCGGAATACCCTCGATCCGGCTGATGTCGGTGCCGTTGCTAGCCAACCACTGGCGGAAGCCCTCCCAGTGGCGGCGCGACCAGGCCTGCCCCCAGGAGGCGGCCAGCTGCATGAAATAGACCGCCGAATCGCCATCGTCGATGGGCGTGAACGGCAGGTTGGCCGTCTGGTTGAACTGCTGGCTGTAGAGGCTGACGCCGGCGATGCGTGGATCGTCCTCATAGGCGCTCAGGGCCTGCTGGGTGTACGCATAGAAATACGGCGAGACGAACAGGTCGTCCTCGAGCACCAGCACATCGCCATACTCCTCGGTCAGGTCGCCGCAGGCCAGCACGTGATTGCGCAAACCCATGCGCTGCTCACGGTGGATCACGCGCTTTTCACCGTGCGCCCAGGGATAGGCCTCGGCGATCCGCAGCGGCTCGAGCGTGCCCGAGTTGTCGAGGCTGATCACCAGCCGGATATCCCCGGCGGGGTAATGCGCCTTGCTCAGCGAGTCCAGCAAGCGCAACAGGCTCTTGGGCCGGTTGTAGCCGATGACGACGATGGTGGGCAGGTGTGCAGTCATAGAATGTCCATACCACGTAAACGGAAAAAGGTAGCGCGGCGCATTAGCCCGCCTCGTGTTGGCGCCGATACCAGCGTCGCGCCGAAATCGTGACAATTACCACCAGCGTCGGATAAATCACGAGACTGGCGGCGGCAAAGGCCTGCACCGTCGCCAGCGCGGTGCCGAACACCCAGGCGCCGACAACCAGCGCCAACACCCGCAGGCTGGTGCTGAAGATTTCGAAAAACAGGAAGCGAGCCTGCAGCGACAGTGCCGGCACCGCCACCACGCAGGGCCGGGAGACGAACACCACGTACTCGGCCAGGGCCAGCCAGCGCGCATATTCGCCAGCCACGTGCCACTGCTCGCCGAACACCAGGGCGAACAGCCAGGGGCCGAATATCGCCACCAGTGAAAACGGCACCAGGCCAACCAAACCCAGCGCCGTGGTCGCCTTCAGCAGCATGGCTGCGACCGGTTCACGGTCGTGTATCGCCCGGCTGATGCGCGGGTAATAGACGTCGGCCACAGACTTGCCGATGAGGTTGGTCGGCATGGTCAGGGCCTGCCGGCACAAGGCGAAGAACCCCGCCGCCGCCGGCCCGAAGTAGGCTGCCAGCACCAGCGTCGGCAGGTGCTGGGACACCGCGTTGATGAGCATGACCGGTGCGCGGAACGTCGGGAAATCCCGATACCGATACGCCAGCTCGCCAAGCCGTGGCGTTTGCGTTGGCGAGCCGGCGTCATCGCCCGGCTGCTCCGGCTGCGCCTTGGCGCGCCACATCGCCAGCCCGAGCAGGCTGGCGTGCAGGGCCTGCTGCAACGCCGTGGTGGCCACCAGGACCAGCGCTGACGGCTGCCAGGCACCGGCCAGGGTCCGCAGGGTGTTGAACAGCACCGAATGCCCGACCGCCACGCTCGCGGTGATGTGAAAGCGCTGGGTGCGGAACAGCCATTGCTGGCAGACCTCAAGGGCCGCGCCGCTGAACATCACCAACGGGACCAGCATCAGGTAAGGCTGGATGATTTCGATGTCCGCCATCGCCGCCAGTCGTCCACCGAACAACTGCAGCACCAGCGCGACCAGCAGCGCCAGCAGCAACGCGATGCCCAGCGCCAGGCGCACCAGGCCACGGGCGTCGCCGTCGCGCTTGGGCAGCACGATGGCAATCGGGTAGGTCAGCGCCGCGATCGGGATCAGCATCATGGTCACGCTGAGGAAGGTGCCCAGCACGCCATAGGCTTCAGGCCCGTAGAGCCGCGTGATCACCGGCATGAACGCGAGGGTGATCGCCTGCGCGCCCGCGGTGCCGGACACCACGGTGACGATATTGCGCAGCAGCTTGCTGCGCAGGCTGCTCTGCCACAGCGCCGCGAAACGCCCCTTGGGCAAGGGGTCATCCTGGCGCATATCCGGCTGGTCGATGGCGCTCACCGGCAGACCTCGCTCAGGCCTGAACCGGCTGGCGGCCGATGCCGTAGTAGCTGAAGCCCTCGCGCTTGACCTGCTCGCGGTCGTACTGGTTACGGCCATCAAGGATCAGCGGGGTGTTGAGCAGGCGCTTCAGGGCACGGAAATCCGGGCGACGGAATGGCTTCCATTCGGTGACCAGGCACAGGGCGTCGGCATCGATCGCCGCCTCGTACTGGCCTTCGACGATCTGCAGTCGGCCGTCATCGAACCAGGCCTGGGGGAACTCCCGGCGTGCCGTCTCGCGCGCCACCGGGTCGAAAGCACGCACCTTGGCACCGGCCTCGATCAGGCTGTTGATCAACACCACGCTCGGCGCTTCCCGCATGTCGTCGGTCCCCGGCTTGAACGCCAGCCCCCACACGGCGAACGTCCGGCCACTGAGGTCGCCATTGAAGTGCGTCGACAGCTTGTTGAACAGCGAGTGCTTCTGCTGATCATTGCGCGCTTCCACCGCCTGCAGCAGCTTGGGCTCGAAGTCGTTCTGGTGCGCGATGTTGATCAGCGCCTTGACGTCCTTCGGGAAGCAGGAGCCGCCGTAGCCGCAACCGGCGTATATGAAGTGGTAGCCGATGCGCTCATCCGAGCCGATGCCCAGGCGGACGTTTTCAACGTCGACGTCGAGGCGCTCGCAGAGGCTGGCGATTTCGTTCATGAAGGAAATCTTCGTCGCTAGCATCGCGTTGGCCGCGTACTTGGTCATTTCCGCGTCGCGGATGCCCATGAACATGGTCCGCGGCCGGTTGCGGATAAACGGCGCGTAGAGCGCGCTCATCACCTGCCGGGCGTGGTCGTTATCAGCGCCAATGACGATGCGGTCCGGATGCATGAAGTCGTTGACCGCCGCGCCCTCCTTGAGGAACTCGGGGTTGGACACGACAGAAAAGGCGATGTCGAGGCCGCGCGCTTCCAGGCGCTCGGCCACGGCGGCGCGAACCAGGTCGGCGGTGCCGACCGGGACCGTCGACTTGTTCACCACGATGGCCGGCGAGGTGAGCGTGTCGCCGATCTGCCGCGCCACTTCCAGCACGTAGCGCAGATCCGCCGAGCCGTCTTCGCCGGGCGGCGTGCCGACGGCGATGAAGAACACCTCGGACTGCTCCACCGCCTCGCCCAGCGAGGTGGTGAAGTGCAGGCGCCCGGAGGCGTGGTTCTCGGTGACGATTTCCTCGAGGCCCGGCTCGTAGATCGGCAGGATGCCCTGCTTGAGGTTCTCGATCTTGGTGGTGTCGACATCGACGCAATAGACCGTGTTACCCATTTCCGCGATGCAGGCTCCGGTCACCAGCCCGACGTAGCCGCTTCCAACGACGGTGATGTTCATAGCAGGATCCTCGATTCAGTCATTGATACAGGCATGCCCCGGCTCGACCTGACGGTGGCCGTTGGCGCAATTCTCTGGGCAGGTAGTCAAGCCGGGCCGCCCCGCTTCGGCGAGAGGCGACCCGGTAAGGGATAGCGCGAGCCAGGTCAGACCGTTTGCTGCTCGCTGTATCCGTAGTGGTCGTAGTAGCCACGGAACTGACCGTTCTTCTTGGCTTTCTCGATATCCACATGGTTGAGCACGACGCCGGCCAGCGGTGCGTTGCTGTTCTGCAGCTGGCTGATGCCCTTCTCCACATGCGGGATCAGCGTGCTGTCGGACTTGACCACGTAGATCACCGCGTCGGCGAGGGTCGAGAGCACTGCCGCGTCGCTGACCGCCTGGCTCGGCGGCGAGTCGATGATGATCCGGTCGTAACGGCCCTTGACCACCTCGAGCAGCCTGGCGAAGCGCGGCGACGACAGGAGCTCCAGCGGGTTGGACGGCACGGCGCCGGCGGCGATCATGTCGACGTTGCCCACCGTGTGGATGCAATCTTCGAGCTTGGCGCTGCCACCGATAAGGTTGACCAACCCCGGCGTGCCAGGCTTGAAATCGAACGCCTTGTCCAGCGTCGCGCGGCGCAGGTCGGCGTCGATCAGCAGCACCCGGTGCAGTTGCCCCATGGCGAAGGCGAGGTTGGCCGAGACTGAACTCTTGCCCTCGCCCGGCGCGGTCGAGGTCACCACCAGCACCTGACGCGGGTGCGTGGTTTCGGTGAGCAGGAAGTTGGTGCGGATGGTGCGCACCGCCTCGCAGAAGCGCTTGTCGCCGCTGCGCTCGAACAGATGGCTGACTTCCTTGCGCAGCTTGCGCGGCACCTGCGGCACGATGCCCATGACCGGCAGGCCGAGCTTGTTCTCGACTTCCTCGGAGCTCTTGAAGGTGTTGTCGAGGATCTCGCGGATGATCGCCTGGGCGACGCCCAGCACCAGGGCCAGGAACAGCGCGACGGCCAGGATCAGCGGCTTGTTCGGCGCGCTCGGTTCGGTCGGCGGGATAGCCGCATCCACCACACGCGCATTGGTCGAGCTCAGGTCCGAAGTGGCCGTGGTTTCCTGCAGGCGGGTCATGAAGGTGTCGTACAGCGCGCGGTCGCTTTCAACCTGGCGCTGCAGGTCACGCACCTTGAATTCCTTGCGGGAGATGTCCTGGATGCGGCCCTTGTTCTCGTTGAAGGACGCCTTCAGGGAGTTCTCGTTCGCCAGCGCCAGCTGATAGTTGCGCTCAATACTCGCCACCACCTGCTCGACCTGCTGTTTCAGGCTTGCAGTCGCTGCGTTCAGGTCGGAGCGGGCGGACACCATTGCCGGGTGCCGGTCACCATAACGACGCGACAGGTCTTCCACACGCGAGCGAGCATGCGCCTGATCGGCCTTGAACTGCTGGATCAGCGGATGACCGAGCACCGCCGGCACGCTGGCCAGACGCTCCCAGCCCTGGTCGCGCATGGACTGAACCTGGCGATACTGACTCTCGGCCTCGGCACGTTCACGACGCGCGTCGATCATGCGGTCGCCGGTCAGCGACAGCTCGTTGGCGCTGATCGTGCTGACACCCTTCAGGTCCACCAGCCCTTCGGCGTCCAGGTAGGCCTGCAACTTATCTTCAGAGTCCTGCAGGTTCTGCCGCAGCGACACCAGACGATCATTCATCCAGCTGGCAGCGGTCATCGACATGTCGACCTTGGCTTCCAGCTGCGCCTCGATATAGGCCTGCGCCAGCTGATTGGTCGCCTGAGCAGCGGTCAGGCGATCTGCCATCGAAACGGACATATAGACAAGCTGGCTTTTGCCTTCGACCCAGACAGCCGTACGATCCATGAGGACCTGCACGGCGTAGTCCATGATCTGCGCCTCAGTGAGCGGCTCGGGCTCCTCACCTGTCACAGCATCGATGATCGCACCGACATCCACCAGCGGACCGGGCTTCTGACGCAGGTCGAATTCCGGGTGCTCGGTCAGGTTGAGGTCGCGCACCACGCGCTCGGCAACACCACGGCTCTGCATCAGGCTGAGCTGGGTCTGCAAGTACTCACTGAGCTCGACCGGGGTGTCTGCCGCCGGCTGGAAGGACAGCACCGGGGTGCCCTTGGACTCGATAAGCACCGTGGCGACCGCCTTGTAGATCGGCGTAGCCCGGGACAACGCCAGTAGCGTCAGCGCGCCAACGGCCAGCACCAGCAGGACAATGCCCCACTTGCGCGACCAGATCGCGTGCCAGATTTTTTTCAGGTCGATGAAGTCACTGTCGGGTGCCGCACCCATGGGGCGCTGCCATGGCCGATCCGGGCGAATGGGGCTGTTCATCAGAAGAATCCTTCATCGATGTTGATCGTATCGCCGGGGCGAACCAGGGTGTTCATGTTGGCCTCTTCCTCGGCGCGGCTGCCTTGCGAGCCGCGCACGATGGTCATGCGCTTGGTCGAGGCGCGCTCGGTCAAACCGCCGGCCAGTGCAATCGCGCGGTCCAGGGTCAGGCCGGGTTGATAGGGGTAGCCGCCTGGCGACTTGACCTCACCGGAAATGTAGAACTCACGGTAGGTCACTACCGACACTGAAATGCGCGGGTCGATCAGATAGCCGTCTTTGAGCTTCTCGACCAGCAGGTTGCGGACCTGGCCGGCCGTCTTGCCGTTGGCGTCGACCTCGCCGATAAATGGAAAGGTAAAGGTGCCCGCATCGGTCAGGCGGATCTCCTCAAAGGACAGGTCCGGCTCGCCGTGGACGCTGATGCGGATCACGTCGCCCGAACCCAACTGGTACTGGGCGGCACTGGCCACTGCGCTGAACGCCAGCAGCAACAGCATGATTACGGATTTACAGATGGTCGGGATGCGCATGGTCGGCTCCTCCTTAGGCACTGGTTAACGTCCTTCCCGGCCCTAAAGGCTCAGGTCGAAACTCAGCAGGTAAACGTTACGGTCGTAGCTTTCCAGCCGCCGATTGGAGTCGTTTTCGGTCCGCAGATACGACAGGGTCACGTCGATCCAGCGATCCGGGGACCAGGTGACGCCAGCGCCGTAGGCCGTGCGCTCGTCGGTTCGCCCGATTCCCTCGTAATCGCGGTCGGAGAAGCGGTATTGCAGCTCGGTCGCGAGTTTCGAGGTCCACTCGTGGTTCCAGGCGGCGCGCGTGGTGGTGTCGTTGATGGTGCTGGCGCCATTATCGCCTTCGTCGAAGGCACGACGAGCGTTCAGGCTGAAGGTCGAATAGGTTCGCGGGTTGTATGTCACCCCTACTTCCCACATCGGGCTGGTGAAGTCTTCGCGCGTGTCGCTGTCGAAGTCCTTGCGCTCAGCACCGAGCTTGATCGTTCCGGAGGTTTTCGCGGTGGCATCCCAGGTAGCACCGGCGAGCAGCGCCAGGTTGGTGCTGTCGCGCTGCGCACGGGAAAGCTTGTAGTCGTGATCGGTATGGCGAACTTCGATCAGCGAGCGCGTCCGGTAGCCCAGGCGATGGAACCAGATCGAATTGAACATCAGGCTGTCACGGTCTTCGGTGGCATTGATGTCGCCACTGTTGTGGTAGCGAACCTGTTCGTAACGGGTGCCGAATTCGAGCTGGTTGCGCGCGGTACGAGCGCCGTATCGATAAGCGGCACGTGCCACGGCCAGGCTGTACTTGTCGTTCTCGGTGATCGTTTCGGTGTCAGCTGTTTCTTCGACACGGTGATAGGCAAGACCCCAGCTCAGGCGATGGCGCGAGGTAAACTCCATGATGCTTCTGAGCTGCAGATGATGGTCGGTGTTGCTCGCATCCGAGTCGGAATGAAAGATGTCGCTGTTGAAGGAATACTCGAGCTCGTATTCGCTGTTGCGATTACCCGTGCCCAACAGGAAGGTGGGATTGATACCCGTCACCCAGGACGCCTGCTCGTTATCCGACAAGCCCCGGTAGTTATCGTCGTAGCTTTCGCGAACAACCAGCGTCGGGGTGAATTCGAAACCGCCGATGCGAATATCGCGCGGCTCGGTTTCGGCCCAACTATTGGTGGCTGCAAGGCATAGCAGCGATACACCTGGAAGCGTGATCTTCCTCATATGGAATCCCTTCTCCGAGATAAATTGTTGTGCATGCCTCGACTCCGCTTGCGACGCTGGCTTCTGTGAGGAGGCATAGACACGCAACAGACCGCAAATATCCCGGACAGTTGCACAATTGATGAGTGGTCGAGCGACCCTGGGCGCGGGGAGCGCTCTGGCGCGGGAAAATGGACGGCCGCGGCGGCGCCCGGTCTGGGGCTCGCCGCCGCACAGGAGCGTTGTGCGAGAGGGCGCGGCCGAAGGGAAGGATTAGGCGCGAAGCGGTGCGGTGACCGCCGCTGGGCGCCGTGGAGCGACGCAGGCCCGGCCTTTCAACAGCCAGGCGAAAAGCCGACGCGGCACCGCTGGCGGCCCGAGCGGAGGCGCCGTCGAGCGGTCAGCCCGACCGCTGACCCGGGCCGGGGGCAAGGCATCGACGGCGATCAGAGACTCAGGCGAGTTCGATGCGGTCCGGGTGGATAACGATGCGGCCCTGCTTGTAGAGGCCGCCGATGGCCTTTTTGAAGTTGCCCTTGCTGACGCCGAACTGCCTGGCAATCTCTTCGGCAGCGGTCTTGTCGCTCACCGGCAGGCTGCCTTGGTTGTCCTGCAGTTTTTGCAGGATCAGGACCTGCAGGGCGTCTGCCGCGGCGCTGCCCACCGGCTGCAGGCTAAGGCTGATCTTGCCATCGGCGCGCAGCTCCTTGATGAAACCCTTCTCGCGCATGCCGCCGCGCAAGAACTTGAATGCCTCGTTCTTGTGTATCAGTCCCCAGTGGCGCCCGTTAATGATCGCCTTGTGGCCCAGGTCGGTGGCCTCGACCACCAGCAGGTCCACCGCCTCGCCGACGGCATAGCGGGCGGGCGTCTTGTCCAGGTAGCGGTCCAGGCGCGCGGTGGCGGTGATGCGCCGAGTGTGCTTGTCGAGGTAGACATGCACCACGCAGTAGTCTCCCTCCTTCAGCGGGCGCTTTTCCTCGGAGTGCGGCAGCAGTAGGTCCTTTGGCAGCCCCCAGTCGAGGAACAGCCCGATCCTGTTGATTTCCACCACCTTGAGACTGGCGAACTCGCCGACCTGGACCTTTGGTTTTTCGGTGGTAGCGATGAGCTTGTCTTCGCTGTCCAGATAGATGAAGACGTTCAGCCAGTCGTCGACCTCAGTCGGGGTGTGCTTCGGGATGTAGCGATTGGGCAGCAGGATCTCGCCGTCCGGGCCGCCATCCAGGTACAGGCCGAAACCGGTGTGCTTGACGATTTGCAGGCTATTGAAGCGCCCGATTGCAGCCATGTCGCGAATCCTCCGAGTCGAAGGCGCTGATTCTAGCAGGCTGTCCGCCGGCAGGCGCCGCCATGCCATCAGGTACACCTGGTCCCACGCATCCGGCACCCGCAAATGCACCGATCGTCAGACATACCGGCTGCCGTCTTCGATAACCGAACAAAGCACTGCCAAATCTGTATAATGTCCGGTTCGACTGACAAAGGAACCCGACGACAATGGCCGCCAAGACCACATCCGCCAAACGCAAACCCGAACCCGCCAGCGAAACCAGCCAGTCCCTGGCCGAGCAGATGGCAGCCTTCCTGAAGGCCGGCGGCGAAGTCCAGAAGATCCCCAACGGCGTCAGCGGCCAGACCCAGGGCCCGTCGCGCCAGATCACCATCAGCAAGAAGTAAGCGCACCACCCGACCGATACGCGAGCCACACTGCCCCGGCAACCGCCAGGCGGCTCGCCAGGTTCCCCTCCAGACACCCGAGCCTCATGACCGAACCGACCCGCTTGTCCAAACGCGTTGCCGAGCAGCTGGGCTGTTCTCGGCGTGAAGCCGAGCTATACATCGAGGGAGGCTGGGTCAGTGTCGACGGCCAGGTCATCGACACGCCCTATCACAAGGTCGACAGTGCCCGCATCGAGCTGCTGCCCGGCGCCGTCGCGGCCGAACTGCCACCCGTTACGCTGTTGCTGCACAAGCCGGCCGGCGCCGTCACAGCAAAGGACCCTGCCAGCGCACAGCAGCAGTTGGCCAACGCCTCGCACTGGGACGCCGACGACCAGCGTCAGCCGGCGCGCGCCCGGCACTTCGCGAGGCAGACCGCGCTGCTGCCGCTGGAGCAGGACATCAGCGGACTGCTGGTTTTCAGCCAGCGCCGCGAGGTGATCCGCGCCCTCGCCGACCCGCGTGACAAGCTGGAACAGGAATACATCGTCGAAGTTGCCGGCGAGCCAGAGGAAGGCGGCCTGGCGCTGCTGGCCAAGGGCATCGGCCACCGCGGTCGCGTGCTGCCCAGGGCCAAGGCCAGCTGGCAGAACGAGACGCGCCTGCGCATCGTCCTCAAGGCACCGCAAGCCGGCGACCTGCGCCAGCTCTGCGAAGCCATCGGCCTGCAAATGGTCAGCTGCAAGCGCATCCGCATCGGTCGCCTGTCCATGGCCAAGCTGCCCGTGGGCCAGTGGCGATTTCTCGGCGAGCACGAACGCTTCTAGGCCATTCGCTTTCAGAGCCGGCCACGCAACGACACGCCGTCGTCTATGCTGCTGGAACGTGCTCGCGAACACGCCATACGGAACCGCTGGCGGTTACGAGCCTTCGCCCTGCCCCCGCACAGGTCCGCCATGCAGAGACTCGTTTCACTGCTGATGCTCGCGCTGTTGCCTCTGGTCTGCGTTGCGCAGAAGCGCGTCGAGGTATGGACCTATCACGTTTCGCCACCTTTCATCATCGACGAAACCCGGGGCCTGTCGCGCGCGCTGATTACGCTGCTCAACGTCGACCCGCGCAATGGTGGGCGCTTCCATTTCGACCTGCGACCGTTGCCGCGCAAGCGCGTGGACCAGCGCCTGGCCGATGACCGACCCGGCGTGCTGCTGTGGGCCACGCCCCGCTTCCTGAGCGCCGAGCAGGCCGGCCGGGCTCGCTGGTCGCCACCGCTGCTGCGTGACCAGCAGGACTTCGTCTCGCTGCCGGACATGCCCTTCGAATACGACGGACCGACCTCGCTACGCGGCATGCAGGTGGGCGGCGTACTGGGCCACCACTACCCGGATCTGGACGCCGAGATTGCCAGCGGCGCGATCAGACGGCAGGATGTTCGCAGCGACCTGCAGAACCTGCAGAAGCTGCTGTCCGGACGCATCCATACCTTGCTGATCCCGCGATCCACGCTGCTGTACTACCGCAAGGAACGAAAGCTCGGCGACCTCTATGTGTCGGCCGTCCCGCTGTACCAGTTCACCCGGCACCTGTTGATCACCGACACCCTGGGCAAGGCGGCGGCCGAGTACCTCGAGGACTTCGTCGCGACCTTGCCCGACAACCCCGAATGGCAGATCCTGCTGTTCCGCTACGGGCTCGAGCCCATCGCCAGCGAGCCCACGACGCCGCGCTGAGCTGAACACAAACGAAACCCTCAGGTCAGATCACGCGCTGACACCTGACATTTCAAGAGAGCAAAGGCAGCAATGAAGAACGCACTGGTGATCGGACTGCTGATGATACTCGGCGGTTGCGCGACACAACCCTGCGAATCCGGCAGCGACAGCCGGTGCCAGACGGAGCGGATGCTCTACCAGAACGACCTGCTGCAGGCGAAGATCCTCATCGCCATTGGCGACGAGAACGGCTACGCGCTCGCCGACGCTCTGCTCGAGCGCAGCGCGCGCCTGGATGAGCGCGGCGAGGTCGAGTTCTACCAGGCACTGTTGAAGATCCGCCAGGGGCCGCAGCCCGAGGAAGTACTCAACCTCCTGGAGAAGGCCCGTGCCAAGCGGCACCCGCACGCCATCGCCCTGCTCTACAAGATGTACGAGGAACCCTACCTGCTGGACGAGCGCGACCCCGCGAAGGCCGAAACCTACCGCGAGGACTACGCCACCCTCGATGTGGCCCGCAGCGGCTACCCCTCGTTCGACAAGGCCCTGGCGCTGGTCACCGAGCTGATCGAACCGCCGCCACCGCTGCCCGAGCGAATCGACCTCTGCGCCGATCGCTGCCCGTGATGCTGAGGTGGCCGGCGGGGCGCGACCAGCGCGCCCGCGCCGCCTGACTGACTGCCGGCGCAATACCAGCGAACCGACGCCCACCGCCATTGCTCTTATGGAAACATCCATCCGGCAAGACGAGGGCGTCCATGCATACCCGGTCCGTGCCCGGCTACAAATTCTCACTGCTGCTGGTCATGGCCATGGTTGTGGCGCTCAGCGGCTGCAGCCGCCTGAACCTCGCCTACCGCAACCTGCATATCCTGATTCCGTGGTCGCTGGGCGACTACCTGGACCTGAACCGCGAGCAGCAGGCGCGCTTTCGCGACCAACTGCGCGAGCACCTCGCCTGGCACTGCCGCACGCAGTTACCGAACTACCTGGACGCCCTGGCCATCCTCGAGCGCCAGGTCCGCGAGGGGCGCATCGACGAGCCCACGCTGCGGACCCATTACCGCCAGGCGAAGGCAGCAGTTCGGACCATCGCGGTGGCCATCACCCCGACCGCCGTCGAGCTGCTGCAGAGCCTCGACGACCGCCAGGTGCGCGGACTCGACCAAGCCTTCGAACGCGACCGCCGCGAGCACGGGGAGGAATATCTGCAGCCACCGCCGGTGCAGCAGATCAACGATCGCGCCGAGCGCACGCGCAAGCGCGTCGAGCAATGGTTGGGCAGCACTAACCCCGCCCAGCGCGAACGCATCCGCGCATGGGCGCGCACCCTCGCCGGCCAGAATCGCTACTGGCTGGCCAACCGGGCGCAATGGCAACACGCATTGATCGATGCGCTGGAGCCGCGCCACGCGCCCGGTTTCGAGGCGCGCATCTCTACCCTGTTGCAGGACCGCGAGGCGCTCTGGACCGACGATTACCGTGCCGCTTTCGGCCGCACCGAGGCCGCAGCGTTCGACCTGGTCACCGCGCTGTACGCCAATGCCGACGAGCGCCAGCGCCGACACCTGGCCGAGGAGCTGGACGCGCTGCGCAGCGACCTGGCGTCACTGAACTGCCTGCCGGGGTCCCGCTGACCGCCTGACCGACGAGCGCTATCGGCCGCGACGGGCCAACAACCAGCCGACCGCGCCCACGGCGAGCCCGCCGGCGATCCACAAGGCCGTCGGCGTTGGCGCGGTCCTGCGCCAGCCACCGTCGATACGCCGCTGGCCCAACGCCGGATGAAACAGGTTGCCCGCCGATGGCGCGACCCGGTGGGCACGGCGCAGGGCGGTCGCCGTCAGCAGGCCGGCCAGGCGATCGAATCCCGGGGTGACGAAATGCGCCAGACGCAGCACAGTCGCTGCTGCCCCGACCGTGACGGACCGCCGCGGGTGGCGCGCCAGGCCGACCATCGCCTCGGCCACCTGGCGTGGATCGCACAAGGGTGGCGGCGGCTGCAGCGAACGTCCCGCGTAGTTGCCGCCATCACGAAAGCCCGGCGTGTCGACCACCGAGGGATAGACATCGCACACATGAATCCCGGGCCAAGGCGTCAGCTCGCCACGCAACGCCTGGGAAAACCCACGCAAGCCGAACTTGCTGGCCGAGTAGGCCACCGCGAACGGCTGCGGCACCCAGCTGCCCACCGACAGGGTGTTGATCAGCACGCCGCCCTGCTGCTGCTTGAAGTACGGCAAGACCACGTGGGCGCCGCGCAGGTAGCCGACCAGATCGGTCTGGATCACCTGCTCGTGGGCATCGAGGGGCGTCTCGTCGAAAGCCCCGACGGCACCGACGCCGGCGTTGTTGACCCAGACGTCGATGCGCCCCTGGCCGAACGCCGCCGCCGCGCTGGCGAGGCGCTCCACCGAATCGCTGAGGGTCATGTCGGTCGCCACCACCAGCGCGTCGGCACCCATGGCGCGGCACTCAGCGGCGGCTTCCTCGAGTGCCGGCTCGTCACGCGCGGCCAGTACCACTCGCGCACCCTGGCGGGCGAACGCCTGTGCGGCCGCACGGCCGATACCGCTGGAGGCACCGGTGACCACTACCACGGCGCCGTTGAGGCTGGATTCGTTCATGCTCGCTTCTCCGATCTGCTAGGTACACAGCTGACCGCCGCAACGGCACAAACATTCCCGCCGTTGCGGGTGGCTCAGACCATCTGCAGCGCACGCCGCCGCGTAGGCGGCGCAAAGGCCTCGTCGAACAGCGCCAGGTCCTCGGCGCTCAGCTGCAGATCGGCTGCCCCGGCGTTACTGCGCAGGTGTGCGGGGTCGGACGACTTGGGAATCACCAGCACGTCGGACTGGCGCAGGGCCCAGGCCAGCACCACCTGCGCCGGTTGTGCCCCGTGCCGGCGCGCCACCTTGAGCACTGCGGGATGTCGCAGCAACTCGCCACCCTGCCCGAGCGGGCAGTACGCCATGACCGGCATGCGCCGGGCCTGGCACCAGGGCAGCAGGTCGAACTCGATACCCCGCTCGGCGGGGTTGTAGAGTACCTGATTCACGGCGCAGGCCGGTGCGTCCAGCTCATGCAGGTCGTCAAGGTCGAAGTTCGACACACCCCACTGGCCGATCTTCCCTTGCTCGCGCAGCCGCTCGAAGCCCTCGACGGTTTCGGCCAGCGGAAACTGGCCGCGCCAGTGCAGCAAATAGAGATCGATACAGGAGGTGCCCAGCCGGCGCAGGCTGCGTTCGCAGGCCTCGACGACACCCTGGCGACTGGCGTTGTGCGGATAGACCTTGCTGACCAGGTACACCCGCTCCCGGCGATTGCGAATCGCCTCGCCCACGACCTCCTCGGCGCCGCCTTCGGCGTACATCTCGGCGGTGTCGATGAGCGTCATGCCAAGTTCGATGCCCAGGCGCAGCGCGGCCACCTCCTGGCTGCGCATGGCCGGGTCTTCGCCCATGTGCCAGGTGCCCTGCCCGATCACCGGGAGTGTCGTGCCATCGGCCAGTTGCAGGCTGCGCATCAGCAATCCCCCTGTGGCGCGTTCTGCTCGGCGACTGGCTCCGCCCAGGGGTCGTAGGTGCCGAAGTTCCACAGGTGCCCTTCCAGATCGCGGCAGCTGAAGCCGCGCCCGCCGTAGTCCTCGTCCTTTAGCTCGACGACGATCTCCGCCCCGGCCGCCTTGGCCTGGGTGTACAGCGCGTCGGCGCTGTTGACGATGAGGTAGGTGCTTTGCGTGGAGACGCCACCGACTTCGTCCGGCTGGCGGACCTGGCGACCGTATTCGGAATCACTGACCGGCCCCAGCATCAACATGCCGCTGCCAAAGGTGAGCTGGGCGTGAATGATGCCGACCTGGGCGTCCTCGACGACGCGCTGCTGCTCGAAACCAAAGGCGCGGCACAGCCACTCCAGGGCGGCCGGCACATCGCGGTAGCGCAGGCAGGGAATCAGGTTGGACGTGGTGTTCTTGCTGTAGAGGGACATGGCTGCTCCTATCGGTTGCCGCGACAAAGGCCCGCCAGAAAAGCGTGCCGCCTTAGGCATTCAGACCGAAACTGGGCGCGTCGTTCCCCGCTTCAGGCCCGCTCGGCGAGCCCCAGGCGAATGCCCAGCCCGATCAGTACTGAACCCAGTGCCCGGTCCAGCCAACGTCCGACCCGCGGGCTGGCGCGCAACGCCGAGCTGGCCCGTGCGGCCAGCAGTACGAAGCCGCCCTCGACCATGATTGCCACCAGCACCACCAGCAGCCCCAGGCCGAACAGCTGCAGGGCCACCGCGCCCTGCTCCGGGCGTACGAACTGTGGCAGAAAAGCCATGAAGAAAATCGCCGCCTTCGGGTTGAAGATGTCCACCAGGATGCCCTGACGATACGCCTGCCAAACGCTGCTGCGCGGAGCGCGAGGCAGCTGCTGCGGCAGCCCGCGGCCCGCTGAACGCAACGCCTGGATGCCCAGGTACAGCAGGTAAGCAGCGCCGATGTACTTGACCAGCGAGAACGCCAGCGCCGAGGTCGCGAGGACTGCCGAAAGGCCCAGCGCCGCGGCCGAGACATGAACCAGAGCACCGCTGCAGACGCCGCACGCGGCGGCCAGGCCGACCCGTCGACCACCGCTCAGGGTGCGCGACAGGACGAACAACAGATCCGGGCCGGGCGCCAAGTTCAGCAGCAGCGCGGCTGTGAAAAACATCCACCAGAATGTCGGATCCGCCATTGCCGGCTCCTGTCATGCATCAAAAAGGGAATTCAATCTAGTCCAGCATCGCCAGTCCTGCCAGCGACACCTGCCGGCGCCCGCCAAGCAGTTCGTCGGGAAACCGGCACGACTTCTCATTTTTGACTTTTTATTGTCACTCGTCTGAACTACCGTCTCGTCGTAAGTGTCAAAGCGCCAGCTCCGGAATGGATCGCGGCGCTCTTTCGAATCACCTTCAGCAAAGGATATGCATATGCCCGGTGAAGCCTGCTTGGCGCTCGTCGCCACCCCCTCCCGCCTGGTCCTGCTATCGCGCAGCGACGTCACCGACAGCGCGCTGGAACAGAGTTTCCAGGACAACACCCACCTCCGCCTCACCCGCAGCCACGCCCTGCGTCCCAGCATGAACGACGCCGAGCTGGTGCTGGTCGATGTCGCCAGCTTCGCCGACGCCGAGTGCCTGCAGCTGCTGCGCCAGCTGCGTGACACCCCGACCGCGCTGGTCAATGTCCCTGCCGACCAGGCGCGCCGTCTGCTCGAACTGCACACCTGGATCCGCGGGGTGTTCTACCCGAACGCCAGCCGCAGCCACATCAGCCGCGGCATCGGCGTCATGCTCGGCGGCGGCGACTGGCTGCCCCGTGCCCTGATGGAAAAACTGCTCGGCCGCTATCGCCAGCTGACCCACGCCTCGCGCGTGATCGACGAGCTGTCCGTCCGCGAAAAGCAAATCCTCGCCCTGGCCGGCAAGGGCCTGTCCAACGCCGAGATCGCCGAGCGCCTGCACCTGAGCACCCACACCATCAAGAGCCATATCCACAACGCCCTCGGCAAGCTCGGCGCGTCCAACCGCGCCCAGGGCGCCTCGCTGGTGCTGGCCCACGTCAGCGAGGCCGGTCTGTGAAGGCGGCCTGCCTCGGCCTGATCCTGCTCGCCGGCAGTCAGGTCCAGGCCGACGAAGCGGAACTCAAGGGATTCATCACCGACAACACGGTGTCGCGCTCGGGCCAGGCGTTCTACCGCACCTTCTGCGAACGCCTGAACGCCACCAGCACCCTGGATTTCAACCTCGCGGTGAAGGAACGGCCATCGGCACGCTGGGGCGTGCTGGTCTGGGTCGAGCAGGACAACCAGCCCCTGTACCGCCGTTTCCTGCAGCCCAACGTCGGCGACATCGAGCAGACCGCCTACGACGCGGCCGACCTCGTGCTGCAGGAAATCAACCGACGGAAAGTCGAAGCCCTGTTCGAAGACACCATTGACCTTGCAAAGGACGAGTTATGAACCGGTTACCCTACACCCTTGCCGGCATGCTCCTGGCCGGCGTGCTGAGCGCGGGCGCCAGCGCCACCGAGCTGGTCTACACCCCTGTGAACCCGTCCTTTGGCGGCAGCCCGCTAAACGGCGCCTGGCTGCTCGGCAACGCCCAGGCACAGAACGACACCAAGGACCCGGACGCCGTCGATCGGGCATCGCTTAACGGCACCTCGGCGCTGGACCGGTTCACCAGCCAGCTCGAGTCCCGGCTGTTGTCCGATCTGCTCGGCGACGTCAAGGACGGCAAGACCGGCTCGATCACCACCGACGATTTCATCGTCGACATCAGCAACGACGACATCGGCAACCTGGTGGTGAAAATCACTGACCGGCTGACCGGTGAAATGTCGGAAATCATAGTCGGTCAAAACTAATCAGGGAGAGCAAAGGCCATGAGAAGCCTATTCGTCGCCATCGGGATGATGGCCGTTCTACAGGGCTGCGCCGTGCGCGACCCGATGTCTGCCGACCAGCAGACGCCCACGCTGACTCCGCGCACTTCGACCTACCAGGATTTGCTCAACCTGCCGCGCCCCCGCGGCCAGCTGGTGGCAGCGGTGTACGGTTTCCGCGACCAGACCGGGCAGTACAAGCCCAGCCCGGCCAGCTCCTTCTCCACCGCCGTCACTCAGGGTGCGGCGAGCATGCTGGTCGATGCCATGCAGGCGAGCGGCTGGTTCATTGTGCTCGAACGCGAGGGCCTGCAGAACGTACTGACCGAGCGCAAGATCATCCGCGCCTCGCAGGCCAAGCCGGACGTGGCGCCGAATATCCAGTCGGAACTGCCGTCGCTGCTGGCCGCCAACATCATCATGGAAGGCGCAATCGTCGCCTATGAAACCAACGTGCGCAGCGGCGGCCAGGGCGCGCGCTACCTCGGCATCGGCCTGTCGCAGGAATACCGCGTCGATCAGGTCACGGTAAACCTGCGGGCCATCGACGTGCGCAGCGGCCAGGTGCTATCCAATGTGATGACCACCAAGACCATCTACTCCATCGGGCGCAGCGCGAACGTCTACAAGTTCATCGAGTTCAAGGAGCTGCTCGAGGCCGAGGCCGGCTACACCACTAACGAACCGGCGCAGCTCTGCGTCCTGTCGGCGATCGAGGCGGCCGTTGCCCACCTGATCGCGCAAGGCGTCGACCGGCGCCTGTGGCAGACCGCCGAGCATACCCCCGCAGTCAAAGAGCAACTGGCGCGCTATCTCGCCACGCCGGAAAAGAAACTCTAAGCCGGATTTCGCCCGTTCGATGGATTTTCCGAGTCGCGGATTAAGTCAGGATGACTTACCGCGATTCGACCGGGACGGCCGGCACAACCAATGAACAACGCGCAAAGGATTGCCATGATGTTGACACTGACGCCCGGTGCCATGCCCTGCAGCCCGCTACGTGCCATTGAGCTATTCAGCGCCGCACCTGCCTCCGCTTACTGCCATCGTCTGATAGCCGGTGGCATCCACGCCGGTCATGCAACAAGCCTCCGAGTCACCTGCGCAACCGGGCTCCAGACCCAACGCCAGCGCTACCGCACGCAACCGCTTCGCGGTCGGCGACCGCCGGTCGGCTGGCAACGTCGCCCGCTACGGCACCTAGCTCCAAATCCAAATTTGCACCACTTACCCATAACACGTAGCCCGTGCATCGCGGCACGGACGATAAGCCCTGCGCGCTAAAGCGCACGGACCGAACAGACCGCCACCGGGCATCGCTTCAAGCACTGGCCCGGGTCTGAAGGGTGCAGGTTTGCGAGCGCCCTGAAAACAGAGCACCACCAGGAAGTACCGCTGATAACAACATCCATGGAGAGACACTCATGTTCCAGATCAAACCGCTTGTAGCTGCCCTTCTCACCATTGCCGCCGCCCAGGCGTTTGCTGCCGACCACAGCTCGGAGCAACGCCAGGACGGTACCGGCAACCTCGCAGAAGTCACCCAGAGCTACGGTAGCTCGAACACGGCGACTCAAATCCAGACGGGGCGGGATAACGATGCCGCGGCGCTGCAAAAAAACTCGTATTCATCCTCTTCACTGCAGATCCAGGCGGACCGCTCCAACACAGCCGGCGTCGTTCAGACCGCGGCAGTAAGCAGCAGCGCGTTGCAATGGCAACTGGGCCGTCAGAACGAAGCCAGCGTCAGTCAATCGGCCACCTGGGGCAGCAAGGCTGAGCAGCGTCAGCGCGGCAATGAAAACGTAGCCGATACCGAGCAGTCCGGCAGCTACGGTGTCGACGCCCTGATCAAGCAGGCCGGCGACCGCAACGACGCCACTACTTACCAGGGCTATTCCAGCGGCAGCAGCATCGCGGTCTATCAGGACGGCAACCGTAACGATGCCGTCGTCAACCAGTCGGTCAGCGGTAGCGACCATGCAACGGTGGATCAGAAGGGCAACGAGAACGTAGCCAACGTTCTCCAGAGCTGGAGCGCCGGGTCCGTCGCCGAGGTCGAGCAGGATGGCAACCGCAACGATGCCAACGTGAAGCAGACCGGCCTGCTACAAGAGGCCTATACCGCCTCCAACGGTAACGACAACGTCCTGACCGTCAACCAGCGTGGCAGCAGTCAGAACGCCTACGTGTTCCAGCAAGGCAACGAAAACGGCGCTGACATCGCTCAGCGCGGCAGCGCCAACAGCGGCACCGCCAACCAGTACGGCAACGGTAACAGCGCGCTGATCGACCAGGACGGCCGCAACCAGGTCGCCACCGTCACCCAGCACGGCAACTACAACGATGCCAGCGTCGACCAGCTGGGCCGCAACAACGCCCTGACCTTTGAGCAAACGGGTGCCGGCAACACGCTCGCCGCCATCCAGGAAGGCACCGGCAACCGCATCGGCGGGTCGAGCAACGGTGCCAACAATGAGGTCGATATCGCCCAGGATGGCGACTTCAACCTGGCGGACGTCGGCCAGACCGGCAACGGCAACGAGGCGCTCATCTCCCAATACGGTGACAGCCTCGTGGCCAGTGTGTTGCAAAACGGTGCTGCGAACGTGGCAGTGGTCGACCAGAGCAGCGTCGGTAACAACGCGATGATCACCCAAGGCGGAGCCAACAACATGGCACTCGTTACCCAGCACTGACAGCCGGTGGGTTAAGCGCGGCCGGGTAAGTCCCGGCCGCGTTGCGTCAGTAGCATCGCCTCTTCAACCTCTCGCGCTCCATCGCGGAACGCGACCTTCATCCGCATGCGGCAGCTGCAGGCCTTAGCGTCTGCCCGCCTTCCCGCCTGGCCATCACAGACCCAGCGTCGCGCCCTAGCCTGCAGCGAGAGGCACGTGCCGAAACACCAGCGCTTTGAGCCCGCTGTCGGAGCTGATGTCCGGAAACTCCGGTGGGTTGTCCAGGCGCTCTTGAAACACCAGCGTAGGCGCTTCGGCAGCCATTCCCTGAATGAGGAAATCCGGTCCGGTATCCGGATCATTGATGCAGGCCAACACCGTTCCGTTATCGGTGAGCAATTCCGGCAGACGCCTGAGGATCTTCTGGTAATCGCGGCTCAGCGCAAAGCTGCCTTTCTGAAACGACGGCGGGTCGATGATCACCAGATCATAGGGGCCGGCTTTCTTCACCTTGCCCCAGGACTTGAACAACTCGTGGCCGAGAAAGCTGACTTGGCTCAGGTCATGGTCGTTGAGCCGATGATTGTCCCGCCCCCGGCTCAGCGCCGCACGAGCCATGTCCAGGTTGACCACATGCTCGGCGCCCCCGGCGATCGCTGTCACCGAGAATCCGCAGGTATAGGCGAACAGGTTCAGCACGCGCTTGCCCTGTGACTCCTGTCGAACCCAGCGCCGGCCGTAGCGCATGTCGAGAAACAGTCCGTTGTTCTGCTTGATGCCCAGGTCGAGCTTGTAACGCAGCCCGTTCTCGCTGATCAACCACTCCTCGATCGGCTCGCCCAGCAGCCGCTGCATATGGCTGTCGGGCAAATAGCGATGCTGCAGAAGCAGGCTATGCGCCCCACTCGCCTGCCAGGCCGGGGTCCCGGTCAGTGCCGAGAGCATCCCGAGCAGCGCTTCGAGCTCATCAGCCGCCGGCTCACGGAACAGCGAAACCAGCACCACGCCTTGCAACCAGTCCACCGTGACATGCTCGAGCCCGGCCCAGCAGCGCCCGCGCCCATGAAACAGCCGGCGGGTTTCGTCCGGCGCCTGCATCAGGGCTTGGCTGAGGTGCTGTTGCAGTGTCGCGAGGGCGTCGGCGTGCATGTTCAATCGTCTCGAGAAAGGCGCGCGCATTCTAAATGCGAACCGGCACGCCTGCAGGCCAATCAGCCGATACTGCCTCGCTGGCAGGCTGCCGGCGCCAACCCGAACGGCTCTATCGGCACGAACAGCGCACCCGCGCAGCCTTCGCGAACGGCATGGATGCAGGTTCGCCAGGACGTCTGCCACGCGGCAGACGCGAGCCGCAGCAGGGCATCGAAGCGCCGGGTTGCGGGCGAAGCGATCAGGCCGGGCTGGGCGACTTCGCCGCCCGACGCGCCTTGGGTGCCGCTTTGCGGCTTGCGCCCTTGCGCTTTTTCCACGGCGCACCGCGACCGGCAGGCACCGCCGGGGCCGTGATGGTCAGCCGCACGCCCTTGCAGCGTTCGACCTGCTTGCTCATCCACGCCGATTGTTTGCTGACAAACTCGTCAAGGCTCATCTCGCCGCTCTGCACCATATCCAGCGCCTGCTCCCAGATCGCCGTGGTGCCGGGGTCGGCGATGGCCCGCGGCACCGCATCGATCAGGCTGAAAGCCGCCGGGGTGGCTGCCAGCGCCTTGCCCTGCTTGGTCAGATAGCCGCGGTCGAGCAGCCCCTGGATGATCCCCGCACGCGTCGCCTCCGTACCAATACCGGTGGTGTCCTTGAGCTTCTGTTTCAGCTTGGGATCGTCCACCAGCTTGGCTACGTTCTTCATCGCCTTGATCAGGTCACCTTCGGTGAAGGGCTTGGGCGGCTGCGTCCAGAGATCCTTGAAAACCAGGTCGTGGACCGGGCATACCTGGCCCTCGCGCAGCGCCGGCAAGGGTTGCGGCGCCGGCGCTTCCCGCCCTCGGCTGGCGGCCAGCGCCTCGGGCAAGGCGCGCTTCCAGCCGGGCTCGACGATCTGCTTGCCGACCGCCCGCAACGCCTGGTCGGCGCAGTCGAGATCGGCCTGGGTGCGGTCGTATTCGTGCGCGGGCAGAAACTGCGCCAGGTAACGCGCGCGGATCAGCGTATAGACCGCCCGTGACTTGCCTGTCAGTCGTTCGAAGGCACGAGCCGCCGCGGTCGGGATGATGCCGTGATGCGCACCGACCTTGGCATCGTTCCAGGCGCGCGACTTGCGCCGAGGCTCAAGGTACGGCGCCAGCTCGCCAAGCGACGGATCGGCCTGCGCCAGCGCGGCCAGGATGCCCGGCGCCTCGCTGTGCTGGCTCAACGGCAGGTAGCCGCAATCGCTGCGCGGATAGGTGATCAGCTTGTGGGTTTCGTAAAGGGACTGAGCGATATCCAGGGTTTCCTGGGCTCCCAAGCCGAGCTTTTTCGAGCAGATTTCCTGCAGGGTGCCGAGATCGAACGGCAACGGCGCGGCTTCACGCACCCGCTCGGTCTTGAGCCGTTGCACCTGCGCGGTGCCGGCGGCCCGCATGGCCTCGGCGGCTCGCTGCGCCAGCGCCTGATCGAGGCAACGCCCCTGATCGTCGCAGTGCTCATCCGCTGCGCGCCACTGCGCGGTGAACGGCATGTCGTCTTTGCCCAGCAGCTGTACCTCGATAACCCAGAACGGCTGCGGCACGAAATCGGCAATGCTGCGATCACGATCGACCACCAGGCGCAGCGTCGGCGTCTGCACCCGGCCCACCGGCAGCACGCCCTGATAGCCGGACTGCCGGCCGAGCAGGGTGAACAGGCGGCTCATGTTCATGCCGATCAGCCAGTCGGCACGCGAGCGTCCAAGCGCCGATTGATACAGGTTGAAGGTATCGGCGCCCGCGCGCAGCGCACCGAGAGCCTTGCGAATCGAAGCATCGTCCAGCGCCGACAGCCACAGCCGCTGGATCGGCCCCCGATAGCGACAGTGCTCCACCAGCTCGCGGGCGATCATCTCGCCCTCGCGGTCGGCGTCGGTGGCGATCACCAGCTCCTGCGCCTCGCCCAGCAGCCGCTTGACCGCCTTGTACTGGCTCGCCGTTTTGGGCTTGACCAGCATCTTCCAGCGCTCCGGGACGATGGGCAGGTCGCCCAGCACCCAGCGCTTGTAGCGCGCGTCGTAACTGTCCGGCGGCGCGGTTTCCAGCAGGTGGCCGATGCACCAGGTCACGGTGACACCTGCGCCCACCCAGCAGCCGTCGCCCCGCCGCGTGGCGCCGAGGACCTGGGCGATGTCCTTGGCCTGGGAAGGTTTTTCGCAGAGAAACAGCCGCATCGGCTCGCCACCCGTTCGCTTTGCAGTAGCGGATAGGATGCGCAGCGGCAACGCGGCAGGCAAGATTTATCTGTATGGATATACAGATCACACACAGGATCGACCGGGTTGCGAACCCATCGCCTGTAGCCGGCGACGTCGACGCCTGCGTTCAGGGATTAGACGAAAACCTGGCCGGACCGGCCACGCGGCAGGCGGTTTCGGCCCGGCAGCTGCGCCAGACGCTGCTGCCACTCGGCGCGAGGTAACGGGCCGAGGCGCCTCGTTGAAACGTCGGCCGCGGGCACTACGCTTTTCCTGGCCTTCGCGGCTGCTCTCAACTCAGCGAGGCTCGGCGTCTTGCGCACGGGCTCGCTGGCGATCTTGTGCGCCGAGCGAAGGCAGAGTTTGCATGTGACTTGGCCAAGGTTGCGCGTGTTTTCCAAACTCGACCCCGGGCGTCCGCATGCCACATTTTCCTCGGACGCATAAAAGTGAATGGCCAACGTACCGTCTCCTGCTTTTTGGGGCGCGGGATTCTACACGGTCAGGTGAGCAGCGCCAGAGTGACCGAGCCGGTTCGTTGTGCAGGCCAGTGCCGCGCTGCGGTCGGGCCACTGCGAACACCGGAAACGTTTTCGCCGATTGCCCCGAGACTCGCTGCAAAGCCCGGTGGCGGTCCTTTGGCGGCCCTCCGCCTAATAGCACGGCCGCCACCTGCCCCAGCTACTCAGCGCCGTCGTCGATCTTTTCAAGGGAGAGGGGCAACCGTGGGCCTGATTCTGCGCAGGGTCAGGGCTTGGGCAGATAGCCTGGCAACGCTTCCAGCCGCTCCATCCAGCGGGCGACGTGGCTGTATGGCGTGAGATCCACATCGCCCTCCGGCGCCAGCACCACATAGGGGTAAACCGCGCAATCGGCGATGGTGGGCCGGTCGAGCGCCAGCCAATCGTTGTGCTGCAGGTGGTCGTCCAGCTGTTGGAGCACTTGCGGCGCCTTCGCCAGCGCCGCGGCCTTGTCCAGCGGATAACCGAACTTCTGCACCAGCCGCGCCTCATTCACGCTGTGCTGGATCTCGTTGGCGGTGAAGGACAGCCACTGCACGAGCTCCGCCTGCCCGCGCGGATTGTCCGGCCACCACGCCAGGCCGCCATAAGTGCCGGCGAGATAAACCAGAATGGCCTGCGAGTCGCGGACGACATGCCCGGCATCGTCCAGAATCGGTAACTGCCTCAGCGGGTTCAGCTCGGAGAGCGGCGGCCTCTTATGTTCGCCATTGAGAAAATCGACGGCTATCAGCTCCAGATCGATGTTTGCCAGCGCTGCGAACAGCCGCACCTTGTAGCAATTGCCGGACGGACCCAGGTCGTACAGTTTCATTGCGCACCTCCTCTGATGAGCTGATTGAATTCAAGAACGTTGCCGTCGGGGTCGCGGATGAACAGCGCGATCCGCCTTGGGCCGATGGGATGCGGCCCCTCGGTAATGACGATGCCCTGCTCGTCCAGCCAGCCCTGAAGAACTTCCAGGTCATCGACGATAAAGGCCGGATGGGTCATGCCGGGCCGCTTGACCGGCGCGTCCAACAGCACGTTGTGCGAATCCTGAGCACGCGCGCCATTGAAGATCAGGTTGATGCGCACGCCATCCGGGCTGAGCATTTCGTTCGCCTCGTACAGCGGAAAGCTCGCGCTCTCGACGAAGCCCAGCGCCTGGTAGAAGGCCATCGCGCGAGGCCTGTCGCTGACACGAATACCGATGTGGTCGTAGGCGAGAATGCGAGCGGGACTGGCTGACTGATTCATGTGCGAAACTCCAAAGACCTCAGTCCCTGCAGTCTCGACCGGAAGGCGGTTTTCACCTATGCCGTCGTCCTGACAATATCTGTGCAGCAACTGCACAAATCGAAGGTAGCAATGGACAAGCTCAAGGCGATGGCCAATTTCGTGAGGATTGTCGACAACGGCAGCCTGAGCTCTGCGGCTGAGGCGACCGGGCAGTCGGTGGCATCAGTGGTGCGCTCGCTGGCCGCGCTGGAGCGCCAGCTCGGCGTGCGCCTGCTGAACCGCAGCACTCGGCGCATGGCCCTCACTGACGAGGGCACGGAATATCTCGCCTGGAGCCGTCGCATGCTGGCGGACTTCGCCGACATGGAGCAGCGCCTTGAGGCCAGCGACGGCGCGGTCCGCGGGCTGCTGCGCATCACCGCGCCGATGGAGTTCGGGCAGCGTTACATCGCGCCCTTGGTGAACGAATTTCTCAAGGAACAGGCAGAGATTCGAGTCGAGCTGAACCTGAGCGACCAGATCGTCCCGCTGCTCGATGAACGCCTCGACCTTGCCCTGCGCATCGGCCATCTGCCCGATTCGGCCATGGTCGCCCGGCAGATCGGCAGCACCCGGTTGGTGACCTGCGCCAGCCCCGACTACCTGAGCACCGCCCCGGCCATCGACACCCCGGCCGCGCTTGAGGTCCACCCCTGCATCCTCTTTGCTGCCCAAGGCCGCCACTGGTACTACCGCCACGGCGACAAGGAACAGGCCGAAGAAATCACCCCACGCCTGACCTGCAACCAGATCCGCGCCGCCAGCCTGGCCTGCGTGCAGGGCCTCGGCATCACGCGGCTGATGCACTACCAGGTCGCCGATGAACTGGCTGATGGTCGTCTGGTGAGGCTTCTTCGGGATTACGAGCCTGAAGACCTGCCGATCCAACTGGTCTACCCGCACGCCTTGCAGTTGTCGCCAAGGGTGCGGGCGTTTGTGGAGTGGGTGTGTCCGAGGTTGGAGAGGGGGTTGCCGGGGTTGGATTAGCACTAGAGTGCCGGCCGGTTTCCGCCAGAAGCGGTTACCTGAAAAGGGGCCTTTGGTCCGTCCACGCACAACGCGGGCTGGGTCAACCCGCGCTCATCAGTGTGATGACACAAAAGGCGATTGTGTCCGTGGCGCTGGCAACTCATACGTTGCTTTCATCCACGCAATCTCCGCTAGCGGAGTACGACCAAAAAGGCGCTTGAAGTCGCGGCTGAATTGCGAGGCGCTTTCGTAACCCACCAGAAACGCCGCCTTGGCTGCCGTGAGGTCGTTGCGCAGCATCAATAGCCGCGCCTGATGCAGGCGTGTGGACTTGAGGTACTGCATGGGCGAGGAGTCAGTCACTTTCCGGAAATGCAGGTGAAAGTTGGGCACGCTCATCTGCGCTTCCTGGGCGAGGGTATCGACGTCCAGGTGCTCGCCGTAGCAGCAGTGGATTTTGTGAATGGCGCGCGTCACTTTGCCGAATTGCCCCTGCTGAGCGATGGCCGCGCGCAGGGTGCCGCCCTGGTCGCCTGCGAGAATGCGGTAATAAACCTCGCGCAGCATGGCCTGGCCGAGAATCTGCGCGTCGGTGCTGTCGGCCATCACCTCTAGAAACCGTAGGGTGGACTGGCGCAGCGGTTCATCCATCGGGGAGGCGTACATGCCCATCGGGTCGGCCATCGTGAAGCCGCGCACCGCGTCCAGTTGCTGGATCAGCTCGGCGGCCAGGGTGAAGTCCAGTCGCAGGTACACCGCCAGCATCGGCTCTGCGTCGCTGGCGTCCGTCTCCATGGTGAAGGGCACCGGCACCGATACGACCAGATAATGCTGAGCGTCGTAGACGTAGACTTCATCGCCCAGGTAGCCACGTTTCTGACCCTGGCAGAGGATGACGATTCCGGGCTCGTACAGCACCGGGGTGCGCGTCAACGGGCGGTTCGAACGCAGGAACCGCACATCGTCCAGCGGGCTCAGGTTGTAGCCCTCAAGCGGCGCGAGCCGGCTCATCAGCTGCACCATTTGCACGGTAATCGGGTCTTTGCTGTCGGCCATCGGCTGCCCTGTTTTCCCTTCGATACTCAGCCATCGGTGGAACAGCTGAGCGCCTGCCATTGCTCAATACTCTCCGCCGAGCGCCGCAGCTTGTCACGCACCAGCGCCAGGGCATCGCTGCCTAGCAGCAGGTGAGCTGGCGGGTTGGCGCTGGCGATAATCGTCAACATGGCGCGGGCGGCCTTCTGTGGATCGCCCAGTTGGTGGCCGCTTTTCTCCTCGCGGGCTTGGCGCACCGGATTGAAGCTCGCATCGTAATCGCTGATGCGGCGCGGCGTGCGCTGCATCGAGCGCCCCGCCCAATCGGTGCGGAACGAGCCTGGGGCCACGGCGGTGACGAAGATATTGAACGGTGCCAGCTCCTGGCTCAGGGCGTCGGAAATGCCTTCCAGCGCAAATTTGCTGCCGCAGTAATAGGCGATCCCCGGCATGGTGATGTAGCCGCCCATGGAAGTGATATTGAGGATATGCCCCGCCCGGCGCTGGCGAAAATACGGCACGAATGCCTTGGTGACCGCCACCGCGCCAAACACATTGACGTCGAACTGCCGGCGCATCTCCTCAAGCGATGACTCTTCGAACACGCCTTCGTGACCATAGCCGGCGTTGTTGACCAGCACATCCACGGGGCCGTGCTCGGCCTCCACCTCGGCAACCACCGCGTCGATGGCGTCGAACTGGGTAACGTCCAGCAGCACGGCATGGGCCCGCTCCGGCAACAGCGCCTCGAAGGTCGCCCGGGCGGAATCACTGCGGACAGTGCCGATTACCCGGTGGCCCTGGGCGAGCGCCTCCTTGGCCAGGGCCTGACCGAAACCGCTACTGACGCCGGTGATGAACAGGGTTCTGGTTGCATTCATGGATTGCACTCCTGACAGATAGGGTGCAGGCATGCTAGGCAGTGGAGGGCCACCGGGCTATGCCAGATCGAATTCGATTATTGCCTATTCCTATCAGCTGGCTTTGTCACGCAGCGACACGCTTGTTTGCGCGGGGCACCTTGCTATGCACGCGACCCTGATGGCCACAAGCGGTGCGCCATCCACCACCTGCAGTAATCCCTCGCTGTTACCGCACCCCGCATGCGCGGCATTGGAGGCTGACGGTGATGCGCCGTAGGTCAATGCGGCGAACACGACAAGCCGACAGCTGTATTCCCCATCACCGCCCGCTCCTAGTCGGCAACAACGCTCGCCCCTCTCCCGCCATTCTTTCCCAGACTGAGTACAATCCCCCGCCATTCCCTCGGCCATGCAGCCGGTCTATCGAACAAGGAACTCACCGCGATGGCGTCCCCGAACAAACAGCAAAAGCGCGCCCAGCGGGCCAAGGTCAAGGCCAAGCAGAACCGTTCGGGTAAGGCCAAGGCCCATGCCCTGCATCCGTTGCTGGCCAATCCGCTGATCGATGAGCCGTTCGATGATGTGGAGATCGACCTCAGCACCTTCGACTTCAAAGACATTGAAGAGAACGGTTTTGACCCGGCGCACTTTGACGATCTGTTCCAGGCGATGAGAGCCGCTGAAGGCATCAGTCTGCTTGCGATGTGCCTGGTGTTCCTGCAATACCCGGTGCTGGAGCTGGTGGTCGCAGAGGAAGCGGAAGACCCTGCCGTCGACTTCATGATGGGCTTGCTGATCGTCTATCGCGGGATGTTCCACGATGAAGACGAAGACACGGCATTGAGTTGGGTCAGCAGCGAAACCTTCCAGAGCGCCTACAACGAAGCGTCAGTGATCTTGCAGAAGAAGCATGCTCGCCGTACTTCGGCAAAACTCGACTAGCCGCACACACCGCGCCTCTACCCCACCGCTCCCCCACGCCGGCATAGCCTTTACCGAGCTTGGGCTGCTGATCGATGCGATTCACACCGGCCTACGTCCTGATCATGTTTGCAGTGTGGCCGGTACAGCGTTCGGCACCGGCATGATCACAGCGGGGCTGTGCATGGCGCACAGCCAACCGCATCCATCTGAGCCCGTACCGCTCAGCGCCTGCCGGAAACTCTTCAACCCCGCCTTCGGCCCAATACCTCATTAGCGAAAGCGGCGCCTGCCGCTTTCTTCCCTGCCCCGTTCACGGTCGGGGCATAGCGCTGGTGAAGGAATTCCAATGAAGCATCCGAAACTCATCCATCACGGCGCACGTGAGGGCGTCACCGGGTCGTGCCATCAGTTCTGGATGGATGACAGTTCCAGCGTATTGATCGATTGCGGGCAGTTTCAGGGGCAGGATGCGGGGCCGGACGACGATCAGCTGGCCCTGGATTTCTCCATCGAAGGCATCAAGGCATTGATCGTGACCCACGTGCATATCGATCACGTGGGGCGGATTCCGAACCTGCTGGCGGCGGGGTTCAGCGGGCCGATTCTGTGCAGCGAGCCGTCGGCCCGGCTGTTGCCGATCGTGCTGGAGGACGCCTTTCGCCTGTCCATCAGCCGTGATCAGGAGCAACTGGAGCGGTATCTCAAGGTGGTCGAGCAGCGCATCATCGCCCTGCCCTACGGTCACTGGTTCACCCTGAACGAGGCCGAGGGCGGCGAGTGCCAGGTGCGCTTGCAGCCGGCCGGGCACGTGTTGGGTTCGGCTTATGTCGAGCTGGAGCTGCGCGCCGTCGATGGCGATGTCGATGCCGAGCGGGTGGTGTTCAGCGGCGACCTGGGCGCGCCGCATTCACCGCTGCTGCCTGACCTGGTGCCGCCCGAGCGCGCGGACCTGCTGATCTTGGAAAGCACCTACGGCGACCGTCGCCACGAAGACCGTGCGCACCGCCGCGAGCGGCTGCAGGCGGCCATCGAGCGGGCGCTGGCGGACGAGGGTACGGTGTTGATTCCTTCGTTCAGCATTGGCCGTACCCAGGAGCTGCTGTACGAGCTGGAGGAGATCCTCCATGAACGAAGCGAGTCGGCGCCGGCCAGCGACACGCCCAGCGCATCCGCCCGACAAGCACAGGAAGGCGATCCGGATATCGACTGGCCGCATATTCCGATCATCCTCGACTCGCCGCTGGCCAGCTGCTTCACCATTACCTACAAGGAGCTGCAGGCCTTCTGGGACGAGGATGCGCGCGAGCGCCTGGGCAAGGGCCGCAAGCCGCTCTCGTTCAAGCAGCTCATCACCGTCGACAGCCATGACGAGCACATGCGCATCGTCGAGCACCTCACCCAGACCGCCCGTCCCGCGATTGTCATCGCCGGCAACGGCATGTGCTCGGGCGGACGCATCGTCAACTACCTGAAAGCGATGCTGGGCGACCCCCGCCACAACGTGGTGTTCATCGGGTATCAGGGCAAGGGCACCCCGGGGCGGGATATCCAGACGCATGGACCGGACGGCGGTTTCGTCGATCTGGAGGGGCAGCGCATCGACATCCGCGCCGGGATCGACAGCGTCGGCGGCTATTCCGCGCACGGCGACCAGGCGGATCTGGTTGGTTTCGTCACCCGGATGCAGGAATGGCCGAAGAAAATCCGCCTCATCCACGGCGAAGACCCGGCCAAACAGCAATTGGCCGACGTGTTGCGGGCGCGGTACCGGGACGCCGGAAAGGCCGGGGATATCAGCATTCCCTGATGACCGACCCAAGGTCCGCCCATCGATCGCGGGCGCGCGCACGAAGCGACGCGGGACGGCGCTGAACGACCCGCTCGCGGGCCGCTACGGCATCGCGCCTGCGCTGCGTGCCGGTGGTAGAGTGCGCGCTCCATCACCGCAACCCACACCCTAGCGAGGCCTCCATGCTCAACCATGTAATGGTCGGTTCGAATGATATTGAACGGTCGAAGCGGTTCTACGACGCCGTGCTCGGCCTGCTCGGCGCAGGCGAGCCGATCCGCAACACGGGCCCCTCCGGTCACACCCGCCTCTTCTACCGGCACGACGGCAGCCTCTTCGGCGTCACCGAGCCCATCAACGGCGAACCGGCGACGGTCGCCAATGGCGGCACGATTGGCTTCAAATGTAACTCGCCCGAGCAGGTCCAGGCGTTTCACGACGTCGCGGTCGCCAATGGTGGCACCACCTGTGAGGACCCACCGGGCCTGCGCGAATCCAGCCTCGGCCCGATGCACCTGGGTTACGTCCGCGACCCGGACGGCAACAAGCTGTGTGCGATGTACCGCGCGCCGTAACCGCCCACTCAGCGCCGCACACCCCAGGTGCGGCACTGCCCTGACCGCCGATGCGCCACCCGCTGCGGCGCATCAGGCGTCATGAGACGGCATCGCAGCTCCATCTGATCAAACATCCTCGTACCGAACCCGCCATGCAGGGCGGCGTGGTCTCGCCCTTACCGCGCCCCGCGCAGGAGACGCAGCGCGTCGAGCACCAGCCTGAACGCCGGCGAGGGCTGCTTGCGGCTGGGGTAGTACAGGTAGTAGCCATCGAACGGCTCGCACCAATCATCCAGCACCCGCACCAACCGGCCTTCTTCGAGGTGCGGGGCGAATTCGTCCTCCGGCAGAAAAGCGATGCCCAGGCCGTCGAGGGCGGCGAGCACGATGTGCGGCGTGCTGTTAAGCACCACCTGGCCCTCGACGCGGACGTTCAATGCCTGCTCGCCTTTCTCGAATTCCCAGACATACAGCCCGCCATGGGTCGGGAAACGCAGGTTGATGCAGCGGTGCGCGGTCAGCTCCTGCGGCGTGCTCGGCCTGGGATGCTCTGCAAAATAATCCGGCGATGCCACGGCGGCCATCCGCAGCGGCGGGCCGATGGGCATGGCGATCATGTCCTTGTCGATGGTGTCGCCCAGGCGCACGCCCGCATCGAAGCGGTCGGCGACGATGTCGCGAAAGCCGTAGTTGACGTCGAATTCGACGTTGACGTCGGGGAAGGCCTTGAGCAGCGGCGTGAGCTTGGGCAGCAGCAGTGTCCGCAACACGTGGTCACCGCAGGTAATCCGCACCGTGCCGGCCGGCTTCTCGCGCAGGTCGGTCAGCACGTCCAGCTCGGCCTCGATTTCATCGAAGCGATGACCGATGGCCCGCAACAATCGTTCGCCGGCCGGCGTCGGCGAGACGCTGCGTGTGGTGCGGGTGAGCAGGCGAATATCCAGGCGCCTCTCCAGCCCGCTGACCGCCTGGCTCAGCGCCGATTGCGAGACACCCAGCTGCGCCGCAGCACGGGTGAAGCTGCCTTCACGCGCGACGGTTACGAACGAAAGGAGATCGTTGAGGTTGCGTCTGACCATGGCCGTGGTGTCCTGTTTGGTAAGTTCAGTTGGTCACTTTCGGCGCCCATGGCTCCGATGCCGCGTTGCTGCTCCTTGCCAAAGCCCCGCTATGACTCGTCGCACGCCTTGTCTCGCAGCTTTGCTCATCCGAGCTTGCCTCAACCCACTCACCGCACAGGCCACTAGCTTGGCACAGATGACTGATTAGCAACGCTTATAGCGGCTTTAAGCATTCATTAGCTAATCAAAGTAGCCCTATCCCGAGACAATGCCCGGAAGAGACGTCGCGCTGCCGCCGGATCGCAACCCATTTGCGAGGAAGCAGCCGCCGCGTCAGCCAGGCACTGCGGCCATTGCCGCCACCGAGGGGTATCGCCACCCATGACCAGCTGCATAACCGACGCAACTTCCGACGCCCGCGAGACCTCACGACAGCCCGCGCATTGGGGCGGCGTGTTCGCCATGTCGACGTGCGTCTTCGCGCTGATCGCCTCGGAGTTCATGCCCGTCAGCCTGTTGTCCCCCATCGCCGCCGATCTCGGAGTCAGCGAGGGGATGGCTGGCCAGGGCATCGCGATCTCCGGCGCGTTCGCCGTAGTGACCAGCCTGTTCATCTCGGCACTCGCCGGGCGCATGAACCGCAAGGCGCTGCTATTGGTGCTGACCGGCATCATGGGACTGTCCGGCGCGGTTGTCGCGCTGGCGCCGAACTACGCCACCTACCTGCTGGGCCGTGCGCTGATCGGCGTGGTGGTCGGGGGCTTCTGGTCGATGTCCGCGGCGACGGCCATGCGCCTGGTGCCGCCGGATCAAGTCCCCCGTGCGCTGGCGGTGTTCAACGGCGGCAACGCGCTGGCGACCGTGATTGCCGCCCCGCTGGGCAGCTACCTGGGCTCGATCATCGGCTGGCGTGGTGCCTTCCTGTGCCTGGTGCCGGTGGCCCTCGCCGCGCTGGTCTGGCAGTGGATCAGCCTGCCGTCCATGCCCAGCGAGTCGCGCAGGGCCAGACCATTGCAGGCATTCAACCTGCTCCGGCAGCCCGTAGTGACCCTGGGCATGCTGGCCGTCGGCGTGTTCTTCATGGGTCAGTTCACGCTGTTCACCTACCTGCGCCCCTTCCTCGAGACGGTGACGCTGGTCGATGTCGCCGCGCTGTCGTTGGTGCTGCTGGTGATCGGGGTGATGGGCTTTATCGGCACGCTGCTGATCAGCGCGGTGCTCAGGCGTGGCCTGTATCCAACACTGATCGGCATCCCCATTCTCATGGCGGCGATTGCGCTGCTGCTGACGCTGTTCGGCCACACGATGGCCGTTGTGGTCGCGCTGCTCGGCATCTGGGGCCTCATCGCGACCGCTGCCCCGGTGGGCTGGTGGAGCTGGATACCGGCGACCTTTGCGCAACACGCCGAGGCCGGCGGCGGGCTGATGGTGGCGGTGATTCAGCTGTCGATCGCCATGGGCTCCACGCTGGGCGGTGTGCTGTTCGACGCCAGCGGCTACCGCGCCACCTTTTTCGCCAGTGCGGCGCTGCTGCTGGGCGCAGCCTGCCTCACCTTCGCGACGTCACGTACGCAGGCCGACGGCTCATGAGGCGTCGGCGCAACCAACCCCGGCCAAGCGGCCGCCACTGACTGAATGAAAGGACGGGACGATGAAAGAACTGCTATTGGCGGTAGGTCTCATGACCAGCGCCTACACCTTCAACGCGATGGGGCAGGCCATGTCCGACGGTGCCGACAACTTCTACAAGAGCGAAAGCCTGACCCAGGAGAAAGTCCGGTTCGACAACCAGTACAAGATGCAAGTGGTGGGCAATCTGTTCATGCCCAGGAACGCTGACCGCAACACCCGCTATCCAGCGATTATCGTTGGCCACCCCATGGGCGCGGTGAAGGAGCAGAGTTCGAATCTCTACGCGCAGAAGCTCGCCGAGCAAGGCTTCATTACGCTCGCCATCGACCAGTCGTTCTGGGGCGAGAGCGAAGGCCAGCCGCGCAACGTGGTGGCGCCGGACATCTATGCCGAGGCCTTCAGCGCCGCGGTGGACTACCTCGGCACGCAGCCCTTCGTGGACCGCGAGCGGATCGGCGTGCTGGGCATCTGCGGCAGCGGCAGCTTCGTCATCAGCGCGGCCAAGCTCGACCCACGCATGAAGGCCATCGCGACCGTCAGCATGTACGACATGGGCGCGGCCAACCGCGACGCCCTGAACCAATCGCAGACGCTCGAGCAGCGCAAACAGATCCTCGCCGAGGCGGCTGAGCAGCGCTACGTCGAATTCACCGGCGGCCAGACCCGCTACACCAGCGGCACGGTGCACCAGCTGGACGCCGATACCCATCCGATCCAGCGCGAGTTCTACGACTTCTACCGCACACCCCGCGGCGAATTCACTCCGGCCAGCTCAACGCCCGAACTGACCACGCACCCGACGCTGACCAGCAACGTGAAGTTCATGAACTTCTACCCGTTCAACGACATCGAGACGATTTCGCCGCGCCCGATGCTGTTCATTTCCGGCGACGAGGCGCACTCGAAGGAATTCAGCGAAGCGGCCTATCGCCTGGCGGGCGAGCCGAAGGAACTGGTGTGGGTCAAGGGCGCCGGGCACGTCGATCTCTACGACCGCGTCGACCTGATCCCCTTCGACAAGCTGACCACCTTCTTCCAGCACAACCTGAGCGAGTGACCGAGAAAAACTGCTCGGCCAAGGCCCTTGGCATCAGCCCATCCGATAACGCGGAGAGACCTATGCGTAATCTCTTGATGACCCTGTTCGCCTCGGCCCTGGTGCCGATGGCGTTCGCCGCCGAAAGCGACACCGACGACCAACGCATCGCCGTCGCCGGCAGCCAGGCATCCATCGCCGGCCCGGCAGCGTGGTTCACCGGCCATGCGCGCATCGACCCGCTCTACAGCGCGAACGAACAGATGAACGCCTCCGGCGCCTACGTGACCTTCGAGCCCGGCGCACGCTCGGCCTGGCACACCCATCCCAGGGGCCAATATCTGGTCGTCACCGCTGGCGTGGGCCGCACCCAGCAATGGGGCAAGCCTGTCCAGGAGATCAAGCCGGGCGACGTGGTCTGGTGCCCACCGGGCGTCAAGCATTGGCATGGCGCCGCGCCGAATACCGCCATGACTCACATCGCCGTCACCGCGGTCGATGAAAAGGGCCAGAACGTCGAGTGGCTCGAAAAGGTCAGCGACGCGCAATACCAGGGCTCCCGGTAACGCGCCTTCAGCCAAGCGCGCTGTCGTCACGTCGCAAGCTTCCTGCTTCGCTACGGCGCGCTGGAGGTCGCCAGCCGCACGCCGAACGCAACCAGCACGCCACCGGTCACCCGATCCAGCGCCCGGGTCAACGCTGGGCGCCGCAACAGCCTCCCGAGGGGAATGGTTGCGGCGATCAGCACGGCGAACCAGGCCAGCGTCAGCACCACGTGCAGGCAGGCGAGGAAGAACGAGTAGCCCGCCACATCGGCGCCAAACGGGACGAACTGCGGCAGGAAGGTCACGTAGAACACGCCCACCTTCGGGTTAAGGAGATTGGTCAGCAGGCCGCGCCAGAAGGCCTGGCCATTCACGGAAGTCGCCGCGCCGGCGCCTGCATCGAACGAGGTGCGCGGTTTGAAAACCAGCCGCGAGCCCAGCCAGATCAGATAGGCGGCGCCGGCGAACCTGACCACCGTATAGCCCAGCTCGGAGGCCTGCAGCAGTGCGCCCAACCCAAGCGACACCGCCACACCCCAGGCCAGGCAACCCAACCCGATGCCCATCGCGGCCAGCGCCGCCTGCCGCCGCCCCTCCAGCGTGGCCGTGCGCAACACGATGGCCGTGTCCACGCCCGGCGTCACCGCCAGCAGGAAGGCGGCCGCGATAAAGGCCAGTAGCAGCGAGAGATCGATCATTCGGTAATGCTCCTGTCGTTTCCTGGCCAGGCCGGACGGCACCTTGGCCGACGGTTGCCTGAAGGGCCGGTTGCAGCCGCGCGAATCAGCGTGCGGGGCAGGGCTAGCTTCTCTATGACGGTAGACCAAGCCGATGCCATGGCCTGGCGAGGGCAGTAACGGCCGTCGGCAAATCCGCTCCTGACAAGGAGAGGAACGCAACGCGCCGCGGTTGTCCACGCCCCTGCAGGCAGCGATACATGGACCACCGGGCGAGGCGGAGCACCCATGTCGCCGCGCAACGCCTGCGGTTGGGCTATAAACATGCTCCCAGGCCAGCCCGAGGAACCGCCATGACCCGTCCCACCGTGAGTGAAAAACGCGCCGCCTTCCGCGAGCTGCACCGTGCCGGCTGCTTTCTGCTGCCTAATCCCTGGGACGCCGGCGGCGCCCGGCTGCTCGAGCAGCTCGGCTACCAGGCTCTGGCGACCACCAGCTCGGGCTATGCCTGGTCGCAGGCCCAGGCGGACGGCCAGCTGTCACGCGATGACACCCTGGCGCACCTGCGCTACATGGCCGCCGTCAGCGATCTGCCGATCAACGCGGATTTCGAAAGCGGCTTCGGACGGACACCGGAGGAGGTATTCGAGAGCGTCAGCCTGGCAGTGGACACTGGCGTGGCGGGGCTGTCGGTGGAGGATTCGACCGGCGACCCCAACCGGCCCGTGCGCGACAAGGCCGACGCCGTGGAGCGCCTGCAGGCGGCGCGCGCGGCCATCGATGCGCGCGGCGGCGACACCCTGCTGGTCGCACGCGCGGAAAACTATTTCCTCGGGCGGCCTGACCTGGACGATACGGTCGAGCGCCTGCTCGCCTTTTCGCAGGCCGGGGCGGACTGTTTGTACGCGCCAGGCCTGAAGACCCGTGAAGAGATCCAGACGGTTATCGCGGCCGTCGCGCCCAAGCCGGTGAACGTGCTGATTGGCTGGGCCAGCGAACTGACGGTCGAGGCCCTGGCCGAACTTGGCGTCCGGCGCATCAGCGTCGGCGGCGCCCTGGCCCGCGCCGCCTGGGGCGGGTTCATCAGCGCGGCGCGCGGCATGATCGAACAGGGTCGATTCGACGGCTTTCGCGATGCGCCAACGGGGGCGCAGCTCGATGAACGTCTGCGCGCGGCCAGGCTCCGGTAGCCGCTTCGGTCGTGCCCGGCAGGCCCCCCTTCTGACGCAGGCCGACGCAGCCTGCAGCACCGCTGCCGCCGCGCCGGGCCGCAGGAGACGGCCGACAGCTCCGGCGCGCGCTACGCCAGCACTTCGCTACCACCCACAGCAGATCGCCGCTACCATGCCCCGCGGCGGCGCGAACCGGCTGGCTCACGGAACGCTCCCGCCTGCCTGTAGTCCGCTCAATGAGGGGTCGCGATCGCCCTTTCCAGAGATGGACAGGCGCGTCGCAGTGCCCGGCCGATCGGCATAGCGCTGACCGGACACCCACCCGACGACACGCAGGAACCCCATGGCAGGCGGAACGACGCAAGCAACACGCATTCTTTTCGGCGCGCGCGACAGCGCCGAACGCGGCCAGCTCGCCACGCGCCTGGCCGCCGAGGGGTACAGCGTCAGCCACTGCACCGACGAGGCAAGCCTGGCGCGCCGGATCGACGAGACGATCGAGGTGGTGATCCTGGCAGACGAGCTGGCCGGCGGACCGCTCGAGGCGACCGCCGCGGCGCTCGCGCCCCTGCCCGATGGCCATGCCATGCCCTTCCTGCTGCTCAGCCAGGCGGAAGAAACCCATGCGGCGGTTCGGGCGCGGCTGCCCGAGGCGATCCGTGACTTCATCCTGCTCGAGGAGCCGGTCGGTAGCGCCACGCTGCTGAGCTGCCTGGCGACCTGCGCGCGCCTGCGCCAGCACCAGCTCGCCCATCGCCGACAGGCCACCGAGCGGGCCAACCAGCGCGCCCGCTTCGAGCAGTTGATCGAGAACCTGCCGATCGGGGTCTGCTTTATCGACACCGAGGGCAATACGCTGCTGAGCAACCCCCGCTACGACGAATACGTGCCCGATCACCGGATCCCCTCGACGGCGCCCGAGCGCGCCCGGCGCTGGCTCGGCCTGGACAGCCAGGGCCAGGTGATCCCGCCGAGCCAGTACGTCGGCGCACGGGCCCTGCGCGGTGAGCAGGTAGACGGCCAGGATTACCGCTACTTTCCCGACGGTGGTGGCGAGCGCTGGCTGCGCCTGAGCAGCGTGCCGCTGTACGACGGCACGCAGGAGCTGGTCGGCGCGGCGCTGGTGATCATCGACGTCGACGCGGAAAAGCGCAACGAGGGCATGCTGCGCCAGTTCAACCAGGCACTCGAGCGCGAAGTGGAGCTGCGCACCCACGCCTTGCAGGAGGCGCTCGACCAGCTGACTGTCGAGACCCAGGAGCGCAACCGCGCCGAGGAGCTGCTGCGTCATTCGCAGAAGATGGATGCGGTCGGCCAGCTCACTGGCGGCATCGCCCATGACTTCAACAACATGCTGACCGGCATCATCGGCGCCCTGGACCTGATCCGGCGGCGCCTGGAAGCCGGCCGGCACGGTGACCTGCCCCGCTACCTCGACGCCGCCCAGGGCTCGGCCCAGCGTGCGGCGGCGCTCACCCAGCGGCTGCTGGCATTCTCCCGACGCCAGTCGTTGCAGACGCGTCCGACCGAGGTGAATGCGCTGGTCCATACGCTCGCCGAGTTGCTGCAGCGCAGCCTGGGCGAGACCACCGCTTTCGAACTGGACCTGGCCGACAGCGCCGGGCTTGCGCTGGCCGATCCTCATCAGCTGGAAAACGCCCTGCTTAACCTCACGCTCAATGCCCGCGACGCCATGCCCGACGGCGGCTGCCTGCGCGTCGAGACCGGCCGCCAGACGGTCGATGCGGCACAGGCCGCGCGGCATGACGTGCCGGCAGGCGACTATGTCCGCCTAAGCGTGATCGACACCGGGGTGGGCATCGCTGCCGCGCTGCTGGACAAGGTGTTCGAGCCGTTCTTCACCACCAAGCCGCTCGGCCAGGGCACCGGGCTGGGTCTGTCCATGGTCTACGGTTTCGTTCGCCAGAGCCGCGGCTTCGTCACTGTCCACAGCCGGCCGGGAGAAGGCACCGCCATTGCGCTGTACCTGCCGGCGGCCACCGCCGATGCAGGCGACGAACCGGCTACCAGCCCGCTGCGCCGGCCAAGCGCGGGCGAAGGGCAGTCGATCCTGGTGGTCGAAGACGATGACGCCGTGCGCCTGCTGCTGCAGACCGCATTGGAAGACCTTGGCTACCGCGTCCATCTGGCCGCCGACAGCCAGCAGGCGCTGGGCCTCGCGGCGCACCTCAAGGACCTCGACCTGCTGCTCACCGACGTGGGCCTGCCCGGATTGAACGGCCGGCAACTGGCGGAGATGATCCAGCAGGAGCGCGCCGGCCTGCCGGTAGTGCTCATCACCGGCTATGCCGAGCAGGCCAGCACCCGCGCTGATTTCCTCGGCCCGGGGATGCGCCTGATGACCAAGCCGCTCGCCCTCGAACACCTGGCCGACACCGTCGCCAGCGCCCTCGCCTCGCCGCTCGCCTGAGCGCATCGGGCGCGCGAAGCGATACCACTGCTGGCCTCGGCAGGCAGTCCCCGGTCACCAGGGCAATGCCTCCCCGCTATACGCATAAAACCCACCGCTGGCCTCCGGCCCCAGGCCGTCGATCACCCGCAATAAATCCTGCGCTGCGTCGGCTGCCGGCCGGCCGATCTCGGCGCCACGGAACGGCTGCGACAACCGCGAGCTCACCGTACCCGGGTGCAGCGCCAGCAGCACGGCGTTGGGCTGGCTACGCCTGACCTCGATCGCCGCGGTCTTGATCAGCATGTTCAGCGCAGCCTTGGAGGCGCGGTAGCTGTACCAGCCGCCGAGGCGGTTGTCGCCGAGGCTGCCGACCTTGGCCGAGAGCATGGCGAACACGCCGCGCTGGCGATCGAGCAGGCCGCTGAAGTAACGCAGCAGCAGGGCCGGCCCGAAGGTGTTGACCTGGAAGGTGGCGAGCAGCTGCGCCTGGTCGAGGTCGGCCAGGCGCTTTTCCGGCATGAAGTCCGCCCCGTGCAGCACGCCGGCGGCGTTGACGACCAGATGAAACGGCCCCTGCGCCGCCACGCCGGCGGCGGCCTGCTCGATGCTGGCGGGGTCGGCCAGGTCGAGTGGCGGCACGGATGCGCGGCCCAGGGCGACCACGGCGGCGCAGCGCGGGTCGTCTTGCAGGGCATCGACCAGGGCGGCGCCGATGCCCCCGGAGGCACCGATGACCAGGGCGCGAAAGCCTACGGGGAATGAGTCCAGCGGCATGATGATCTCCAGCGGATTCAGGGTCGAGGGACGCCGGCTTCACGGCACCAGCGTTCGATATGCGCGGCGAGCAGGTCAGCGATGGGCAGGCAGGCACCGAGCCGGTAAAGGTTCCAGTAGTGCCCTTCCAGGGTGCGGTTGACCAGCAGGGTACCGGACGCTGGCTGCAGGCTGCCGAGCGCGGACATCACCAGCGGAAACAGCTCGACCAGCTGCTGATGCAGCGATGCGCCGCGGAAATCCCATTGCGCACCTGGCTGCAGCAAGGGATGCAGCAGCTGATGGATGCGGCGATACAGGCCGTGTGGCGGCGCGCTGCCGGGCTGACGTCCGCCGAGGGCCTGGAAGCCCGCCTCCAGCGCCTCGCTGGACGGCCCGCGCAGCGCATCGAACAGCTGCACGTAGGCGCCCAGCAACGGCGCCGGCAACGCCACGATACTGCCGAAGTCATAGACCACCAGCTCGCCGGTCTCGCGCCAGGCGAAGTTGCCCGGATGCGGATCGGCGTGCAGCACGCCCATCCCGAACGCCTGCTCGGCGAGCCACTGGGAGAGCGTTTCGGCCAGCCGCTGCCGCGCGGCAGCAGAGGCGCGATCGACTTCGTTGAGCGAGCGCCCGGTTTGTTCGTCCTGCACCAGCACGCCCGGGCGGCACAGCGGCGCCGCGACGCCGGGAACGACCACCCCGGGCCAGCCGGCGAAATGTGCAGCGAAACGCTCGGCGGTGCGCCGCTCGGCGTCGTAGTCGAGTTCCTGTTCGATGGCGTACTGCAGTTCGTGGTAGACCGCCTCCAGCCGCGCCGCCGGCGTACCGAACAGGCGCCCCAGCGGCATCAGCCGCCGCAGCTGGCGCAGGTCGGCGTCGCAGATCGCGCGGATGCCCGGGTACTGGATCTTCATCATCAGCACCCGCCCCTGCCGGTCCCGGGCTCGATGGACCTGGCCCAGCGAGGCCGCCGCGGCGGGCTTGTGCTCGATAGACTCGAACAGCTGGTAGAGCTGGCCGCCGTAGAGCCGTTGCAGGTGTGCTTCGAGCGAGGCGAACGGCAGCGACGGCACCTGGTTCTGCAACCGCGCCAGGGCGGTGCTGATTGGCGGCGGGAGCACATCCTGCCACTGCGAGGCCTGCTGGCCGAGCTTGAGCACCGGGCCCTTCATCTGGCCCAGGGTGTCGCCAAGCAGCTGGCCGACCGGCGCCCAGTCGACCCGTGAGGTGCCAGGCGTGATGCGTTGCACCAGCAGGTTGCCGGCGATGCGTGCGCCAGCGCCGCCCAGGTTCAGGAAGCGCCCCAGCGCCGAAGCCGACGGTGGTGAAAATCGAGGCATGCTGGCTACCCGTCGTGGTCAGGGGTCGATCATGATCCCGCACGCCGAGCGATCCAAGTGGCAGCAAGTTGCAAGCCGTTACCGCCACCACCGCGCCGACGGGCGGTTGGCATCCTCGGCCGCCTGAAAGTGCCATCATCCAGCCATCACTCGGAACGGCGCGGCAAAAGGCGAGTCCGATGAGAGGCCACGCCTCTGGATCGGGCGCCTGCCGACCGCAACACCGGGCCTCGGCACTGCACGGCGATCCGCCAGGAGGCTTTTTGCCCGACCGCCTACCCGGCATTTACGGGCGTGTTCCCCGCTGCGCCGGCGCACCCACGCCGGCAGCCGGGAACGAGGTTACGCCGCCTCCCCCGGAGACGCGGCGTGAGGAGTAAGGAAATGAACGATTCCGACCAACGCGGCGCGCTCCAGGACGACGAGGCGCCCCGCATCTCCACCGGCAGCGAAGGCCTCGACGACATTCTCGGCGGCGGCCTGGACCCCAACCGCATGTACCTCTACGAGGGCAGCCCCGGCTCGGGCAAGACCACCATTGCCCTGCAGTTCCTGCTCGAGGGCGCGCGCCAGGGCGAGCGCGTGCTCTATGTCACCTGTCGGAAACCAAGGCCGAACTGGAGCTTGTGGCCAAGCGCCACGGCTGGACGCTGGAGGGGATCGACGTCTTCGAGCTGGTCACGCCCGAGGCGAGCCTCGACCCGGAACTGGAACTGACCGTCCTGCACCCGGCCGAAATGGAGCTCAGCGAGACCACCCAGCAGGTGTTCGACCGCGTCACCGAGACCAACCCGACCCGAGTGATCTTCGACAGCCTCTCGGAGATGCGCCTGCTGGCGCAGAGCCCGCTGCGCTATCGCCGGCAGGTGCTGGCGCTCAAACACTTCTTCACCACCCGCCGCTGCACGGTGATCCTGCTCGACGACCAGACCTCGGAAATCGGCGACCTGCAGCTGCATTCGATTTCCCACGGCGTGGTGATGCTCGAGCAGGTGGCCGTCGACTACGGCGCCGAGCGGCGGCGCCTGCGGGTCGTCAAGATGCGCGGCATCCAGTTCCGCGGCGGCTACCACGACTTCGTCATCCGCACCGGCGGCGTGCGGATCTACCCACGGCTGATCGCCGCCGAGCATCACTCACGCTTCATTGGCGAGAGCGCATCCTCGGGCAACGAGGCGCTGGACAAGATGCTCGGCGGCGGTCTCGAACGTGGCACCAACGCGCTGCTGATCGGCGCCGCGGGCGTCGGCAAGTCCTCGCTGGCACTGAGCTACGCGGTGGCGGCCTGCCGCCGCGGCGAGCAGGTCGCCTTCTTCGTCTTCGACGAGAACATCGGCACCCTGCTGGCCCGCGGTCGCGCGCTGGGGCTGGATATCGAGCCCTGGATGGAGCAGGGTCTGCTGCACCTGCAGCAGGTCGACCCGGCCGAGCTGTCGCCCGGCGAGTTCACCGCGGCAGTGCGCCACAGTGTCGAGGTCCAGGGCGCCAAGCTGGTCCTGCTCGACAGCCTCAACGGCTACATGCACGCCATGCCGGACGGCAAGTTCCTGATCCTGCAGATGCATGAACTGCTGAGCTACCTGGGCCAAAAAGGCGTAATCAGCATCATGGTGCTGGCCCAGCACGGGCTCGTCGGTCCGATGGATACCCCGGTCGATATCAGCTACCTCAGCGATGCGGTTATCATGCTGCGCTATTTCGAACACGCCGGCATCGTCCGGAGGGCCCTGTCGGTGGTGAAGAAACGCAGCGGGCGGCACGAAAACACCGTCCGCGAATACCGCCTCAGCACCGCCGGCATCCAGGTCGGGCCGCCGTTGAGCCATTTCAGCGGCATCCTCTCGGGCACACCGGACTACACCGGTGATGCGACCCAGCTACTGACAGACGAGCATGACGACGCCCACTAAGCGAGACAGCCCGATCGTAGCCGTCTATGCCCCCATCGGCCGGGATGGCCCCGCCTCGGCCGACCTGCTCGGCCGCAGCGGCATGGACGCCGTGGTCTGCCACAGCGTCGAGCAGGTGCTGCAGCACGCCGACAGCGATGCCGATGCGGTCTTCATCGCCGAAGAAGGCCTGTTCGGCCACGACCTCGACGCACTGCGCCAGTGGGTCGACGCCCAGCCGGCCTGGTCCGACTTTCCCTTCGTGGTACTCACCAGCAAGCGCGAACAGCCTGCCGTCGCCGCCTGGCGCCAGCGCATGGTCGCCGCCCTGCGCAACGTCTCGCTGCTCGAACGCCCGGTGCAGAGCATCACCCTGACCAGCGCGCTGAAAGCGGCTTTGCGCGGGCGCCACCGCCAGTACGAGGTACGTGCCCTGCTGGAGGCGCGCGAGCGTACCTCGCAGGAGCTCGAAGCCCTGGTGGTCGAGCGCACCAGCGCGCTGGAGGCGGCCAACCGCGAGCTGCGTACGCAGATGGCCGAGCGCGCGCGCATCGAGGAAACCCTGCGCCAGACGCAAAAGATCGAGGCCATCGGCCAGCTCACCGGTGGTATCGCCCATGACTTCAACAACCTGCTGATGGTCATCACCGGCGGGCTGGACATGCTCGACCGCCGCGACGACCCGGAGCGCCGCCGGCGCCTGATGGACGGCATGCGCCAGGCGGCCCAGCGCGGCTCGGCGCTGACCCGCCAGCTGCTGGCGTTTTCCCGACGCCAGTCGCTGGCCCCCGAGCCGGTGGACCTGGCGCGGCGCATCAGCCAGATGCGCGAATTGCTGGACCGCAGCCTGCGCGGCGACGTGCACGTGCAGCAGGAATTCGCACCCGACCTCTGGCCGATCGAAGTCGATCCCGGGGAGCTGGAACTGGTGATCCTCAATCTGGCCGTGAACGCGCGCGATGCCATGCCCGACGGCGGCAACATTCTGCTGCAGGCACGCAACGCGCCGGATCAGCTGGTGCTGGGCCGCCGCGGCGATTTCGTCCGCCTGGCGGTGATCGACTCGGGTACCGGCATCCCGGAAGACGTGCGCAACCGGGTCTTCGACCCGTTCTTCACCACCAAGGAAATCGGCAAGGGCTCGGGGCTCGGGCTCGCCCAGGTCTACGGCTTCGCCCGCCAGTCCGGCGGCACGGTGTGGATCGACAGCGAGTGCGGTCAGGGCACCAGCGTGGTGCTGCTGCTGCCGCGCGCCACCTCGGCACCGAGCCCGCTGCGCGACCCGGTCACGGTCGACGAGGCGGTGCGGGTGTCGGCCGGCAACGTCCTGCTGGTCGACGACGACGAGGAAGTGGCCGCCCTGGTCGGCGAGATGCTGGTGCACCTGGGTTACGCGGTGACCGCTGCCGCCAGCGCCGCGGCGGCGCTGGGCGCGCTGGCCAACGGCCGCGGCATCGACATCGTGTTTTCCGACGTAATGATGCCCGGCGGGATGAACGGCCTTGAGCTGGCCCGCGAGATCCGCGCGCGTGGCTTCGAGGTGCCCGTGCTGCTGACCAGCGGCTACGCCGAGGCGGTGCGCCTTTCGGCCGAAGCCGAAGGGGTGCAGATCCTCGCCAAGCCCTATCGGCTGGAAGAGCTCGCCGTCGCCCTGCAGGAAGCGCTGGAGCGCGTCGGCGCCTGAGCCCACGCAGCAGGGGCGAACTAAGCGCCACGATCATCGTCGAAACGCGAACCCGGCCTGTCCCGCATGCCGGGCTGCTCATCCTGGATCGCGCCCCGCGGCGCCCGTCACAAGGAACCGATCGATGTCCGCCCCACTCCCCCTGTCCCGCCGCCCGGCCCTGCCGCGCATGAGCCTCCCGGCCGTGGCGCTCGGCGCCCTATTGCTGTCGGCGACCGCAGCCCATGCCGATGATCAGCCGCTAGCCGAGCGCGATGCGCAAAACAAGCGATGGAGCCAGCAGATGCTCGACCGGCCAAAGCTGCTCCCGCCGCCGCTCGAGGCCCAGTACAACCATGTCGTGACCTTCGGCCAGTCGCTCGCCTCAGCCGCCGAGGGCTGGCCCGCGCTGTCCAAAAAGCCGGGCTACGACAACCTGATGCTCGGCGACTCGACACGCTCGGCCACCTTCAGCGGTGACCGTTTCGTCCCGGTGGGCGGCGCGGCCTTCAAGCCGCTGCGCGCCGTGGTACAGCTCAAGCACGACCCGAAGGTGCTGCTCGACAGCCCCGCGGTGGCCGCACTCAAACCCCACGACCAGGAAGAAGGCGAGTCGGTCGAGGTGGGCGCGATGAACATGGCCCGCCGCCTCTACCTGCAGGACAAGGGCCTCAAGGCCGACCCCGAGCACCTGCTGGTCGCCAGTAACGCCGCCACCTCCGGCCGTTCCATCGCGCAGCTGTCCAAGGTCGGCGGCACGCAGGAGTACAAACGCGCATTGCAGGCGGTCGATCAGGCGCGTCAGGTCGCCCAGTCCCGGGGCGGCAGCTACAGCCTGAGCGCGTTTTTCTGGCTGCAGGGCGAGTACGACTATGCCGAGGTCCAGGGCGGCATCAACGACAAGCAGCACTACAAGGCCGCGTTGCGCCAGCTGCGCGACGACCTCTACCGCGACACCGCCCGTGCCTTCGGCCAGGTGCAGATGCCGGCTTTTATCAGCTACCAGACCGACGCCAAGACCTCGGTAGTCAACGGCAGCCTCGACATTGGCATGGCGCAGTGGGAGCTTGCCCGCGAAGAACCCAACTGGTACCTCGCCGGCCCCGTGTATCCGTATGTTGATCAGGGCACCCACCTGACGGCCAACGGCTACCGCTGGTTTGGCCAGATGCTCGGCAAGGTCTACCACCAGATCGTCGTCGAGCGCCGCGGCTGGCAGCCGCTGTCGCCGCTCGGCGCCACCCAGGAGGGGCGCGAAATCCTCATCGATTTCCACGTGCCGCACCCGCCACTGGCCTTCAGTGAGCCCTACATCGGGCACCAGGCGCGGATGATCGAGAACTATGGGTTCGTCATCACTGACGACAAGGGCAAGGTCCCGGTGGAGAACATCGAAGCGGCCGCCGACACCGTGCTGCGCCTGGTGATGGCACGCGACCTGGTGGGTACGCCCACCATCCGTTACGCCAGCCAGGCGGTCGGCGGCGCTGGCGAGCTGCACGACAGCGACCCCACCGTGGCGGACGCCCACTACGAATACCTGCCCGACGAAGGCATGCCGGCCGACGCCAACATCGACGCGCTGGTGGGCAAGCCCTACCCGCTGCAGAACTGGTGCATCGCGTTCGAACTGGTGCCCCGCCGCGGGCACGACTCGGCGCGCTGAGCCCAGCGGAGAAGGCCGCCTGACACCGTGCCGTCGGACCTCGCAGCGAAGCCATTGGAAAGCATGGGTTCGTTGCGCAACGACTGGTTCGCGACGCGGCTACCCGACTTGATCCGTTAGCACCCCACCCGTAAGGGCGATCAGGCGATGCTGCGCAGGCGCGCCATGTCCTTGAGCGGGGAGGCGCCGAACAGCCGGCTGTATTCGCGGCTGAACTGCGAGGGGCTTTCGTATCCGACCCGGTAGCCGGCCGCCGCTACGTCGAGCCCTTCGCCCATGAGCAGGCGCCGGGCTTCCTGCAGGCGCAGCTGCTTCTGGTACTGCAGCGGGCTCATCGCCGTCAGCGCCTTGAAGCGGTGATGCAGGCTGGATGTGCTGAGGTTGACCCGCCGGGCCAGCTCATCGATGCGCAGCGGTTCGACGTAATTGCGGTTCAGCCACTCGATGGCGTCGTTGACCCGGTGCGACTGGCTGCCCTGCAGCGCGACGGCCTGCAGATGGCCGCCCTGGGGGCCGCACAGCAAGCGGTAGAAAATCTCGCGCAGGGCCAGCGGCGCGAGCACCGGTATGTCCCGCGGATTGCGCAGCAGGCGGACCAGGCGCAGGGTCGCGTCCAGCAGCGGCGCATCGATACGATCCAGATACAGGGCGCGGCCCGTCGGCTCGGGCGCCGCCGCGGCAGGATCGGCTTCGCTCACCAACGTGGCGATCAGGGCCGGGTCGATGTCCAGGCGGATGCACAGGTAGGGCTCCTCCCGGCAGGCGCGGACCACGCAGCCGGACACCGGCAGGGTCACCGAGACCACGAGATAGTGCAGCGGGTCGTAGCGATAGAGTTCATCGGCCAGCCGCACTTCCTTGCCGCCCTGGACGATGATGCACAGCGCCGGTTTGTGCAGCCCGTGCGTCATCTCGCCGGGCGTGGCGCAGCGCACCAGGTGCAGTGGCTCGATGGCCGTCGGGTGCATGCCGTCCTCGCCCACCAGCCCTTCGATCAGCCGGGCCAGTTCGGCGCGTGGGGCGCCGGTGTCGTCAGCGAGAGAAGAAACGAAGGAATTCATGAGGCGCGCCCTGGAGAACCGAAGGCAGATAGCTTAGCAGCTCGGTCGCCGGGCGCCGCCTGCGCCCGTCTGCCTGCGGCAGATCACCTTCTCGCAAGCGGCGGTCACCGGCCTGGCGCCACCGACGGCCATGCCGGGCAGCATGGCCGGTCACGTAAATACCACGTCGGCAAAAGGCCGATCAGCTGCGCGCGCGTTCGGCGTCGCGCAGGGCCTTGACCTGGTCGTGGTTGCGCTGAACGCCCTGCAACTGGCGCTCGACTACGGCCCGCACCTCCGGCGGCAGCGACTTGTCCAGCGCCTTGCGGTAGCTCTTCAACGCCACGTCTTCGCCGCGTTCGCACTCGTTGAGGATCGCCTCGTCATCCTTGCCGGTGATGGTGGTCTTCAGGTCGACCCAGCGCCGGTGCATGTCGCCGGCCATGCTGGTGCCGGTTTCCGGATCGCCGCCCAGCGTACGCACCAGCTCCTGCAGCTCGGTCGCCGCGGTGGCGCAGTCATGGGCGCGCTGGGTCATGGTGGTTTTCAGCTGCGGGTTCTTCAGGTCGTCCGCGCATTCGCGAAACCCCTTTTCCCCGTCCTTGCAGGTTTCGATGAGATCGTTGAGCACGGAAACGGTGTCTTCGGTATCCATTGGCTAGATTCTCCTAAAGCGTCGTGAACGGCCGCTGTCACGCGGCCAACCTGTTCAGTCGACTCTGCCGTTTCGGCAAAGGTTCAGCGGCCCTCGCACGTGGCGGATGCCAGCCTCTGCGGGAACAGCAAGGTGAAACGGGTCCCCGAGGGCTCGCTCGTGACCCGCACCTCACCGCCATGCAACTGCATGATCGAGCGCACGATCGCCAGCCCCAGCCCGCCAGAGTCGCCCGGTTGGGCACGTGACGGATCGCAGCGATAGAAGCGGTCGAACAGCCGCGGCAAGTGCTCAGGAGGAATCGCCGGCCCCTTGTTGGAGACACTGATCACGACCCGGTCGTCGGTGCATTGGCTTGCCACGGTGACGGTCGTCCCCGTCGCGCCATAGCGCAGCGCATTGGCGATGAGGTTGGCCAACGCCCTGCGCAGCAGATCCGGATCGGCGTGCAGGCTGCCGCTCGCCTCGTTCACTACCCGCATTTGGTGCTCTTCGGCGACGCCCTCGAAATAATCACCGAGCTGTTCCACCGTTTCGGCCAGGTCGATGTCCTGCCGGTGAATTGCCGCGTCGACCTGCTCGGTGCGGGCTAAAAACAACATGTTGCTGATCATCCTGGCCAGACGCTCGTATTCCTCCTGATTGGACGCCAGCAGACTCTGGTAATCCTCCAGCGAGCGTACCCGCCCCAGGGTCTGCTGGGTCTGGCCCATCAGGTTGCTGAGCGGGGTGCGCATCTCGTGCGCCAGGTCCTCGGAAAACCGCGACAGCTGGGCAAAGCCGGCCTCCAGTCGCGCGAGCATCTGGTTCAGTGCCTCGCTCAAGGCCCGCAACTCGCTCAGCTCGGCACTGTTCTCGATGCGCAGATGCAGGTGCTGGACGTCGATCGCCAGCGCCCGGCGGGTCAGCTGACGAACCGGCCGCAGTCCTCGTTCGCTCACCAGCCAGCCCAGCAGAAACGCCAGCAGCGCACCGGCCGCCAACGCCAGCCAGAGCTTCAGACGGTACGCGGCAAGCATCTGCTCACGCTCGGCCAGCAACTTGCCGGCGATCAGCGTCAGGCCGCCACGTGGTCGTTCGATCTGTATCCAGGCCAACCGCGCCTGATCGCCCAGATCCTCCAGCCGCGGGTGATCCGCCGGCGGCAATTGCGGGATCGCCAACTGAACGGGATTGATCTCGATCAGCGGCGCCCCACTCTCCCCCAGCACCCACAGCAGACTGTCGCGATTGCCCAGCATGTTGGCGTAGAGCTGAGGTCGCTCGCGCAGCACCTCGATGCTGTCACTGTCATCGAGCAAGGCCGCCATGCGCTCCAGCCGCCCGAGCAGCGCCTGGTCGTCGCGCCAGGCGATCTCGCGCTCCAGTGATTGATAGAGGTAGAAGCCAATCGCACCCAGCAGCGCCGTGCTGACCAGCGCAAACATCAGTGCCAGACGCAGGCTCAGCGAGCGTGGCAGCAGCTTCATTCCGGCACTTCCAACAGATAGCCCATGCCGCGCACGGTGTGGATCAGCTTGGGCTGGTAAGGGTCGTCCACCTTTGCCCGCAGCCGGCGTATCGCGACGTCGACGACATTGGTATCGCTGTCGAAATTCATCTGCCAGACCTGCGAGGCGATCTGCGCCCGCGACAGGACTTCGCCTTCACGACTGAGCAGCAGATGCAGCAGGGCGAATTCCTTGTTGGTCAGCGTCAGCCGCTCACCCTGACGCGTCACCCGACGGCGTAGCAAGTCCAACTCCAGATCGGCAACCTTGAACTGCTCGACTTCGCGCGGCGGCCCGCGGCGCAGCAAGGTGCGAACCCGCGCCAGCAGCTCGGCGTAGGAAAACGGCTTGACCAGATAATCGTCAGCGCCCAGCTCAAGGCCTTTGACCCGGTCCTCCACGGCATCACGCGCGGTAAGAAAAAGCACCGGCGTCTGCGCCTTGCGCCGCACGATCTGCAGCAGTTGCCAGCCGTCGATGCCCGGCAACATGACGTCGAGGATGATCAGGTCGAACTCGCTTTCCTGAATCAGGTGCTGACCGTCCAGGCCGTTGAGCGCGACCTCCACCAGATAGCCCGACTCGCTCAACCCCTTGCGCAGGTAATCGGCCGTCTTGAACTCGTCTTCTACTACCAGTATGCGCATCTGCTTCCTCCGGGCGAGGCGCATAGGCTAGGCGCCCACGAGCGTTTATCCCATTACAAATACGTAATGCGCAGGCAATGGGTTTGACGGGGCCAACCGCACAGGATGGCGCCACCTGCTCCACGGAGCCCATTGAGGAGAAACCGATGCGCATTGTCCCCCTTTCGTTGGTCGGCCTGGCCCTTGCCGGTGCCCAGGCCATGGCCGCCACGCCGCAGCCTGTCAGCCAGCAGAACGTCTCGCTGCAACTGGCCAACGCCCTGCTCGACTCGACCATGGCGGCCTGCCATGCCGATGGCCGTACCGCCGCAGTGGCAGTGGTCGATCGCGGCGGCAACCTGATCGCCCTGCAGCGTGACGACAACGTCGGCCCGCACAACACCATCGCTGCACAGCGCAAGGCCTACACCGCGTTGTCCAGCAAGACACCGACCCGCCTGTTCGGCGAGCGCGCCCGCAACAACCCGGACGCCACCAACCTCAACACCTTCGATGAACTGCTGCTGCTCGGCGGCGGCGTTCCGCTGCGGGTCGGCGACGAAGTCATCGGCGCCATTGGCGTAGCCGGTGCCGGGGGCGCCGAGACCGACGAGGCCTGCGCCACTCAGGCAATCGCAAAACTGCTTCCTTCCACCCGTTAACCGGAGATCAATCCATGACTAACCTGAAAACCCTTTGCGCCAGCCTCGTTCTCGCCAGCCTTTCCAGCCTCGCTATGGCTGCCGACAACCCGCTCAGCGTGCATGTGCTCAACCTCAACGACGGCCTGCCCTCGCCTGATGTGAAGGTCACGCTGGAAAAGCAGAACGGTAAGCAGTGGACTGCCCTGAACGATGGCGTGACCAACCAGCAGGGCCGCATCACCGCGCTCTATCCGCAGGACAAGGCGCTGGAGAAAGGCACCTACCGCGTCACGTTCAAGACCGGTGATTGGTTCGAGGCGCACGATACGGCGAGCTTCTTTCCGGAAGTCCCGGTGATCTTCGAGGTGGACGGCACCGTGCCGCATTACCACATCCCGCTGCTGCTCAGCCCGTACGGCTTCTCGACCTATCGGGGCAATTGAGCCGCTGACACGCTTGGGGTGGCGGTGGCCCCGCGCATGGCTCACCGTCATCCTGCAGGCGATTTCAACGGCCACCGATTACTTGCACTCCACGGTGTTCGGCGCCCATTGTTCGTGGCGCCCGGCTATCGGCCCCGGGACCAAGGTTGCCGGGCTACGCGGCTTCAAACGGGGCGCCCGGCCCCGGCAGCGTGCCGCTCAAGGCGTCCCGCCGTCTCCTGACCAATCTTTTCGCGCTGAAGGTTGTCCGAAGAAAACTCACGTCGGTTCGAGCTTGAGGCTCTAACCGACTTTTCCGATTTCGAGCCCAGCCGCCGATGCCGCTATACCTCGCTCCCGTTCCCCGCTGGGAACCGCACGAACGCCCATCGATGCCCGGCTCGCCGGCGATCCTGCTGCACCCGGTGCCGGTGCGCATCGCCTATGCCTGTGTCGCGGTGCTGGTGGGCCTTACCGGCGGGCTGGGCAACGCGCTGTTCGTTGCCAACCTGCCGAGCATCCAGGGTGACCTCGGCCTGACGCCCTCGGAGGCGGCCTGGCTGCCGGCGGCGTATTTCATGGTCAACGTCTCGGCCAACCTGCTGATGATCAAGTTCCGCCAGCAATATGGGTTGCGCCGTTTCGCCGAGATCGGCCTGTCGCTGTATGCCCTGCTGAGCATCGCCCACGTATTCGTCGAGGGCCTGGAGATGGCCATCGTGGTGCGCGCGGCCAGTGGCCTGGCGGCGGCGACCACCTCCTCGCTGGGGCTGTTCTACATGCTCCAGGCGTTTCGTAAGGCCGACCTGCCCAAGGCGGTGATCCTCGGCTTCGGTATTTCGCAACTGGGCACGCCGCTGGCCTGGCTGATGTCGCCGGCGCTCCTGGAAATGGGCGAATGGCACCGGCTCTATGTGTTCGAGAGCGGGCTGGCGCTGTGCTCGCTGGCCGCGGTGGTGGTGCTCAAGTTGCCGCTGGGCGAACGCATCAAGGTCTTCGAGCCGCTGGATTTTCTGACGTTCGCCCTGCTGGCTCCGGCCCTGGCCCTGATCGCTGCCGTGCTGGCGCAAGGCCGGATCCTCTGGTGGACCGAGGCGCCCTGGCTCGGCTACGCGCTGATGACTGCCCTGGTGCTGATCTGTATCGCCTTCATGATCGAGCACCACCGGCGCAACCCCTTGTTGCACACGCGCTGGCTCGGGACTGCCGAGATGCTGCGCTTTGCCTTTGGCGCGCTGATGCTGCGTCTGCTGCTCTCCGAACAGAACTACGGCGCGGTCGGGTTGCTGCAGACGCTCGGCATGGGCGCCGAACAGCTCCAGCCGCTGTACGCCGTCATCCTGCTGGGGCTGGCCATGGGCATTGTGGGAAGCGCGATGACCTTCAGCCCGGCCATGGCCTTTCCGCAGATCCTGTTGTCGATCGTACTGATCGGCATCGGCAGCTTTCTCGATGTCGACGCCACCAACCTCACGCGGCCCCACGACATGTTTCTCAGCCAGGGCCTGCTCGCCTTTGCCAGCGGGATGTTCCTCGGCCCGTTGCTGATCACCGGCATCGGCCGCGCGCTGCGCAACGGGCCGAACTACCTGGTGACCTTCATCGTGCTGTTCACCATGACCCAGAGCCTCGGCGGCCTGGCAGCCCCAGCGCTGTTCGGCACCTACCAGGTGATGCGTGAGAAATACCATTCCAGCCACCTCACCGAGCAGGTGGTGCCTGGCGACCCGCGGATCGCGGCCCGTCTGCAGGCCCAGAGCCAGGCCCTCGCCCCGCGCCAGGGCGACCCGCGGCTGCGCCAGGCACAAAGCGCAGCGCAGCTGAGTCAAATGGCAACGCGCGAGGCGAACGTACTGGCCTTCAACGATGTATTCCGGCTGATCGGCATGCTCGCCATTGGCGTGTTCGGCTGGACGCTCTACCGCACCCTGCGCATCGCGCAGCAGAACAGGAACGCCCCCCCGCCATGAGCGAACGCACCCCCAACGAGGACCCGGACAACCTGCCGACCGCCCAGCCGGCGCAACCCTCGGCCGCCGGCACCGACGCCGGCCCGACCCCGGACGACCCGCCGAAAACCATCAGGCCCAGCCGCCGCTCGGTGCTGCTGATGGCGCTGGTGGCGCTCGCCGGGGTGCTGGCAATCCTCTATGCCTGGCAGCTCTGGCCGTTCGACAACCGGGTGGCGGTCACCGAGAACGCCTACGTGCGCGGGCAGATCACCGTACTCGCGCCGCAGGTCAACGGTTACGTGACCGAGGTGCTCACCCAGGATTTCGAACAGGTCACCCAGGGCCAGCCGCTGGTGCGCATCGATGATCGCCAGTACCGCCAACTGGTGCAGCAGCGCGAAGCCGAACTGGCGGCGCGGCGCTTCGAACTGGACAACCTCGAACAGACCCTGGCCTCGAACGCGGCGACCCTGGCCTCGCGCCGCGCCGAGCTGTCGGCCGCCGAAGCCGAGGCGCAGCGCGCACTGGCCGATGAAAAGCGGGTCAATGAACTGGCCGAGCGCGGGTCGGTGTCCATCCGCGAGCGCGACCAGATCCGCGCCAGCGCCCGCGCCGCTGCGGCAAAGGTCAAGCAGGCGCGCGCCGCCATCGACATCGCCGAGCAGACGCTCAAGGCCAGCGAGGTCTCGCGCGGCGGCTTGCAAGCGCAGGTGGATATCGCCGAAGCGGCGCTGCAACGCGCACGCATCGACCTGGACAACACCGTGATCGAAGCCCCCCGCGACGGCCAGGTCAGCGAGGTCACGGTGCGCCAGGGCCAGTACGTCACCGCGGGCTCGCAGCTGCTCTACCTGGTGCCCGAGCAGCTCTGGGTCATCGCCAATTACAAGGAAACGCAGACCTTCGCCATGCGCCCCGGCCAACCGGTGGAGATCGAAGTCGATGCCCTCAACGGCGCCCGCCTGAACGGTCACGTGCAGCGCCTGGCACCCGCCACCGGTTCGGAATTCAGCGTGCTGCGCCCGGACAATGCCACCGGCAACTTCACCAAGGTGGTCCAGCGACTGCCGGTGCGCATCGCCATCGACCCGGACCAGCCGTTGGCACAGCGCCTGCGCCCGGGGCTGTCGGTGGTGACCTACGTGGACACCCGCGCCACCGGTGAGGATGAACCCGCCGCCACGGGCGCCACCAGATGAACGGTTGGCGCTACGTTCGCTGGCCACTGTGCGCCGCCCTCGCCCTGCTGGCGCTGGCCGGCTGCATGCCACCGCGCCAGCCGCTGCCGGCGGAGGCCGCCTTTACGCCGCCCGCCAGCTGGCGCGAGCCGGGTGCAACGCCGGTCGAGATTTCCGCGACCTGGTGGGAAGGGTTTGGCGACCCGCGATTGACCGCGCTGGTCGAGGCGGCGCTGGCCCATAACACCGATGTGTTGAGCGCAGCCTCGCGAGTCGAGCAGGCGCGCGAGCAGATCCAGGTGTCACGCGCAGCCCTGCTGCCCACCCTGGACGCCGCCCTGGGCGCACAGCGCACCCGCGAACTCACCGCGCTGGGTATCACCCATACCACCGCGGTGCAGCCCTCGCTGCAGGTCGCTTATGAGATCGACCTGTGGGGGCGGCTGCGCCGGCTGAGCGAAGCGGCGCGGCAGCAGTTCCGCGCCAGCGAGGCCGAGCGCGACGCCGTGCGCCTGGCCGTGGCGAGCACCACTGCGCGGGCCTATGTGTCGCTGCTGTCGCTGGACCGCCAGCTGTACGTCACACGCGAGACGGTCAAGTCCCGGCAACAGGCCCTGCGTGTCGCCGAAGACCGCGCCACGCTCGGCTATACCTCGCAGCTGGAGCTGACCCAGGCGCAATCGGAATACGAAGCGGCAGCCGAACTGCTGCCGCAACTGCAGCAGGGCATCCGCGAACAGGAGAACGCCCTGCGCCTGCTCACCGGCCGTCTGCCGGGCGAGATCCGGCGCGGCGACGGTCTGCTCGCACTCGAACCGCCCGCGGTGCCCGCCGTGCTGCCCTCGACCCTGCTGCGTCGGCGGCCGGACATCCAGCAGGCCGAACGTTTGCTTGCCGCCAGCGCGCTCAACCTGCAGGCCCAGCGCGAACGCTTCCTGCCGCAGGTGCAGCTCTCGGCGAGCCTCGGCCAGCTGTTCGTCAATTCGCTGGACTACGACCCGGTGCGGGTCTGGGATCTGGGCGCCAGCGTGCTCGCGCCGATCTTCTCGGCCGGGCGCCTGGAAGCCGGTGTGAACATTGCCGTCGCGCAACGTAACCAGGCCGCATTCGCCTACCGCGCCACCGCGTTGCAGGCGTTCAGCGAAGTGGAAAACAGCCTGGCCGCGGTCGGCAACCTGCGCCAGCAGCGCGAGCGGGTCGCGGCGCGGCGCGTGGTATTGGAGCGATCCCTGACCTACGCCGAGGACCGCTACCGCGCCGGTTATTCGTCCTACCTGGAAACCCTCGACGCCCAGCGCAACCTGTTCAACACCGAGCTGGCCGCGGTGCAACTGCGCGAAAGCCAGCTCAATGCGCTGATCACCCTGTTCCAGGTGCTCGGCGGTGGCTGGCAATCAACCGCCGCGCCGCCGTCCGGGTGATCCGCGCCTTGGCCGCTCAGGGCCGTACCTGTTCGAGGGGGCCTGGCATGCCCAGCAGAAAGCCCTGGGCATTGGCCACGTGCAAGCGGCGCAGGGCGGCGAGCTCGGCGTCCGTCTCGACGCCCTCGGCGATGATCTTGCTGCCGGTCTGCTCGGCGAAGCGGATCAGCGCCGCGGCCATGGCGCAGCTGTCCTGGTCGCTGTCTACGTTGCTGATCAGGCTGCGGTCGAGTTTGATGACGTCTGGCTTGAGCTTGAGGATATGGCGGAAGCTGGCGTAGCCGGCACCTGCATCGTCGACCGCCAGGCGCAACCCCTTCCGGCGCAGTGGTTCGAGGATGGTGGCGATCTCGGCGTAATCGATGATCGAGGTGTGCTCGGTCACCTCCAGCATCAGGCGCTGCACGGGCTGGCGAGCCAGCAGCTGGACCACGCGCCCGTCGCGCAACGCGTCGGGGCAGACATTCAGCGACAGGTAGACGTCTTCCGGAATCAGCGGAAGCCCGTCGAGCGCAGCTTCCAGCATCACCAGCTCCAGGTCGGTGCGCAGGCTGACGCAGCCGGCCTCCTCGAACCACAGGTCGGGACTGCGGTAGGGTTCGGGGCGAAACCGCGCCAGTGCCTCGTAGCCAATCAGCCGGTCGCTGGCGAGGTGGAAGATCGGCTGGTAGACGACCCAGAAGTCGCGTGTGTCGATCACCCCGCGGATGCGCTCCAGGGTTTCGGCGCGACGCTTCTCGCTGGCTGCGTGGCGCTCGAGCAGCTTGCCGGCGAAACGCGCGAACAGGCGCAGGGTGGTGACGTCCGACTCGTCCAGCCGGTCGTTGGGCCGCTGGCTGAAGCAGCAGAAGGTGCCGTACAGCGAGCCGTCGCTGAAGCGAATCGGCACGCTCAGGTGGGCGCCAATGGGAATCGCCTGGGTCTCCGGCAGGGTCAGCGCCTCCTCCATTTCCGCGGCGTTGCGAATGAGCTCCGGCAGGCGACCGTCGACCACCCGCTGGCAGTAGCTTTCGGTCAACGGGGCGCCGCTGCCCAGGACGATCGGCAGCGCCTGGTAGTGGCCGTCGACCTGGCGAAACAGGCGACGCCCTTCGCGAAACTCGCCGATGAAGGCTACGTCCATGCGCAGGTGGGCGCGCACCGTCGACAGGGCTTCGGCCAGCATTTCGCCGATGGTCATGCTGGGCTGCTCGGCTCGCTCGATCAGCAGCGCCAGCGGGGCCTGGTCAGCCCGGGATGGGTCCTGGTTCATCGTGAGTACCCCGAACGCAGTTCGCAGGGAAGCCTTGGCCGCGCCCCGCCTGCCGCCGACGGCAAAGCCCGCGGTAGAGCCATAGGATGAGCCTAGCGTTCATTCACCGGCGGGCTCGCTCAGGACGACGACAGGCGACCGGCGGTCGTTGCCGCGGCCAGTGTGATCCAGGTCGGGGCGTGGTCGCTGGCATGCTCCTGATCGCGCACCCAGCGGTCCACGCCGGCATCGACCAGGCGCGGCGCCAGGTCGGCGCTCAGTAGCAGGTGATCGATGCGCAGGCCGGAATTCTTCTGCCAGTGCTGGCGAAAGTAGTCCCAGAAGGTGTAGATGCGCTCGTCCGGGTACTTGGCGCGCAGGGCGTCGGTCCAACCCTGCGCCAGCAGCCGCTCGAAGCATTCACGGCTCTCGGGCTGCAGCAGCGCATCCTTGGTCCACGAACGCGGGTTATAGATGTCCGCGTCGGTCGGCACCACGTTGTAATCGCCGGCCAGCACCACCGGATGGCCGTTGTCGAACAGGCCGGCGGCGTGCTCGATGAAGCGTTCGAACCAGCTCAGCTTGTAGTCGAACTTCGGCCCGGGCTGCGGGTTGCCGTTGGGCAGGTAGAGGCAGCCGACTATGATCCCGTGCGCCGCGGCTTCCAGGTAACGGCTGTGGGTGTCGTCCGGATCACCCGGCAGGCCGCGGCGGATTTCCAGCGGGTCGTCGCCCCTCGCCAGGATCGCCACGCCGTTCCAGGACTTCTGCCCGTGCCAGAGCGCGCCGTAGCCGGCGGCGCGGATGTCATCGATGGGGAAATCGGCATCCTGCGCCTTCAGCTCCTGCAGGCAAACCACGTCCGGCTGCTCGCGCGCCAGCCACTCAAGCAGATTTGCCCGCCGCGCGCGGATGCCGTTGATGTTGAAGGTGGCGATTTTCAGGGAGTCCACGGGTAGCCTCGCACCGATACATGACCCTTGCTGTGACTCACGGCGGCGTGGCGTGGTTCGCCGTGCGGCCTGCTGTGGTTCGACTTCGCGCTCACGCGGTGGGCTGAAGCCCACCCTACGGATCGGAGTGATACGAAACCCGCGCCAACAATACATCGACACACGTAGGGTGGGCTTTAGCCCACCAAGCATGCGTGTGCCCCCCGGTGGGCTGAAGCCCACCCTACAGACCAGAGCAACGCAAAACCCCACCCCCGGCCATAGATCGACACCCGTAGGGTGGGCTTCAGCCCACCGCAAAAAGGCGTCAAGGTTCAGCTCAACGCACCTCCCAGTAGCCCGGCGCGTTATAGACCTGTTTCAGGTAGTCGATGAAAAAGCGCACCTTGGCCGGCAGGTAGCGCTGTTGCGGGTAGACCGCCTGGATGTCGTAAGCCGGCAAGGCGAACTCGTCGAGCACCGTGACTAGCTCGCCGCGCTTGAGCTCGGCCTGGATTTCCCAGGTCGAGCGCCAACCGATACCCAGCCCCTGCTTGACCCAATCGAACAGCAGCTCGCCGTCGTTGCAGTCGAGGTTGCCGGCCACCCGCACCGCTACCTGCTTGCCGTCACGCAGGAAGGTCCAGCCGCGCTGTTGCCCGCCCTGCAGGTTGAACGCCAGGCAGTTGTGTCGCGCCAGGTCTTCCAGGGTACGCGGCACGCCCTGCCGCTCGAAATAATCCGGCGAGCCACAGACCACGCGGCGGTTGGGGAACAGTTTGATGGCGACGTAGTTGGGATCGGTCACCTCGCCGATGCGGATGCCCATGTCGTAACCGTGGCGCACCAGATCGACCACGCTGTCGGTGAAGTTGAACGACAGCTGCAGGTCCGGGTAGCGCGCCTGGAAGGCCGGCGCGTGCGGGCCGATGTGCCGCCGGCCGAACGCCGCTGGCGCCGAGACTACCAAGTGCCCACGTACTGAAGTGCGGTCGTGGCTGATGCTGGCGTCCGCTTCATCGAAGTCCTTGAGCAAGCCGCGCGCGCGTTCCAGGTACTGCTCACCCAGATCGGTCAGCGCCAGCCCGCGCGTCGAGCGGTGCATCAGCTTGACGCCCAGGTGTCGCTCCAGCGCATCGAGTCGGCGGCCCATTACCACTGGCGTCACGCCTTCCTTCAGCGCAGCGGCGGCAAAGCTGCCGTTTTCAGCGACCAGCACGAAGCTGTGCAGGGTTGTATAGCGATCCATTCGATACTCCTGATATCGACAGAACTGAAGTTTCGGCCAATTCCCTCGTTCAGGCCAGCCCTTCATGCTTGGGCCACGTATAAAAACTATCGAGTTACCGAAGAGGAAACGACCCATGGCCCGAATGAGAGCAATCGATGCCGCCGTTGCGGTATTGCGCAAAGAAGGCATCGACACTGCCTTCGGCATCCCCGGTGCCGCGATCAACCCGTTGTATTCCGCCCTGCGCGCTGACGGCAGCATCCGCCACATCCTGGCGCGCCACGTCGAAGGCGCCTCGCACATGGCCGAGGGCTACACCCGCACCAAGGCCGGCAACATCGGCGTGTGCATCGGCACCTCGGGCCCGGCTGGCACCGACATGATTACCGGCCTCTACTCCGCCTGGGCTGACTCGATCCCGATTCTCTGCATCACCGGCCAGGCGCCGCGTGCTCGGCTGTACAAAGAAGACTTCCAGGCCGTGGACATCGAATCCATCGCCAAGCCGGTCACCAAGTGGGCCGTGACCGTGCGTGAGCCAGCGCTGGTGCCGCGCGTGTTCCAACAAGCCTTCCACGTGATGCGCTCCGGTCGCCCCGGCCCGGTGTTGATCGACCTGCCGTTCGACGTGCAGATGGCCGAGATTGAATTCGACGTCGATACCTACGAGCCGCTTTCCGTTTACAAGCCGGCAGCGACTCGCAAGCAGATCGAGAAAGCCATCGACATGCTCTGCGCCGCCGAGCGCCCGCTGATCGTCGCCGGTGGCGGCATCTATAACGCCGGTGCAGAAGCCTTGCTGGTGGAGTTCGCCGAGACCGTTGGCGTGCCGGTGATCCCGACGCTGATGGGCTGGGGTTCGATCCCTGACGACCATCCGCTGATGGCCGGCATGTGCGGCTTGCAGACCAGCCACCGCTACGGCAACGCCAACATGCTGGCCTCGGACTTCGTGCTTGGCATCGGCAACCGCTGGGCCAACCGCCACACAGGCTCGGTCGACGTCTACACCAAGGACCGCAAATTCGTGCACGTGGATATCGAACCGACCCAGATCGGCCGGGTGTTCTCGCCTGACTTCGGCATTACCTCCGATGCGGGCGCCGCGCTGGAGCTGTTCGTTGAAGTCGCCAAGGAGCGCAAGGCTGCAGGTCAGTTGCCGGATCGCACGCCATGGGCGGCCGACTGCATGGAGCGCAAGCGCACGATGCTGCGCAAGACCCACTTCGACAGCGTGCCGATGAAGCCGCAGCGCGTGTATCAGTGCATGAACAACGCCTTCGGTCGCGACACCTGCTACGTCAGCACCATCGGCCTGTCGCAGATCGCCGCCGCGCAGTTCCTGCACGTCTACAAGCCGCGCCACTGGATCAACTGCGGCCAGGCCGGCCCGCTCGGCTGGACCATTCCGGCGGCGCTCGGCGTGGTCGCAGCAGACCCGACCCGCAAGGTGGTGGCGCTCTCGGGCGACTACGACTTCCAGTTCATGATCGAGGAGTTGGCGGTGGGCGCGCAGTTCAAGCTGCCCTACATCCACATCCTGGTGAACAACGCCTACCTCGGCCTGATCCGCCAGGCGCAGCGCGGTTTCGAGATGGATTATTGCGTGCAGCTGGGCTTCGAGAACATCAATGCCGACCAGAGCGGCATGGAAGGCTACGGCGTCGACCACGTCGCGGTCGTCGAGGGCCTGGGTTGCAAGGCGATCCGCGTATTCAAGCAGGAAGACCTGCGCCCGGCCATCGAACAGGCCCAGGCCTGGATGGCCGAGCACCAGGTCCCGGTCGTGATCGAGGTGATCCTCGAGCGCGTCACCAACATCGCCATGGGCACCGAGATCGACGCCATCAACGAATTCGAGCCGCTGGCCGAGGGTCGGGATGACGCACCGACAGCGGTCGCGTTGTTGGATTGATCGTTACACCGAGCGCGACCTGCCACCAACGCGTGGAAGAGGCTTCGCCGTCTTCCACCCTACGCCAGACCCGTAGGGTGGATATCGCGAAGCATATCCACCGCAAACGCAACACCCCGGATGGCTGCGCGTCGCGCAACCACCACGAGCATCACCGGATTGTCCCTACAGACAAAAAAGGAGAAACCCCATGCCCCGCTTTGCCGCCAACCTGTCCATGCTGTTCACCGAGATGGACTTCCTCGACCGCTTCGCCGCCGCTGCCGAAGCCGGTTTCAGCGGTGTCGAGTACCTGTTCCCCTACGACTACCCGGCCGAAGAGATCAAGGCGCGCCTGGACGCCAACAAGCTGACCCAGGTGCTGTTCAACCTGCCGGCCGGCGACTGGGCCGGTGGCGACCGCGGCATTGCCTGCGATCCTGCTCGTGTCGAGGAATTCCGCGCCGGTGTCGATCAGGCCATCGCCTACGCCAAGGTCCTGGGCAACACCCAAGTCAACTGCCTGGCGGGCATCGCGCCGAAGGGCGCCGACCTCGGCCAGCTGGAGATGACCTTTATCGAGAACCTGCGTTATGCGGCGAAGAAGCTCGAGGCCGAGGGCATCCGCCTGGTGATGGAGATGATCAACACCCGCGACATCCCGCGCTTCTTCCTCAACAACACCTCCCACGCGCTGGAGATCCGCGACAAGGTCGGCAGCACCAACCTGTTCCTGCAATACGACGTCTACCACATGCAGATCATGGAAGGTGACCTGGCGCGGACCCTGGAGAACAACCTGGCCGCCATCAATCACGTGCAGCTGGCAGACAACCCCGGCCGTCACGAACCGGGCACTGGCGAGATCAACTACCACTTCATCTTCGAACACCTCGACCGCATCGGTTACCAGGGCTGGGTCGGCTGCGAGTACAAGCCGGCCACTACCACCGAAGCCGGCCTCGGCTGGCTGAAGAGCCACAACGCCATCTGACCCACAGCTACTCAAGCGGCATAGCGGGCCGTCCAGCAGCCTGCCCCAAACAGAATCGAGGAGACACACTCATGGCTAAGATTGGATTTATCGGCACCGGCATCATGGGCCTGCCCATGGCTCAGAACCTGCAGAAAGCGGGCCACAGCCTTTTCGTTTCGACTCACCACGATGCGGCTCCGGCTGCCCTGCTCGAAGCGGGCGCCGTTGCCCTGGCCAACCCGAAGGAAGTCGCCCAAGAAGCCGAATTCATCATCGTGATGGTGCCGGACACTCCGCATGTCGAAGACGTGCTGTTCCGCGAGAACGGCATCGCCGAAGGCGTCGGCCCGAACAAGCTGGTGATCGACATGAGCTCGATCTCCCCCAGCGCCACCAAGGCGTTCGCCGAGAAGATCAACGCCACCGGCGCTCAGTACCTCGACGCGCCAGTATCGGGCGGTGAAGTCGGCGCCAAGGCCGCAACCCTGTCGATCATGGTCGGCGGCAGTGAAGAGAGCTTTGCCCGCGCTCTGCCGCTGTTCCAGGCCATGGGTAAGAACATCACCCTGGTCGGCGGCAATGGTGACGGCCAGACCGCCAAGGTGGCCAACCAGATCATCGTCGCGCTGAACATTCAGGCAGTGGGCGAAGCCCTGCTGTTCGCGGCGAAGAACGGCGCCGACCCGGCCCGTGTCCGCGAAGCGCTGATGGGCGGTTTTGCCGGTTCGAAGATCCTGGAAGTACACGGCGAGCGCATGATCAAGGGCACCTTCGATCCGGGCTTCCGCATCAGCCTGCACCAGAAGGACCTGAACCTGGCCTTGGCCGGCGCCCGCGAGCTCGGCCTGAACCTGCCCAACACTGCCAACGCGCAACAGGTCTTCAGCACCTGCGCCGCCATCGGTGGCAGCGGCTGGGACCACTCGGCACTGATCAAGGGGCTGGAGCACATGGCCAACTTCTCGATCCGCAAGGACTAAACAGAAACTTCAGCCTTCGAGCACGTTGGCCGAGCCAAGCGGCCCACCTTCAGGGACAGACAGACCAGGTGGTGGGAACCGCAACGTTTGGCCCAGCGATGCTCAAAGGGTCGGATTGGAGTTGCACGGGTCGGAATCACAGCGTCCCCCACAACCTCAGCCCTGCGCATCTGCGATCCGATCGCTGCCCTCGGGCGGCACCCCTTTCGACCTGCTCGGCACGAGGAGTCACGGCCTGACTGCCGGGCGGGTCGATTCCAAACCTTAGGGCTTGCCTTTTGTACTTGCATTGCCGAGCCCTAAGGTCTGGAATCGGGCACCTGACCTAATTGATGGAGATGTACATGAACCTCGACCCGCAAGCCTTTCTGCGCGACCTGTTCACTGCCGCCATCGATGCCGCCCATCCACGCCAGGTGCTGGCCGACTATTTGCCGGCTGACCGCAGCGGCCGGGCCATCGTGATTGGTGCAGGCAAAGCGGCAGCCGCCATGGCCGAAGCCATCGAAGCGGTCTGGGAAGGCGAGCTCTCCGGGCTGGTGGTAACGCGCTACGGCCACGGCGCCGACTGCCGCAAGATCGAGGTGGTGGAAGCGGCGCATCCGGTGCCGGACGATGCCGGTGAGCGCGTCGCGCGCCGGGTGCTGGAAATGGTCAGCAACCTCGAAGAAAGCGACCGGGTGATCTTTCTGCTGTCCGGCGGAGGTTCCTCACTTCTGGCACTGCCGGCCGAGGGCATCAGCCTCGCCGACAAGCAGGCGATCAACAAGGCGCTGCTGCGCTCCGGCGCGCACATCGGCGAGATGAACTGTGTACGCAAGCACCTCTCGGCGATCAAAGGCGGCCGTCTGGCCAAGGCCTGCTGGCCAGCGAGCGTTTACACCTACGCGATTTCCGACGTGCCGGGTGACGAGGCCACGGTGATCGCCTCTGGCCCAACCGTCGCAGACCCGACCACCTCGGCCCAGGCGCTGGCGATCCTGGCGCGCTACCACATCGAGATTCCACAGAACGTTCGCGCGTGGCTTGAAGATCCTCGCTCCGAGACGGTCAAGGCAGATGACCCTTGCCTGTCACGCAGCCACTTCCAGCTGATCGCCAAGCCGCAGCAATCCCTCGACGCGGCGGCCGAGAAGGCGCGTGCAGCGGGCATCACGCCGCTGATCCTCGGCGACCTGGAAGGTGAAGCGCGCGAAGTGGCCAAGGTCCATGGCGGTATTGCTCGCCAGGTGGTGCTGCACGGTCAGCCGATCACGCCGCCCTGCGTGATTCTTTCTGGCGGCGAAACCACGGTGACCGTGCGCGGTCATGGCCGCGGCGGTCGAAACGCTGAATTTCTCCTGAGTCTGACGGACACTCTGCAAGGCCTGCCGAATGTCTACGCCCTGGCCGGCGACACCGATGGCATCGACGGCTCGGAAGACAACGCCGGCGCCTTGATGACGCCCGAGAGCTACGCCCGCGCCGAGGCGCTGGGCCACAGCGCAGCAGATGCCCTGGCGAACAATGATGGCTACGGTTATTTCCAGGCGCTCGATGCGCTGCTGATGACCGGCCCGACGCGGACCAACGTCAACGATTTCCGCGCGATCCTGATCCTGCCGCCGCAGTAGCGGCCCATCACCACTGCCCACAGAGCCTGCCATGACACCCGACAAGAAGGTCAAGATCCTCGCCACCCTCGGCCCCGCCACCCGCAGCATCGACGACGTGCGCGAACTGGTGGAGAACGGGGTCAACCTGTTCCGCCTCAACTTCAGTCATGGCGAGCACGCCGACCACGCCGAGCGCTTCGCCTGGATCCGCGAGGTGGAACGCCAGCTGGGCCGACCGATCGGCATCCTCATGGACCTGCAGGGGCCGAAGCTGCGCGTCGGCCGCTTCGCCGAAGGCAAGGTGCAGCTCACCCGCGGCCAGACCCTGCGCCTGGACCTCGACCCTGCACCGGGTGATGCCACGCGGGTCAACCTACCGCATCCGGAAATCATCGACGCGCTGCAGCCGGGCATGAGCCTGCTGGTGGATGACGGCCGCCTGCGCCTGACGGTGATCGCCAAGCACGCCAGTGCCATCGACACCCGCGTGGTGGCCGGCGGCGAGCTGTCCGACCGCAAGGGCGTCAATGTGCCCGAAGCGGTACTGGAGCTCAGTCCGCTAACCGAGAAGGACCGCCGCGACCTGGCCTTCGGCCTGGAGCTGGGTGTCGACTGGGTGGCGTTGTCCTTCGTCCAGCGCCCGCAGGACATTCACGAGGCGCGCGAGCTGATCGGCGACCGCGCCTTTCTCATGGCCAAGATCGAGAAGCCCTCGGCGGTGCAGCACCTGCGCGAGATCGCCCGCCTGAGCGACGCGATCATGGTGGCGCGCGGTGACCTGGGCGTCGAAGTGCCCGCGGAAAACGTGCCGCGCATTCAGAAGAACATTGTGCGCACCTGCCGCCAGCTCGGCCGCCCGGTGGTGGTGGCCACGCAGATGCTCGAGTCGATGCGTTTCTCCCCGGCGCCGACCCGCGCTGAAGTCACGGACGTCGCCAACGCCGTGGCCGAGGGCGCCGATGCGGTGATGCTCTCGGCGGAAACTGCCTCCGGCGACTACCCGCTCGAGGCGGTGAGCATGATGAGCAAGATCATCCGCCAGGTCGAAAGCGGGCCGGACTATCAGGCGCAACTGGACGTGCACCGCCCCAGCGCCGAGGCCACTCTGCCGGATGCCATCAGCTGCGCGATCCGCCGGATCAGCGGCATCCTGCCGGTGGCGGTGCTGGTCAACTACACCGAGTCGGGGCGCTCCAGCCTGCGCGCATCGCGCGAACGCCCGGGCACACCGATCCTCAGCCTGACGCCGAACCTCGCCACCGCGCGCAAGCTGACCGTCGCCTGGGGCGTGTACTCGGTGATCGATGCGCGCATGCACGACATGGAGCAGGTCTGCCTCAATGCGCTCGAACTGGCGCGCGCGCAAGGCATGGCCGGCGCCGGCGACACCGTGCTGATCACCGCCGGTGTGCCGCTGGGGCAGTCGGGCACGACCAATTCGCTGCGCATCGAAACCCTCAACTGAAGCCACCGGGCCGGCCGCCAGCACCCGCTGGTGGCGGCCGCTCTGCCTGGCTCGAGAGGGCCCATGCGCACCTCCCCGTTTCTGCCCCCCCTGTTCCTGCTGCGCGCGACCCTGCACGGCGCCAGCCAGATCCTCCTGCAGCGTCATGCCGGGTGCGGCCTCCTGGTGCTCGTCGCCCTCGGGCTGCAGGCGCCTGCGCTGCTCGCCGGCGCCCTGCTCGGCCTGATCGGCGGCACCCTCGTGGCGGTCATCCGCGGCTATGCACAGGACGAGATCGAAGCGGGTGTGTATGGCTACAACGCGGCGCTGCTGGGGCTGTTGCTGGTCCTGGGCGAAACACCCCTGGCCTGGTTACTCGCAGCATTGGCAGGCGCGCTCAGCGCACCCCTGCAACGGCGGTTGCTGCATCGCCTGCACAGACACGGCCTGCCGGTCCTGACGCTGGTATTCGTGCTGCTGGGATGGCTGGCGCTGGGCCTGGTCGGGCTGCTGGACGACGTGCTGGATGCGCGGCTACCGGAAACGGCAGCGTCTCACTGGGACGCCCTGGGCGGGATGCTGCGCGGTGTCGGGCAGATGGTGTTCCTTTCCGCCCCGGCGGCTGCGGCCTGCCTGTTCGCCGGCCTGCTGTGGGCCGATCGCAGCGCGGCCCTCTGGGCATTGTGCGGTTCGGCTGCGGGCATCTACCTGGCCTTGCTGGTCGATGCCGCTGCGCCCCACGCCCTGGCCGGACTCGCCGGCTACAACCCGGCGCTGGCCGCGCTGGCCCTGAGCCAGGCGAGCCGGTCGGCGCTGGCGCCGGCATTGGGCATCCTCGTGGCGATCGGGGCCCGGCTCGGCTTCGACCAGTTGGGGCTGGCGCCCCTGACCATGCCGTTCATCCTTGCCTGCTGGACGGTGACGCTGGCCTTGCAGTACCGCCGTCCACGGCTCGGACGGAAACCGGCAGGGATCAGCCCTTGGTTGCGCGCGGGTCCTGATCGCGCGGGTAGGTACGCTCCTCCTCGATCTGGCCGTCGAGGGTATGGATCTTCACCGAGGCCGTGCGCAGCTTCATATAGTCGCGGGTCTCGGCAATGATGTCCTCCTTCGTCGCGGCCTCCAACAGCGCGCGCTTGTCGCCCTCCTCGCGCAGCACCCAGCGGTCGTCGTCGTGCGTGATGTGGTAGTTCTCCATTGCAGCCTCTCTCGTCTAGGTATGTGGAGCCTTAGAGGGCAGCCGCGCGCAGCGGTTCGCTGACAGCTCCGCCTGGATCGGCCAAGACAGGGTACAAAGAACCTCAACAGGGTTATATCAACCAGTAAAACCGGGGTCTGTTTCACCCGCCTCAGGCCTTCACGCCCTTGATTACGGTCAATTCCACGATGGAACGGTTATTGAAAGGATCCCTGTACCTGTCCACGCTGCGCCCCGAGGCGCCGCCACGAGAGGCAGGCCCGATCAACGACTGGAGTCCTCCATGCTTTGCGCTGAACAACGTGCCCTGATCAAAGCCACCGTGCCGCTGCTCGAGAGCGGTGGCGAAGCCCTCACCAATCACTTCTACCGGCTGATGCTCGCCGAGCACCCCGAGGTACGCCCGCTGTTCAACCAGGCTCACCAGGCCAGCGGCGACCAGCCGCGGGCGCTGGCCAACGGCGTGCTGATGTATGCCCGGCACATCGACCGGCTGGACCAGCTCGGCGACCTGGTGGCCCAGGTCATCAACAAGCACGTGGCGCTGCAGGTGCTACCCGAGCACTACCCCATCGTCGGCAACTGCCTGCTGCGCGCGATCCGCGAGGTGCTCGGCGAAGCCGTCGCCACCGACGCGGTGATCGACGCCTGGGCCGCCGCCTACAATCAGCTCGCCCAGATCCTGATCGACAGCGAGGAACAGCTCTACCGGACCAGCGCCCAGACGCCCGGCGGCTGGCGCGGCGCCCGTAGCTTCCGCATCGCGCGCAAGGTGATCGAGAGCCAGGAGATCACCTCGTTCTATCTGGAGCCCGAGGACAATGGCCCGGTGGTCGAGCACAAGCCCGGCCAGTACATCGGCGTGCGGCTGCAGGTGGACGGCGCGGAAATCCGCCGCAACTACTCGCTTTCCGCAGCGAGCAACGGCCGCGACTACCGTATCAGCGTCAAGCGCGAGCCGGGCGGCGTGGCGTCCAACGCCCTGCACGGCATGGCGATCGGCGACCGTCTGGAGCTGTTCGCCCCGGCCGGCCAGTTCGTCCTGCAGCCCGGCAGCAAGCCGCTGGTGCTGATCAGCGGTGGCGTGGGCATCACGCCGACCCTGGCGATGCTCGAGGAAGCGGTGTCCATGGATCGGCCGATCCACTTCATCCACTGCGCGCGCAACGCGGACAACCACGCCTTTCGCCAGACCATCGATGCGCTGGCCGAGCGGCACAGCCAGCTCAAGCGCTTCTATTGCTACGACGAGCACCAGGGCCAGGCGCACCAGCCGGACGCGGTCGGCCTGATGACCGAGGAAAGGCTCGACGCCTGGCTGCCGGCCGAGCGCGACCTGGACGCCTATTTCCTCGGCCCCAAGCCTTTCATGGCGGCGATTCGTCGCCAGCTGCGCGCACTGGGCGTCCCAGAGCACCAGGCACGCTACGAATTCTTCGGCCCGGCATCGGCGCTGGAGTGATCCCGAAGAGAGCCAACAGCTTCTGACCCGATCGAGAGGTATCGCCATGCACACGCAGTCCCTGCATCCCCACCGCCTGTTCATCCTCGCCAACCTGCTCATGCTCGCCGGCGTGCTGCTCCTGCTGCTGGGCATTGCCGGCGCCTACGTGTTCGATCGGCACCTCATGCTCGGCACCGTGGTGGCCAGCCATGCGCTGGTCATCCTCGGGCCGACCGCGTTGAAGATCGGCTACGTGATGCGCTTGCTGGCTCAGCGTCAGCAAGCCTTGGTTGCCTGACAAACCTGGTTTTCCCGGCCCGGATATCACCTGCGCGGACAACTACCGTTTCGCTGTAGTTGCATGTCGCCATACGGGGACAAACGGACGTTCCAACCATTCGTCCGCCGCTTGTTCAACGGCGGAAACTCCTGATGCGCTCGGTCGCTCTGAATTAACGAAGGCTGATGAAGTTGCGTTCAGCCCCCGCAGAAGTCTGTATCCATCGAGGAGAGTTAGACATGGCGAACAAGAATCCTGGCAACTTTGCAAACGACCGCGAAAAAGCCTCCGAAGCCGGCAAGAAAGGCGGCCACAACAGCGGTGGCAACTTCGCCAATGACCGTGAGAAAGCCTCCGAGGCAGGCCGCAAGGGCGGCCAGAACAGCCACGGCGGTGGACGCAACAGCAACAGCTGAGAGTGGCTGCAGAAAGAAGGGCAAAGGATTTTTTCTTTGCCCTTTTTTATTTATTCGCCGCGTGTGTCGAAGCCACTTATTGCAACAGACTTGCAGTCATTGTTCACCGACGTATAAAGCGCGACAGTCAGTCAATTGTGTGGCGGCAAGTTTCGAGCTTTTCTTTTTAACGACTGCAAAAGAGCCTTCCCCATGAAAGAAACCGTTCCAGCCACCGACAGCACCCACCCCGGCGACCAGGCGCCGCCCGACACGCCCGGCACCGGTGAAAACCTCTGCCCCCGCTGTAACGGCAGCGGCCAACAGGGCAACGAGCCATGCCCAAACTGCGGCGGTACCGGTAAGGTGGTCGAAGGCATCGGCGGAGCCTGATTCCCGCCCTGCGACAGGGAGCCTTCCATGAGCGTCAGCGCATTTTCCGAGCGCATCATCCAGAGCCTGCTGGACACCGACTACTACAAGCTGACGATGATGCAGGCGGTGCTACACCATTACCCCAACGCCGAAGTGGAATGGGCCTTCCGCAGCCGCTCGAAGGAAGACCTGTCACCCTACCTGGGCGCCATCACCGAGCAGTTGCAGGCCCTGGCCGAGCTGCGCTTCGAGGCCGACGAGCTGGCATTCCTCGAAGCCATTCCGTACATGCAGCCGGATTTCATCCGCTTTCTCGGGCTGTTTCGTTTCGACCCGCGCTATGTACGCGTCGAGCTCGAAGGCGATGAGCTGGTGCTCTACCTGCGCGGGCCCTGGCTGCACGTGATCCTCTTCGAGGTCCCGCTGCTGGCGATCATCAGCGAGGTGCGCAACCGCGCGCGTTTCCCCAACGTCACGCTGGAGCAGGCAACCGATCGGCTGGATGAAAAGCTGCGCTGGCTGCGCGACGAAGCCAGCGAGCGGGAGCTTGCGGGCTTCAGGCTCGCCGATTTCGGCACCCGGCGGCGCTTTTCCTACGGTGTGCAGGCGGCGGTGATCGAGCGCCTGCAGGCGGACTTCCCGGGGCAGTTCGTCGGCACCAGCAACGTCCACCTGGCGCGAACGCTGGACCTCAAGCCCATGGGCACCATGGCCCACGAGTGGATCATGGCGCACCAGCAGCTCGGCCCCCGGCTGATCGACAGCCAGAGCGCGGCGCTCGATTGCTGGGCCCGCGAATACCGCGGCGCGCTGGGCATCGCCATCACCGACTGCATCACCATGGACGCGTTTGTCGCCGATTTCGATCTTTACCTGGCCAAGCTGTTCGACGGCCTGCGCCACGATTCCGGCGACCCGGTCGAATGGGCGGAAAAGGCCATCGCCCACTACCGTCGGCTAGGCATCGATCCGATGACGCGGCAGCTGGTTTTTTCCGATGGGCTGGATTTCCCCAGGGCGCTGGGCATCTACCGCGCGCTGGCCGGCCGCAGCAACACCAGCTACGGCATCGGCACGCACCTGACCTGCGACATCCCGGGCGTCGAGCCGACCAACATGGTGATCAAGATGACCAGTTGCAACGGCCAGCCGGTGGCCAAGATATCCGACTCACCGGGCAAGACCATGTGCCGGGACGAGGCCTTCGTCAGCTACCTCAAGCATGTCTACGCCGTTGCGCAGTGAGCCGGTCAGGCCGCTGTGACGTCGACTTCGGGCTCCGCCGAATCGGCCCAGCAGAGCCGGTTGCGGCCGGTGGTTTTCGCCAGGTACATGCGCTTGTCGGCCAGTTCGAGCAGCTCGCGCGGCGTCTCAGCGAAGTCGCAGCAGCGCTCGGCCAGGCCGATGCTGCAGGTCAGGGTCGTGCCGTCCGGACGCCGTCCCAGACCATTGCGCAGCATGCGCTCGAGGGCCAGACGCGCCTGGTCGAGGTCGGTGTCGGGCATGATCACCACGAACTCCTCGCCGCCCCAGCGCAACAAGGTATCCGTGCTGCGCAGGCTGGCCAACATCTGTTGCGTGCAGTCGCGCAGCACTAGGTCGCCGGCATCATGGCCGTAACCGTCATTGATGGCTTTGAAGTGATCGAGGTCGATGAAGGCGACCGCCAGCCCCGTGTCGTGGCGGCGCGCGGTGTCCCACTGCAGCTTGAGGATTTCCTGGCCGCTGCCACGGCTGAACACGCCGGTCAGCGGATCGCGGATAGCCTGGCGCACCAGGGCGATCATGAAGGCCAGCTGGCTAAGGCTGGCCAGGGCCGTTACGCCAGCGATGAGAATCAGCAACCAGAAACCACCAGCGAACGACGGCCAGTTCAACGTCGCCCAGGAGAGGTAGCCGGCCAGCGCCTGCGCCAGCAACAGCACGCTGGCCATTACCACGTTTTCCACCAAGGTCAACGGAAAGATCGCTAGGCCGGCCATCAGCACGAACGGCAGGAAGGCGTAGCCGGTGGCCACCACTGCCGACAGTTGGGTGAGCTGATAACCGCCGAGCAGCGTATGCGAGGCGATGTAGAACGCCGTGGGAATGGCGAACAGCAGCGCCACCGCCCGATAGGCATCGAATAGGTTGCCGCTCGGCCGGTAGAACACCAGCAGGCAGGTAAACGCCCCGCATGCGAGCAGGCGAAACGTCGCCAGGCCCAGCCACAGCGGGTAGTTGAAGACCATCACGTCGATGATTCCCCACAGCGGTGTGAGGATGGCGAAGAGAAAGGCGAACAGCCTGACGCGGTTGACGATGAGGGTGGCGCGGCGCTGCGTGAGCAGCAGCGAATGACGGTGCGGGATGATCAGCTTCACGAACTCGTTGGCCTTGAGTTCACTGGGCAGGAGCGTAGCCAGACGGCTCGACAGCAGATCGGTCAGGAACGACATTTTTATAATTACCCGATGGGTTGGCGGAACAGTCCACGACTCGTGAAAATTCGCGCCAGATGATAGCAGTTCGACATCATCACACAGCAGCTGCGCTCGACCTCTCCGCGCCTCCAGCCGCGCACAGGATGGCGATCTGACGCCAGCCTGACCTCCCAGCGACGATTTATCCTTACGGTTCATGCGGCTTAGGGGAGCTGCAACGGTTAACGGCCACGCGCAACCGCGCTAAAGCGCCGCTCGGAGAAAATTTGTAACAAGCCATGAATCCTCAGCCAGACGCCAGTAATCCGTTGGAGTGACAGGGAACTGCCCGGAAAATTACGCTTTGGAGCGATTATCGACGCGCCTCCAGGCGACTAGCGTGAATTGGCGAGCGCCGATGGCGGCCGCCGACGATAACAACAACAAGGAGAATTTCCGTGCACAACGCTTTGAAGCCCCTGGCGCTGGCCCTGCTGCTGGCCGGCATGCCCACGCTGGCCCATGCCGATGCGAGTCCCTACAGCCAGTTCGTCAACTTCGGCGACTCGCTGAGCGACGCCGGCAGTTTCCCCGACGCCGGCAGCCCTCTGGCGAACGGCTTGCCCACTGGCGGCCTGCGCTTTACCAATCGCACCGGCCCGTCCTACGCACCAAACAACACCGAATACGCCGGACAGGTTGTTACCCAGCTACTCGCCAACCGGCTCGGCCTGCAGTCGCTGCCGTCTACCCCGCTGCTGCCCGGCATATTGACCGGCAATGCCGACGGTACCAACTACGCGGTGGGTGGTTACCGTTCGGATCAGATCCTCAATTCGCTGGTGGGCACCTCGACGGTAGCTGCCAACGGGCTTTCACGAACCCGTCCCGGCTACCTGGTGGAGAACCCTCAGGTCGACCCGAACGGCCTGTATTACCTCAACGGCGGCGCCAACGATATTTTCCAGCTCGTCGCCGGGACCGCCCCGCTACCGATCACCATGGCGCAATCAGCCGCCAACATGGTCGCCGCCGTTGGCGCACTGCAAGCGGCCGGTGCGCGCTACGTCGTCATTTCCGATCTGCCGGACGTTGGCAATACGCCGCTGGGCAACAGCGCGCCGGGCTTCAGCGCGGCGTTGAACAACCTGAGCGACGCATTCAACGCCGAGCTCGCCGCGGGCCTGCAGGCGCAAGGCGGCAACTATGTGCTGCTGAACAACCGCCTGCTGCTCTCGGAGGTACGCGCGGACCTGGCTCGCTTCGGCTTCGATCCGACCATCGACCAGACCGCGGTGTGCTTTGACGGCGGCAACTGTCCGCTGGATTCGACCTATGGCCTGGGCACGGCCAATGCCGATCCAAGCCGGCTGCTGTTCAATGACCAGGTCCATCCGACCACCGCCGTGCACCAGATCAGCGCCGACTATATCTACTCGATCCTCGCCGCGCCGGCGCAGATCTCGCGGTTACCGGAAATGGGCCGTTCCGCCCTGCGCAATCACCTGCAGATGCTCGACAACGAACTGAGCGCCCAGCGCGGTCGCTGGCAGGCCATCGGCGGCTGGCGCAGCTTCGTCCAGGGCGGCTACAACCGGCCGGACTACGACGGTTTCGGCGGTGGGGACGGCGACAGCCCGACCCTGGCGCTGGGCATGACCAATCGCCTCAGCGAAGCCTGGCTGGCAGGCCTCAGCCTCGGGTTGGCGCAGAACGACCTGAAGCTCGGCGACGCTGACTCGGATCTGGAAATGCGCAGCTACCTGGCGACGGGTTTTGCCAGCTTCCAGCAAGATCGCCTGTTCGCTGACTTCAGCGCCAGTATCGGCTATCTCGACTACGACTCGCTCGATCGCCGCTTCGCCCTGGGCGTGACGGAACGCAGCGAGAAAGGCAGCACCGAAGGATCGGTCTGGGGCCTGTCGGCCAAGACCGGCTTCAACCTGATGCAACCGGCCGATCGGCTGCAGTTCGGCCCATTCATCGGCGCCAGCTATCAGAAGGTCGATGTCGACGGCTACAGCGAGAAAGGCGCCAGCTCCACGGCCTTGACCTACGACGACCAGGCGCTCGAATCCCTGCGCCTGTCCGTCGGCGTGTTCGGTCGCTATGCCCTGAGCGAACGCACGCAACTGCTGGCCGAGGTGGCGCGCGAGGTCGAGCGCGAGGATGAGCAGCGTGACGACCTGCGGATGTCGTTGAACAGCGTGGCGAACAATACCTTCGCCCTGCCCGGCGCCACCCCCACCGGTGACCAGACGCGCTTCAGCGTCGGGATTGATCACCAGCTGACGACCGGTCTGAGCCTGCGTGCCAGCTACAACTACCAGGGCAATGACAACCGCAACCAGGGCCTGGGCCTCTCGCTGGCGATGGACCTGTAGCCCCACCCACTCCTCGTTGGCGATTTGGCCACGCCGCTGCGCTCACTGCGCAGCGGCTTTTCTTTGGGCCGCCGGAACTAGCGCTTGTCGATCTGCTGCTGCAGGTTGGCTATCTGGCCCTGCAGGCCGTTGATGGTGCGCGTCACCTGCCTGCGGAACGAGTCGAACTCCGACGTATTGATCCCGGGCGTCGGCGCCGGGCGGTTGTCGAGTTCGCTGCGCAGCACCAGCACATCCTGCTCAAGCCGGCTGACCGCCTGGCTGGCATCGCCCTTCTGCTTCAGCGCCGCGATGTCCTTGCTCAACCCGTCGATTCGTCCGGACAGCTTGGCCAGTTCGTCGACCGAGCCTTTCAGGCCGGCCACCGACGACTTGAGCGTCGCCTGCTCGTCCGCGACGCCCTTGATGCGGTCACCAAGGGATGTCACGGCCGTCTGCTGCCCGCTAGCCTCGGTGTTCAGCCGTTCGAGGCGCGCACCCTGCTCCTCGAGCCGCTTGTCCTGATTGCTTTGCCGACCGGTCAGACTCTGCTGCTGGGTCGCCAGGGCGCGCTGCTGCTCGGCCAGTTCCAGCGCCTGCTTCTCAAGTTGCTTGATGCGCAGCTTCAGGGCCTCGCCCTCGGTGGTGACATTGGACTCGGTCGCCACGATCTTGCCGGAGATGTCCTGCAGGCGGCCGGTGGCGTCCTCACTGATGCGGGCGAAGCTTTCCTGCGTCGCCACCAACTGCGTTTCGAGCCGCTGCACCTGCTGCATGCCCCACCAGCCGAGCCCGAGCGACAAGCCGAACAGCGCCACGATCAGCACCCACAGCGGAGCCGTGCTGCCGGCGCGGCGTTTCTGCCGAGCCCGCGGCTCGTCGGGTACGCTGCGCGCGGTGCGGCCGATCGGCTCGAGCTCAGGTGCCGGATAGGGGTCGCGCTCGCGGCCCGCGGTCAGGCTGGGTATGTTGTCCAGTTCGTCGTGAGCATCGTTGCGCATGGGATACCTTTGGTGACGCGAAGCGAAAGACATCGCGCAGTATAACGATTCGGCAGGACCACTTCAGCGCGGCCTGCGCCGCCGACATGCACCCGAAGCAGGCATGAGCGGGCGTGCATGGTGCGTTAGGGGTGCGGCATGGATCTCGCCTGTGCGCACCGCCTACCTCTCAGCCTCAAGTCTCGCGGCGCCGCAGCAGGCGCTACCAGGCTTTCCAGTACCCCGCCGGATACTGAGAGGTCTCCGCATACAACCTGGCATGTGTGTTGCTCAGCTTTCTTGGGCCAGTGGATAGCACTCGCCGACAGGGATGTCGGGCCTACACGGACGCGCCAGACACGGAGACGGATCACGATGGAAATCAATAAGGCCGTACTCGATTGCATGCAGCAGCTGCGCCGTCGCTTGCGTGACGAGCAGCAGCTGGACATTCGCCTGAGCCAGCCGGACGCTATCCAGGCCATGCTTGCCGCATGCCTCTGTTCGGGTGATGAGGCCACACGCGAGCTCGGTCGCCGCCTGGCCATCTACAGTGACCGCCCCGCGTTATTTACCGTCTCGGCCAGCTCATCGAAACCCACCGAATCGAATGCCTCGGTGAAGATTTACCGGGGCCAGCGCGTGCTGGGCTAGCCTTTACTCGACCAGCCACTGGCCAGCCGACAGGGTCAGCGCCCGCGTGAGCTCGGCGAGCAAGGTTCCGCCGTTGCGCCAATGGTGCCAGTACAGCGGCACGTCAATCGGCGCGCCGGGATAGACATCGACCAGCTCGCCACTCGCGAACGCATCCCGCACCTGCAATTCGGGCACCAGGCCCCAGCCCAGGCCGCTCTGGATCAACCGCACGAAACCTTCTGAGGACGGGCACAGGTGGTGGCTGAACGGCCCATCCAGGCCCAGCGACGCCAGGTAACGATGCTGCAGCTGGTCGTCCGGCCCGAACACGATGGCCGGTGCGCGCAGCAGCGCCTGCGCCGGTGCCGCGTCGCACAGGTGGCGCTCGACGAAGGCCGGCGTAGCCAGCGCCCGGTAGCGCATCGCGCCGAGAAACAGACTGCGCGCACCGGCCAGCGGTCGCTCCACCGCACACACGCAGGCGGCCACCTCGCCGGCGCGCATGCGCTTGAGGCCGACGTCCTGGTCCTCCAGCACATGGTCGAGCACCACGCCGTGGGTCTTGCAGAACGGCCCCACCGCGTCCGCCCACCAGGTCGCCAGGCTGTCGGAATTGAGCGCGATGCGCAGTCGCTCCGGCAGGTGACTGTCGTCCAGCTGCGGGACCTGGGCCTGCAAGTCCCGCTCGAGCAGGCGAACCTGCTGGACATGGTTGAGCAGGCGCTGCCCCACCTCGGTCGGCCTCGGTGGCGTCGCGCGCAACAGCACCGGCTGCCCCAGCCGCGCCTCCAGCAGCTTGATGCGCTGCGACACCGCCGATTGCGACAGCCCGAGCGCCTGGGCCGCGCGCTCGAAGCCGGCCTGCTCGACCACCGCAGCAAGGGCGGACAGCAGCTTGTAATCGAACATAAGCGGTCCTTATGTGACATAACGAGTTTTCGTTTTGCTTATACCCAACACCGATTGAGACTGCCAGCCTTTCGGACGACGAGGCGGTGCGCAATGTGGCAGAGCTATTTCAACGGGTTGCTCGTGACGGCGGGGCTGATCGTCGCGATCGGCGCGCAGAACGCCTTCGTGCTGGCGCAGAGCCTGCGGCGTGAGCATCACCTGCCGGTGGCGGCGCTCTGCATCCTCTGCGACATCCTGCTGGTCAGCGTCGGCGTGTTCGGCCTGGCGGCCGTGCTGGCTCGCAGTCCGCTGCTGCTGGACGTCACCCGCTGGGGCGGCGCGGCTTTCCTGCTGTTCTACGGCAGCGTCGCACTGCGCCGGGCCGCCCGCCCGCAGGGCTTGCAGGAGGACACGCACAAAGGCCATCGGCCGCTGCGTCGGGTGCTGCTCGCGGCTCTGGCGGTGACGCTGCTCAACCCGCACGTCTATCTGGATACGGTGCTGCTGATCGGCTCGCTTGGTGCCCAGCAACCGGCACCGGGCGCCTACACACTGGGCGCTGCCAGCGCCTCAACCTTGTGGTTCCTGATCCTCGCGCTGGGCGGTGCCTGGCTGGCGCCGTGGCTGGCCCGCCCGGTGACCTGGCGGCTGATCGACCTTGGCGTGGCGGCGATGATGTTCTTCGTTGCCGCGCAACTGATCCTCGCCGGTTAAGGAACGTCGGCGCCTGCCCAGGGTCCACGCAGAGGGCCTGAAGCACTCGCCCCCAGCCTGTCCGTGCCCCGCCGCGCGGCTCTGGCGCTGGCTTTCCCACACGGTTGACGCGTGGTTTTGCCGCAGGTCGGGTGCTATGATCCCTGGTTCGCGGGCCTGGAGCGAGACGCTTCACCCGCCGCTACGGCCGCCCGTGATCGGCCGAAAGATTGCGCAACGCATGCAGCGCGCAAAGGGAAAAGACAGCCGTAGACGGACCAGCAGCGGTGCAGTGGTTCGATCCGTTCGACGGAGCGCTGGCGACCAGCGCAAACTGCCTCCTGGCGCGCCGCATCTATCTTCGACACCTGAGCAGGAGATACACCATGGCTTTCGAATTGCCGCCGCTTCCGTTTGAAAAGAACGCCCTCGAGCCGCACATTTCCGCCGAGACCTTCGAGTATCACCATGGCAAGCACCACCAGGCCTACGTGACCAACCTGAACAACCTGGTTCCTGGCACCGAGTTCGAAGGCAAGGACCTGGAAACCATCATCAAGACCTCTTCTGGTGGCATCTTCAACAATGCCGCTCAGGTCTGGAACCACACCTTCTTCTGGAACTGCATGGCGCCGAACGCCGGTGGCCAGCCGACTGGCGCTCTGGCCGACGCCATCAACGCCGCGTTCGGTTCTTTCGACAAGTTCAAGGAAGAGTTCACCAAGACCGCCATCGGCACCTTCGGCTCCGGCTGGGCCTGGCTGGTGAAGAAGTCCGACGGCAGCGTCGGCCTGGCCAGCACCATCGGTGCGGGCAACCCGATGACCGCCGGTGACAAGCCGTTGCTGACCTGCGACGTCTGGGAACATGCCTACTACATCGACTACCGCAACGCCCGACCGAAGTTCGTCGAAGCGTTCTGGAACGTGGTCAACTGGGGCTTCGTCGCGAAGAACTTCGCCGGCTGATCCCGCTGCCAGCCGAACGGGACGGACGACCGCTCCGTGACGCTTGCCAACGCAATGCCCGCATCGAGCCGATGCGGGCATTGTCGTTTCTGCGAGGCGCAACGCGGCGTGCCGATCACCTTGGAATCTGCCGCGCGCCTGCCATCCACCTGTTTCGGAGGAGCTTCGAATGCCTGATACCGCTCTGATCATCGGCGCCTCGCGCGGCCTGGGGCTGGGCCTTGCCCGCCAGTTCGCTCTTGAGGGCTGGCAAGTCATCGCCACCGTACGAGACCCGCAGCGGGCAGACGCCCTGCGGGCCATCGAGAACGTGCGCATCGAGACGCTGGACATCCAGGACGACGCGGCCGTAGATGCGTTGGCCCAGCGCCTGGATGGCGTTTCGCTGAGTGCCCTGTTCATCAACGCCGGCATTTCCGGTGCCCGCACGCTCTCGGCCGACAATGCCAGCCAGAACGACGTCGCCGAACTGTTCATGACCAATGCCGTGGCCCCCGTTCGCGTGGCCCGGCGGCTGCTGCCACGGCTCGCCCCGCGCAATGGCGTCATCACGTTCATGAGCTCGATCATGGGCAGCGTAGAAACTGGTCCCGGCATGGGCATGCCGCTCTACGGCGCCAGCAAGGCCGCACTGAACCACCTCACCCGGACATTTGTCGCCCAACTGGGTGACACCAGCCTCACCGTACTCTCGATGCATCCGGGCTGGGTCAGGACCGACATGGGAGGGGCCGAGGCGCCGCTGGATGTCGAAACCAGCTGCCGCGGCATGGTCGAGCAGGTCAACCGCGCGGCCGGACGGGGCGGGCATCACTACCTCGATTACCAGGGCCAGCCGCTGCCCTGGTGAGCCGCCACGGGGCGCACTTACGCGCCCCGACATGCTAGGCCTTGGGCAGGGTCACACCGCGCTGCCCCTGGTACTTGCCGCCCCGGTCGCGGTAGGAGGTTTCGCACTCCTCGTCGGACTCCAGGAAGAGCATCTGCGCCACGCCCTCGTTGGCGTAGATCTTGGCCGGCAGCGTGGTGGTGTTGGAGAACTCCAGCGTCACATGCCCTTCCCACTCGGGCTCCAGTGGGGTGACGTTGACGATAATGCCGCAGCGCGCGTACGTGCTCTTACCCAGGCAGATAGTCAGCACGTTGCGCGGGATGCGGAAATACTCGACGGTGCGCGCCAGCGCAAAGGAGTTCGGCGGGATGATGCAAACGTCGCTCTTGATGTCGACAAAACTCTTCTCGTCGAAATTCTTCGGGTCAACGATGGCGGAGTTGATGTTGGTGAAAATCTTGAATTCGTCGGCACAGCGCACGTCGTAGCCATAGCTGGAGACGCCGTAGGAAATCAGACGCTCGCTGCCCTCGGTGCGCACCTGGCGCTCGACGTAGGGCTCGATCATGCCGTGCTCCAGGGCCATCCGGCGAATCCACTTATCCGATTTGATGCTCATGGCGGGCGTCCTGATTTGGGCTGAGGGTCAACTGATGAAGGCGTGCATCTTACCGAGCCGACGAGGCCGGTTCAAAGCCCAGCAGACGTGAGCTGGCGCCGCGCCCGGCGGGCCCTGGGAAGAAAGTGAAAATAATGCTCGCATTGCTACGGAAATGCGGTATCTTTCGTTGGCTGCTGCTGCATGTGTCACCGTGAATCGCTACATGTTTAGATTTCGATCCGATCATTGCTACGACTCCTTTAACTCCTTGCACACAGTCACCGTTCGGGGTATTTGCCCGTTCAAATTATCTCTACACCTTGTTCAAGGAGACATTTCAAATGTCCAATCGCCAAACCGGTACCGTTAAGTGGTTCAACGATGAGAAAGGCTTCGGCTTCATCACTCCGCAATCCGGTGACGACCTTTTCGTACACTTCCGCGCCATCCAAGGCGACGGTTTCAAGAGCCTGAAAGAAGGCCAGCAAGTTTCCTTCGTCGCTACCCGCGGCCAGAAGGGCATGCAAGCTGAGGAAGTTCAGGTTATCTAACCTGAAGCTTCTCTGAAAAAGCCCCGCCTCGGCGGGGCTTTTTTATGCCTGCGATTTGCGGCGAGACAACTTGGCGGGACCCGCTAACGCGCAACACCACCTGAATCGAGCCCCAAACCCCAGCCCGTTCCAGATCCCAGTGCCCGCACGCCACCGCCGCCGCACGCCGCTGTAGGAGCGAGCTTGCTCGCGAAAGGAGCCGCGCCGCCAAAGCATTCGCGAGCAAGCTCGCTCCTACAAGGATAAAAAGCACTCCGGCAAATCCTCGAAGGATGCCGTGTACCAGCGACTCGCGCCTACAGGCGACGCGCAAGGCCGCCATGCTTCGCGGTCAGTCGTCCGAGACGGTAATGTTCGGCATCGATTGCGCAATGATCTGCCCGCTCTGGGAAATCCGTGCGCCGACGCTGCGGGCCATCTGCTGGTAGATCATGGCGATCTGGCTTTCCGGGTCCGCAACGGCAGTTGGCTTGCCGGCATCAGCCTGGGTACGGATCGCCATCGACAACGGCAGCGAGGCGAGCAATTCGACGTTGTACTGCGCTGCCAGCTTCTCACCACCGCCTTCGCCGAACAGGTGCTCGGCATGGCCGCAATTCGAACAAATGTGGATGGCCATGTTTTCCACCACACCCAAGACCGGAATGTTTACCTTGCGGAACATCTCCACGCCCTTCTTTGCGTCCAGCAGCGCCAGGTCCTGCGGCGTCGTGACGATCACCGCACCGACCACCGGCACTTTCTGCGCCAGGGTCAGTTGGATATCACCCGTGCCCGGCGGCATGTCCACCACCAGATAATCGAGGTCATTCCAGGCGGTCTGAGTGATCAATTGCAGCAAGGCTCCGGAAACCATCGGCCCGCGCCAGACCATCGGCGTCTTGTCATCGGCGAGAAAGGCCATCGACATGATCTGAACGCCGTGCGCTTCCAGCGGAATAAACGCCTTGCCGTCACGTATCTGCGGCCGTGTGCCTTCGGGGATGCCAAACATGATGCCCTGGCTCGGCCCGTAGATATCGGCATCCAGCACACCGACCCGCGCGCCTTCCCGCGCAAGCGCCAGCGCCAGGTTGGCCGCGGTCGTGGACTTGCCGACACCGCCCTTGCCGGACGCCACGGCAATGATGTTCTTCACGTTGCCCAGTGATTCCAGCTGGTCCTGGGCCTTGTGCGAACGGACCACGCAATCGATCTGTACATCGGCGCGGCTCACGCCCTCGAGTTGCTCGATGGCCATCGCCAGCATCTGCGCCCAGCCGCTGCGAAACAGACCGGCGGCATAGCCCAGCTCCAGCCGTACGCTGACGCGATCACCCTGGACATCAATCGAACGCACACAACCGGCACTTACCGGATCCTGATTCAGGTGCGGGTCGGTGTACTGCCGCAAGACGGCTTCAACAGCTTCGCGTGTGACGGTCATGGCTACTCCCAAGAAAAACCTAGTGAAACAGACGGGCATCTTACCCCGCGCCGTGCCCTGCGCTCATCAGGCGCGTCAATGAGGCGTGGAACGGGTATTCGACACGCGCCGCGGTCGCCCGTGCGGATGAAAAAAAACCGCCGCGCCTTTATAGTGGCCGACTCACTTCGCAACCTCGACTGCAGACTTTCCCATGTCCGAAGCCCGCCAGATCCTCGTCACCAGTGCCCTGCCCTACGCCAACGGTTCGATTCACCTTGGCCACATGCTCGAGTACATCCAGACGGACATGTGGGTGCGGTTCCAGAAGCTTCGCGGCAACCAGTGCATATACGTCTGTGCGGACGACGCGCACGGCTCGGCCATCATGCTGCGCGCCGAAAAGGAAGGCATTACGCCTGAGCAACTGATCGCCAACGTGCAGGCCGAGCACAGTGCCGACTTCGCCGACTTTCTAGTGGATTTCGACAACTTCCATTCAACTCACTCAGAGGAAAACCGCGAGCTGTCGAGTCTGATCTACACCCGGCTGCGCGACGCCGGCCACATTGCCACCCGCTCGGTCACCCAGTATTTCGACCCTGAAAAGGGTATGTTCCTCGCCGACCGCTTCATCAAGGGCACCTGCCCGAAGTGCGCGGCCGAAGATCAGTACGGCGACAACTGCGAAAAGTGCGGTGCCACCTACGAGCCCACCGAGCTGAAGAACCCGCGCTCGGCGATTTCAGGCGCCACGCCCGTGCTGCGCGACTCCAAGCACTTCTTCTTCAAGCTGCCCGACTTCGAGGCGATGCTCAAAGAGTGGACGCGCAGCGGCAGCCTGCAGGAGTCGGTCGCCAACAAGATCGCCGAATGGCTCGACGGCGGCCTGCATGAATGGGACATTTCCCGCGATGCCCCCTACTTCGGTTTCGAGATACCGGACGAGCCCGGCAAGTACTTCTACGTCTGGCTGGATGCGCCGATCGGCTACATGGCGAGCTTCAAGAACCTCTGCGCACGCCGCCCGGAACTGGACTTCGATGCGTTCTGGAAGAAGGACTCCACTACAGAGCTGTATCATTTCATCGGCAAGGACATCATCAATTTCCATACCCTGTTCTGGCCCGCCATGCTCGAGGGCGCCGGCTACCGCAAGCCCACCGCCGTCGCGGTGCATGGCTACCTGACGGTGAACGGGCAGAAGATGTCCAAGTCGCGCGGCACCTTCATCAAGGCGCGCACCTACCTCCAGCATCTGAACCCCGAGTACCTGCGCTACTACTACGCGGCCAAGCTGGGCCGTGGCGTGGACGATCTGGACCTGAACCTCGAAGACTTCGTGCAAAAGGTCAACTCCGACCTGGTGGGCAAGGTCGTCAACATCGCCAGCCGTTGCGCCGGGTTCATCCACAAGGGCAACAGCGGCTTGATGGTCGACCGCAACGCCGCGCCGGAACTGACCGACGCTTTCCAGAGCGCCGCACCGTCCATCGCCGAAGCCTACGAGAACCGTGACTTTGCCCGCGCCATGCGCGAGATCATGGCCCTGGCCGACCGCGCCAATGCCTGGATCGCCGACAAGGCGCCCTGGGCACTGAACAAGCAGGACGGTAAGCAGGATGAAGTCCAGGCGATCTGCGCCACCGGCATCAACCTGTTCCGCCAACTGGTGATCTTCCTCAAGCCAGTGCTGCCGAACCTCGCCGCCGACGCCGAGCGCTTCCTGAATGTCGAGCCGCTGCGCTGGACGGGTCTGCAAACGCTGCTCACCAACCATCAGCTGAACGCCTTCACTCCGCTATTGACCCGAATCGAGCCTGCGAAAATCGAAGCCATGATCGAATCATCCAAGGAAGACCTCGCCTCCACCGAAACCGCCGCCCAGGCGAGTGGCAATGGCGAGCTGACCAAAGAGCCCATCGCCGCCGAGATCGCGTTCGACGCCTTTGCAGCTGTGGACCTGCGCATCGCGCTGATCGAGAAGTGTGAGTTTGTGGAGGGTGCGGACAAGCTGCTGCGCCTGACGCTGGACATCGGCGACGCCAAGCGCAACGTGTTCTCCGGCATCAAGAGCGCCTACCCGGACCCGAGCAAGCTGGAAGGCCGCTTGACCCTGTACGTCGCCAACCTGGCCGCGCGCAAGATGAAGTTCGGCGTCTCCGAAGGTATGGTGCTGGCCGCCGGCCCTGGCGGCGAAGAAATCTACCTGCTCAGTCCGGACAGCGGCGCCAAGCCCGGTCAGCGCGTGAAGTAGTGATGTAAAACGAGAAGCCCGGTGCAATGCCGGGCTTCTTTTATGATTCCACTTATAGCTCCACCGTATCTATCGCGGCCACTGCCCGGAGGCGGTTATGACTGTTACGCCCGATCCCAGTAGATGCCCAATCTGCGGCGAGCCGAACAAATGCGCCCTCAGCAGTCCGGCAACCGCGACGCAGCCGTGCTGGTGTTTCACCGCCGAGATCGCAGCCGAAGCCCGCGAACGCATTCCCGACGACGCGCTGAATAAAGCCTGCATCTGTCCTCGTTGCGCCAGCGGCGAGCCCCCCCGCCAAATCCTGATGCGCCTAGACCGCTTCCTTGCCAACCTGCCCCACTGCAGCCATCGCCAGGCGCGTCTGCTGCTAGCGTCGGGCCGCGCTTCGGTGAATGGCGAGACAGTCTGCGATGGCACCCAAGACATCCGCGTCTTCGACCGCATCGAACTGGATGGCGAGGTGCTGCAAGCCGGCAAGCCCGCGCGCTTCTTTATGCTCCACAAGCCTGCCGGCTGCGTCAGCGCCACCGCCGATCCCTTACACCGCACGGTGCTGGACCTGCTGAGCGAACCGGATAAGCACGAGCTGCACATCGCCGGGCGGCTGGACTTCAACACCACCGGGCTGATGATCCTTACCAACGACGGCCTCTGGTCCCGTCGCCTCACCCAACCGGAAAGCCTGCTGGGCAAAACCTACCTCGTGGAAACCGAAAGCCGGATCGACCCCATCTGTATCGCGCGTTTCGCCGAAGGCCTCTACTTTCGCTTCGAGAACCTCACCACCCTACCCGCCGAGCTGGAGCTGCTGGGCTCGCATCAGGCGCGCCTGACCCTGCATGAAGGCCGCTACCATCAGGTCAAACGCATGTTCGGCTACTTCAACAACAAGGTCACCGCGCTACATCGCGAACGCATGGGGCCGCTCGCGCTCGACCCTACCCTCGCACCCGGTGAATACCGCAGCCTGACCGTCAGCGAAACCGCCCAGATCTGAGCCTTTCGCCGAAAAGCCCCGCGCCCGCTTCAATTCCACGCGCCCTTCTGGTAAAAAGGCACCCATCGCGGGCGTCGTATAATGGCATTACCTGAGCTTCCCAAGCTCATGACGAGGGTTCGATTCCCTTCGCCCGCTCCAGATCAAGAAAGCCCTGCATTTGCAGGGCTTTTTCGTTTAGGGTTTGGCTTGTTTCGATGGATTTGGAAGCGGGCTTGGGGGGAAAAGTAAATCTGTCCCCTTTCCGCGTAGTACCAGTGCAAGCACGAACACATCAGACTGAGTCGGCGGCATGACAGGGCGCGCGACGCGCATGCCCGCCAAGGCGCCCAGATACAGGCAGCATCTAGATTCGCTGGTGCGATTCGTAGCCCGCCTGCCCTCAACACACTTATCAGAGTGTTGCGCCAGCCCGCCGCAGCCATGAGCACCTCAGGCAAGCCTGCGAAACGCAGTAGGCCCGAGCCGCAATCGACGAACGGCGGCGCCCTATCTGAACCGTCCAAAGCCGAAGCCTTGCCCGCTCCTGCCGGCGCTTCTGGTTCAAATAGCAGCGTCTGTTCTCGCCCGCCCCCGCTCGGCTGATACCTCTCCCACTCCAAGCGCACGCACATTCCTGAAACGCTTGCCGCCCTCTGGCAGTCCAACCGTATCTCAATCCTGGTCCGCGCCTCGTCGCGGGACACAGGACGGCGTGAAAAGAACGCTAGTCAGCAACCCGCTGCCGCAAGGCAGCCCAGCGATGGGGCAGACCATGGCCGATGACAACCGCAACCCTCCGGGCCAGGACGCCCGCGACAGCAACCCGCGCAACGGGGTCGAGATCCATGACCCCGACGCAGCATCCAGATCGCGCCGCGCCTTTCTCAAGGCGGTCGGGGCTACCGGCCTGGCGGCGGCAGCGGTGCCCGCCTGGGGTCGCGTCGGGTACGTCAATGACGACAAGGAAGAGCCGGCTGCGCAGCGCGCGGATGGCGAGGCGGGTCCGGCGGCCGGCCAGCAGCGCATCACGCTCAAGGTCAACGGCAAACCCCATACCCTGGATGTCGCGGCCAACATGGTCTTGCTCGACGTGCTGCGGCATCAGCTCGATCTGACCGGCACCAAGAAGGGCTGCGATCACGGCCAGTGCGGCGCGTGCACCATTCACGTCAACGGGCAAGCGATTAATTCCTGCCTGAGCCTGGCGATTGCCCACGACGGTGACGAGATCACCACGGTCGAAGGCCTGGAGCGGGACGGCCAGATGCATCCCATCCAGCAGGCGTTTCTCGAACACGACGCTTATCAGTGCGGCTACTGCACCTCGGGCCAGATGATGACGGCCGTGGCCATCCTCAACGACCCCAGCGTGGGCAAGGACGACCTCTCCGTGCGTGAGGCCATGAGCGGCAACATCTGCCGCTGCGGTGCCTACAAGAACATCCTCAGCGCCATCCAGTCGGCGCGCAAGCAGATGAAGCCCGCCTAGGAGATCGCCATGCGCCATTTTGAATACAGCCGCGCCGACAGCGTCGAGCAGGCGGTCGCTACTTATTCCGGGGACAGAGATGCCTCGTTTCTCGCCGGCGGCACCAACCTGTTGGATATGGTCAAGCTCGATATCATGCGTCCCGAGCTGATGGTCGACGTCAATCGGCTGCAGCTCGGTCAGGTCGAAGAACTGGATGACGGACGACTCAAGATCGGCGCCATGGTTTCCAACGCCGCGCTGGCCCGCCATCCGCGTGTGGAGAAAGACTACCGGGTGCTGTCCGAAGCGCTGCTGTCCGGCGCCTCGACGCAATTGCGCAACAAGGCGACCACCGGTGGCAACGTCATGCAACGGGTGCGCTGCCCCTACTTCCGCGATGGCACCTCGGCCTGCAACAAGCGTGACCCGGGCTCAGGCTGCTCGGCCATTGGCGGCTACAACCGCTCGGTGCATGCGGTGCTCGGGACCAGCGATCAGTGCATCGCCAGCCATCCCTCCGACATGTGCGTGGCCATGGCAGCCATTGGCGCCAAGGTCAACGTAGTCGGCCCCGATGGAGCACGTGATATCGACTTTCTCGACTTTCACCTGCTACCGGGCGACAAGCCCTGGGAAGAGTTCGCGCTGAAGGATGATGAGCTGATCACCCACGTCACTCTGGATGCGCCGCTGCAGGGCGGGAAGTCCGGCTATCTGAAGCTGCGCGATCGCTCCTCTTACCAGTTTGCCCTGGCCTCGAGCGCAGTCATCGTTGCGCTCGACGGCAACACCATCCGTGATGCGCGTTTGGCACTTGGCGGCGTCGCGACCAAACCCTGGCGCGCCCTGGAAGCCGAGCAGGCCCTCAAAGGGCAACCGGCTAACACTGCCACCTTCGAGAAGGCTGCGCGCATCGCCATGCAAAAGGCCAAGGGCTACGAGCACAACGCATTCAAGATTCCGCTGGGGCAGCAAGCCATCGTGCGCACGCTGACCAACCTCACCGCCGGATGAAGCCAGCCAATACAGGACTGCAACCATGAGCGAGAAAATCATCGGTGCTGCCAAGCCCCGCATTGACGGTCCGCAGAAGCTGACCGGCCGCGCCAAGTATTCCTCGGACAACAACCTGCCAGGCATGGTGTATGCCTACGGCGTGTTCAGCACCATCGCCCGCGGCGAAATCACCAACATCGATACCAGCGTGGCGAAACAGTCTCCCGGCGTGATCGACATTTTTCATCACAACCACTTCCCGAAGCTGTACCACACGCCCAGCAGCATGGCGCAGGAAAACAAGGTCGACGAGGTGCGCCTGCCGTTCGAAGACAACAAGGTCTATTACGCCGGCCAGTTCGTCGCGCTGGTGGTGGCCGACACCTTCGAGAACGCCCGTGCAGCCGCCTACAAGGTCAGGGTCGATTATCAGAAGAGCGCTGCCATCGCCAATCTTGACCAGGCTGTCGAACGCAACGGCAGCAAGATGCAGAAAAAATCCAACCATACCCGGGGCAATCCCGAACAGGCGTACGGGAACGCGGCCAAGACCATTGATGCCACGTACTACACGCCGGTCGAGACGCACAACCCGATGGAGATGCACGCCACCGTGGCGGCCTGGAATGACGGCAAGCTGACCATGTACGACACGACCCAGGGCGTGGTGAATGCGCGTAACGTCTATGCCAAGGTGTTTGGCCTTTCACCGGATCGGGTCGAGGTGCTGACGCCGTTCCTCGGCTCGGGTTTCGGCAGCAAACTCTGGCCCTGGCCGAACGCCATTGCCGCGGCAGCGGCCGCCCGTGAAGTCGGTCGACCGGTGCAGCTCGTAGTGCCACGCCAGGAGATGTTCACCACCACTGGGCACCGCCCCGAGACGCGCCAGCGGATGCGACTGGGCACCGACGGTGCTGGCCGATTGGTCTCGCTGCGCCACGAAACGATCTACACCACATCCACGGTCGACCAGGTCGATACCTACGTCGAGTCGTGCGGAAAGATGACCCAGGGCCTGTACAGCTGCGACAACCTGAGCGTGACCCACGCAGCAGCCCGTACCAACCGCGGAACGCCCACCTCGATGCGCGCGCCAGGCGCGGCGCCGGGCATGTTCGCGCTGGAGTCAGCGATGGACGAGATGGCCGAGCAACTCGGCATGGACCCTCTCGAATTCCGCCGTCGCAATGTCTCCGACACGGACGAGAGCAAGGGACTGCCCTGGTCGAGCAATCAGATTCGTGAAGCCTACGACCAGGCCGCCGAGCGTTTTGGCTGGGCCAAACGCAATCCAGCAATCGGCTCGATGCGCGAGGGCGATGAAGTTATTGGTTGGGGCATGGCGAGCTGCAACTGGGAGGCGATCCGCCGGCCCTGCGATGCGCGGGTTTCGCTGCGTGCCGACGGTTCCGCTTTTGCTTCCTGTGCAACCCAAGACATCGGTACCGGCACCTACACCATCGTGGCCCAGGCGGTCAGTGATGTAACCGGCGTACCGCTTGAGAAGATCGAGGTCGAACTCGGTGACTCTTCCTATCCGTCCGGGCCGATCTCCGGCGGTTCCTGGGCGACGGCGACCACCCTCCCCGCCATCGCCGCAGCCGGGCGCAAGGCCATCGAGGTGCTCAAGGAGTATGCGACGTCGGAAAACGGGGCCTTTCCCGATGCCAAACCAGAGGACCTGACTTTCGAAGACGGTCAGCTGAAGAACACCGATGGGAAGTCGATCGGTTTCGCCGAGGTCCTCAAGGCCCGCCAGCTGGCCAGTGCCGACGGTGAGGCGCATACCGAAGGCGCCCCCACCGAGACCTATGCCTTCCGCTCGTTCGGTGCGCATTTCGTCGAGGTGCGCTGGGATCCGGGCATCTCCAACCTGCGCGTCACCCGCGTGGTCAGCGCCATCGATGTCGGCCGCGCCATCAACGCATTGACGTCGCGCAACCAGGTCGAGGGCGCCATTGTCATGGGCATCGGCATGGCGCGTTTCGAGCAGACTGACTACGACCACCGCGATGTACGCCCGGTGAACAACAACTACGCCGAATACCTGGTGCCGGTTCATGCTGACCAGCCGGATGTCGACGTCATACTGCTCGACTATCCGGACTTCAAGTTCAACGAGTTCGGCGCGCGCGGCATTGGCGAGATCGGCATCACCGGGATACCCGCCGCGATTGCCAACGCGGTCTACCACGCCACGGGCAAGCGCATCCGCGACCTGCCGATCACCATGGACAAGCTGATGGACGCCTCGCCTTCGGTGCAGCAGGCACTGGTTTAGCCTGCTGCTGCGAAGCTTTGGTTAGGCCGCTTATTTCCGGTTCCAAGACGGATTGGTAAGCGTAGAAAAGCCCTGTCAGGCAGGGCTCTCTTAGATGAGTGAAGGGCCCGGTTCAGCAAGTCTGAACCGAGCCAAACCTTATCGGCTTTCCGGACATGCCGGCAGTAGTGCGCGGGTCGGTACGCCTGCGTTGCGGGTGAAGGTGCAACCGTAGGCCGGATCGGCCACGACGCGCGAGTTCAACACCTCGTCGCCGGCCGGTTTAACGCCTTCCTGCTCCCAGCGCAGCATGTCCGCCATCGCTTCGACCTGTTCCTGGTAGCTGAAGTCGCAGTGGCTCGGTGCACGGATCGCGCGTTGGACCAGCAGGTCCCCGTTGCCGTTGGCTTCGGCGTTGCGCCGGTAGATCTGCTCGTGCTTGAACGGCACGTACAGGTCGCCCAGGGTGTGGATGCTGACCACTGGAACGTTGAACTGCCCGTTGACCACCGGAATCCAGCGCAGGCCGTCCGGGCGGATGCTGTTGGCCGGGGGATGGCCGATCACGCGGATGATCGAGTCGTTGAATGCGCGCTCTTCGCGGGACATCGCCTTGTTGGTATCGAACTGATAACGGGTGGTGAGGTTGCCGGAGAGCGAGTCAGCGAGGATGCCGTCCACCGAGCCGTCGCGCCCACCGGTGCCGAGCACGACGCTCTGCAGGCTGGTGCGGAAGCCTTCGGCAAAGATCGGCCGCTCGCCCCCGCTGAGGTCGCGAACGATACCCTCGAGCTTCTCGCCCTGGGGCGACGGATCGGTCGGGTAACTGTCCCAGAGGGCGCCGATGATCTGTGGCAGCTTGGCCTGGAAGTCCGTGGCCGGAAAGCTCGTCGGCCCCTGCCCGGCCAGGTGCTGGGCAGCCAGCGTGAAGTTCATCAGGTATTCGAACTCGTAGACGTCGCCGGTCACGCCGCACATGGGCACCGAGCCGTTGTAGCGCACTGGGTTGTTGGCGGTGGCGTAGGTCTCGGCTTCCACCGCCGCCGCGGCGACGTGACCGCCCATGGAGTGGCCGGTGATGTAGGTCTTGCTTGGCTGGGCCTTGCCGGTCAGCTCGCTGAAAGCCAGTGCCAGGGCGTTGGTGTCTTCGATGCCGGCGCGCACATCGTAGTAGTTCTTGCTGTAGCTGGACGCCGCCCAGGCATAGCCCTGCTGCAGCAACCAAGGGCGAATCGGTGGCGGCCCGACGGTGAGCTCAGGTCCCTGGCCGCGGAAGCCGTGGGCGTACATGACCAGCATGCCGTTCCAGTTCGGCGGCACTTCGATCTGGTAGGACGAGCCTTGGTAGACGCCCGTCCAGCGCTCGCTGGGCAGCCCCGGGAACGGGTCCAGCGGCGAAACGATCGGCACGAACGTACGCGAATCCTGCAGGCGGGACTCACTGCCTGAAAACGGCGGTTTGATCGGCTTCGATCGAGCCTCGGCATCGGCCACCATTGTGACTGTACCGACCAGCATGACGCCGGCGATGGCACGCGTGCAGGCTGAAGCCAACTTGCTTGGGAGCATGGGAGGTTCCTCAGTTGTTTTTTGTTGTTGTTCTTACGATGCAAGCAGTGCCGGGTTGCCGCGCCAAGCATTGCGCGCACTGCGGCTAACCGTGGCAGAAGCTATCGACCTGTCAAACGCAGCGAATGATCGACGGACGAGCGGCAACTGCAGGATCGGAAATGACCCGACTGCGGTCTCGCTTATGAGAGTGGCAGCGGAAGCTGCCTGGATCGAGGAGAACCGCTGCGGTGGCGCGTGCTGCGCCCGCCTCGAAGGAGGCGGTGCAGACGGCGGGAGAGGAATCGGACCGGCGACCGGCCCGTGTCACGGCCTGCGATCAGCAGTTGCCTTTCTTTGCCTGGCCCGGGGGGCAGTGCGTGCCGCCGTGGTGTCCGCCGCCACCGTCACCGATATCGACGCCGATGCCCGGCAGACGCAGGCTGCAACCGGTCATCAACAGCGCGGCCAGCGCGACGGCCAGCGTGCGCGCCATAAGAGCGGATGTGTGCATGGAATACTCCTGATTTCCCATGGGAGCCGGCCATTCCGGCCCCGTCCATGCAGTATCGGCCTGTTTTCAGCGAGACGACAGCGGGATTCGCCGTTGGCGCGAAAAGGGTCGAAATCATCCGCCGAGGTCATACCGGGCCGCGGGCCAGCAGGGCGAAAGAGACGGGCCCGACCACCCTGCTGCGCCCCACCAGGGCACAGCAGGCCCGGGCCATGTTGCGGCTAGCCGGCGTGGTACTCGGCATCCGCCGCCTCGAAACGCTGCTGGATGGTCGCGGCCGGTTCCTTGCCCATCAGGCTGACGACGTAGATGGCCAGGCTGGCGAGGATGAAGCCCGGGATGATCTCGTACAGCCCCAGGCCGATGAACTCCTTCCAGACCACCACAGTGATCGCGCCAACCAGCATGCCGACCAGCGCGCCGTTGCGGGTCATGCGCTTCCACACCAGAGAAATCAGCACCACGGGGCCGAATGCGGCGCCGAACCCGGCCCAGGCGTAGGACACCAGGCCCAGCACCTTGCTGTCCGGATTCGATGCAATGCCCAGGGCAATGAAGGCGATCAGCAGCACCATGCCGCGGCCGACCCAGACCAGTTCGGTCTGCGAGGCGCCCTTGCGCAGGAAGGCCTTGTAGAAATCCTGGGTCAGCGCGCTGGAGCTGACCAGCAGCTGGGCGCTGAGGGTGCTCATCACCGCCGCCAGCACGCCGGACAGGATGATGCCGGCCACCCAGGGATTGAACATCAGCTTGACCAGCTCCATAAACACCCGCTCACCGTTCTCGGTCACCGGACCGGCCACATCCGGGTTGTCGGCGAAGTAGGCGATGCCGAGAAAGCCCACGGTAACCGCGCCGGCCAGGGTAAGGATCATCCAGGTCATGCCGATGCGGCGCGCGTTGGGAATGGTCTTCACCGAATCGGCGGCCATGAAGCGCACCAGGATGTGCGGCTGACCGAAATAGCCAAGCCCCCACCCAAGCAGCGAAATGATCGCGATGAAGGACAGCCCCTTGAACATGTCGAAGTTCGACGGGTCCTGGGCGGCGATAGTGTCCATGGTGGTGCCCATGTCGCCCAGCGAGAGGATCACGAACACCGGGGTGATCAGCAGCGCGAAAATCATCAGCGTCGCCTGCACGGTGTCTGTCCAGCTCACCGCGAGAAAGCCGCCGACGAACACGTAGAGGATGGTTGCCGCCGCACCGATCCAAAGCGCGGCATCGTAGGAAAGGCCGAACGTCGACTCGAACAGGCGCGCGCCTGCCACCACGCCGGAGGCGCAGTAGATGGTGAAGAAGACCAGGATGACCAGCGCCGAGAAGATCCTCAGCAACCGGCTGGTGTCCTCGAACCGGTGGGAGAAATAGTCGGGCAGGGTCAGCGCGTTGTGGTTGTGCTCGGTATGCACGCGCAGCCGGCCGGCGACGAACAGCCAGTTGAGCCAGGCACCGGCGATCAGCCCGATGGCGATCCAGCTCTCGGACAGGCCGGAGACGAAGACCGCGCCCGGCAGCCCCATCAGCAGCCAGCCGCTCATGTCCGATGCGCCCGCCGAGAGCGCCGTGACAAAACTGCCGAGGCTGCGGCCGCCGAGGATGTAGTCGTCGAAGTTCTTGGTGGCACGGTAGGCGGTGAAGCCGATGAGGATCATCGCCGCGATGTAGATCACGAAAGTGATCAGGGTGGGGGTAGACACATTCATTGTTGGTTATTCCTTGTGTGCTGCCGATGCGTCGTCGGCTTAACAAGCAAGGATAGCGGCTATACGGGCGATTGGCTCGTGACCGGACGGTATTGGCCGCACGGCTTAGGGCGCGCGCCGGGGGATGGCGCCGGGGACGCAAAGATGCCGGGCTGGCAGGCGCCGGTGCAGCGAGGGCGATGTTCGTGCGCAGGGTCGCCGGCCTGCTCCGGCGACTGCAATGCGCTCGGCCACGCAGATCGTTGTCTCGGGTGGAATCGCGCTCGAAAGGCCCATACGTGAACGCATCACGTTGCGGCGCAGCCGACTGGCTGCCTGTTCGGCGACCACGACGTCGACAGGGGCACCGCCCTAGCGGTCGATCACCTGGCTGCGCATGGGTGCCAAGCGCGCCAGCAGGCGGTTCTGCGCCGGGAGCGGCACGCCCTCCTCCTTCATCGCCAGCTGCAGGTCTTCGACCAGTGCGTTGAAGTCACTGGGCGTCAGTGCCAATCCCTTGTGGCTCTCCTGCATGCTGTCGCCGGTATAGACGCAGGGGCCGCCCGCCTCGAAGCAGAACTGCTCGATCAGCTTGTCGCGCAGGCGCTGGATGTCGAGGTCCTGGAAATGCGCGACGATGCGGGGGTCCCCGGCGATGTGCAGCAGCATCCCTTCGACGATCCGCGTGACGCCGCGCTCGCCACCGAGCTGCCGATACAGGCTGTCGTCCTCTGGCGCCTGCCCAGCACAGGCACCGAGCAACAGGCAGAACAGCAGGGCAAACCGGTGCATCAGAAGCTCCCCTGAACAGACAGATAGAGGCCATCCTGGTTATCCAGCGTGGCGATTTCGCCCAGCCGCGCATAGGCCAGGACCACGGCCAGGTGCTTGCTGGGGAAGTAGCCCAGGAACAGATCGGACCAGGCGCTTTCGCCGGCAAAGGACAGGTTATCCGGCTTTTCCCGGTACTCCACGCCAACCGCCCAGCGAGGGTTGAACAGCACCGCAGCCGAGCCTTCCTTGAGCAGGCTGCGGCTGTCGCGACGGTCGCCACCGAACCCGAGCAGCCCCAGCTCGTTGGCCCGGCTGTAGCGCACGCCGCCGTTGAGCAGCAGGTTGTAGCCGAATGCACCTCCGAGAAACAGGCGACTGGCCGTGAGGTAGGCCTCGGTGTCCTCATCGCGCTGCGCACCGACCAGCGATGGAATCAGGAAGTCCTTCTGGCGTTTATGCTGCACCCCCAGCGAGACCTGCGGCAGACGGTCGTAGATCAGATCGCCGAAGAGCCGCAGTTTGGCGCCGAATATGTCCTGGCTGAGGCTGTTTTCAGGAAGCGACAGGTCGCGCGCCAGGGTGCCGAGATCGAAGCGCTGCCGCGCGTAGGACAGCTCAAAGCGGTTATCGAAGGCGACCGCCACGCCAGCCACGTCCATCCGGTAATCGCCAGTCTCGACGCGGGTGGCGAAGACGTCGCCGCCCCACTCGCCTCGCTCGCCGTAGCCGGCGAGCACGGCCCACGGCGTGATGCCGCCGCCCGCCGCCCCTTCCAGACTGGTTGCGCCGCCGGTGGCCAACAGGCGCCCAGCGTCGGCATGGGCCAGCAACGGCGCAAGGCAGGCGGCCAGCAGCACGGCTCGCAACCTGTTCATGAATGCGCCTCGAGCGGCCGCGCCGCCAGGTGAGGTTGTTGTCTCAGCCACGCCTCGAAGGCTTCGGGCGCCAGCGGGCGACTGAAGAAATAGCCCTGCAGGGTGTCGCAGCCCCAGGCTCGCAGCAGGTCACGGGTTTCGCCATGCTCGACTCCTTCGGCGACGACCTTCAGGCCCAGCGCGTGGCTCATGTCGATGGTCGAACGGACGATCACCGCATCGCCACAGGTGTCGTCCAGTTCGCGGATGAAGGATTGGTCGATCTTCAACTCCTGCACCGGCATACGCCGCAGCTGGGCGAGCGACGAGTAGCCGGTGCCGAAATCATCGACCGAGAGCCGGATGCCGAGGGCGCGCAGCCGATGCAGCATCGCCAGGGCGCGCTCCGGATCGCGCATCACCGCGCTTTCAGTGATCTCGAAGACCAGCTGGTCGGCAGGGATCAGGTAGCGCTGCAGCAGCTCGCCCAACCGCTGTTCCAGGGTCAGGCTGGCGAGGTCTTCGGCGGAAATGTTCAACGACACCTCCAGGTACAGGCCGCGTCCGTTCCAGATGTGCAACTGGCGCAGCACCGCTTCGATCACCCAGGCGGTCAGCAGCTGGATGCTGCCGGTGCGCTCGGCCAGGGGTATGAACTCGCCGGGCGACACCATGCCGTAGACCGGATGCTGCCAGCGCAGCAGCGCCTCGGCCTGGTAGACCCGACCGTGTTCCAGGTCGACCTTCGGTTGGAAGTGCAGGTGCAAGCCACCCACCTGCGCCGCGCGGCGCAGGTCGCGGATCAGGGTGATCTGCCGTTGATGGGCATCGTCGCGGCCGTGCTGGTAGAGCTGCAAGCCGTCTGGCATCTGCGCCGCATCCTGCATGGCGATCCGCGCGCGGCGCAGCAGTTCATCGACCGTGCCGGCATCATCCGGATAGCCGGCCACGCCAATATGGGCCTCGATGCGCATCTCCAGTTCGGCCACGCGCACCGGCAGAGCGAGCGCCTGCTGCACCGCCACCGCGGCGCTGAAGGCGTTGTCGGCCGAGGTATCGCTGACGATCAGCAGGAATTCGTCGCTCAGCATCCGCGCCAGGTGGTCGCCCGATTGGAGGCTGGCCTGCAGCCGCTGGGCCAGCTCGCGCAGCGCCTGGTCGACCCCTTCGGCGCCACCGCTGTCGTGCACGCCAGCGAGGTTACCGATGCCGATGTGCAGCACTGCGGTGGTGCGCCCGGCGCCGATCGCGTTGGACAACAGCTCGGCCACCAGGGAGCGGTTCGGCAGGCCGGTCACGTCGTCGTGCAGCATGTTGTGGGCGATCAGCTGTTCGCGCTCGGCAATGCCCTGCTGCATCTGGTTCAGTGCCCGGGCCAGGGCGCCCAGCTCATCGTCGCGGTCGAGCACAATCGGTGTCTGGTAATCGCCGCGTCCGACCCGCTCGGCCGCACGGGCCAGGGCGTTGACCGGGCCGGACAGGCTGCGCGCCAGCAACAGCGCGCCGATCAGCGAAGCGATCAGGCCGATGAAAGCGATCAGCAGTATTCGCAAATCAAGCCGATGGAACCGCGCCAGCGCATCGTCCAGTGACCGGTGCAACAGGGCGAGGACGCCGAAGCCGGCGCCCTGGGAGAGCACGATATCCTCGGTCAGATAGCGCTCGCCGCCCAGCAGTAGCTGCTCGATGCCACGGGCGTGGTCGTGCTGGCGCCAGCCCTCGATCAACGCCTCGTGCGTCGCGGGATCGAGGGTCGTGGTCAGCTTGGCCCCGCGCAGGCCCTCCCTGGCTAGAAAGGACACGTCCAGGCCCGTCAGCTGCTTGAGTTCATCGGCCAGCGCCCGGTCCATGGCGAAGCCCATCACCACTCGGGCGATGGGCAGCGGCGCGCGCACTTCGGCCTCGACCATCAGGTGCGCCTGCCGGTCCAGCGGCACCACCAGCATCGATTGTCCCCGTTGCCGCGCCTCGCGCAGCGCGTCGGCGTAGCGGAAGGTATCGCCCGGCCGCGCGGTGGACAGGCTCGAGGCCAGCACCTTGCCGTCCAGGTCCAGCAGCATCGCCTCGCTGGCGTTGATGCGGGCCGCCTGGTTGGTCATGGCCGACTGCAGGGTCAGCGTGTCGCCGCTGGCGACAGCCTCCTTGAAGCCGAAGTCGGCGACCAGCACCTGGACGCCGTCACGCAACTGGCGGCCGCGCATGTCCAGCAGGCGCTCGAACACCCGCAGGCCGGACTCCAGGCGCTCGGCGGCCTGCTTGCTCACCGCCGACTCGGTGACCAGCCGCACGGAGAGGTACAGGGTGGCGATCACCACCAGCAAAAAGGCGGCGAGGATGCACGACATGCGCGCATGGAAGCTAAGGCTGCGCGTCACGGGTAGCTTTCCTGAAGGCATTGGCGAACGGGGTAGGCGCCGGCGCGGACGGCTGCAGGCCGGCGGTCACCGCCACGGGCAGCCTGAGTTCGACCGGCAGCGGACCCAACTGCAGGGTGCCGGCGTCGACCGGCTGCCGATCCGTCAGGGCCGGGTGCCAGAGCGTCGCCGGGTACTGTCCGGCCGGGGCATCCAGCAGCAGGCGGCCCTGGGCATCACTGACGCCGAACCAGGGGTCATCGGTGATGTAGATGTAGCCCAGCATCCAGTCATGGATGTTGCACCCCAGCACCACCAGCCCTGGCTGGTCGAAGGTGACCGGCGCGCTTGGCGTGCCCTCGTAGAGGCGCAGCTCGAAGCGCTTGGCCGGCGAGAAGGAATAGACCTGGTGGCGGATATCGTCACTGTTGGGAAAGCTCACCGCCGTGCCGGTCGCCACGGCGAGCACCGCCGGCACAAACTGCTTGTCGACCTGATCCATCAGGGCCACGCCGCCTGGCCTGGCCTGCCCCCGTGGCTGGCCAGCGAGGCTAACCACCGCACCGGCCACCGGCTGCCCGCCGGCATCGACCACCCGTAGCGCGAAAGGCTGGGCAAGTGCTGGCGCCCCGAGCGCGCACAGCAAGAGCAAACAACCGGACCGCAAGACATGCCTGAACATAACGCTGACTCCGCCATCGTGGCTTACCGTTGGACTACCGCCACTCCCTGGCAACCGCTTGGCCCAGTCAGGCTAGCCCATTGCCACCACTCGATCACCCTGAATTTTCATATCGCCCGGTACTGCACCTCGGGCCGCCCTGTCGTCGCCCCGTACAAAACGGATGGCGCTGCGGGCTGTCTCATAGTTAACGGCCGCACCGCCCAGCGCGGCTTCATCGCAGCCCAAGGAGAACCGCCATGTCAGTCAGCATCGATACCGCCAACGGTACTTGCTCCACTACGCTCGAAGGCGCCACTCAACACAGTGAGATCAAGGACGTTCGAATCAGCACCGACCCGGCCGCGCGCATGTCGATGGCGCACATCGCCGGCCACAGCGTGCATGTCACCGAAGACATGGCCGAGCACCTCATCGCCGCCGGTGCCAAGGACGAGCGCGAAAACCTGATCGCCGACTAGGGAGTTGTCGACGGCCACCCATGCTGCATGAGCCGAAGCCGACCAGCGGTTGGTGAACGCCCAAAAAGAAACCCCGCTGCCGGCGCGCCGGTAGCGGGGTTTCTTTACAGGTGCGGTGTATCAGCGACCCTGGTACTCGTTCTCTGCGTCTTCGAAACGCTTGATCATACTCGGCGAAGCGCCCGAGCCGACCTTGCTGAATACCAGGATGGCGAGGCTGGCGAGGATGAAGCCCGGTATGATCTCGTACAGACCGAGACCGATGAATTCCTTCCAGACCACCACGGTGACGGCACCGACGATCATGCCGGCCAGCGCGCCATTGCGCGTCATGTGCTTCCACAGCAGCGAAATCAGCACCACCGGACCAAAGGCGGCACCGAAGCCGGCCCAGGCGTAGGACACCAGGCCCAGCACCTTGCTGTCCGGGTTTGACGCGATGCCGAGGGCGATGAAAGCGATCAGCAGCACCATGCCGCGGCCGACCCAGACCAGTTCGGTCTGCGAGGCGTTCTTGCGCAGCATGGCCTTGTAGAAGTCCTGCGTCAGAGCACTGGAGCTGACCAGCAGCTGGGCGCTGAGGGTACTCATCACCGCCGCCAGCACGCCGGACAGGATGACGCCGGCGACCCAGGGGTTGAAGAGAATTTTCACCAGTTCCATGAACACCCGCTCGCCGTTTTCGGTGACCGGGCCGGCCTGATCCGGATGCCCGGCGAAGTAGGCGATGCCGAAGAAGCCCACCGCTACGGCACCGGCCAGGGTAAGGATCATCCACGCCATGCCGATGCGGCGGGCGTTGGGGATGGTCTTCACCGAGTCGGCAGCCATGAAGCGCACCAGGATGTGCGGTTGGCCGAAGTAGCCCAGCCCCCACGCCAGCAGCGAGATGATTGCGACGAAGGACAGGCCGTTGAACATGTCGAAGGCCGCCGGCTTCAGCGTTTCGATGGTGTCCATCGCCGCGCCCATATCCCCCAGCGCCAGGATTACGAACACCGGCGTGATCAGCAGCGCGAAGATCATCAGCGTGGCCTGCACGGTGTCGGTCCAGCTCACCGCCAGGAAGCCACCGATGAACACGTAGAGGATGGTCGCCGCCGCGCCGATCCACAGGGCCAGATCGTAGGGCACGCCAAAGCTGCTTTCGAACAGGCGCGCACCGGCCACCACGCCCGAGGCGCAGTAGATGGTGAAGAACACCAGCACGACCAGCGCCGAGAAGATGCGCAGCAGGCGGCTCTCATCCTCGAAGCGGTGCGAGAAGTAATCCGGCAAGGTCAGGGCGTTCTTGTTGCGCTCGGTATGCACGCGCAGGCGTCCGGCGACGAACAGCCAGTTCAGCCAGGCGCCGGCGACGAGACCGATGGCGATCCAGCTTTCCGACAACCCCGCCGCGTAGATGGCGCCCGGCAGGCCCATCAACAGCCAGCCGCTCATGTCCGAGGCACCGGCCGACAGGGCGGTGACGAAACTGCCCAGACTGCGGCCCCCCAGGATGTAGTCGTCGAAGTTCTTGGTGGCACGGTAGGCGACGAAGCCAATCAACAGCATGGCGCCGATGTAGATCACGAAGGTGATCAGGGTGGGTGTACTGATGCTCATTTTGTTCCCTCGTTAGTTGTTGTTGATGGGCGCGAGGGTTATCCCGATCCCACCTGGCAGAGGGCGATGGCGGATCGCGCCATCACCGGGACGGGCTCAACTGAGCCCATCAGTGGCGGAAGAGCGATCCGCCGACTGTTCGATTGTTGTTGTAATGTTGGGAGGCGCGACCCACGGCGAATGCAGGCCGTCAGGCCTGCCGCCAGTGCTTCGCTGTCAGTGCTTCGCTGTCAGTCATCGACCAGCGACAGCAGGGACGCGTTACCGCCCACCGCTGTGGTGTTAGTGGACGTGGTGCGCTCGTTGACGAAGCGCAGCAGGTAGCTCGGGCCGCCGGCTTTCGGGCCGGTGCCAGACAGGCCACAGCCACCGAAGGGCTGCACGCCAACCACCGCACCCACCTGGTTGCGGTTGACGTAGAGGTTGCCGACCCGCGCCAGCGCTTCAATGCGCTCAGCGGTTTCCTCGTTGCGGCTGTGCACGCCAAGCGTCAGGCCGTAACCGGTGGCATTGATGTCGGCGACGACCTTCTCCAGATCGGCCGCATCGAAACGCACCACGTGCAGCACCGGTCCGAACTGCTCCTTCTTCAGCTCGAGGATGCAGCCGATCTCGAACGCTACCGGCGCCACGAAGTGACCGTTGAGGCTGCCAGGCAGCTCTGCTTCGGCGATCAGCTTGCCTTCGGCCTTGAGCTGCCGGATGTGCGCCAGCAGGCCTTCGCGTGCCTCGGCATCGATCACCGGGCCCAGGTCGTTTTCGCGCAGGTGGGTCGGACCGACCTTCAACTGGGCCATCGCGCCTTTGAGCAACTCGATCACACGGTCGGCGATGTCGCGCTGGACGTAGAGCACACGCAGGGCCGAGCAACGCTGACCGGCACTGGTAAAGGCCGAACCGACGGCATCCTTGACCACTTGCTCAGGCAGCGCGGTGGAGTCGACGATCATCGCGTTCTGGCCACCGGTCTCGGCGATCAGCGCGGCGATGGCGCCCTCCTTCTCGGCCAGCTGACGGTTGATGATGCGCGCCGTGTCGGTTGAGCCGGTGAAGCACACGCCCACCACACGCGGATCGCGGCAGAAGACGCCGCCCAAGGTGGCGCCGTCGCCTGGCAGGAAGGCAATCGCCTCCTTCGGCAGGCCGGCTTCGAACATCAGCTCCAGCGCACGGGCAGCGATCAGGCTGGTCTGCTCGGCGGGCTTGGCCAGCACGGTGTTGCCGGCGACCAGCGCTGCGGTGATCTGACCCAGATAGATCGCCAGCGGGAAGTTCCAGGGGCTGACGCAGACGAATACGCCGCGGCCTTCGTGGAACAGTTCGTTGCGTTCGCCGGTCGGGCCCTTGAGCTCTTCGCGGCCGAGTTTCAGGCGCGCCTGCAACGCGTAGTAACGGCAGAAGTCGACCGCTTCGCGGACTTCATCGATGCCGTCCTGCAGGGACTTGCCGGCTTCCAGGGTGCACATGGCCATGAGCTCGGCGCGGTTGGCTTCGAGCAGGTCGGCGAGGCGCTCGAGAATCTGCGCGCGCTGTTCGATCGGCGTGGCGTTCCAGCGTGGCCAGAAGGCTGCCAGACCGTCGATGGCCTGCCTGGCGTGCTCAGCGGTAGCGAACTGCGCGGTGCCCACTTCCTGGCTGAGCTGATACGGGCAATGCACCTTGTGCGGCGCGCCGGTGAGCTTCTGCCCGCCGATCACCGGGGCAGCCTGCCACTGGCGGTCGAGGAAAGTCTGGTAGGCGCTGGACAGGTCGTTCCACTGGGTCTGGATGTTCATGTTGATGCCTTGCGAGTTGGTCCGGTTGCCGTACAGCGCCGGCGGTAGCGGGATGCGATGGTTGCCGAGGGTCTTGAACTGGCGCAGCTGGGTAACCGGGTGATCGATCAGGGTCTCGACCGGCACGCGCGGGTCGACCAGCTGGTGGACGAACGAGGAGTTCGCACCGTTTTCCAGAAGGCGGCGCACCAGGTACGGCAGCAGGTCCTTGTGGGCGCCGACCGGGGCGTAGATGCGCACGTTCTTGCGGTACTTCTCGATCACCGTGTCGTACAGCGCATCGCCCATGCCATGCAACCGCTGGAACTCGAACTCGCGCGGCGTCTTCAGCTCGCCGACCATCGAAAGGATGCAGCTGACGGTGTGCGCGTTGTGGCTGGCGAACTGCGGGTAAATCACGCCACGAGTCTGCTCCGACAGCAGGTAGCGTGCGCAGGCGAGATACGAGGTGTCGGTGCCTTCCTTGCGGGTGTAGACCGGGTAGCCGTCGAGGCCCTGGACCTGGCACTGCTTGATCTCGCTGTCCCAGTAGGCGCCTTTCACCAGACGCAGCGGAATACGCGCGCCCAGCTCCTTGCCCAGCAAGGTCAGCCACACCAGCACCGGCAGGCAGCGCTTGGAATACGCCTGGATCACCAGGCCGAACTCGCCCCAGCCGGCGATGGCCGGGTCGCGCATGAGCTTTTCATAGAGTTCCAGCGACAGTTCGAGGCGATCGGCTTCTTCGGCATCGATGGTAATGCCGACATCCAGGCGGCGGGCCAGGATCGCCAGCTCGCGGACGCTGGCGAACAGCTCGGTGAGCACGCGCTCACGCTGGGCCACTTCATAACGCGGATGCAGCGCGGACAGCTTGATCGACACCGACGGACGCGGGCCGGGGCCAACCTGCGGCTCGGCACCGACGGTTTCCACCGCCTGACGGTAATCGGCCATGTACTTGCGCGCATCTTCATCGGTCAGCGCCGCTTCGCCGAGCATGTCGAAGGAATAGGTGTAGCCCTTCTCGCGCTCGGGGCGGCCGTTCTTCAGGGCTTCGGAGATGGTCCGGCCCAGCACGAACTGCTTGCCCATCAGCTTCATCGCCTGGTTCATCGCCGCGCGGATGACCGGCTCACCGGAACGCTTGACCAGTCGACCGATGACATTCTTCGGACGACCATCGGAATTGTCCGGGTCGACGACCTTGCCGGTCATCACCAGACCCCAGGCCGCGAAGTTGACCAGTACGTTGTCGCTCTGGCCGAGGTGGCGTTCCCACTCGGCGGCGTTGAGCTTGTCGCGGATCAGCGCATCGGCGGTGGCCGAATCCGGCACGCGCAGCAGCGCCTCGGCCAGGCACATCAGCATCAGGCCTTCGTGGGTGTCGAGGCTGTACTGGCGCAGCAGCGCATCGAGCGTATCGACCGCGTTGTCGCGGCCGCGCACGGCTTCGATCAGGTTGCGGGCTTCGCGGCGAATGGCCTCGATGCCGGCGTCGCCGGGGTCAGCCAGCTGCAGGAGCTCGGTAAGGTAGGCCGCCTCGTCAACGCTGTAGTTCGCGCTGATGGCGGGGAAAAATTCGGCGGCTTTCAGATTGGCGAATTCGCCCTGCAAGACGTGACCGGCTTTGAACATCGCGCCGCTCCTCTGTGGAGTGTTGTTGTACTGGCACGGCGTGCTGGCGTTCGAAATGACGCAGCAGTTGCCGAACGGGTAGGCGAATCTAAGGCGGGGGCGCAAGGCGTTGTTGCAGAAAACTACGGAACTTTTACGGAAAACTACGGGGTTTGATGCCCGTCAAAAGGCTGTCATGAAGATTCGCTAAAGGGGTGCAAAAATACTGGCGTTTTAGCGGCAACGCACCCTGATGGTGCGCGCCAGAAGGCGTCACTCGTCATGCTTGCGCAGGCGTTTGGGGGTAAGCCCAAGGTAGCGCCGGGTGGCGGTGGTCAGCGCGCTTTGGCTGGAAAAGCCGCATTCTTCGGCGATGCGTACCAAGGGCAGCGGACTTTCGCGCAGCAGCCGGGTAGCCCGGTCCAGGCGACTCTTGAGCAGGTACTGGTGGGGCGTCAGGCCGACGCTTTCCTTGAACTGCGCATGGAAGTGGCTCGGGCTCAGGCAGGCGACCTGCGCCAGCTCTGCCACGGTGATCCGTCGCGCCAGGTTGCTTTCGATGTGCGCATCGAGCCGCGCGATGTCCAGCGAGCCGCTCGGCTGCCGCTGCGCCTCGCCAAATACCCGCAGGTGCAGCGCGCGCAGCAGCACCCCACCCAGCGCTCGGGCCAGCAGCGGATCGCTGCCGTAGCGCGCCAGCTCGGCGCCGGCGTAGTTGAGCAGGTTATGGAAGTCGGCATCCAGGGCCGGGTAGCGTGGCGTCTCGAACAGCTGCGCGAGCAGCCGCGGGTCGTCGTCGCTGACGTTCTGATCGTCCAGATCGATGATCAGCATGCGGTTGTCGCCCTTGCCGGCGAACTCATGCTCGGCATGACCGGGCACCAGGCAGGCACGCATGCGGCAGACTTCTCCACCGGCGCCATCCACCTCGAACTCGGCGCTTCCGGACAGCGAAAGCACCAACTGATGGTAGTCGTGCGCGTGTTCGTGGGCCTTGTCGTCTAGCCGAAGCAGGCGTGCGTTGAGCATGGTGGAGTACCTGGGGTGCCGACGCACTCTACCGGAGGGCAGCGGCTTTTTACAGCGACGCCGATTCGCCGCCAGCAGCGATCGGATTGAAATCATTCGTCCGATACCCATCTAAAGAGCACGTACTCGCCACAGGTGCCGCATGAACGACGACATCCCTCAGGAATCCGAAAACCTCTCGTCCACGGGCCTGGTCCTGCCGGACCAGAACCTGCCGGACAAGCTGTACATCATTCCGGTACACAACCGGCCTTTCTTCCCGGCTCAGGTGCTGCCAATCATCGTCAACGAAGAGCCCTGGTCCGAAACGCTGGAGCTGGTCTCCAAAACGCCGCACCAGCGCCTGGCGCTGTTCTACATGGATACGCCGGCACAGGATGCGGCCAGTTTCAATCCAGACAGCCTGCCCGAGCACGGCACCATGGTCCGCGTGCACCATGCGTCCAAGGAAGGCGGCAAGCTGCAGTTCGTGGCGCAAGGCATGGCCCGGGTGCGCATCCGCGGCTGGCTGCGGCGCAAGCCACCCTACCTGGTGGAAGTCGAGTACCCACAGAGCGACGAAGATCCGCGCGACGAGGTCAAGGCCTACGGCATGGCGCTGATCAACGCGATCAAGGAACTGCTGCCGCTCAATCCGCTGTACAGCGAAGAGCTGAAGAATTACCTCAATCGCTTCAGCCCGAACGCGCCGTCGCCGCTGACCGATTTCGCCGCCGCGCTGACCACTGCACCCGGGGCGGAGCTCCAGGAGGTACTCGACACCGTGCCGGTGCTCAAGCGCATGGAAAAGGTCCTGCCGCTGCTGCGCAAGGAAGTCGAGGTCGCCAAACTGCAGAAGGAGCTGACGGGCGAGGTGAACCGCAATATCGGCGAACGCCAGCGCGAGTTCTTCCTCAAGGAACAGCTGAAGATCATCCAACAGGAGCTGGGCATCACCAAGGATGACCGCAGTGCAGACGCCGACGAATTCCGTTCACGCCTGGAAGGCAAGGTGGTGCCGCCCGCCGCGCAAAAACGCATCGACGACGAGCTGAACAAGCTGTCGGTACTGGAAACCGGATCGCCCGAATACGCGGTGACGCGCAACTACCTGGACTGGGCGACCGCGATGCCCTGGGGCCTGTACAGCGAAGACAAGCTCGACCTGAATCATGCCCGCAAGGTCCTCAACGAACACCACGCCGGGCTCGACGACATCAAGGACCGCATCATCGAGTTTCTCGCCGTGGGCGCCTTTCGCGGCGAGATCGCCGGCTCCATCGTGCTGCTGGTCGGACCGCCGGGCGTGGGCAAGACCAGTATCGGCAAGTCCATCGCCGAGTCCCTGGGCAGGCCCTTCTACCGTTTCAGCGTCGGCGGTATGCGCGACGAGGCGGAGATCAAGGGCCATCGGCGCACCTATATCGGCGCGCTGCCGGGCAAACTGGCGCAGGCGCTGAAAGAAGTCGAGGTCATGAACCCGGTGATCATGCTCGACGAGGTCGACAAGCTCGGCAGCAGCCATCAGGGCGACCCCGCCTCCGCCCTGCTTGAAACCCTTGATCCCGAGCAGAACGTCGGCTTCCTTGACCATTACCTGGACCTGCGCCTGGACCTGTCCAAGGTGCTGTTCGTCTGTACCGCCAACAGCCTCTACTCGATCCCCGGACCGCTGCTCGACCGGATGGAAATCATCCGCCTGTCCGGCTACATCACCGAGGAAAAGCTGGCCATTGCCAAACGCCACCTCTGGCCGCGGCAGTTGGAACGCGCCGGCGTGCCGAAGAACCGACTGTCCATCAGCGACAGCGCGTTGCGCAGCCTGATCGAGGGGTATGCCCGCGAGGCCGGCGTGCGCCAGCTCGACAAGCAGCTGGGCAAGGTGGTCCGCAAGGCCGTGGTCAAGCTGATGGACGAGCCTGACAGCAAGATCAAGATCGGCCCGAAGAACATCGAGAGCTACCTGGGCATGCCGTTCTGGCACCCCGAGCAACTGCTCACCGGCGTCGGTGTGGTCACCGGGCTGGCCTGGAACAGCATGGGCGGCGCGACGCTGCCGATCGAGGCCACGCGTATCCATACGCTCAATCGCGGGTTCAAGCTCACCGGCAAGCTCGGCGACGTGATGAAGGAGTCGGCGGAGATCGCCTTCAGCTACGTCAACTCGCACCTCAAGGAGTTCAAGGGCGATCCGACCTTCTTCGACCAGGCCTTTGTGCACATGCATGTGCCCGAGGGTGCCACGCCCAAGGACGGCCCCAGCGCCGGCATCAGCATGGCCAGTGCGCTGCTCTCCCTGGCGCGCAACCAGGCACCGAAGAAGGGCGTAGCGATGACCGGCGAGCTGACCCTGACCGGGCTTGTGCTGCCCATCGGCGGGTTGCGCGAGAAGGTCATCGCGGCGCGGCGTTTGAAGCTCTTCGAGCTGATCATTCCTGAACTGAACCGCGGCGACTTCGAGGAGCTGCCGGATTACCTGAAAGACGGCCTGACCATGCATTTCGCCAAGCGCTTCAGCGACGTGGTCAAGGTCCTGTTTTAAGCGGGAACAGGCCGGAGGCGCGCCCGGCGGCGGCGCGCAACTGGCCGGCTGGCTTTACGACCGGCGCCGGGCGCCTTATGGTTCCTGCATCTCCCTGCCAGCCGAGAGCCCGCACGCCGATGTCCAACGCCCTGCCCCGCCTGTTGCCGATCGCACCGTTGCTCCTGCTCGCCGCCTGCGCCAGCGCGCCGTCCGGTCCCGTTACCCTGAGCGACGAGGCCGATTGTCCGGTATCCCTGCAACCGGGTCAGAAACTGATCGTCAGCCTGCCCAGCAACCCGGCCACCGGCTACCGCTGGAGCGCCCGGGATATCTCCGACGACCAGCTGAAAAGCCTTGGCCCGGAAGTGTTCAGTTCACCGAAGAACGACCTGGTGGGTGGCGACGGCATTTCGACCTGGCGCTTCCAGGCCGATCAGCCGGGCAGCGGCCGGCTGTACCTGACCTACCAGCGCCCCTGGGAACTCGACCGCGAGCCGGCCGGGCTGTTCGACTGCCGTATCGAGGTCGAATAACACGCCGGGAGCGACCACCGGCGGGCCTTCGGCATCGGCGGACCCATCGCCTTTCCGCTACAATGCCGCCCCTGTTTTCAGCTGCCCGACCCCGACCGTGAGCCACGAACCCGACCGCCTGTTCGCCCACCCCCTCGCCCAGCCCCAGGACTTCGTCTTCAACGAGGACGTGGTGCGGGTGTTCCCCGACATGATCAAGCGCTCGGTTCCGGGGTACCCCACGATCGTCGAGAACATCGGCGTGCTGGCGGCGCAGTTCGCACAACCCGACACCTGCCTCTATGACCTCGGCTGCTCGCTCGGCGCGGTCACCCAGGCGCTGCGCCGTCACGTCAAGGCAGACAACTGCAAGGTCATCGCAGTGGACAATTCGGCCGCCATGGTCGAGCGTTGTCGCCAGTACCTGCAGGGGCAGGACTCGATGTTCCAGGAGCTGCGGCCGGTCGAGGTGATCGAAGCCGACGTGCTTGCTCTCGCGTTCCAACCCGCCTCGCTGGTTGCACTGAACTTCACCCTGCAGTTCATACCGCCGGAACATCGCCCTGCTCTTCTCTATGCCATCCGCCAGGCGCTAGTGCCTGGCGGCGCGCTGGTCCTCTCGGAAAAGTTGCGTTTCGAGGACGAACAGGAGCAGCAGCTGCTGACCGGCCTGCACATCGCCTTCAAGCGCGCCAACGGCTACAGCGAGCTGGAGATCGCGCAGAAGCGCAGCGCGATCGAGAACGTGATGAAGCCCGACAGCCTCGAGGTCCATCGCCAGCGCCTGCTGGACGCCGGCTTCTCCCGGGTCGTGCCCTGGTTCCAGTGCCTGAATTTCGCCTCGTTGATCGCCCTGCCATGAACCTCGACCTGACACCGCTCGCCTGGCACCTTGCCGGCACCCCGCTGGCCACCTGGGCCAACCGCTTGCAGGCGCAGCTCGACGCCAAGCTCGCCATCGGCCACGGCGACCTGCCGCGCTGGCGGCGTGCCGTCGACTCGCTACCCGACATCCAGCCGAGCGCCGTGGAACTGCGCGAGGGCTTCCGGCTGCAGGCCGACTGTGACGACGCCATCCGCGGCATGACGCACGACGCGCTGTTTGGCCTGTCGCCCTGGCGCAAGGGCCCCTTCGAGGTGTTCGGCGTGCACGTCGATACCGAATGGCGCTCGGACTGGAAGTGGGCGCGGGTCGCACCGCACCTGGACCTGAGCGGCAAACGGATCCTCGACGTCGGCTGCGGCAACGGCTACTACATGTGGCGCATGCTTGGCGCCGGCGCCGACTCGGTCGTTGGAATCGACCCCAACTGGCTGTTTTTCTGCCAGTTCCACGCCATGAAACGCTACCTCGAAGGGCTCCCGGCGTGGCACTTGCCGATGGCCCTGGAAGAGTTGCCGGCCAGGCTCGAAGGCTTCGACACGGTGTTCTCCATGGGCGTGCTCTACCACCGCCGCTCCCCCGTCGATCACCTGCTGGAGCTGAAGGACTGCCTGGTCAAGGATGGCGAGCTGGTGCTGGAAACCCTGGTAGTCGAAGGCGACGAGCACACCGCACTGGTCCCGGAGGATCGCTACGCACAGATGCGCAACGTCTGGTTCCTGCCCTCGGTGGCCGCGCTGGAGTGCTGGTTGCGCCGCGCGGGATTCGTCGATGTACGCTGCGTCGATGTCAGCGTCACCAGTGTCGAGGAACAGCGCAGCACCGACTGGATGCGCTACCAGTCGCTGCCCGATTTCCTCGACCCTGATGACCACGGCAAGACCATCGAAGGGCTGCCCGCACCGATGCGTGCCGTCCTGGTCGCACGCAAACCCTAGTGCCGGCCACGCGCCTGGCGCTGCTCGCGCCGCAGCTGGCGCAACGGCATGTGCGCCTTCTCCAGCAGGCGCGGCCGGCTGAGGTCGCGCATTCGCAACTGCCGGTCGCTGAGCCGGAGCAGGCGCCGGTAGAGACGCCGCGTGCGCCAGGCCCTGAACCAGTCGACTACCGCCGTCTGCAGCCCGATGGGCCACATCGCCGGCAGGTAGTAGTCCGGTATCACCGGTTCCCGGCGGTCTTTCGCGCGCTCGTCGTTCAGCCACTGATCAAGACCTTTCATAGCATCCTCCTGCTTTGCGAGGGGCTGGCTACCCCATGCCAGCCAATCGGTTCGGCTGGTTGACGAGTCCAGACTGAACGCCCTTGACCTTTCAGACAAACGACTAGAATAGAACGACAGGTTCAACGAAATTGAAGGTCAACCCATGCCAGGAATGCCCGAGCCGCTACCTCAGTCCGCCATGCCACTGCTTGAAATAGACGTGCTCCGCACCTTTGTGTCGATTGCCGAAAACGGCAGCTTCACCCGGACCGCCAGCCAGATCTTTCGCACCACCTCGGCGGTCAGCATGCAGATCAAGCGCCTCGAAACCACGCTCGGCTGCCCCCTGTTCGTCCGCGAGGCGCGTGGCATCACCCTGACCGGCGACGGCGAGCGGCTGCTGGGCTATGCGCGTCGGCTGCTCAAGCTCAACGAAGAGGCGGTCCGGGCGTTCGTGAAGCCACGCCTGAACGGACGGGTGAGCTTCGGTACGCCATCCGACATCGGCACCCATATCCTGCCGGGCCTGTTGTCGTTGTTTGCACGCACCCACCCGGGCGTGGAGGTGAATGTGTCGGTCGGGCGCAGCCTGGACATGATCCAGCGCATCGACGCCGGGGAGCTGGACGTCGCGCTCATCAGCGTGGGCAACCTTGGCCAGGACGATGCCCGCGGTGAAGTCATCCACTGTGAACCCCTGGTCTGGGCCGGACGGGCCGGAGGAGTCGCGGCCGAGCGCGATCCCCTGCCGCTGGCCCTGTCCACGCCTGAATGTGCGTGGCGACGCCAGGCGCTGGATGCGCTGGATCGCGCGGGGCGCCGTTACCGCATTGCCTATTCCAGCGAACAGTGCGCCGGACAAGAAGCAGCGATGCTTGCCGACCTTGCGGTGGCACCCTACCCGCCGAGCCTGATCAGGCCGCCCCTCAAGCGCCTGGAGGAAGGCGAAGGCCTGCCATCGTTGGGCGAATACCAGATCAAGCTGCTCTGCGCCGCGGGCTGCAGCGAGCCGGTCGAGGTCCTTGCGCGTCACGTGAGGGCGGCATTCGCCGCGTACCGCTGAGGCCATCGGGCGCGCCGCCGCAGCGACAGCGCCCTACCGTTGAGCTGACTGAGCAATTGGCAGAACCCGCAGGCCATCCCCAGCGGGATCGATTCGACCGCACCTGACGTGGTGGCCCGCCGCAAAGCCGACCGTCGTGGTGGTCAGCCGCGGGCGGCGGCCGTGAGGATCAGGTGCTTCATTTCCTTCACGGCCTGCTTGAAGCCGACGAACAGCGCATGGGCGACGATGGCATGGCCGATGTTCAGCTCGTTGACACCGCGGATCGCGGCGATGGCCTCGGCGTTGTGGTAGTGCAGCCCGTGCCCAGCGTTGACGATCAGTCCGTGGCTCAGGCCGGACTCGACGCCGTCACGGATTCTCGCCAGCTCGCAGGCGCGCTCGGCCAGCGAATGGGCATCGGCGTAGCGCCCGGTATGCAGCTCTATCGCCGGCGCGCCAATGCGTGAAGCCGCTTCGATCTGCCGCGCGTCAGGGTCGATGAACAATGACACCTCGGCGCCGCACGCAGTCAGGCGATCCACCGCCTCGCGAATGCGCGCTTCCTGCCCGGCAACATCGAGCCCGCCTTCGGTGGTCAGCTCCTGGCGGGTTTCCGGCACCAGACAGACATGCTCGGGACGCAGCCGCTCGGCGAACGCCAGCATCGCCTCGGTGACCCCCATCTCGAAGTTCATGCGCGTCTGCAGCGCGTCCTTCATGATCAGCACGTCACGCTCCTGAATATGCCGACGGTCTTCGCGCAGGTGCACGGTGATGCCGTCGGCGCCGGCCTCTTCGGCATCCAGTGCAGCCTTGACCGGGTCGGGATAGCGGGTGCCACGCGCCTGGCGCAACGTGGCGACGTGGTCGACATTGACGCCGAGCAGGATTCGATTGGCTTCAGTCACGCGGAGCCTCCTTCATGTTCATGAACAGTTCACGGCTGACCAGCGGCCGGCCACCAAGGTGGGGTGCCAGAGCCTGCCGCATCAGACGCTTCGCAGCCGCCAGCGCCCCCGGCACACTCCAGTCGGCCTCGGCCATCGCCAGGAGTTCCGCGCCGTTGAACAGGCCCGGCTGGAACTGGCTGACGGGCTCCAGACCGGTGTCCGGCAGCAATCGATACAGCCCTTGCGGGGCGATCGGCTGCCCGTCGATGTCCACATCGAGGGCGAAGCCGTAGCCCAGCTCGCCCAGCAACCGCCACTCGAACGACCGCAGGATCGGCTCGAGCGGACGCTTGGCCGCCAGCGCCGGCAGGGTCGCGGCGTAATGCTCGAACATTGCCGGGTGCGCGTCTTCGGCCGGGAGCAGGCGGATCAGCAGCTCGTTGAGGTACATGCCGCTGAACAGCGCGTTACCATCGAGCCAGTAGGCCAGCCCGGCGCCGTCCAGCCGCCCGACGCTCTTGAGCTCGCCGCGCCCGCGAAACTCCACCTCCAACGGCACGAACGGCCGGGCCAAGGTGCCGGCGCGCCCGCGCGCGCCCCGCAGCACAGCGCGCAGCCGGCCTTGCGGGGTAAAGAAGTCCACCAGCGCACTGCTTTCGCGGTACGGCCGGCTGTGAAGAACGAAGGAGGATTGAATGGTCATGGGGGGGGGTGGGCTGTAGGCTGGAAGGCGGAAGCTAGAAGCTAGAAGCTAGAAGCTAGAAGCTAGAAGCTAGAAGCTAGAAGCTAGAGCGTAGCGGCGGCCCTCGGAACAAGCAGTCTACTTGAGATCAGAGCGCGGTAAGCAAGCCGCCCCAGCTCCGTTCAGCTTTGAATCCAGATAGCCGCTCTTGCCGCCCTGCGTCCAACGCTCTTATCGTCCCCGCCTACTGGTAGCCCAACGAGTGCAGCGCGCGGTCATCGTCCGACCAGCCGCTCTTCACCTTGACCCAGAGGTTGAGCATGACCTTCGAGTCGAACAGCACTTCCATGTCCTTGCGCGCCTCCTGGCCGATGCGCTTGATACGCTCGCCCTTGTCACCAATGATGATTTTCTTCTGACCGTCACGCTCAACGAGAATCAGCGCGTGGATATGCAGCACATGCCCCTGTTGCTTGAAGTCCTCGATCTCGACGGTGATCTGGTAGGGCACCTCGGCGCCCAGCTGTCGCATGATCTTCTCGCGTACCAGCTCGGCGGCCAGGAACCGGCTGCTGCGGTCGGTGATCTGGTCCTCGGGGAAGAAGTGTTCACCCTCCGGCAGATGCGAGGCGACGAGCTTTTCGAAGACGTCCAGGTTTTGCCCGTGCTGGGCAGAGATGGGCACGATCTCCGCGTTCGGCAACTGCTGCGCCAGCCATTCGAAATGCGGCAGCAGCTCGCCCTTGTCTTCAACGCGATCGGATTTGTTGACCGCCACGATAACCGGGCCCTCGACGTACTGAACCCGCTCGAGCACGAGCTGATCCTCATCGGTCCAACGTGTACGGTCAACGACGAACACCACGACGTCGACATCCTTCAGTGCCGACGAGGCGGTGCGGTTCATGTAGCGATTGAGCGCCGTCTCGCCATTTTTGTGCAGTCCAGGGGTGTCGACATAGACAGCTTGCACTGCCCCTTCGGTCTTGATTCCCAGCATGTTGTGGCGAGTGGTCTGCGGCTTGCGCGATGTGATCGCCAGCTTCTGCCCAAGCACATGGTTAAGCAACGTCGACTTGCCAACGTTGGGCCGGCCGACAATGGCCACGTAGCCGCAGCGGCTCACGTCGTCGTCTTGCGGATGTTCATCAGTCATGACCGTTCTCCACGCCCAGCGCAATCAATGCCGAGGCAGCGGCAACCTGTTCGGCGATACGCCGGCTGGCACCCTGCCCTTGCGTTTTTTCGTTGAGCAGGGAGACCTGACACTCGACAAAGAAGGTGCGGCAATGGGGATCGCCCTGTATCGCCACCACTTCATATTTCGGCAACTCGCAGGCGCGCGACTGCAGAAATTCCTGCAGCCGGGTCTTCGGGTCCTTGTTGGTGTCGACCAGGGTCAGCCCTTCCAGTTCGTTGGCAAGCCACGCCAGCACGCGATCGCGCGCGGCCTCCATGCCCGCGTCGAGGTAGATGGCGCCGATCAGCGCCTCGAGGGTGTCGGCCAGGATCGACTCACGGCGATACCCCCCGCTCTTGAGCTCGCCGGAGCCCAGACGCAGGTGCTCGCCGAGCTCGAAACCCCGCGCCAGCACCGCCAGCGTCTCGCCCTTGACCAGGCGTGCGCGTAGACGCGACAGCTGCCCTTCCTTGGCTTGGGGAAAGTGCTGGAACAGCGCCTCGCCGGCAATGAAGTTGAGAATCGCATCGCCGAGAAACTCCAGACGTTCATTGTTGCGTCCGGCGTAGCTGCGGTGCGTCAGAGCCAGCAGCATTAGCTCCTGGTCGTTGAATTGATATCCGAGCCTGCGCTCGAGACGGGCTAGCGAAGTGCTCACGGCATCCTTAGGCGATATTCTTTATCGAAGGTTGCCACCAGGTCGAGGTTGCGAATCAGCGGCTCGCGCTTCTCGTAATCCAGGTGGACTTTGAATTCATTGTTTTCGATGACGACTTCGAGCGCGTCCTTGAGATCAAGGTCGCGGATGCCGTTTACGTCCATCCCCTTGCGAACATGGCTGTAGAAATCCCCGATGCTGCGGATCTCCATCGTCTGGTCACTTTCCACTCCGCGGATGATCTTGTCCATGGACATATAGTCGAAATAATGCGGCAGCATCTTGAAGGCCGTGCTGGCGAAAAACGCCACCAGCGCGAGCACCAGGATCCAGCTCAGCATGGACAAGCCTCTCTGCGAACGGGCAAAACTCATGTCGACCTCTGTCGTACGGCACCCACCGATCGGGGCGGCTCAAATATAACGAGCCAGGTCCGGCGAACCCGGCCCTGTTTCACAGACTCAATGAATCAGCCCGACTCGGGAGAAGTTCGGCAGGTTGCTGAATTTCGGATCGGGCCAGCTCATCCAGACCGCGAAGGCCTTGCCGACGATATTGCGGTCCGGAACCATGCCGGCGAGCTCGGCCGGGATCGCCGGGTCGTGCCAGTAACGGCTGTCGTTGGAGTTGTCGCGGTTGTCGCCCATCATGAAGTAGTGCCCCGCCGGCACCTGCCATTCCCGATCGGGCTCCACGCGATAGCGGGTCATTTCCTTGCGGATCAGATGCTCGACCTCGCCCAGCTGTTCGCGGTACAGCTTGGCGCTGCCGAGGCTGCCCGGCTCTTCGCCGATAAGCGTCTCGGCGACCGGCTTGCCGTTGATGCTCAGGTGCTTGTCGCTGCTGTAGCGGATGACATCGCCCGGCAGGCCGACGACGCGCTTGATGTAGTTGATGTTCGGATCACTCGGGTAACGGAACACCATGACATCGCCGCGCTTGGGGTCGCTGACGTCGATGATTTTGGTGTCGACGACAGGCAGCCGGATCCCATAGGCGAACTTGTTCACCAAGATAAAATCGCCGACTTCCAGCGTGGGGATCATCGAACCCGAGGGGATCTGGAACGGCTCGATGAGAAACGAGCGCAACACCAGGACGATGGCCAATACCGGGAAAAAGGACTTGCCGTACTCGATGAGCACCGGCTCCTTGTTCAGCGCTTCCAGCGTCGACTGATCGGGCTCGCCTCCGGTCCGCCCTTCGTAGTTCGCGATCGCAGCCCGACGTCGAGGCGCAAACACCAGCAGGTCGATAAGCGTCAGAAAACCGCAGAGCGCAACGGCAATCACCAGCAACAGCGGGAAATTGATCGACATATCAGCTATCTACCTTCAACACCGCGAGGAACGCTTCTTGCGGAATTTCTACGTTGCCTACCTGCTTCATGCGCTTCTTGCCCGCCTTCTGCTTTTCCAGCAGCTTGCGCTTGCGACTCACGTCACCGCCGTAGCACTTGGCGAGGACGTTCTTGCGTAGCGCCTTGACCGTGCTGCGCGCAACGATCTGGCCACCCAGCGCGGCCTGTATGGCCACGTCGAACATCTGGCGCGGGATCAGCTCTTTCATCTTCTCGACGAGGATGCGGCCCTTGTAGTGGGCATTGTCGCGATGCACGATCAGCGCCAGCGCATCGACCTTGTCGCCATTGATGAGGATGTCCAGGCGGGTCAGATTGGCTGACTGGAAGCATTCGAAACTGTAGTCCAGCGAGGCGTAACCGCGACTGACCGACTTGAGGCGGTCGAAGAAATCGAGCACCACCTCGCTCATAGGCAGGTCGTAGCGCACCTGCACCTGGCTGCCAAGGAATTGCAGGTCGCGCTGGACGCCACGCTTCTCGATGCACAGGGTGATCACGCTACCGAGGTGTTCCTGCGGAACCAGAATGTTGGCCCGCACGATGGGCTCTCGCATGTCCTCGATGGCGGACATATCGGGCAGCTTGGACGGGCTGTCGACGTACAGGGTCTCGCCATTCTTGAGCAGTAGTTCGTAGACAACCGTCGGGGCGGTGGTAATCAGGTCGAGGTCGTATTCGCGCTCCAGCCGCTCCTGGATGATCTCCATGTGCAGCATGCCCAGGAAGCCGATGCGGAACCCGAAGCCCAGGGCATCGGAGCTCTCGGGCTCATATTGCAGTGCCGCGTCGTTGAGCGTCAGCTTTTGCAGCGCCTCGCGGAAATCCTCGAAATCGTCCGAACTGACCGGAAACAGACCGGCATAGACCTGCGGTTTCACGCGCTTGAAGCCCGGCAGCATCTCCACGTCCGGCGTGTTTGACAGCGTCAGGGTGTCGCCCACCGGGGCGCCATGAATGTCCTTGATGCCGGCGATGATGAAGCCCACTTCGCCCGCCTTGAGGTCAGCGGTGCTGGTGTGCTTCGGGTTGAAGACGCCGACGCTGTCGACCTGGTGCACCTTGCCGGTCGACTTGACCAGCACCTTGTCACCCTTTTTGATCCGCCCGTGACGGACACGGACCAACGACACGACGCCGAGGTAGTTGTCGAACCAGGAGTCGATGATCAGGGCTTGCAGGGGCGCCTCGATTTCACCGGTCGGCGGCGGGATGACCTCGACCAGGCGCTCGAGCACATCCTCGACCCCCATGCCGCTCTTCGCGCTGCAGGCCACGGCGTCGGTCGCATCGATGCCGATGATGTGCTCGATTTCGCCCTTGACCTTTTCCGGGTCGGCCTGCGGCAGGTCCATCTTGTTCAGCACCGGCATGACCTCGAGGCCCTGCTCGATGGCGGTGTAGCAGTTGGCGACCGACTGCGCCTCGACACCCTGCCCCGCGTCGACCACCAGCAGCGCACCCTCGCAGGCGGCGAGCGAACGACTCACCTCGTAGGTGAAGTCGACATGGCCGGGTGTGTCGATGAAGTTGAGCTGGTAGGTCTTGCCGTCTCGCGCCTTGTAATAGAGCGTGACGCTATGTGCCTTGATGGTGATGCCTCGTTCACGCTCGAGATCCATCGAATCCAGGACCTGGGCGTTCATTTCACGCTCGGTCAAACCACCACACATCTGGATGAAACGGTCCGCCAGGGTCGATTTGCCATGGTCGATGTGCGCGATGATGGAGAAATTGCGGATATGACTCAGGTCACTCACAGCTAAACACTCGAATATGCGCGGACCGATTGCCCGCAGAAAATAGCCGCGAAGTGTACCTGATAGGTCTATTCAGCGCCACGCCGGACCCCGGGCGCGGTTCGTGACCCAAAGCGGCACGCGACCGAGGCGTACGGGGCGGGGCGGAAGCCGGGCGGACTGCGGCGCAAAACCTGCCGATGCCGCTGCCTAATCGGCCAGCTTGAAGGTTATGAAGCTGGCACGCCCCTGGCGCAGCACCCGCATCGATACCGAGCGATTCTTCGGCAGCTGCTCGGCGACCCGGGAGAACGAATCGGTCGACTCGATCGCCTCGTTGTTCAGGTGGGTGATCACATCGCCTGGGCGCAGGCCGATCATGGCAGCCGGGCCGTTCTGCACCTCGGTGATCACGACGCCCGCTGGCACGTCCAGCGTTCGCCGTTGCTCGTCGGTCAACTCCGACACCTTGACCCCCAGGCGGTTGCTGCTCTGCTCCGAACCGCTATCGCCGCCGCCCGCGGCGTCAGCCTCCGCTTCGTCCGGCAAGGCGCCTATGGCCACGCTAACCGTGTCGCGCGCTCCGTCGCGCACGATGCCGAGCCTTGCCTCGCTACCTGGCTTGATTGCGCCGATCAGGTGCGGCAGATCGGCAGAGGTGTCGATATCCTGGCCATCGACACTGAGGATGATGTCGCCGACACGCAGGCCGCTCCTGGCTGCCGGTGCGCCATCGATGACCTGGGCCACGAGTGCGCCGGCAGGCCGCTCGAGCCCGAAGGACTCAGCCAGGTCCCGATTGACTTCCTGAATCGCCACACCGAGCCAACCGCGACTGACCTTCCCGGTGGTGCGCAGTTGATCGGCGACATCCATAGCGACGTCGATTGGAATGGCGAACGATAGGCCCATGAAGCCGCCCGAGCGGGTGAATATCTGCGAGTTGATCCCCACGACTTCGCCGTCGAGATTGAACAGCGGCCCGCCGGAATTGCCCGGATTGATCGCCACGTCCGTCTGGATAAAGGGCACGTAGCTTTCGTTCGGCAGGTTACGGCCGGTGCCGCTGACGATGCCGGCGGTGACGGTATGGTCGAAGCCGAATGGCGAACCGATCGCCAGCACCCATTCCCCAACCTTCAGGCGACGAGAGTCACCCAGGGCGACGGTAGGCAGGTCGGCGCCTTCTATCTTCAGCAGTGCGACATCGGTACGCGGATCGGCCCCGACCAGCGTAGCTTCCAGCTCGCTGCGATCCGGCAGGCGCACCAGTATCTCGTCGGCGTCGGCAATGACATGATTATTGGTCAGCACGAATCCGTCGGCCGAAATGATGAAACCGGAACCGAGCGATTGGGCTTCACGCTGCGGATCCGGCTTCGGCGGCACGCGGTCCTTGAAGAACTCGCGAAAGATCGGTGGCAGCTGGTCGAGGTCCGGCATGTGCGGATTCGCCCCGCGTGCGGCCAGCGATTGCTTGGTGCTGATATTAACCACGGCCGGCGATGCACGCTCGACCAGCGGCGTGAAGTCAGGCAGTTGCGCCTGCGCCCGCGCCGCCTGCCCAAGCATGAGCAAGACCGCGACCAGAGCGAAGCAGCTGTCGCGTAAACTCCTCAAAACATGCGCTCCTCGAGACTAGGCGCAGCCGCCGCTCCTTTGGCAGAAACCGGCAACGCACGGACCAGCGTCGCCTGGTAGGCGGGATCATCGGCGATATGCCGGCCGCGCTTGTAAACGATCAGCCAGGCGAACAGGAAGCCGGCTCCGCTGGCAAGCATGACATAAGGTTCGGAAAGCGACAGCGCGGACGCCAGCAGGGCAGCGGCGAATAGCATCAGCAGGGGGAACAGATAGACGAGCAGCGCGCCATGCAACAGGGCACGCTCCTGAACACCGACAGTGACTGCATCGCCCAACGCTACCGGCTCGTTGGAGAGCGCGCGTATCAAGGCGCGCCGCTCCCTGACACCGAGCCGGTCGACCAACCCCTGGCCGCATCCATTGCGGGCCGAACAGCCGGAGCAGGTGCTGCTGCGCCGCGTCTCGACCCATGCGGCGCCCGGCTCGACGGCAACGACGCGGCCCGGCTCTTCGATCATCGCGACGCCTGACCGGAACCCGAACGCATGGACAGCGCAATCCGCTCGGCCGTACCCAGGGGAACCTCGCCAACCACCGTAACCATCACGTCACCCTCAGCGGTGGAGATGCGTTTGGACACGGCCACTGTCGGGCCCATCTGGCTGCGGGTATCCTCGACCACGGCGCCGGCCAGCGGCTCGATGAAGACCGACACGCGGGCCAGCCCGTCCCCGTAGGACAGCCAGGTAACGGACTGATCGGAAGCGGCACTCGGCTGGACGTTCGAATCAAGCAGCTCGAAACCGTCTGGCAGCCAGTCGGAGCGCCACGGCGTCTGTACGGACTGTTGCTCTGCGGCCAGCGAAACGGGTTGACACTTCGAGCCAGCCGCGACATCAGCCGGCCGGACCGCATCCGGGGAAAACTGAGTGAACTGGAAACGCTCGAGCAACTGCCCGCTTTCATCCAGCAGCAGCGACTTGAGCGGCAACGCGGTTTCCTGATCGAGGTGCAATTCGAATCCGTAGCGGTGCTGGTCCAGCGGCCGAATCGCCACGGCCACGGTCGGCCGACCGGCTACGCGCGACTCGCCGATGACCTTGAAGTCATACCATCGCGAGAGCGCCTTGGGGTTCAGTGCCTGCTGACGCCAGGGCTTGGCGTCCTTGACCTGGGACGCCATGTCGGCGCTTGCGCACTGCACCGTGCCGTCAACCAACACGACCTCGGCAGCCGGGCCGTCCAATTGCAGCAGACGTTCGTGCAGGGCCTTGCCCTCTACCAGCTGCCAGACGGCATGACTGGAGAAGCTGCCATTGCGCTCGTAGACGAATACACCCTGGTAGCTTTGCTTCGCCTCCGCAGAAGCCAACCGCTGCAGCCAGGAATCGGCATCAGCTGCGAAGGCCGGCATCGATAGCCAGCCTCCGAGTACCACACACAGCGGTATTACACGCATGCTTTTCCTTAACGATCTTCCATGCTGGCTGCGCGCGCATAAGGCAATGCGCCTTCAGAGCCACCGCCGAAGGCAGCCTGTTGAGCATGCTGACGGACGTAATCCGGCAGGCGTTTCTCATGCCAACCCTCCGTAGGCGACTGAGCACCTGCGGCGGCCTGGGCTTCAACCGCACCGGACTCCTGGCTATAACCTGCGAGTACGGCAGGGCCCTGATTGGTCTGCGGGACCGCAATGCTTGGCTGCGCCGGCTGCTGAGCGATCTGCGGCCCAGCCACTTCGCTCTGGTTGTACAACCGCACACCTGCCAGTACAGCGACGGTGACCGAGGCGGCAACCGCCAGGCGACCCAGGTTACCCCAGGCGGATCGCTGCGGCTTGGCCACAGCAACGGTAAGCGCAGGCTCATCGGCAATGGCTGCCGAGACGGCCGAAGCGATATCCAGACGAGGCTCGATCAGTTCCTTGTGCATGGCAGCACGAGCGATCTGATAACGCGACCAGGTCGAACGCATTTCACTGTCGCCCTCGGCGGCGAGCACTCGACGTAATTCCAACTCGTCCGCTTCGTTATCCATCACCGCGGACAGCGATTCATGCAGGGCTTCACGACTCATGGCGGTTCCTCTCTTGGCTGTCGCCGCTGTCTCAGGATTCATGCAACAGGGGTTGCAATGACTTATCGATGGCTTCCCGCGCCCGGAATATCCGAGAGCGGACCGTACCCACCGGACACTGCATGACGTTTGCAATGTCTTCATAACTAAGACCATCAAATTCACGCAGTGTTAGAGCGGTGCGTAAATCTTCTGGCAATTGCTGAATGGTTCTATGAACCGTGTCTTCAATTTCATCCCTGAGTAGCGCTCGCTCTGGAGATTCAATGTCCTTCAGTGCGTGATCGCCTTCATAGAACTCGGCATCCTCCGAGCTGACATCACTGTCGGGTGGGCGCCTTCCGCGGGCCACCAGATGGTTCTTCGCCGTGTTGATGGCGATGCGATAGAGCCAGGTATAGAAGGCACTATCGCCCCGAAAATTAGCCAGTGCGCGATAGGCTTTAATGAAGGCTTCTTGGGCCACATCCTGCGCTTCATGGGAATCATGTACGAAGCGCACGATCAACCCGAGAATCTTGTGCTGGTATTTCAGCACCAGCAGATCAAAAGCCCGCTTGTCGCCCCGCTGCACTCGCTCGACCAGTTGCTGGTCCTGCTCCTGGGTTAGCATGAACACTCCTCCATGACCTGGAAGGAGTGCTGCGCTCGCCTGCGAGCTGACCTGCCAGAATAGACCCGGGCTTTACACAAAAGTTCTCCCCCTTCAAGCAAGCTTTCCTGCAACACACCTGACGACCTCGAAGCATGACGCATCGAGACGTACCGCCGCGCGCGTGAACTTCTCACATCCAAAGCACGTACACGCCGGCCACGACGCGGCAGCCAGCCGACCTGCATCCACAACTGTCTATAGAGACAGACCTGCAAGAAAAGTTCCAAGGCATCGCCCAGTTAAACGAGGGCCGCTATTTTGCAGGGGTAGCCACCTATATACTAGGGGCCACGCCCGCCGGCCGCGATGCCAGCCGGCCCCATGCGGCATCGAGCCGAACCGGGGCCGCGTCAACAAGAGAGCGAACATGAGCCAACATCACCAATACGACGTCCTCGTCATCGGCAGCGGCGCCGCCGGCTTGACGCTAGCACTGAACCTGCCGCCGACCTTACGCGTCGCGGTCCTCAGCAAGGGCGACCTGGCCAACGGCTCGACGTATTGGGCGCAGGGCGGGGTTGCCGCCGTACTGGATACGGCCGACACGGTCGAGTCCCACGTGGCCGACACACTCGTGGCCGGCGGCGGCTTGTGCAAGGAGGACGCCGTCCGCTTTACCGTCGAGCACAGCCGCGAGGCCATCCAGTGGCTGATCGACCAGGGTGTGCCCTTCACCCGCGACGGCGCCGATCGCGAGCATGGCAGCTTCGAATACCACCTGACCCGTGAAGGCGGACACAGCCACAGGCGGATCATTCATGCCGCCGACGCGACCGGCGCGGCCATCTTCAACACGCTGCTGGCGCGGGCTAGGGAAATGGCCCATATCGACCTGTTGCAGCAACGGGTCGCCGTTGATCTGATTACCGAGCCGAAGCTGGGCTTGCCGGGCAAGCGCTGCCTGGGCGCCTACGTCCTCGACCGCGCCACCGGCGAGGTGGACACCTTCCAGGCGCGGTTCGTGGTGCTGGCCACCGGCGGCGCAGCCAAGGTTTACCTCTACACCAGCAATCCCGACGGCGCCTGCGGCGACGGTGTGGCGATGGCCTGGCGCGCCGGCTGCCGGGTCGGCAACCTTGAATTCAACCAGTTCCATCCGACCTGCCTCTATCACCCTCAGGCCAAGAGCTTTCTTGTCACCGAGGCCCTGCGGGGCGAGGGCGCTGTTTTAAAGTTGCCCAACGGCGAGCGATTCATGCCGCGCTTCGACCCGCGGGCCGAACTGGCGCCACGCGACATCGTGGCACGTGCGATCGACCACGAAATGAAGCGACTGGGGATCGACTGCGTCTACCTGGACATCAGCCACAAGCCGGCCGACTTCATTCGCTCGCATTTTCCGACCGTGCACGAACGTTGCCTGGCCTTCGGCATCGACATCACCCGGGAAGCCATTCCGGTGGTCCCGGCCGCGCACTACACCTGCGGGGGCGTGCAGGTCGACCAAGCCGGGCGAGCGGACATTCCGGGGCTGTATGCGATCGGCGAAACCAGCTTTACCGGTCTGCACGGCGCCAACCGCATGGCCAGCAACTCGCTACTGGAGTGCTTCGTATACGCGCGATCGGCAGCCCAGGACATCATCCGGGCACTGCCAGCGGTCCACACCCCGCCCGCCCTCCCCGCCTGGGACGCCAGCCAGGTGACGGACTCGGACGAGGACGTGATCATCGCGCACAACTGGGACGAACTCAGACGCTTCATGTGGGACTACGTGGGCATCGTACGGACCACCAAGCGACTGGTGCGCGCCCAGCACCGGGTGCGCCTGTTGCTCGCGGAAATTGACGAGTTCTACAGCAACTACAAGGTCTCGAGGGACCTTATCGAGCTGCGTAACCTAGCGACGGTCGCGGAGCTGATGATCCGCTCGGCGATGCAGCGCAAGGAAAGCCGCGGCCTTCACTTCACACTCGACTATCCCGAGCAGCTGCCGGAGGCCCGGGATACTATTCTGGTGCCGCCCACCTTCGCCGACTGAATTTCAGCCGGAGCCGCAGCCTCCGATGCTGCGAAGCGGGCAGCGCTCCGCGCACGAGGCACAGACTGCGCACGAACCACTGCCCTGGCCGCCTGAATCGCAGCACCACGACCCAAGGCAACGCAATGCAGTCCGGCCGCAGTTGCACCGGCTGCCAGCCATCGGCCGGGTTCCACAGCGACCACCCCTGAGGCTGGTGCCGCAAGCCGCGCCAGGACGTCTGGGACAGCAACAGGATGCGCGTCGGCAAAACCCACGCCGCGTGACCCAGGCACAGCGATAGCGCGCACAGGCGAAGCCATGACGCCAGCGGCAAGGCGAACAGCAGGCCGATAGCTGTCAGCAGGATCGCCAGGTACAGGGCTGACAGCAGGATAGACGGCTGCCAGCGGCATTCGAACGTCTGGCTACTTGGGCTGGACACGGTCGAGAATCATGCGGACCATCTGCCGCAGATCGTCATCTTCCGGCTCGGCGCGCTCCATGAACCAGCCGAACATGTCCTGATCCTCGCAACTCAGCAGCTTGCGATAACGCCTCTGGTCCTCTTCACCGAGCTGCGGGTAGACCTCCTTGACGAACGGCACCAGCAGGACATCCAGCTCCAGCATGCCGCGACGGCTCTGCCAAAACAGACGGTTGAGTTCGGATTGTTCGACCATTATGCGCTCCTCGATTGAGGGCGCCAGTATAGCGATTGCCGCCCCGCGGCGGCACGCCTGATGCCTGATAGGCGGTAGATATGACAGCTGGGGCACACTGCGTTTACCCCCTGCCCTGTTATGATGCCGCTCCGGATTCACTCACGGCGACCTGATATGACCGACACTGCTTTTTTCTGCGTCCTGGCGCACGAAGGCGTCCTGGCCGTGCGAGGGCCGGATGCACAGAAGTTCCTGCAGGGCCAACTGACCTGCAACCTGAATTACCTCGACGACCAGCACAGCAGCCTGGGCGCCCGCTGCACGCCAAAAGGTCGCATGCAGTCGAGTTTCCGCATCCTGCCACAGGCAGACGGCTATCTGCTCGCCATGGAGCGGGACCTGCTCGAACCGCAGCGCGCCGACCTGGCCAAGTTCGCGGTGTTCTCCAAATCCAAACTGGTCGACGAGAGCGCCGAATGGGTTCGCTTCGGCCTCCAGCAAGGCGACGGCGCGCTGGTGAGCCTTGGCCTCGATCTGCCGCAGACGGCTGACATGGCCGTCCGGGACCACGGCCTGCTCGCCGTGCGCCTGAGCGACGGCCGCGCCGAGTTGTGGGTGCCGGCGGCGAAGGCCGACAGCATCCGGTCGAGGCTCGCTGCGCAATTGCCCGAGGCATCGCTGGACCACTGGCTGCTGGCTCAGATCCGCGCCGGCATCGGTCAGGTAGTCGCAGCCACCCGCGAGCTGTTCATCCCGCAGATGATCAATCTCCAGGCGCTCGGCGGCGTCAGCTTCAAGAAGGGCTGTTACACCGGCCAGGAGATCGTGGCGCGCATGCAGTACCTCGGCAAGCTGAAACGCCGGCTGCATCGTCTGGCGCTCGAAGGCGGCGCGGGCGACGCCGCCGTGCCAGAACTGGGCATGGAGCTGTTCTCGCCAGTGCACACCTCCAGCGTCGGCGAAGTAGTGCTGGCAGCCGGCGCCGACGGGCTGATCGAGCTCCTTGCGGTGCTCCAGGAAGACGCCGCCGCCGATGGCCGCCTGTTCCTTGGTTCGCCCGACGGCTTGCCACTGACCCTGTTGACCCTGCCCTATTCGCTCGATGCGAACCGGGAAATCCAGCGCTAGCCGACCGCCTTTCACGCCCCATGCGAACAATCGATTAAGGAACGACATGAGCACTCTTGCCGACAAGGTCCAGCGAGAACTGACGCAGGCCATCGAGAACGACGAGCTGGTTCTGCCTACGCTGCCGGAAGTGGCATTGCGGGTCCGCGAGGCCGCCGAAGACCCGGACGTGAGCATTCCCACCCTCGCCAAGGTGATCGGCAATGACACGGCGCTGACGGCTCGCATCATCAAGGTGGTCAACAGCCCGCTACTGCGCACCAACCGGGAAATCAACGACCTGCAGATGGCCGTCAGCCGCCTCGGCATCAACTACACCTCTAACCTTGCAACCGGCCTGGCCATGGAACAGATGTTCCAAGCCACAACCGACGTGGTCGACCGCAAGATGCGCGAGGTCTGGAACAAGAGCACCGAGATCGCCGCGATCAGCCACGTGTTGTGCCGCAACTTCACCCGGCTGCCACCCGACCAGGCGACACTGGCGGGCCTCGTCCACCAGATCGGCGTGCTGCCAATCCTGACCTACGCCGAAGAGCACAGTGCGCTGCTCAGCGACTCGATCAGCCTCAATCATGTCATCGACCGGATCCACCCGATCGTCGGGGAAAAGATCCTGCGGGCTTGGGAATTCCCCGACCCGATCGCAACGGTCCCCGGCCAGCACCTAAACTTCGCGCGGATATCGGAAAAGGTCGACTACGTGGACATCGTCCAGGTGGCGACCCTGCAAAGCTATATTGGCACCTCGCACCCCTATACCCAGCTCGACTGGAAGCAGATCCCCGCGTTCGCCAAGCTGGGCCTCGATCCAGAAAGCCTGCTGCAGGAAGACGAAGACCTCTCCGCCGCGATGGACGCGGCCATGAGCATGCTGCAGTGAACGTCCGAGCGGGTGCCTCCCAACGCCCCGCTCTATTCCGCAGCCATCCGGCTCTGGCGCCTCCACCGACCGCTCGCCCCATGCAATGAACCGCTACCTCCAGGTCTAGTCATTAAATAGACGGCGCTCCTGCCGCATCTCGCTTTGCCTAGGGGCATATGCCCTGGCGCTACGAGCTTGTCAGCCTGAAGGAGACTAGCGATGAAAAACACGACCAAGACGTTCTTTTCCGGTACCGCGGCGCTGCTGTTCAGCATGGCCGCAAATTTTGCGCTCGCCGCGGAAGGCGAAAACTTCGTAGACGAAGCGTCGGCTAAAGGCATAGCTGAGATCGAAGCAGCCAAGCTGGCCATGAGTGAAAGCAATTCGCAGGATATCAAAGCGTTTGCCCAGAAAATGATCGACGATCACACCAAGGCAAACCAGAAGCTCGCCGAACTGGCCCGCCAGCATGACGATCTGGAGATGTCCGACGATGCCACGCTGATGGATCAGGCTAAAGCCATGATTCTTGAACTGCGCGAGGGCGAAAACTTCGATGAGGCCTATGCGAACAATCAAGTCGTCGCCCACGAGCAGACCATTGAGCTTTTTCGCGAATATGCCAAAAACGGTGAAAACGTCGAGCTCAAAAAATATGCCGAATCGACTCTAGACACACTGGAGCAGCACTTGAGCGAGGCTCAGAAGCTGGCGTCGACGCACGGCAAACAGCAATAAGTCCGATGGGGTATGGGCGCCGCCTGGCGGCGCCGCTTAAACCGACTTCGGCAACATCCAGTCGATCGGCTCCAGGCCGCGCTGTTTTAGGAACTGATTAGCCCGGCTGAAATGCCCGTTCCCGATAAACCCCCGGTGCGCAGAGAGCGGCGATGGATGCACCGACTTGAGCAACAGGTGCCGGGTCGGGTCGATCAGCTTTTCCTTGCCCTGTGCATGGGCGCCCCAGAGCATGAACACCACGCTTGGCTGCCGCTCGCTGACCAATTGGATGATCCGGTCCGTCAGGCGCTGCCAGCCCATCTTGGCGTGGGAACCGGCCACGCCCTGCTCGACCGATAGCGACGTGTTGAGCATCAGCACGCCCTGGTCCGCCCAATGCTGCAGGTAGCCATGGCGCGGTATCTCCAGGTTAAGGTCGCGCTTGAGCTCCTTGAAGATGTTCTGCAGCGATGGCGGTGGCGCCACGCCTGGCTGTACCGAGAAGCACAAGCCATGCGCCTGGCCGGCGCCGTGGTAGGGATCCTGACCCAGGATGACCACCCGGACGCGCTCCAATGGAGTCGAGTTCAGCGCACTGAACATCAGCGGGCCGGGGGGATAGATCACTTTGCCAGCTGCCTTTTCGCGTCGCAGAAAGGCGCCCAGCTCCTTCATGTAGGGCTGGTCGAATTCATCCTGCAGGGCGGCCTTCCAGCTGCCCTCCAGCTTGAGGCGGTCGTCTTGTTGCATGGGCGCTACCTGGCCAGCCGAGGCGCTGAACCCTAAGCAAAGCCCCACGACGAGTCAATGCCTGGACCGGCCACGCCGGGGCGAAGTTGCGCGCTTATGCCGCGCGAGCCAACCAGGGGTGGGAAATGTCGGCCACCGCACACTTGCGCGATCGTCCGTCACGCTAAGACCAATGAAAGCGTGACGGATGCAACAAGGCGCAGTAAAAAACGCCTCTAGCCAACAAAAACTACAACAAGGAAATCGTGATGAAACGGACCACTCTGCTGGCCCTGGGGTTGGGGTTCTGCCTGGCTGCCGAGGCGGCCGACCCGATCACCCTCGGGCTCAATTACCCCCGCACCGGCAGCTACAAGGAAGAAGGACTCGCGCAGATGCGCGGCGCCTTGCTGGCCATAGACGAGATCAATGCCAACGGCGGCGTGTTGGGACGCCCGCTCAGGCTGGCCTCGCGCAACTCGGCCTCGCGGCCGGAAAAGGCCGTCGCCAACGTCGACAAGCTCGCCGACGAAGGCGCGGCGATGCTCTTCGGTGGCGCCTCGAGCGCGGTGGCGATCGCCGCCGGCAAACGCGCCAAGGAGCGCGGCCTGCTCTACTTCGGCACCCTGACCTACTCCAACGACACCACCGGCAAGGACGCGCACCGCTACCTGTTCCGCGAATGCAACAACGCCTGGATGAGCGCCCGGGTCCTCGGCCAGTACCTGAACAAGGAACTGCCCAACAAGCGCTACTTCTACGTCACCTCCGACTACACCTGGGGCCACACCAGCGAGCGCTCGCTGCGCCAGGCGACCGGCACCGAGGACACCCAGAAGCATCCTGGCGTCAAGACCGCATTTCCCGGCGCACGGCTGTCCGACTACCGCGACGCCCTGACCCGGGTGGCCAACAGCGACACCGAGGTGCTGGTACTGGTGCTGTTCGGCGACGACCTGGTGCGCGCCATGCGGATCGCCAACGAACTCGGCCTGACCCGGCGGATGCAGGTCGCCGTGCCTAACCTGACACTGAGCATGGTCGAGGCGGCAGGGCCGGACATCATGTATGGCGTGCTGGGCACCGAACCCTGGACCTGGCGCGTGCCGGAGCTGGAAGGGTCAACCGCGGGCCAGCAGTTCGTCGCGCATTTCGACGAGCGCTACCAGACACACCCGTCCAGTTCGGCGGCATCGGCATACAGCATCGTCTACCAGTGGGCCGACGCCGCGACGCGGGCACGCAGCCTCGACAGCGAACGCATCATCGCCGCGCTGGAGGGACATCGCTACAGCCTGCTCAAGGACGAGCAGCAATGGCGCAGCTTCGATCACCAGAACATCCAGAGCGTCTACGCGGTCCGGGTAAAAGCACGCGAGGACGTCCTCAAGGATCGCTTCAAGCAGGACTACTTCGAAATCGTCCACCGTCTGTCCGGCGAACAGGCCGCGGCGCCTTCGCTGGTCGAATGGCAGGCCGAGCGCCGCGCTGGGGGCCAGGCACTGGCCCTGCAATAACTTTACCCGCAGGAGCGGCGCCGGCTGCCGCTCCTCCTCCCGGTCACGAAGGCCACCGCCTCGCCCCTTCACGCCTAGACTCGCCCTGACGACACGACCACACCATGTCCCGGCGGCGGCAACGCCACGATGGTCCGCCGGTCCAACGGCTACCCTGTCACAACGTCACCAGGAGACCTGCGCCATGAACTCGACGGCCATCGAACCATACAAATCCGCGTTCTTCGACCTGACGCACAAGCTCACGGTAGAAAAGCACGGGCATACCGCGCTGATCACCATCAACCATCCGCCAGCCAATACCTGGGACCGGGAGTCGCTGATAGGCCTCAAGCAGGTCATCGCGCACCTCAATCACGACGACGAGGTGTATGCGCTGGTCATCTGCGGGCAGGGGAAAAAGTTCTTCAGCGCCGGGGCCGACCTCAACCTGTTCGCCGACGGCGACCGTACCCGGGCGCGGGAGATGGCCAGACGCTTCGGCGAAGCGTTCGAGGCCTTGCGTCAGTTCCGCGGGGTTTCCATCGCTGCCATCAACGGCTTTGCTCTCGGCGGCGGCCTGGAGTGCGCCCTGGCCTGCGACATCCGCATCGCCGAACGGCAGGCGCAACTCGGCCTGCCGGAGGCCTCGGTCGGCCTGCTGCCGTGCGCAGGCGGCACCCAGGCGCTGGCTTGGCTGGTCGGAGAGGGCTGGGCCAAGCGGATGATCCTCTGCGGCGAGCGGATCACCGCCGACACAGCCCAGCGCATCGGGCTGGTCGAGCAGGTGGTCGAATCCGGAGAAGCGCGCGGCCATGCGCTGCTGCTCGCCTCGCGGGTGGCGCGACAGAGTCCGGTGGCGGTGCGCACCATCAAACCCCTGATCGACGCCATGCGCAGCCGCGGACCGGCCAGCGTGGCCGCGGCCGAACGCGAGGCGTTCGTCGACTTGTTCGATGCCCAGGACACGCTCGAAGGCGTCGCGGCCTTTCTCGAGAAACGCGACCCACGCTGGCACAACCGCTGACGCCGAGGTCGTGCTTCGCGCGCTCGACCGACGGACCACTAGCGCCGCTCGAAGCCCCGCCGCTCCCGGTACTGGCGCGGCAACGGCGCGCGGTCGAACCGGCGCGCATCGTGGCGCCATTGCCGGGAGGGATCGACGTGATGAGGGCGATGATCGCGCTGCTGCTGGCGGTCGATGACCCGTGGCCATCGGTGGTCACGGCGATGGTGGTCCATACCCTGGCGCCGCTCCCGCTCCCAGCTCCGGCCGTAGTCGCGCGGCGACGATGGCACTTGATAGCGCGGCGGCAGGTTCTGCGGGTACTGCCGGTACTGGGGATAGGGGCTGCGCGGGTCGTAGCGGTAACCAGCCGCCGGCCGCTCGACGCGGTAACTGCCGCCATCGGGCTGGTAGATCCAGACGCCGCCCCGGGTTTCGGCGCAGGCCGCGCCCGCAAGGCCAAGTCCCCACAGCAGGGCAATCAGTGCATGTCGCATCGGGCACCTCCTCCAGCCGCTCGGTTGCGCCGCGGCAGTCCTGACATGTGACCACGACGGGCCGTCGGCTTGCGTGCCGGCGGTCGGCCGATGCGTGTCCATTTGTGTCATCACAGCGCTACGGCCCCGGTCACCGCCACGTCGCGGCCTTGTATGGCTGTAGCGGGTTCCCGATAATAGCGCCCTTTACCCTCGGCTCATGCAGAGCGTCACAGGAACCCGGGATGACCGAACTTGCCCTGATCATGGTTAGCGCCATTCTGGTGAACAACTTTGTGCTGGTGCAGTTCCTCGGTCTGTGCCCGTTCATGGGCGTTTCGAAGAAGATCGAGACCGCCATTGGCCTTTCCCTGGCGACCACTTTTGTCCTGACCCTCGCGGCCATGTGCAGCTATATCGTCCAGCAATACGTGCTCAAGCCGCTGGACCTCGAATTTCTGCGCACCATCAGCTTTATCCTGGTCATCGCCGTGGTGGTGCAGTTCACCGAAATGGTGGTGAACAAGACCAGCCCCCTACTCTATCGGGTGTTGGGAATATTCCTGCCGCTGATCACCACCAACTGCATCGTCCTCGGCGTCGCGCTGCTGAACGCCAACAAGGCCGAGTTCACCTTTATCACCGCCACCGCGAACGGCTTTGCCGCCGGCCTTGGCTTTTCGCTGGTTCTGGTGCTGTTTGCCGCGCTGCGCGAGCGCATCGCGATCGCCGATGTGCCCCGCTCGTTCCAGGGCGCGGCCATCGGCATGGTCACCGCTGGTCTGATGTCGCTGGCATTCATGGGCTTCAGCGGGTTGATCAAACTATGAGCCTGGTGCTGATCGCCGTTCTGGCACTGGTTGCGCTGTGCCTGGCCTGCGGCGCGGTACTCGGCTTCGCCGCCGTGCGCTTTCGCGTCGAGGGCGACCCCATTGCCGAGCAGATCAATGCACTGTTGCCGCAGACCCAGTGCGGCCAATGCGGTTACCCCGGCTGCAAGCCCTACGCCGAAGCCATTGCCGGTGGCGACAAGATCAACAAGTGCCCCCCAGGCGGCGAATCCACCATCCAGGCGCTGGCCGACCTGCTGGATGTCGAAGCCGAGCCGCTGGACGCCGCCGAGGGCGAACTGCCGCCGCGCGTCGCCTACATCCGCGAGGCCGAGTGCATCGGCTGCACCAAGTGCATCCAGGCCTGTCCGGTCGATGCCATCGTCGGCGCCGCCAAGCAGATGCATACCGTGATCATCGCCGAGTGCACCGGCTGCGACCTCTGCGTCGAGCCCTGCCCGGTGGATTGCATCGACATGATCGAAGTGGGAGGCGACCTGCACAGCTGGACCTGGGGTCAGCCCCTGCAGCCCGGCCGCCTGATCGCCAGTGACCGGGAACAGGCAGCATGACGGCGATGAACGTCTGGGACATTCACGGCGGCATCCATCCGCCCGAGCGCAAGACGCTGTCCAACGGACAGCCGATCCAGCACCTGCCCGTTCCGCCGCGCCTCGTGGTGGCCTTGGCGCAACACCTCGGGGCCCCCGCCGAACCCTGCGTGACGCTCGGCGCACAGGTGCTCAAGGGTCAGAAGATCGCCGAAGCCAGCGGCTTCGTCAGCGCGCCGATCCACGCGCCGACTTCCGGCACCGTCAGCTTCATCGGGCCGCAGCCTTATCCTCATGCGTCGGGCATACCGGCCGCCGCCATCGTCATCGACAGCGACGGCCAGGACCGGTGGGCCGTGCTCCAGCCGCGCCGGGACTACCGCGACATGCCGCCCGAGGAGTTGCTGACACTGATCCGCGAAGCGGGTATCAGCGGCCTGGGCGGCGCGGGTTTCCCTACCGCGGTCAAGCTCAAGGGCCGGCCCGGCGCCCAGACGCGCACGCTGATCATCAACGGCACCGAGTGCGAGCCCTACATCACCGCCGACGACCTGCTGATGCGCGAGCGGGCAGACGAGCTGGTGGCAGGCATCGACATCCTGGCCCACCTGATCCAGCCGGCACAGGTAATGATCGGCATCGAAGACAACAAGCCAGAGGCCATCGCGGCTGTGCGTGCCGCAGTGGAGCGACGCGACTACCAGGTCAAGGTGTTCCCTACCAAGTACCCCTCCGGCGGCGAAAAACAGCTGATCCAGATCCTGACCGGCGAGGAAGTGCCCAGCGGTGGGCTGCCGGCCGACATCGGCATGCTCTGCCAGAACGTCGGCACCTGCGTGGCAATCCATGACGCCGTGCTGTTGGGCAAGCCGCTGATCTCGCGCATCACCACCTTGACCGGGGAAGCGCTGGCGCGCCCGATGAACGTGGAGGTCCCGATCGGCACGCCGGTGCGCGACCTGCTGCTGCACGCCGGCCTCGACGAGGGCAAGCTCGACCGCCTGATCATGGGCGGCCCTATGATGGGCTTCAGCCTGCCGTCGCTGGACGCCCCCGTCATCAAGACCACCAATTGCCTGCTCGCCAGCACCCACGCAGAGCTGCCACCGCCATCGCCGGCAATGCCCTGCATCCGCTGCGGCGAGTGCGCCGAGGCCTGCCCGGCGAGCCTGTTGCCACAGCAGCTGCACTTCTTCGCCCTCGGCCAGGAGCACGATCAGCTCAAGGCCTACAACCTGTTCGATTGCATCGAGTGCGGCGCCTGCGCCTACGTCTGCCCCTCCAGCATTCCGCTGGTGCAGTACTACCGCGCCGCCAAGGGCGAGATTCGCGCACTCGAACACAAGCAGCAGAAGGCCGAGCATTCACGCCAGCGCTTCGAGTGGCGCCAGGAGCGGCTGCGACGTGCCGAGGAGCAGAAGGAAGCCGATCGCAAGGCGCGGGCCGAACGGGCCGCCCGGGCAAAGGCCGCGCAGGCCGACCCGACCGCTGCCAGCCAGGACGACACGGTGGCGCGCCTGCAGGCCAGCAAAACCGGCCTGAGCGATGAGCAGAAGAAGTTCAAGATCGAAGCAAGCATGGCGCAGGTCGCCCTGAAGAAAGCCGAGAAGCAACTGGCCACCCACGCCACGGCGGAACTCGAGCAGCAGGTCGCAACGCTGCGCGAGGCGGCCGCACGGGCGCAGCAGGCGCTGGAGCAGGCAATGGCCGCCGCGCCCCAGGCCCACGCCACGCCTGCAGCAGCCGCCGGCGACGCCGCAAAAAAGGCCAAGATCGAAGCGGCCATGCTGCGTGCCCAGGTCCGCAGGCTGGAGAAACTCGACAGCCTCGACCCCGAACAGCAAGCCGAGCTCAACCGGTTGCAGGCGCAACTGGCCAGCGCCGAAAAGGCGGTGAGCGAAGCGCAGGAGGCCGCACCGGCCGCCGCAGCCGCGACGCCGTCCCGTGACGACGCCGCAAAAAAAGCCAAGATTGAAGCAGCCATGCTGCGCGCCCAGGTCCGCAAGCTGGAAAAACTCGACAGCCTCGACCCCGAACACCAAGCCGAGCTCAACCGGTTGCAGGCGCAACTGGCCAGCGCCGAACAGGCCCTGAGCGAAGCGCAGGAGGCCGCACCGGCCGCCGCAGCCGCGACACCGCCCCGTGACGACGCCGCAAAAAAAGCCAAGATCGAAGCAGCCATGCTGCGTGCCCAGGTCCGCAAGCTGGAAAAACTCGACAGCCTCGACCCCGAACAGCAAGCCGAGCTCAACCGGTTGCAGGCGCAACTGGCCAGCGCCGAAAAGGCGGTGAGCGAAGCGCAGGAGGCCGCACCGGCCGCCGCAGCCGCGACGCCGTCCCGTGACGACGCCGCAAAAAAAGCCAAGATTGAAGCAGCCATGCTGCGCGCCCAGGTCCGCAAGCTGGAAAAACTCGACAGCCTCGACCCCGAACACCAAGCCGAGCTCAACCGGGTGCAGGCGCAACTGGCCAGCGCCGAACAGGCCTTGAGCGAAGCGCAGGAGGCCGCCGCCCCGACCGCACCGGTCAAGGCCGCCAAGGACGAAACGCTGAAAAAGGCCAAGATCGAGCTGGCGATGAAGCGTGCCGAGCTGAAAAAAGCCGAGCAGTCCGGTGCCGATGAGACCGAAACGAACCGCCTGCGCGATGCCCTGGCAGGCGCCGAGCAGGCACTGCATGCCGCAGAAGCGAACTCATTCAAGCCGGCACCAGTACTCGAGCGCACCGAAAAGCGTCCGGTGGACGATGCGACCCGCGCGCTTAAGACCGAATTGGCCTTCGCCCGCGCTGATGTGCGCAAGCTCGAACGCGATGCGCACAGCGATCCCGTCGCGCTGGACGTCGCCCGCGCCCGCTTGAACGAAGCCGAGCACAAGCTGCAGGCACAGGCAGACGCGGCGGCGACTGACTCACCCCAGGCGTAACCAACCGGGGCGGCGATGACCGCAGTCCCGACCGTTTTCAACCGGAGAGCCAATGGCCCTGCCACGCATCACGTCACCGCACGCCACGGGCAACAACCGCACGCAGCGCGTCATGCTGCTGGTGCTGGCTGCCACACTGCCCGGCGTCATCGCGCTTACCTGGCTGTACGGCGCCGGCACGCTGATCAATCTGGCATGGGCAAGCATCGTGGCCCTGGGCTTCGAAGCGCTGGTGCTCGCCCTGCGCCAGCGGCCGGTGCAGTTTTTCCTGCGCGACGGCAGCGCCCTGGTCACCGCCGTGCTCCTGGCGCTGGCGCTGCCGCCCTATTCGCCCTGGTGGCTGACGCTGGTGGCCACCGGCTGCGCCATCGTCTTCGGCAAGCAGCTCTACGGCGGGCTGGGGCAGAACCCCTTCAACCCGGCCATGGTCGGCTATGTCGTGGTGCTGGTCTCCTTTCCGCTGGACATGACCACCTGGCCGGTGCCGCATGCTGTCGGTCTGGGCGAGGGGTTGCGGCACATCCTCGGCATCGCGTCGCTGCCCGATGGCTGGTCGCAGGCCACCGCGCTCGACGTGCTCAAGATCAATCGGAGCCTGACGGTCGAGGAGCTCTGGGCGAACCCGGCCTTTGGCCACTTCGGCGGTATCGGCTCGGAAGTGGTCAACCTGGCGTTTCTCGCCGGCGGCCTGTTTCTTCTGCACAAGCGGCTGTTCAGCTGGCATGCGCCGATCGGCATGCTCGCCGCGCTGGCCATCATGAGCCTGCTGTTCTGGAACGGATCCGGCTCGGACAGCCACGGCTCCCCGCTGTTTCACCTGCTCAGCGGCGCCACCATGCTCGGCGCCTTCTTCATCGTTACCGACCCGGTGAGCGGGGCGACCAGCAACCTCGGGCGCCTGCTGTTCGGCACCGGGGTCGGCGTGCTCGTCTATGTCATCCGGGCGTGGGGAGGCTACCCGGACGCCGTGGCCTTCGCAGTGTTGCTGATGAACCTGGCCGCCCCCACCCTCGATTACTACACCCGCCCGCGCACCTACGGCCATCGCAAGGCCGAGCGCGGCTTCAAGCTGGGCGAATGACATGATCCTTCCCGAACTCAGCCGCTCGATGCTCAAGAACAGCCTGGTACTGGGGCTGTTCGCCGCCGGCACCGTGGGCGGCGTGACGCTGTTGCAGCAGTTCACGGCCGAACGCATCGAGGCCGCCGAACGTACCGCCCAGCTGCGCGCCTTGAACGAGATCCTGCCGCGCGACAGCTATGACAATGCGCTGCTGGACAGCAGCGTCGCGGCCAGCGACCCGCTGCTCGGCAGTCGCCAGCCGCTCGCCGCCTATATCGCGCGCAAGGATGGCGAGCCCACCGCGGTGATCCTCCAGGCGATTGCGCCGGACGGCTACAGCGGCGCGATCCAGTTGCTCGTCGGCATCCGCGCCGATGGGCGGATCGCCGGCGTGCGGGTGGTCGAGCACCACGAGACCCCCGGCCTCGGTGACAAGATCGAACTGGCCAAGAGCCGCTGGATCCGCAGCTTCGAGAACCGCTCCCTGAGCGATCCCGACGCATCTGGCTGGGCCGTCAGGAAGGATCACGGCACGTTCGACCAGTTTGCCGGGGCCACCATCACACCACGGGCCGTGGTCGGCGCGGTACACCGGGCGTTGCAGTACTTTGCTGCGCACAGGGCCGAACTGCTCGGTGTCCGAACCGACACCGCGGCAGGGGTACCGACCATCGAAGACAGGACCGAACCGGCCGAGGTGACCAGCCATTCCCGCGCCGGCGCCGCGGCCAGCCGTGACGGGCTGAAGGCCGACGAGCCGCAGCTCAACAAGGGAGACACGCGACCATGAGCAACCCCAGCTATCGCGAACTGACGCTCAACGGCTTGTGGAAGAACAACCCGGGGCTGGTCCAGTTGCTCGGACTCTGCCCGCTGCTGGGCGTCAGCAACTCGACGGTCAACGCACTGGGGCTCGGTCTTGCAACCGCCCTGGTGCTGGTCTGCTCGAACATCGCCGTGTCCCTGGTGCGCAGCGTCGTCAACACGGCGGTGCGGCTGCCGGCGTTCGTCATGATCATTGCCGCGCTGACCACCTGCATCGAGTTGCTGATGCAGGCCTACACCTACGAGCTGTACCAGATCCTCGGCATCTTCATCCCGCTGATCACCACCAACTGCGTGATCCTCGGCCGCGCGGACGGCTTTGCAGCCAAGCACAACCCGCTGATCGCCGGCTTCGACGGCCTGGTCATGGGGCTGGGCTTCGCGCTGGTGCTGGTGGTACTCGGTGGTTTGCGCGAGCTGTTCGGGACCGGCGCGCTGTTCGCCAACATGCAGTTGCTGTTCGGCCCGGCCGCGGCGGACTGGCAGCTCACCCTGTTCAGCGACTACCGCGGTTTCCTCCTGGCGATCCTGCCCCCCGGCGCCTTTATCGTGCTCGGCCTGCTGATCGCATTGAAAAATCGGATTGATCTGCACCTGGCCGAACGCGCCAAGGCCCGGCAGCCGGCCACTCCGGTACCGAGCCGCCGCGTGCGGGTGACCGGTGTGATCGAGTAACGCCGCCATGAACGCCGCCAAGCGCCTCGAGATCTTCCGTCGCTTCCACGAGGACAACCCCGAGCCCAAGACCGAGCTAGCCTACAGTACGCCCTTCGAACTGCTGATCGCCGTGATTCTGTCCGCCCAGGCCACCGACGTCGGCGTCAACAAGGCCACGGCCAAGCTGTACCCCGTCGCCAATACCCCCGAGGCCATCTACGCGCTGGGCTACGACGGCCTGTGCCACTACATCAAGACCATCGGCTTGTATCCGAGCAAGGCGAAGAACGTGCTCGAGACCTGCCGCCTGTTGATCGAGAAACACGGCAGCCAGGTTCCGGACAACCGCGAAGACCTCGAAGCGCTCCCGGGGGTCGGCCGCAAGACCGCCAACGTGGTACTGAACACGGCGTTTCGCCAGTTCACCATGGCCGTCGACACGCATATCTTCCGCGTCGCCAACCGCACCAACATAGCCCCGGGCAAAAATGTACTGGAGGTCGAGCGCAAGCTGATCAAATTTGTGCCGAAAGAATATCTGCTCGACGCCCACCACTGGCTGATCCTGCACGGCCGCTATGTTTGCAAGGCCCGTAAACCGCAGTGTGGCAGCTGCCGGATCGAAGACCTCTGCGAGTACCGGCACAAGACCTCGAACGATTGAGCCGCCACCGCGCGAAGCTTCGTCGCGATTGAAAAAATCTTTTTTACGGCCCCGGTTTTTGTCGCTATAAGGTGCGCCAACAGCGCGCCCTAGCCGTGGAGTACAACCCGTGTCCGAGAAAGAAGAAATCCAGATTGAAGACGACTTCGTCAGCGATGAGGAAGACGAGGCTGCCGAGGCTCCGGCGGAAGTCGCCAAGACCAACCTGACCAAGCGACGGATCATCGATAACCTGCTCGAAGAGCGCCGGTTGCAAAAGCAGCTCAACGATTTCGACTTCGACCTCTGATGTGAAAAAGCCCCGCGATGCGGGGCTTTTTCAGTGCCGATACCATCAGTCTCGGCGCGACGGCGACAGCAGCTCGACCTTGTAGCCGTCCGGATCCTCGATGAATGCAAGAACGCTGGTGCCGTGCTTCATTGGCCCCGGCTCCCGGGTGATCTTGCCACCACGCGCACGAATGTCCTCGCAGGCCTTGTAGACGTCGTCCACTTCCAGGGCGATGTGGCCGTAGCCATCGCCCAGGTCGTATTTCTCAACGCCCCAGTTGTGGGTCAACTCCAGAACGCTGTTGTGCGCCTCGTCGCCATAACCAACGAACGCCAGGGTGAACTTACCCTCGGGGTAGTCCTTGCGGCGCAGCAGGGTCATGCCCAGCACCTCGGTATAGAAGGCGATGGATCGCTCCATATCGCCCACCCGCAGCATGGTGTGCAGCAGTCTCATGATCTTCTCTCCTCAGCAAGGCGTCTAAAGGTGCAAAAAGCATAACCCCGGCTCGTGGCCGGGGTCATGGTCAGGCGCAGGGCACCTGCGGTCAGAACTGCGTCCGGCCCTTGTTTGCGGCGATGCGCATGCGCAGGGCGTTGAGCTTGATGAAACCGCCGGCATCGGCCTGGTCGTAGGCGCCAGCATCGTCCTCGAATGTGGCGATGTTGGCGTCGAACAGCGAATCGTCGGACTTGCGTCCGGTGACGATGACGTTGCCCTTATAGAGCTTCAGACGCACTACACCGTTCACATTGACCTGCGAAGCGTCGATCATCTGCTGCAGCATGCTGCGCTCCGGGCTCCACCAGTAGCCGTTGTAGATCAGGCTGGCGTACTTGGGCATCAGCTCGTCTTTAAGGTGAGCGACTTCGCGGTCAAGGGTAATCGACTCGATGGCCCGATGCCCCTTGAGCATGATGGTGCCACCGGGGGTCTCGTAGCAGCCGCGCGACTTCATGCCGACGTAGCGGTTCTCGACGATGTCCAGGCGACCGATGCCGTTTTCGCCACCGACCTTGTTCAGGTAGGTCAGTACTTCGGCGGGGCTCATGTCCTTGCCGTCGATGGCGACGATGTCACCCTTGCGGTAGGTCAGCTCGAGGTAGGTCGGGGTGTCCGGCGCGGTTTCCGGCGACCTGGTCCAGCGCCACATATCCTCTTCATGCTCGGTCCAGGTGTCTTCCAGCACGCCGCCTTCATAGGAGATGTGCAGCAGGTTGGCGTCCATGGAGTACGGCGATTTCTTCTTGCCGTGGCGCTCGATCGGAATCTCGTGCTTGGCGGCGTAATCCATAAGCTTCTCGCGCGACAGCAGATCCCACTCGCGCCAGGGGGCGATGACCTTGACGCCGGGCTTGAGCGCATAGGCGCCGAGCTCGAAACGGACCTGGTCATTACCCTTGCCGGTGGCGCCATGGGAGATCGCATCGGCACCGGTCTCGTTGGCGATCTCGATCAGGCGCTTGGCGATCAGCGGACGGGCGATGGAGGTGCCCAACAGGTACTCGCCTTCGTAAACGGTGTTGGCGCGAAACATGGGGAAGACGAAGTCACGGACGAACTCTTCGCGCAAATCGTCGATGTAGATTTCCTTGACGCCCATGGCCTTGGCCTTGGCACGGGCTGGCTCGACTTCCTCGCCCTGGCCGAGGTCGGCGGTAAAGGTCACCACTTCGCAGTTATAGGTGTCTTGCAGCCACTTGAGGATCACCGAGGTGTCCAGGCCACCGGAATACGCCAGGACTACCTTCTTTACGTCGGCCATTGCCATCCACTCCCGGGATTGTAAGGAAAGCGGGGATTCTACTGGTCGCGACGCGGCTTTTACAGGCCCGCGAACGCCCGTCCGGTCAGGACGCAGGGGCAGCGCTGTCGGTAGCCGCCGTGGTGGTCGGCGGTTCGCGGTTCAGGCGCAGGGTCACGCGCCGGTTCCTGGCCCGATTGGCGTCGCTGTTGTTGGGCACCAGCGGATAGCGCTCACCATGGAAGCGCAGCGTGATCTGCTCCTTCGGCACGCCATTGGCGACCAGATAAGCTTCCACGGCCAGGGCACGACGACGCGACAGGTCGCGATTGGTCAGGCGGTTGCCGCTGTTGTCAGAATGCCCGTCGAGCTGGATGCGGTTGACGCTGGGGTCGGCCTTGAGAAATTGCAGGATGATGTCCAGCTTGGCCTGGCCGAGCGCGTCGAGCTCGACGTCTCCGGAGGGAAAGCCGACCTGGGACTTGCGGATTTGTTCGTAATTAACAGGCAGCAGTTTCGTCGTGCAAGCGCGGAACTCCTCGTAGGCCTTGCTGAACCGTGCGGGCAGCAGCCGCACTTCGAGCGGTTCGCCACCGCGGCGGGTGTAATGGCGCACCACGGGACTCCGGCCATCGAGCAACCCGCTCAGCAGGCGCCCCGCCTGGAGCTGCGAACTGTTGAACGGAACGTCCCCGGCGGCGACCGCAACCGATCCCAGGTTGATGTCGCTGCGCATGGGCTGCCAGGGCGCCGCCGCCGCCAGCAGGGTCGCCGAGCCGCTGGCCAGCCAACGGTCCGGCGACTGCAGGCGGAACGTCGCATCCTCACCGGCGCGGCGCACGAATTCACCCGTACCGAACCCGGCCACCGGCTGGCTCAGCCGGCACTCGAACTGGTCGCCCGTAACCTGCCACTGCGCCCGCTCCAGCCGCGTCTGGAACGTCAGGGCGTTGGCCGGTGAGGCCAGCAGGCAGGCAACAACTAGCAGGCGCAAGCGCACGATGGGCTCCAGGATGCACGACATTCAATGCGGGTATCGGTGCCACCCGGCAAAACTTGAACTTCCGGAGCCGCCGACGTGCCGCGCTGAGCGCCCATGAATCCGTCGCGCGGCGATTTTTTCCCGCGTTTCCGGTAGCATTCCCGCACGTTTTACCCGCCTGGAACCCCTGCATGTCCGACCGACTGACCCTACTGCGCCCCGACGACTGGCACATCCACCTGCGCGACGGCGCAGCGCTGCCGCACACCGTGGCGGACGCCGCACGCCAGTTCGCGCGCGCGATCATCATGCCGAACCTGGTTCCGCCGGTGCGCAACGCCAGCGAGGCGGACGCCTACCGCCAGCGCATCCTCGCCGCGCGGCCGGCCGGTAGCCGGTTCGAGCCGCTGATGGTGCTCTACCTGACCGATGGAACCCGTCCTGAAGACGTCCGCGCGGCCAAGGCCAGCGGTCATGTCTACGCCGCCAAGCTGTACCCGGCCGGCGCGACCACCAACTCAGCCTCGGGCGTGACCCGCATCGACAATATCTTCCCGGTACTCGAAACGATGGCCGAGGTCGGCCTGCCGTTGCTGGTCCACGGTGAAGTGACGCGCGCGGAAATCGACATCTTCGACCGCGAGAAGTATTTCATTGATGAACAGCTGAGCCGGGTGACCGAGCGTTTCCCGAGCCTGAAAGTCGTCTTCGAGCACATCACCACCCGTGACGCGGTGCAGTTCGTCAAGGCCGCCGGAAGTCAGGTCGGTGCCACAATCACCGCTCACCACCTGCTCTACAATCGCAACCACATGCTGGTCGGCGGGATTCGCCCGCACTTCTTCTGCCTGCCGATCCTCAAGCGCAACGTCCATCAGGACGCCCTGCTCGACGCCGCTACCAGCGGCAGCCCGAAATTCTTCCTCGGCACCGACTCGGCGCCGCATGCCCAACACGCCAAGGAAAGCGCTTGTGGCTGTGCAGGCTGCTACACCGCCTATGCCGCCATCGAGCTCTACGCCGAAGCGTTCGAGCAACGCCAGGCGCTGCCGCGCCTCGAGGCCTTTGCCAGCCATCACGGCCCGGACTTCTACGGGTTACCGCGCAACACCGATACCATTACCCTGGTGCGCGAGCCCTGGACCCTGCCCGCCCAGCTCCCGTTCGGAGAGCACCAGGTGATTCCGCTGCGCGCTGGCGAGACCCTGCAATGGCGACTGGAGGGGCAGGCATGAGCGAAGAACAGTTCGACGACGAGCTTGAGAGCAATCCGTCCGGCAGGCCTCGCTCGCCGATGGCAGGCCGCTTTCGCGGATTTCTGCCGGTCGTGGTGGACGTCGAGTGTGGCGGTTTCAATTGCGCGACCGATGCGCTGCTGGAAATCGCCGCGGTCACCATTGGCATGGACGAGCAGGGCCTGCTCTATCCCCAGGAGACCCTGTTCTTTCGAGTCGAGCCGTTTGCCGGTGCCAACATCGAAGCGGCCGCGCTGGAGTTCACCGGCATCAAGCTGGACCATCCGCTGCGTATGGCCGTGCCAGAATCGCAGGCCATGAACGAGATCATCCGCAGCGTGCGCAAGGCCGTGAAGTCGGCGGGCTGCAAACGCGCCATCCTGGTCGGGCACAACAGCAGCTTCGACCTCGGTTTTCTCAACGCAGCCATTGCACGGTGCGATATCAAGCGCAACCCCTTCCACCCCTTCTCCAGCTTCGACACCGCCACCCTCGCCGGCCTCGCCTACGGGCAAACGGTGTTGGCCAAGGCCTGCCAGGCGGCCGGCATCGACTTCGACGGCCGCGAGGCGCATTCGGCGCGCTACGACACCGAGAAGACCGCCGAACTGTTCTGCGGCATCGTCAACCGCTGGAAGGAAATGGGCGGCTGGGAAGAGTTCGACGAGTAACCACTGCCCCTCCCTGCACCACAACTAAAAAGGCCAGTCGCATGCGACTGGCCTTTTGGCTCTGGGCACCGCCGCCGTTACAGCGGCTTGCCGCGGTTGCCGTGCTCGCTGACGAAGGCCTGCATGGCCTTGAGATCGTTCTTCAGCACGGTGCAGCGCTCCGGCCGCTCGAACAGATCCGCCAGGTGCGCCGGCAGTTCGAGGGCCTTGCCGACACCGGCCTTCTCCACCGCTTCGGGGAACTTGACCGGGTGCGCCGTGCCAAGCGTCACCATGGGCACCGCCAGGCTGCGACGGCACTCACGCGCGGCGTACACGCCGATCGCCGTGTGCGGGTCGAGCAGCTCGCCGGTCGCCGCGAATACCTCGGCGATGGTCGTGCAGGTCTGCGCGTCGTCCACCGCCAGGGAGTCGAACAGCTTGCGCGCCTCGGCCCAGCGCTCGTCCTCGACGGACAGTTTGCCGCTAGCCTTGAATGCGGCCATGAGCTCCGCCACCGCCGCACCGTTGCGCCCGTGCAGGTCGAACAGCAGCCGCTCGAAGTTGGACGAGACCATGATGTCCATCGAGGGCGACAGCGATGGGTGCAGGGTGTCCTTGTCGTAGCGGTTGCCACTCATGAAGCGGTGCAGGATGTCATTGCGGTTGGTCGCGACCACCAGCTGGTTGATCGGCAGGCCCATGTTGCGCGCCAGATAGCCGGCGAAGATGTCGCCGAAATTGCCGGTCGGCACCGAGAACGCCACCGAACGAGCCGGCCCGCCGAGCTGCAGGGCAGCATGAAAGTAATAGACGATCTGGGCCATGATCCGCGCCCAGTTGATCGAGTTCACCGCTACCAGTCGGGTCCCCTTGAGGAAGCCCTGATCAGCGAAACTGTCCTTCACCATCTCCTGGCAGTCGTCGAAGTTGCCCTCGATGGCCAGGTTGTGGATGTTGTCGCCGAAAATGGTGGTCATCTGGCGACGCTGGACCTCGGACACCCGGTTGTGCGGGTGCAGGATGAAGATGTCGACGTTGTCGCAGCGTCGGCAGCCCTCGATCGCAGCCGAACCGGTGTCACCCGAGGTGGCACCGATTATCACCACCCGCTCGCCGCGCTTGGCCAGCACGTAGTCGAGCAGGCGACCAAGCAGCTGCAGTGCGAAATCCTTGAACGCCAGCGTCGGGCCATGGAACAGCTCCAGGACCCATTCATTCGCATCCAACTGACGCAGCGGGGCGACCGCGCTGTGGGTGAACACGCCGTAGGTCTCTTCCAGGATCTGCTTGAAATCGGCATCCGGAATGCTTCCGGTAACGAAGGGGCGCATGACCCTGAATGCCAGCTCGTGATATGGCAGGCCGGCCCAGGAGGCGATCTCCTCGACGGTGAAACGGGGCAGGTTTTCCGGAACGTAGAGACCGCCATCGCTGGCCAGTCCAGCCAACAGCACGTCTTCGAAATTCAGGGCTGGAGCCTGGCCACGGGTACTGATATAGCGCATGGGTAGTGCCTCAAAAGCCGATAGGAGCGCTTAACGCTGAAGGCCTGACGACAGCGCGTGTCGTTCAGCCTTCAGCGTTAAGCCTCAAGCGAGTTGTTCTACGCGGATTCGCACGACCTTGCCGGCCACGTCCTCGAGCGACTCGAGCGCGGCTATGGCATCGTCGATGCGCTGCTCGACCACGCGATGGGTGACCAGGATCACCGGCACCAGGCCGTCGTGCTCCTCGACCTCCTTCTGCATGATCGACTCGATGTTGATGCCACGCTCGGACAGGATAGTCGCCACCTGGGCCAGGACACCGGGGTGGTCCTTGGCCTGAATGCGCAGGTAATAGGCGCTTTCGCACGCGCTGATCGGCAGGATCGGATGCGCCGACAGAGAATCGGGCTGGAAGGCCAAGTGCGGGACCCGATTGTTCGGGTCGGTGGTTAGCGCACGGGCGACGTCGACCAGGTCCGCGACCACCGCCGACGCGGTGGGCTCCATGCCTGCGCCGGCACCGTAATACAGCGTCGAGCCCACGGCGTCGCCATTGACCATGACCGCGTTCATCACGCCATTGACGTTGGCGATCAGCCGGTCGGCCGGAATCAGGGTCGGATGCACGCGCAGCTCGATGCCGCTGGCCGTGCTGCGTGCGACGCCCAGGTGCTTGATCCGGTAGCCCAGCGCCTCTGCATAGTTGACGTCGGCGGTGGTCAGGCGCGAGATACCCTCGGTATAGGCCTTGTCGAACTGCAGCGGCACGCCGAACGCGATGGAGGCGAGGATGGTGAGTTTGTGGGCGGCATCAATGCCCTCGACATCGAAGGTCGGATCGGCTTCGGCGTAGCCCAGCTCCTGCGCTTCCTTGAGCACGTCTTCGAAGGCGCGGCCCTTCTCGCGCATCTCGGTCAGGATGAAATTGCCGGTGCCGTTGATGATGCCTGCCAGCCAGTTGATCTGGTTGCCCGCCAGGCCTTCGCGGATCGCCTTGATGACCGGAATTCCGCCGGCGACGGAGGCCTCGAACGCGACAATGACACCCTTGTCGCGCGCCCGGGCGAAGATCTCGTTACCATGCACAGCGATCAACGCCTTGTTGGCGGTGACCACGTGCTTGCCATTGTCGATGGCCTTGAGCACCAGTTCGCGGGCAACGGTAGAGCCACCGATCAGCTCGACGATGATGTCGATCTCGGGGTTGTTGGCGACCTCGAAGACGTCGGCCGTAATCGGCGTTTGACCAGTGTCGCACTTGGGGTTCGAGTGACGGGCGGCGATCTGCGCAACCTCAATGCCTCGGCCGGCGCGACGGGCAATTTCCGCCGCGTTGCGCTTGAGCACATTGAAGGTGCCGCCACCGACGGTTCCCAACCCACAGATGCCAACTTTCACCGGTTTCAAGTCGCACTCCCCCTCGCCAGCGAACGGCGCTGTACAGCAGCCGAACAAAAGAGTCGCACATTACGAAGCGCGCGGGGTTTAGTCAAATCCGCCGCAGGGCGGTGGCAAGGGACACGACCATGCCTAACGCTGCAGGCCGAGCCGCTGATGCCACTGTGCCAGGGATTCATCCGGATACTCGTCGAAACAGCGGTCGTCAGGCCCGATCTGCGGCTCGACCCAGGCCGCGCTGGAGGCCAGCATCAGATGGGTAGACTCGGGCGGCGTCGGCAGCTCGGTGTCGATGGCCGAGGCATGCGGATGGACGAGGTCCGGCCAGTTCGGGTCCCATAGCCACAGCGCGCTGCCGCACAGCGTGCAGAAATGACGCTGCCCGTCGCTGGTCCGGCAGGCTCCCGTGTCGGCATCGACCATCCTGGCCTGGTAGACGCCCAGATGCTCGCGCCCTTCGACTTTCAGCGTCCGGTGGTCGCCGCCCAGGTTGATGGCATAGCCACCTCCGCCCGCCGTCTTGCGGCAGATGGAACAGTAGCAGCGCATGAATGGATATGGCTCGCCGGACTCGAGCGAGAACTGGACCGCCTGGCAATGGCAGGAACCTTCGAGTTTCATCTGTTCGCCTCCTCATGATCTCTATGTTTGATCATGGGCCGGCGAACAGTTCAGAGGGTTTGTCGCGGCGCCGACGGGCGCTGCTGGGCCGGCGTCAAGGCTTGGCCTGGAGGGCCAGCGCAGCGAGCTGCGGTGCGGGCTGATAACCCGGTATGACCTGACCGTCGGCCAACACGATGGCAGGCGTACCCTGGACGCCGATCATCTGGCCCATTTCGTACTGCCTAGCAACTGGATTGTCGCATTGCACAGCAGGGATTTCCTCGCGCGACTTAGCCTTGTTCATCGCCGCCTGGCGATCCTTGGAACACCAGACACTGGCCAGCGTATTGGCGCCATGACTGCCCATGCCCTGCCGGGGGAACGCCATGTAGCGAACCTCGACACCCAGCCGGTTCAGCTCTGGCACCTCGCTATGCAGCTTCTGGCAGTAGGCGCAATCGGTATCGGTGAAGACGGTGATATGGGTCTTCGGCTTCTCCGGAGCGAACACCACCATGTCGCTGGTCGGCACGGCATCGATCATCCTGGCCACAGAGCGGCTCTGTGCCTGTTCGGTCAGGTTGACGGCGTGACCGTCCTTGAACTGGAACATGAACCCCTGAATGACGAACTGGCCATCCGCGCTGGCATAGAGCTGCCGGCCGCCCTTGAGCTGGACCTGGTAGACACCGTCCATGGGGCTTTCGGCGATCGCCTCGATCGGCATGTCCGGCTGGATCGCCTGCAGCGAGTCGCGGATCGCCTTGTCGGCGTCGTCACCCAGGGCCAACGTGCTGGCCAGACCGAGGGTCGCGGCAGCGAAAAAACGAATCACGCGCATGGAAACTCCTGGGAACTGCACTTGCTAAAAGAGGCCGGCAGATTACCACGGTCCTCCGGGCGCCGTGCAGCTTGCCCGGAGCCGAGCATGGACTTTTGCGATGAGCCGCTCAGCTTGCTCCAGGCCGCTCAGCCGCGCGGATGATGTTGGGCATGCAGTGCCTGCAACCGCGCCCGTGCGACATGCGTGTAGATCTGAGTGGTGGACAGGTCGCTGTGTCCGAGCAGCATCTGGACCACCCGCAGGTCGGCGCCATGATTGAGCAGATGCGTGGCAAAGGCGTGGCGCAGCGTGTGCGGCGAAACCGGGGCCGCGATTCCGGCCTGTCGCGCATGCAGCTTGATGCGATGCCAGAATGTCTGCCGGGTCATCAGGTCACCCCGGCGGCTGGGAAAGATCACGTCGCTGGGCCTGCCTCCCAACAGACACTCGCGCGCCTCGCCAAGGTAGCGCCGCAACCAGTGCATCGCCTCGTCGCCCATGGGCACGAGACGCTCCTTGTTGCCTTTGCCGAAAGTGCGCAGCACGCCCTGGCGGGGATTGACTTGTTCAAGCCTCAAGCTGACCAGCTCGGTCACGCGTAGCCCGGTGGCATACAGCAGCTCGAGCATGGCGCGATCCCGCATGCCCACCGGATCACCGGTGTCCGGGGCCGCCAGCAGGGCTTCGACGTCCGCCTCGGACAATGTCTTGGGCAGCGGCCGCCCCAATTGCGGCAGCTCGATCTGCAGCGTCGGGTCGACCGTGATCACGCCTTCACGCAGGAGGAATCGGTAGAAGCCGCGCAACCCCGACAGCAAGCGTGCGGTGGAGCGCGCCTTGTACTGGTTGGCCAGCCGCCAGGCCAGGTGGTCGAGGATCAGCTCCCGACCGGCGTCGGCCAGCTGCACGCCGCGCGGCTCGAGCCAGCCATTGAACAAGGCCAGGTCGCTGCGGTAGGCGTCACGGGTGTTGTCCGACAGGCCTTTCTCCAGCCACAGGGCATCGAGAAAGCGATCGATCAGGGGGTCGTCAACGGCAGGCATGAACAGGTTTCGGAAAAGGGGCCAACAGTGTTTCACAGGCGCTGCGCAGCCGTCATTGACCGGCCAGCGACAGCCTTACCGGCAAACCAGTCGCAGCGCTATTCGTCACGGCGTCGCGACGGCACTCGCGCCAGATGATAGATGACGCAATTACAGCATGCCGGCCCAGACACATCCCGGCGGCCGCCAGCCTCCGACAGCTGCGTCGAATGACCGAGCCTCCTAAAACAAAAAAGCAGCCCGGAGGCTGCTTCTTTTGGAGCGGGAAGACTTTCTCAGGAAAGCTTTTCCTTGATGCGGGCTGCCTTGCCGGACAGAGCGCGGAGGTAGTACAGCTTGGCCTTGCGAACATCGCCGCGGCGCTTGACGCTGAGGCTGTCGACCATCGGGCTGTAGTACTGGAAGGTACGCTCAACGCCCACGCCGTTGGAGATCTTGCGCACGGTGAACGCGCTGTTCAGGCCGCGGTTACGCTTGCCGATCACGACGCCTTCAAACGCCTGCAGACGCTCGCGCTCACCTTCCTTGACCTTGACCTGCACGACCACGGTGTCGCCGGGGGCGAACGGGGGCAGTTCCTTGGTCATCTGCTCGGCTTCGAGGGCCTGAATAATCTTGTTGGTCATGCTGTGTGCTCCTAAGGCAGGCCCTTCTGGCGTGCCATCGATACGTTAACTATCGTTCCGCTGACGGATGTATTCCGCCAACAGCTTTTGTTCTTCTCCAGAAAGCGAGCGGCTATCCAGAAGATCGGCACGGCGTTCCCAGGTCCTTCCAAGGGACTGCTGCAAGCGCCAGCGCCGGATGTGTTCATGATTGCCGCTGAGCAGCACATCCGGAACACGCTTGTCCGCGTACACCTCGGGTCGCGTGTAGTGCGGACAATCGAGCAGGCCGTCGGTAAACGAGTCCTCCTCGGCGGAATCAGCATGACCCAGCGCTCCGGGGAGCAGGCGGGTCACCGCATCGATCAGCACCATGGCCGGCAGCTCACCGCCGGACAATACATAGTCGCCAACCGACCATTCTTCGTCTACGTGCGCCTCGATGAAGCGCTCGTCGATACCTTCATAGCGGCCGGCAATGAGGATCAACCCCGCCCGACTGGCCAATTCGCGAACATCAGCCTGTTTCAGCTGACGCCCCTGCGGCGACAGGTAGATCACCTTTGCCTGACCACCGGCCGCCTGCCGGGCATCGGCCAGAGCGAGCTCCAGGGGCCTGATCTTCATGACCATGCCGGGGCCGCCACCAAAAGGACGATCATCCACGGTCTGGTGGCGATCTTCCGTGTAGGTCCGCGGGTTCCAGCATTGCAGCTGGAGCAGCCCCTGCTTCACCGCACGGCTAGTGATGCCATAGTCACGAATGGCAGCAAACATGTCCGGAAACAGACTGATCACATCGACGCGAAAACCGGGCATGTCGCTCAGAAGTCCGCATCCCATTCGACCTGCATCTCGCCAGCATCCAGATCGACCTTCAACACGCAGGGATCGGTGTACGGCAGCAGTCGCTCACGATCATCCAGGCTGCCATCGAACGGCCTGACCACCAGGACATCGTTGGCACCGGTCTCGAGCAAGTGATCGACCCGCCCGAGCACCTGCCCCAGCTGGTTGATGACCACAAGCCCTTGAAGCTGGAACCAGTAATAGTCATCGCCGGTCAGTTCGGGCAGCTCGCTGCGGGGAATGCAGATCTCGAAGTCCGCGTAGGTACGCGCCACTTCCCGATCCGTCAGCCCTTCCAGCGAAGCGACCAGGACATTACCCTGAACGCGCCCCTTGACCAGTCTCGCCTGCTGAACCTCGCCGCCTCGCCGGAGCGTCCAGCGACGATAATCGAGCAGGTTTTCGATCGGGTCGGTAAAGGAATAGACCTTTACGTCCCCACGCACGCCATGCACCGAAACGATTTTGCCGATGACGATTAGGTCTTCGGCAGGGGCAGACGTGGCGTCCATGTACTTAGGCAGCAGCCTTGGCCGCTTCCTTCAGCAGCTGAGCAACACGCTCAGACGGCTGTGCACCCTGACTCAGCCAGTAAGCAGCACGCTCCTGGTTGACGGACAGCTTCACTTCCGCACCCGAAGCGATCGGGTTGAAGAAACCGATACGCTCGACGAAGCGACCATCGCGCGGATTACGGCTGTTAGTCACGGTCAGGTGGTAGAAAGGGCGCTTCTTGGAGCCGCCACGGGCGAGACGAATAGTTACCATGTGAACATCGTTCCTGTAGTCGGTACAGCAAATCTGAATGCAGGGCCCAAGGCCCGAAAGGCCGCATATTCTAAGGATTATCCGGACTTTTGCAAATGGCTTTTTCAAAAACACTGGCAGGCAGGCGCCTGCCGTCCCGCTGATCGCTGAAAGCCCCGTGCAGCGGGCTCCGCGGTGACCCAGGCTAGAACTTGGGCATGCCGCCGCCGGGCAGCATGCCGCCCATGCCGCGCATCATCTTGGCCATGCCGCCTTTGCCGCTGACCTTTTTCATCATCTTCTGCATCTGCTTGTGCTGCTTGATCAGCCGGCCGATGTCCTGGACCTGTGTGCCGGAGCCGAGGGCGATGCGGCGCTTGCGCGAACCGCTGATGATGTCCGGATTACGACGCTCGACTGGCGTCATCGAGTTGATAATCGCCTCCATCTGCTTGAACTGCTTTTCCGCGGCCCCCTGGGCATTGCCCATCTGCGAGAGGTTCATACCGCCGATCGAGGGCAGCTTGTCCATCAAGCCGCCCAGGCCACCCATGTTCTTCATCTGCTGAAGCTGATCGCGGAAATCCTCCAGGTCGAAGCCCTTGCCCTTTTTCAGCTTCTTGCTGAGTTTCTCAGCCTTTTCCCGGTCCAGCGTCTGCTCGGCCTGCTCGATGAGACTGAGCACGTCGCCCATACCGAGGATGCGCGAGGCGATCCGGTCCGGATGAAAGGGCTCCAGCGCATCGCTCTTTTCGCCCATGCCGAGGAACTTGATCGGCTTGCCGGTGATATGACGCACCGACAACGCGGCACCCCCGCGGGCGTCGCCATCGACCTTGGTCAGCACCACACCGGTCAGCGGCAGCGCCTCGCCAAAAGCGCGCGCGGTGTTGGCCGCATCCTGACCGGTCATCGCATCGACAACGAACAGGGTCTCGGCGGGCTTGATCGCGGCGTGCACCGCCTGGATCTCCGCCATCATCTCCGCGTCGATGGCCAGGCGGCCCGCGGTATCGACCAGCACCACATCGATGAACTTGAGTTTGGCTTCGCGGATTGCCGCCTGAGCGATGTCCACCGGCTTCTGGCTGGTATCGGAAGGGAAGAAGGTGACGCCCACTTCGGCGGCCAGCGTTTCCAGCTGCTTGATCGCTGCCGGTCGATAGACGTCCGCCGAGACCACCAGCACCGTCTTCTTCTTGCGCTCCTTGAGAAACCGGGCCAGCTTGCCGACCGTGGTCGTCTTGCCCGCCCCCTGCAGACCGGCCATCAGCACTACCGCCGGCGGCGCGACACTGAGGGACAGATCTTCGTTCGCCGCCCCCATCAGCGACTCCAGCTCGGCGCGCACGATCTTCACGAAGGCCTGCCCAGGCGTCAGGCTCTTGGAGACCTCGGTGCCGACGGCCCGGTCCTTGACCCTGGCCACGAACTCCTTGACCACCGGCAGGGCAACGTCCGCCTCGAGCAGGGCCATTCGCACTTCGCGCAAGGTGTCCTTGATGTTGTCCTCGGTCAGCTTCGCCTTGCCGGTGACATGGCGAAGGGTCTGCGAGAGGCGGTCTGTCAGGTTTTCAAACATAAGCCGTTCCACGCTGGGTGTGGTTAAGGGCGCGATTATAGAAGCTGTGCCGCATTCGCCGGTACCCCGCGCGTCATGCTTTTCATCGCACCGTCGGGCCAGCCGCCCGGACAGTGCCCGCCAGCGCTCGCGCGAAAGGGGCCGCCATGGCGGAGGACAGCCGCATAGTGCGCTTTTGCCTACCGAGGGTTTGTGCCACACTCAGCGCCTTTCGAGCCTGCTTACCGACCTATGCACCCTCTGCTACCGAGCCTAGCTGCCGCCTGCCTGTATGCCGGCGTCACCGGATACCAGGGCCTGCGCCTGGCACAACGCACCGTGCCCGACCGACGCCTTCTGCTTGTTATTGGCGCCCTCGCGCTGGTCGCCCACGGGGCGAGCCTGTTCATGCAACTGCTGTCACCCAGCGGCCTGCACCTGGACTTCTTCAACGCCTCCAGCCTGATCGCCGCGGCGGTGATCCTGCTGATCCTTCTCGCGCTGTACCGCATGCCGGTGGAGAACCTCCTGCTGCTGTTGTTTCCGCTCGGCTGCCTGACGGTCCTGTTCGCACAGTTCGCTCCATCCGGCACTGCGCCGGCAATCAGTGAAGAGCCGGGCATCCTCGCCCATATCCTGTTCTCGATCCTGGCGTACGGCATGCTCACCATCGCCGTGTTCCAGTCGCTGCTGCTGTTGCTGCAGGACCACCACCTGCGCCATAAGCATCCCTCCGGCCTGATCAGGAACTTTCCTCCCCTGCAGACGATGGAAAGCCTGTTGTTCGGGTTCCTGCTCGCCGGCTGGCTGTTGCTGTCGGCGTCGCTGGTATCGGGCTGGATCTTTCTCGACAACCTGTTCGCCCAGCATCTGGTGCACAAAACACTGCTATCAGTGGTGGCCTGGGTGGTCTTCGGTCTTCTGCTCTGGGGTCGCCACCAGCTTGGCTGGCGCGGCTACAAGGCCATTCGCTGGACCCTCGCCGGGTTCTGCCTGCTGATGCTGGCGTACTTCGGCAGCAAGCTGGTCCGCGAATTCATCCTGCACATCTAGTAGGCCCCGACTCGTGGAGAATCTACACCCCGGCTTTCTGGTCGGCATGCTGGTCTTTCTGCTGCTGTGCTCGGCGTTCTTTTCCAGCTCCGAGACCGGCATGCTCAGCCTCAACCGCTACCGCCTTAGGCATCGCGCCAAGGAAGGGCACCGCGGCGCCCTGCGCGCCAGCCGGCTGCTGGAGCGACCGGACCGACTGCTCGGCACCATCCTGGTCGGTAACAACTTCGTCAATATTCTCGCGTCGTCGATCGCCACGGTGCTGGCGATCAAGCTGTGGGGAGAGGCCGGTATCGCGGTGGCGACCGTCGGGCTGACAATCCTGCTGTTGATCTTCGGCGAGATCACGCCCAAGACCCTCGCCGCCCTGCGCCCGGAGGCCATTGCCTATCCGGTCAGCCTGCCGCTGCTGTTGCTGCAGAAGGTGCTGTATCCGCTGGTGGCCTCGCTCAACTGGATCAGCAACGGCCTGCTCCGACTGCTTGGCGTCGACCTGTCGAACAAGGGCAGCGACAGCCTGTCCACCGAGGAACTGCGCAGCGTCGTGCATGAATCGGGCAGCGACATGCCGATGAACCGGCAGAGCATGCTGCTGGGCATTCTCGATCTGGAAAGGGTCACGGTCGACGACATCATGATTCCGCGCAACGAGGTAGCCGGCATTGACCTCGAGGACGACCTGGAAACCATCGTGACTCAGTTGCGCACGACGTCGCATACCCGACTGCCGGTGTTCCGCAAGGACATCAACCAGATCGAGGGCATCGTGCACATGCGCCAGATCGCACGGTTGCTCAGCCACGACCAACTGACACGGGAAAGCCTGCTGGCGGCCTGCAACGAGCCTTATTTCATCCCGGAGAACACCCCACTTTCCACACAGCTGGTCAATTTCCAGAAGCAGAAACGGCGCATTGGCATCGTCGTCGACGAGTATGGCGACGTGCTGGGCATCGTTACCCTGGAAGATATCCTCGAGGAGATCGTCGGCGAGTTCAGCAACCAGGATGCCTTGCGCAGCCCGGATATCCATCCGCAGGATGACGGCACCCTGGTGATCGACGGCGCGGCGTACCTGCGAGATGTCAACCGGGCGCTCGGCTGGCAGCTGCCCTGCGACGGCCCGAAGACGCTCAACGGCTTGATCACCGAGGCCCTGGAACACATTCCCGACAGCGGCATCTGCCTGCAGATCCACCCCTACCGCCTGGAGATACTGCAGGCGGCCGACAACCGGGTCAAAAGCGTGCGCGCCTGGGTCATCGACGAACCCCACGACGAGCCCGGCACCGCCTGACCGCTCAGCGAACCGGGCAGGACTAATTAGAGCCGCGTATCGATCGCCGTGGCGGCCCGCACAGCCTTGGCACGTGCGGCCTCGATCGACACATCGCGCGCCAGCGCCACGCCCATCCGTCGTTGTCCGCTGACACCCGGCTTGCCGAACAGCCGCAGCGCCGTATCGGGCTCGGCCATGGCGGCCGCCAGATTGCCAAAGGTCACCTGCGCCGATTCGCCCTCCACCAGCAGCACCGCCGAGGCAGACGGGCCGAACTGCCGAATCGCAGGGACGGGCAGTCCGAGGATCGCACGGGCATGCAGTGCGAATTCGGACAGATCCTGTGAAATCAGGGTCACCAGGCCGGTATCGTGCGGCCGCGGCGATACCTCGCAGAACCAGACCCTGTCGCCCTTCACGAACAGCTCCACGCCGAACACGCCCTGGCCGCCCAGCGCATCGGTCACGGCCAGCGCAATGCGTTCGGCCTCGGCCATAGCGGACGGCGTCATGGGCTGCGGCTGCCAGGACTCGCGATAGTCGCCCTGCTCCTGCCGATGGCCGACTGGCTCACAGAAACAGGTACCAGCCGCGTGGCGAACCGTGAGCAGGGTGATTTCATAATCGAAATCGATGAACCCTTCGACAATGACGCGCCCCTTACCGGCCCGCCCACCCGCCTGGGCGTAATCCCACGCGCCGGTGATATCGGACTCGCCACGCAGGACCGACTGGCCCTTGCCCGACGAGCTCATGACCGGCTTAACCAGGCAGGGATACCCCAGCGCGGCGACCGCCGCGCGGCATTCTTCAAGCGAGTCGGCGAAGCGGTAGGGTGAGGTTGGCAGCCCCAGCTCTTCGGCCGCCAGCCGGCGGATGCCCTCGCGGTTCATGGTGAGCTGCGCCGCACGCGCGGTGGGAATCACCCGATAGCCCTCGCCTTCCAGCTCCACCAGGGTCGCCGTGGCGATCGCTTCGATCTCGGGCACGATGAAATGCGGCTTTTCCTTCTCGATCACCGCGCGCAACGCGGCGCCATCGAGCATGTCAATGACATGGTGCCGGTGCGCCACCTGCATCGCCGGAGCATTGGCGTAGCGGTCCACAGCAATCACCTCGACGCCGAGGCGCTGAAGCTCGATGACCAGTTCCTTGCCGAGCTCACCGGAGCCGCAAAGCAGCACCCGCGTAGCGCTGGGCGATAAAGGCGTACCAATGCGCGGCATGTTGTTCCTCATTAGGCAATCCCTGAAAAGTCCAGAAGCGAGCCGTTACTAGAACAGCAATCCGCCTGCACGCGCGCGCTCCTGGCAACGCTCGAGCACCTCGCGCCGCTCGATATTGTCCATGCGACTCCAGCGGCGGATTTCGTCGATGCTGCGCTGGCAACCACTGCATCGATCAGCCTCGTCCAGCGAACAGATGCTCACACAGGGCGAGGCCACCGGCTTCTCCACTGCGCTCAATCGACCTGCTCCGCCAGATCGCGCGCGTAGCGCTGGGCGTTGTGCACGTAATGCGCCGCGCTCGCCTCGAGCATCTGCTTCTGCTGCTCGGTCAGTTCGCGCACCACCTTGCCGGGCGAACCCACGACCAGCGAGCCGTCCGGGATCTCCTTGCCCTCGGCGATCAGCGTATTGGCGCCGATGATGCAGTACTTGCCGATCTTCGCGCCGTTGAGGATCACCGCATTGATGCCCACCAGGCTGTAGTCGCCCACGCTGCAGCCGTGCAGCATGGCGTTATGGCCGACCGTCACGCCGGTGCCCAGCGTCAGCGGATGCCCCATATCGGTATGCATGACGCTGCCGTCCTGCACGTTGCTGTTTTCGCCGATATGGATCAGCTCGTTGTCGCCGCGCAGCACCGCACCGAACCAGACGCTGGCGCCCGCCTCCAGGCGGATCTTGCCGATCAGCGTGGCCGTGGGCGCGACCCAGCTCTGCGGATGGGTTTGGACGAGGGCGTCACCCAGGCGGTATTTCATGCTCATCACCTTTTATGGTTCAGATCGATAAACGAAGCGGGCGGACGGCGCATCTCGATACCGGCGTCATACACGAGGTTCACCAGCTCGACGATCATGATCGCCGTCAGCCCCCAGATCTTGTAACCGCCGTAGCGATAAGAGGGAACGTACCAGGCGCCGCCCTGGTAATCGATACGATGAGTCACCTCGCGCGCGTCCTGACAGAAGAACTCCAGGGGCACGGAAAACACCGAGGCGATCTCCGCATCGTTGGCACGATATTCGACGTAGTCTGGCACGATGCCGACATAGGGCGTGACGTGAATGCCGTGCAGCGATACCAGGCTGCTGAGCGGTCCGACTACTTCGACCATGCCGGGCACCAGACCAACCTCTTCCTCGGCCTCGCGCAACGCGGTGTGAATCAGATCCCTGTCTTCCGGGTCACGCCTGCCTCCGGGGAAAGCGACTTCCCCGCCGTGGGTCGACAGGCCGCTGGCGCGCAGGGTCAGCACCAGCTCGGGCGACGAAGTACGGGTGATCGGCATCAGCACGGCCGCTTCGGGCATGCGACCTTCGGGCTCCAGAAGGTGCGGAGAGTAGTCGCGCACGCGTTGGAGAATCGTGTCCAGCATGAAACTTCTCTTTCTGTCTTTGACAGGCATCATGGCATGAATCATCGAAGCGCCCAAGACGGTCAAAGGCGAAACGCGGCAAGCCGGCCGGCCCCACCCGATCGACCACGCAGCTTTGCCGACACCGTCATGACCGGGCGCTGGCGCCCGGCTCTCACCACAAGGAAACCCCATGAACTATTGCAGTCAGTGTGGCCATGCCATCGTGCAGCAGATCCCGGCCGGGGATAACCGGCTCCGTTTCGTCTGCGGCACCTGCGGCACGGTGCACTACCAGAATCCGCGCATCGTTGCGGGCTGCCTGCCGGTCTGGGGCGACCGGGTGCTGCTGTGCCGTCGCGCGATCGATCCGCGCCGCGGCTTCTGGACGCTACCGGCCGGTTTCATGGAGAACGGCGAAACCGTGCAGGCGGCGGCCGCGCGCGAGACGCTCGAAGAAGCCTGCGCCCAGGTCGGCGACCTGCAGCTCTATACGCTGTTCGACCTACCGCACATCAACCAGGTCTATGTGTTCTACCGCGCCGAATTGCTCGAGCCGGTGTTTCAGGCCGGCGAGGAAAGTCTCGAGGTAGCGCTTTTCCGGGAAGCCGAGATCCCTTGGTCAGCGCTGGCTTTCCCGACCGTAGGCCGTACCCTAGAATACTTTTTCGCCGACCGGGTGCAGCAGACCTTCCCGGTGCGCAACGAGGCCATCGATCCTATGCAGATGGCGCGCAAACAGGTCTGATGCCGTAAGGATTCAGGAACGTCCCAATGCGCTGGCTGCTAGCGATCTGCTGTTTCATCTTTGCCAACCTGTCCCACGCTACTGCCGCGCCCATGCTCGACGACACCTTTATCGACAAGGTACTGGTGGTCAAATCGGAGCGCCGGCTGCACCTGATCAGCCGCGGGGTCACCATGAAGAGCTACCGCGTCTCGCTGGGCAAGCGACAGGGGCCCAAGCATCACGAAGGGGATCAGCGCACCCCCGAAGGCCTCTACTGGATCGACTGGCGCAAGACCTCGGACAAATACAACCTGGCCATGCACATCTCCTACCCGAACGCCCGCGACCTTGCACGGGCCAGCCGCGAAGGGATGCGCCCCGGCAGCATGATCATGCTCCACGGCACGCCGCTGGACGACGAGTACCCCGAGTGGTATTTCCATACCCTGGACTGGACCGAGGGCTGCATTGCCCTGAAGAACGATGACATGCGCGAGATCTGGAACCTGGTCAAGGACGGCACGCTGATCGAGATCCGTCCCTGAGCCGCACGCCGGATTCGATCGCACACCAGGCCTGAACCGGCTTTCCCACGCACACCGGACCCCCATGACCAAGACACCCCCGGACGACCAACTGCTGTTGGACAACCAGCTGTGTTTCGCCCTTTATTCCGCATCCCTGCAGATGACCAAGGCCTACAAGCCACTGCTCCGGCAGATCGGCCTGACCTATCCGCAATACCTGGCGATGCTGGTGCTGTGGGAGCGCGACGGGATCACTGTCAGCGAAATCAGCGCACGCCTGCTGACCGAGCCCGGCTCCCTGACCCCGCTGCTCAAGCGCCTGGAGACCGAGGGCCTGATCAGGCGGACGCGACGCAGCGCGGACGAACGCGTCGTTGAGCTGCACCTGACCGACGCCGGACGCGCCCTGCACGAGCGTGCACGGCCCTTTCCAGGCTGCATGAGCGAATGCGCCGGGTTGTCCCCCGACGCGCTGCGGGCGCTGCGCAACCAGCTGACGGCACTGCGCGACGCGCTTCTGAGCGCGAGCTGAGGGCAGCCCCACCCGCCGCGCCCGCTCAGGGAGTGCAGCTGATTATCTTGCGCGCAAACTATTAACGCGATAAGTTTGGCGCAACACCACGTCAGAACCTTACGAAAGGAACGCGCCATGCAGAGCATCAAAGCCCTCTACACCGCCACCGCTACCGCCAAGGGAGGCCGTGACGGCCGCGCCGCCACGCCGGACGGCGCGCTCGACGTAAAACTGTCGACGCCGCGCGAACTGGGTGGCCAGGGCGGCGACGGGAGCAATCCCGAGCAGCTGTTCGCCGCCGGCTATTCGGCCTGCTTCATCGGCGCGCTGAAGTTCACCGCCGGGCAGCTCAAGCAGGCGCTGCCGGCCGACACGGCGGTGACCGGCAAGGTCGGTATCGGCCAGATTCCCGGAGGCTTCGGGCTGGAAGTGGAACTGAATGTCAGCCTGCCAGGCATGGACCAGGCCACGGCCGACAAGCTGACCGAGGCGGCGCACCAGGTGTGCCCCTACTCGAACGCGACGCGCGGCAACATCGAGGTGCGCCTGAACGTCACTGTGTGAACCGAACGCTTTGACCGAGGCGCCCTGGGCGCCTCGGCAACGAATCAGAACTGCATGTCGGTCAGCCGCCAGACATCGAATGCCGGCGTCTCGTAGGGATGAGCGCGCTTGAGCGCCTTGACGCTGTCGTGAATGACGTCGTCGGCCACCACCAGCTCCACCTTCCATTCCGCCACCAGCTGCAGCTGGCCGGTCTGGCCCAGGTAAGGCTGACTGCCCTCTAGTGGGCGATACTGCCCCTGCCCGAGCACCTGCCAGCAACAGCTGTCATAGGCTCCGATGCGTCCCGCGCCGGCCGCGAAAATTGCCTGTTTGACCGCGTCCAGATGGCTCTCCGGCACGTAGAAACACAGCTTGTACATTCACGTCTCCCGCTACAAATGCCCAGCGACGCACCCCGCTCCGCCTGTTATTGATGACAGTCGCAGGATTCGCGCTCCCTCCAGCGGACATCAGACGCGGACGCCGACGCTTGGTTCACGCCGTACCGCACCACTGCTGCCGCGCAAGAAAAAGCCCGGCACGCGCAAGCGTGCCGGGCTTGTCCGCTGTCGCTTGGCGCCTCAGTCAACCCAGACCCGCGCATTGCGGAACATGCGCATCCAGCCGCCATCTTCCTGCCAGTCGTCCGGCCGCCAGGAGTTGGTGACCGCGCGGAACACCCGCTCGGGGTGGGGCATCATGATGGTCACGCGCCCGTCGCGGGTAGTCAGACCGGTGATGCCGCGGGGCGAACCGCCCGGGTTGGCCGGGTAGCGCTCCGTGACCTTGCCGTGGTTGTCGATGTAGCGCAGCGCGACGGTGCCAGACAGATCGGCCTCCAGCAGCGCTTCCTCGCTCTCGAACTCGGCGTGCCCTTCACCGTGGGCGATGGCGATCGGCAACCGCGAACCCGCCATGCCCTGAAGGAAGATCGACGGCGAATCCTGCACCTGCACCATTGCGACCCGCGCCTCGAACTGTTCGGAGCGATTGCGCACGAAGTGTGGCCAGGACTCGCTGCCCGGCACCAGCTCGTGCAGGTTGGACAGCATCTGGCAGCCGTTGCAGACGCCGAGCGCGAAACTGTCCTTGCGCTCGAAGAATGCGCTGAAATCTTCACGCGCGCGGCCGTTGAACAGGATCGACTTGGCCCAGCCTTCGCCGGCCCCCAACACGTCGCCGTAGGAGAAGCCGCCGCAGGCCACCAGCCCCTTGAAGCGCTCGAGGCTGATACGCCCGGCCAGGATGTCGCTCATGTGCACGTCGACTGCGGCAAAGCCGGCCCGGTCGAACGCCGCCGCCATCTCGGTCTGGCCGTTGACGCCCTGCTCGCGAAGGATCGCCACTTCGGGCCTGATGCCACGCTTGATGTACGGGGCGGCGATGTTCTCGTTGACGTCGAAGCCCAGGGTAACGCTCAGGCCCGGATTGTCTTCCTCGAGCAGCGCATCGAATTCCTGATCGGCGCAGTCGGCGTTATCGCGCAGCAGCTGGATGCGGTAGCTGGTTTCGGCCCACTGGCGCTGCAGGAGACGACGATCACCGGCGAACACCTCGGCGCCCTCGAAGCGGAATGCCACGTGGGCGTTGTTGACCGGCTGACCGATGACCGACACGCAGTCGGCAAGACCGGCGGCGCTGAACTGCGCCAGCACCACTTCGGTATCGCCCTGGCGTACCTGGATCAGCGCCCCCAGTTCCTCGTTGAACAGCGCTGCCGGAATCTGCGTCGCGCTGTCGACCAGGCTGTCGAGGTTGATCGCGAGGCCGCAATGCCCGGCAAAAGCCATCTCCAGCGCGGTGGTCAGCAGCCCGCCGTCCGAGCGATCGTGGTAGGCCAGCAACAGCCCATCGGCATTGAGGCCCTGGATCACTGCGAAGAACGCCTGCAGGTCTTCGGCATCATCGACGTCCGGCGCCTGGCGCGCCATCTGGCCATAGACCTGCGCCAGGATCGAAGCGCCCATGCGGTTCTGCCCGCGGCCCAGGTCGATCAGCACCAGATCGGTTTCGCCCTTGTCCAGCCGCAACTGCGGCGTCAGGGTCTGGCGGATGTCGACCACCGGTGCGAAACCGGACACCACCAGTGACAGCGGCGAGGTCACGCTCTTCTCGGCGCCCGCCTCGTTCCAGCGGGTTTTCATCGACATCGAGTCCTTGCCCACCGGGATGGTGATCCCCAGCGCCGGGCACAACTCCATGCCGACGGCCTTGACGGTGTCGTAGAGACGCGCGTCTTCGCCTGGATGCCCGGCCGCGGCCATCCAGTTGGCGGACAGCTTGATGTCGGAAAGCTTCTCGATGCGGGCCGCGGCCAGGTTGGTCAGGGTTTCGCCAATCGCCATACGCCCCGAGGCGGGTGCGTCGAGCAGGGCCAGCGGGGTGCGCTCGCCCATGGCCATGGCTTCGCCGGTGTAGACGTCATAGCTGGTGGCGGTCACGGCGCAATCGGCCACCGGCACCTGCCAAGGGCCAACCATCTGGTCGCGCGCCACCATGCCGGTGATGCTGCGATCGCCGATGGTGATCAGGAAGCTCTTGCTGGCCACCGCCGGGTGATGCAGGACACGGTCGATCGCTTCGCTCAGATCGACCTGCTCGGCGGCGAAATCATCGCCCAGCTCGGCCTCGCGTACGGCGCTGCGGTGCATACGTGGCGCCTTGCCCAGCAGCACATTGAGCGGCATGTCGACCGGGTTGTTGCCGAAATGACTGTCGGAGACGGTCAGTTGCGGTTCGGCCGTCGCTTCGCCGACGACGGCGAAGGGGCAGCGCTCGCGCCGGCAAATCGCTTCGAAACGCTCGAGATCAGCCGCATCGACCGACAGGACATAACGCTCCTGAGATTCGTTGCTCCAGATTTCCAGCGGCGCCATTCCCGGCTCGTCGTTGGGTACGTTACGCAGCTCGAAGCGCCCGCCGCGCCCGCCATCATTGACCAGCTCGGGGAATGCGTTGGACAGGCCGCCAGCACCGACGTCGTGAATGAACTTGATCGGGTTCTTGTCGCCCAGCTGCCAGCAGCGGTCGATGACCTCCTGACAGCGACGCTCCATTTCCGGGTTGTCGCGCTGTACCGAGGCGAAGTCCAGGTCCGCTGAACTGCTGCCGGTGGCCATTGACGATGCCGCGCCACCACCCAGACCGATCAGCATGGCCGGGCCACCCAGCACGATCAGCTTGCCGCCGACCGAGATGTCCGCCTTCTGTACGTGATCTTCGCGGATGTTGCCCAGGCCGCCGGCGAGCATGATCGGCTTGTGATAGCCGCGGACTTCTTCGCCATGCGGCGTGTCGATCGATTGCTCGAAGGTGCGGAAGTAGCCGCTCAGCGCAGGCCGGCCGAACTCGTTGTTGAACGCCGCGCCGCCCAGCGGGCCTTCGATCATGATGTCCAGCGGCGTGACGATGCGCTCGGGCTTGCCGTACGGCACTTCCCAGGGCTGTTCGAAGCCGGGAATGTTCAGGTTCGACACGGTGAAGCCCGTCAGACCAGCCTTGGGCTTGGCGCCGCGGCCGGTGGCGCCCTCGTCGCGAATTTCACCGCCCGAACCGGTGGCCGCGCCCGGGAAAGGCGCGATGGCGGTCGGGTGATTGTGGGTTTCGACCTTCATCAGGATGTGCACCGGTTCGCGGTTGGCCGCGTACTCGCCGGTGTCCGGATTCGGGTAGAAACGCCCCGCCACGTTGCCGACGATCACCGCGGCGTTGTCCTTGTAGGCCGACAGCACGCCTTCGCCGTGCAGCTGGTAGGTGTTCTTGATCATGCCGAACAGCGACTTTTCCTGGCTCTCGCCGTCGATGTCCCAGCTGGCGTTGAAAATCTTGTGCCGGCAGTGTTCGGAGTTGGCCTGAGCAAACATCATCAGTTCGATGTCGTGCGGGTTTCGCCCCAGATCGGTGAAGCTGGTCACCAGGTAATCGATCTCGTCCTCGGCCAGCGCCAGGCCCAGCGCCACGTTGGCCCGCTCCAGCGCCGCGCGACCACCACCCAACACGTCCACCGCCGTCAGCGGCTTCGGCTGGGCGTGGCTGAACAGGTTGGCTGCGTCTTCGAAACGCTCGAGCACCAGTTGCGTCATGCGGTCGTGCAGCGCCGCCGAGATCTGCCCGGCATCGGCATCGGACAACTCGCCCGCCACGTAATAGGCGATGCCACGCTCGAGCCGCTGAATCTTGTCCAGACCGCAGTTGCGGGCAATGTCGCTGGCCTTGCTCGACCAGGGCGAAATCGTGCCGAACCGGGGGATCACCAGGAACAGCCGACCGGCCGGCTCCTGTACCGGGACGCTCGGCCCGTACTTCAGCAGCCGGGCGAGTACGTGTTGCTCGCCCGCGCCAAGCGTGCCGGATACTTCGGCGAAATGAGCGAACTCGGCATACAGCCCGCTGACGGCGGGGACCTTGGCGGTCAGCTGGGCCAGGAGCTTGCCGTGACGGAAGGCGGAAAGAGCGGGGGCGCCGCGCAGGATCAACATCGTCGGAACAGCCTCGGAGAGGGAGCAGTCGGGCCGCGTATTCTAGCCCATGACAGGCTTCGAGGCTAAGGGCGAGGGAGCGGGAAGTTGGAGGCTTCCCATCAGTGAAGCCGCGTCGCAAAGCGGCACAACCGCAGCACTGCGGCTCTGGGGTCGTTTTTCAAAGGTGCGCGGGATCTGGCGCCTGTGCGAACGTTGTAGCGTCATCAAGCGATCAGCAACCTGGACGCTGGAAGCTGGAAGCTTCGGGCAGTGGCGCCGCGGCGTCGGAGCGGCGCAACCGCAACGCTGCGCCCCCGGGTTGCGCCCAGAGACATGGGGCCAGGCTCCCGCCGTATCACCATTACCCCCGCCCCTAAGCCTCCCACTCTCCTCAGTGGAGAATCTGGCTCAGGAATAGCTTGGTGCGGTCGTTGACCGGATTGGTGAAGAAGGTCTCGGGATCGGCCTCCTCGACGATCTCTCCCTTGTCCATGAAAATCACCCGATCAGCGACGGTCCGCGCGAAACCCATCTCGTGCGTCACGCACAGCATGGTCATGCCGCTGTCGGCCAGCCCAACCATGGTGTCGAGCACCTCCTTGACCATTTCCGGGTCCAGCGCCGAGGTCGGCTCATCGAACAGCATGATCTTGGGCTTCATGCACAGTGCTCGAGCAATTGCGACCCGCTGCTGCTGACCGCCGGATAGCTGCCCCGGAAACTTGTCGGCCTGCTCCGGAATGCGCACGCGTTCGAGGTAATGCATGGCGACCTCCTCGGCCTGGCGCCGCGGCATCTTGCGCACCCACATCGGCGCCAGGGTGCAGTTCTGCAACACCGTCAGGTGCGGAAAGAGATTGAAATGTTGGAACACCATGCCAACTTCGCTGCGAATCGCCTCGATCTGCTTGAGGTCATTGGTCAGTTCGACGCCATTGATGACAATGCGTCCCTGCTGATGCTCCTCCAGCCGGTTCAGGCAACGAATCGTCGTCGACTTGCCGGAGCCGGACGGACCGCAAAGCACGATGCGCTCGCCTTGAGTGACGTTCAGATTGATGTCCTTGAGCACGTGGAACTGCCCGTACCACTTGTGCACGCCCTGCATCTGGATGACGGGCTCGCCGACCTTCACGGACTGGTCGGAACGGGGGAAAGTCTCGTTCATGGGGTTTTCCTTTTAATTCCGGTGGCCAGTGTCGAGTTTGCGTTCCAGGTGCATGGAATAGCGCGACATGCCGAAGCAGAAGATCCAGTACACGAGCGCCGCGAAGATATAGCCTTCCGTCGACATGCCCAGCCAGGCAGGGTCCGACGTGGCGCGCTTGATGCTGTTAAGAAAGTCGAACAGGCCGATGATGATCACCAGGCTGGTGTCCTTGAACAGGGCGATGAAGGTGTTGACGATGCCAGGTATGACCATCTTCAACGCCTGCGGCAGGATCACCAGCACCATGCTGCGCCAGTAGCCCAGCCCCATGGCTGCCGCCGCTTCGTACTGCCCCTTGGGAATTGCCTGCAGCCCCCCGCGCACGACCTCTGCGACGTAGGCCGCCTCGAAGAAGACCACCATGACCATGGCGCGCATCAGCTTGTCGAGATTCATTCCCTCGGGCAGGAAGAGCGGCAACATCACCGACGACATGAACAACACGGTAATCAGCGGCACGCCACGCCAGAACTCGATGAAGGTTATGCAGAGCACGCGAATGGCCGGCATGGTCGAGCGGCGCCCTAGCGCAAGCAGGATGCCGAGTGGCAGCGCCCCGGCAATGCCCACGGCGGCAATGACGATGGTCAGCATCAGCCCACCCCAGCGGCTGGTGGGCACAGTCTCGAGCCCGAGGAAGCCACCATGCAGCAGCCAGTAAGCCGCCAGCGGATAGATCACCAGGTAGGCGATGCCGTAGCGCGCCTTGTGCGGCATCTGCCGCAGGAACAGGGGCGCGGCGCCGACAATGGCGAGCCAGGCGGTGGTGTCGACGCGCCAGCGCAGCTCGGCCGGGTAGAAGCCGTACATGAACTGACTGAAGCGCGTCTGCACGAACACCCAGCACGCGCCCTCGCGGCTGCAGTCGGCACGGGTCTCGCCGCGCCAGTCGGCGTTGATCAGCGCCCACTCGATGATGGGCGGCACGATCATCCAGATCAGGTAAAGCCCAAACAGTGTCAGCAGCGTATTCAGCCAGCTGGAGAACAGGTTGGCCCGCATCCAACCGATCACGCCGATGTTGGCGGTCGGGGCGGGCAGGTCCGGTTTGAAAGTATGGATCGTCATGCGCGGGTCCTTACCGTTCGATCAGCGCAATGCGCTTGTTGTACCAGTTCATCAGTAGCGAAATGCTGATGCTGATCGCGAGGTACACGCTCATGGTGATGGCCATGGTTTCTATCGCCTGGCCGGTCTGATTGAGCACCGTGCCAGCGAAAAGCGAGACCATGTCCGGGTAACCGATCGCGGCGGCCAGCGAGGAATTCTTCGCCAGGTTGAGGTACTGGCTGGTCAGCGGCGGGATGATCACCCGCAGGGCCTGCGGGATGATGACCAGGCGCAGCACGCGGCCCGGACGCAGCCCCAGCGATGCCGCGGCCTCGGTCTGCCCGTGGCTGACCGACTGGATGCCGGCGCGCACCGTCTCGCCAATGAAGGCGGCGGTATAGATGGACAGCGCCAGCACGATCGACACCAGCTCCGGGATGACCACCCAGCCGCCGCGGATGTTGAACCGCTGCAGCTCCGGTATTTCCCAGAGGAACGGCGCGCCGACCAGCAGCGCACAGACGCCGGGAATGACGATGAACAGCCCCAGGCTGGCCCAGAACACCGGGAAGGACTGCCCGGTCGCGTCATGCCGTGCGCGCGCCCAGCGGTTGAGCAGAACGATCGCAACGGCCGCGAGGAACATGGCGACCCAAAACGGCCAGAACCCTTCCGCGGCGCTCGGAGACGGCATCTGCACGCCGCGGTTGTTGACGAAGATGACGTCCCACAGGCTCAGGCTGTCGCGCGGGCCCGGCAGCGGGCTGAGCACGGCGAAATAGACAAAAAATATCTGCAGCAAGGGCGGAATATTACGGAACGTCTCGATATAGACAGTGGCGATCTTGCGAATCAGCCAGTTGGGCGAAAGCCGGGCGACCCCGAGCACGAAGCCGATGAGCGTGGCCAGGATAATGCCGATCACGCTGACCAGCAGGGTGTTGAGCAGCCCGACCCAGAACACGCGCCCGTAGGAATCGCTTTCGCTGTAATCGATCAGGTGCTGCGAGATACCGAAACCGGCGGCATTGTCGAGAAAGCCGAAGCCTGACGTGATACCCCGGTGGGCGAGATTGGTCTGGGTGTTGTCGAACAGAAACCAGCCGATACCCACGACCGTCAATACCGCAAGTATCTGGAACAACCAGGCTCGCGCCTGTGGATCCGTGAGCAACGAGCCGCGCGCTGCTCCCGTTTTGGCGATGGTTCGCATCAAGAAACCTCATACGGCGCGACCGGCACTCGCGTGCCGGCCGCACTCATCCTTGAAACTGGGCCGGCGGCTGCCGGCCCGGCTCGGTCAACGCACCGGCGGTGCGTACTGCAAACCTCCCTTGGTCCACAGGGCGTTGAGGCCACGTTCAATCTTCAGCTCACTGCCCGAGCCGATGTTGCGCTCGAATACCTCGCCGTAGTTACCCACTTGCTTGACGATCTGCACCGCCCAGTCCTTCGGCAGTTTCAGATCCTTGCCGTATTCGCCTTCGGCGCCCAGCAGACGGGCCACGTCCGGGTTTTTGGTGCTCTTCGCGGTGTCCTCGACGTTCGCCGCGGTGACGCCCAGCTCCTCGGCGTTGATCATGGCCAGCAGCGTCCAGCGGACGATGTCGAACCATTCCTCATCGCCCTGCCGCACGGCCGGGCCCAGAGGCTCCTTGGAGATGACTTCCGGCAGCACCACGTACTCGTCCGGCTTGGCCAGCTTGATGCGCTGCGCATAGAGCTGGGACTGGTCGGAAGTGAGCACGTCGCAACGCCCCGACTCCAGCGACTTGGCGCTTTCATCGGAGGTGTCGTAGGTGATCGGGGTGTACTTCAGGCTGTTGGCCCGGAAATAGTCGGAGAGGTTGAGCTCGGTGGTGGTGCCCGCCTGGATGCACACCGTTGCGCCGTCGAGCTCCTTGGCACTGGACACGCCCAGCTACTTGTTGACCAGGAAACCCTGGCCGTCGTAGTAGGTCACGCCGGTGAAATTGAGGCCCATCGCCGCATCGCGGGAGCTGGTCCAGGTGGTGTTGCGCGACAGCACATCGACCTCACCTGACTGCAGCGCGGTGAAACGCTCCTTGGCGGTCAGCGGACTGAACTTGACCTTGCTGGCATCCCCGAATACCGCTGCCGCAACGGCGCGGCACACATCCACGTCGATTCCCTTGTACTCGCCCTTGGCATTGGTATAGGAAAAGCCCGGCAGCCCGTCGCTCACGCCGCACTGCACGAAACCCTTGCTCTTTACTGCATCCAGGGTCGCCCCTGCCTGCGCCAAGCCGCTCGCGCCCAAGAGTGTCGCGGCACCAAGCACGGCCAGTGTGGATTTAACCCTTATCATCGAAACCTCCAGTTTGCTTTTATTCTGCGGGGTCGGGGTCGTCTGCTGCATCGCGGCCTGCCAGTGGCATGGACGAACGGAGCGGCCGAAACACCTGACCAGAGTCTAGCTGCCGTTTGCTTATCGGCAACTTCTCCCGCTGCGCTTGTCCACCGGCTTGCCGGCGGACGGCTGGCGCATGAGATACGCAACCGAGTAGCAAGAGCTGTACCAGCTGAATGAAAGCCTATTTTCAGCGGCTGCATGCCTTCAATGCATCGCCCAAGGCAGGTAACCTCGGCGCATATTTGCAGCAAATCCCCCCCGCTTGCCCCAGATTGAGGCGAGCGCCCGAGACGGAGTCCGCCATGAGCGCCCCACTGGTCATCGAACCCAAGAACCCCGCCGACGCCTGCGTCATCTGGCTGCACGGCCTGGGCGCGGACCGCTACGACTTTCAACCGGTCGCCGAAGCCCTGCAGCGACGCCTGCCGCAGGTACGCTTCGTGCTGCCCCAGGCACCCACCCGGCCGGTCACGATCAACGGTGGCTGGGCGATGCCCAGCTGGTACGACATTCTCGCCATGAGCCCGGCACGGGCTATCGACCAGGCGCAACTGGAGCACTCGGCGCAGGAAGTCATCACCCTGATCGAAGCGCAACGCGACCAGGGCATCGACCCGCGACGGATCTTTCTCGCCGGCTTTTCCCAGGGCGGCGCGGTGGTCTATCACACCGCCTTCCTGCGCTGGGCTGGGCCGTTGGGCGGAGTCATCGCCCTGTCCACCTACGCCCCGACTCTTACCGGCGAGCTCGGTCTGTCCGCGCTGCAGGCCAGCGTCCCGGTACTGGCGCTGCACGGCTCGCAAGACGGCGTGGTGCTGCCGGCGATGGGCCGGGCCGCGTTCGACTGCCTGACCGCGAATCAGGTACCGGCGCAGTGGAAGGACTATCCGATGGCCCATGAGGTGATCCCCGAGGAAATCCGCGATATCGGTGACTGGCTCGCAGCCCGGCTGGACTGACGTCGGCCCGACGGCAATGGAAAATGTGACGGCGCACGCCTGTCGTCACGGGTGATTGCAGCTACGCTTGGCAAGGATGGAACAAGATTCGACACGCCTGCTGCAGAGCGGGCACATCGCGGCCGGAAGAGTCGACCCTGCCAGCAATCAGGAAGCATGCGATCGCCATGACGAGGATGTCATCCAAGCGGATGTTGCAGTCATGAAGCTTGCCGAGTGGCGGGTGGAAATGGCGCACCTGAGAAAGGCGCGCCTCCTGGAGCGGGTCGACGAGTTCTGCCTGCGCCTGCTGCAGGAGGTCTTCGAGCCAACCCTCGTCGAACCTGGCGAGGTGCTGCTTTCCCCGCACCAACGCAACAATCACCTCTACCTGGTGCTCGAGGGCGAACTCGCAGTGCATCTGGATTCGCTGAATGGCAGCCCGGTTCGCTCGATCGGCCCGGGCGATTGCGCTGGCGAAATCAGCTTCATGGACGACCTGCCTCCCTCGGCCTATGTGGTGGCGCTCGAGCCGTCAGTGCTGCTACGTGTGCATCGCCGCTCAATGCTCCTGCTGACCCGCTCGCCCCAGCTGATGCAGAACCTGGCCGAACTACTGTGCCAGCGCGTACGCCTGAGCGACCGGCTGATCATCAACAGCGAGCAGAATGCCAACATCGACAAGCTCACCGGGTCGTTCAACCGCCGCTGGCTGGAGCACATCTATGGCCGCGAAAGCGCGCGCTGCGCCCTGGCCGGGCAGCCCCTGTCGCTGCTGATGCTCGACGTGGATCATTTCAAGACCTACAACGATCGCCACGGCCATCTCGCCGGCGACCATGCCCTGTGCCTGGTGGTCAACACGCTCGGGCAGTTGCTGCGACCCGCCGACAGCCTGGTGCGCTACGGCGGCGAGGAGTTCGTGGTGCTGCTACCGGAAATGGCGCTGGAGGACGCCCGCAACGTGGGTGAGCGGCTGCGCCAGAGCCTCGCGCAGATCCGCTCGTTCGACTCGCCCATCGGCGCCCTGCCGGGCGTCACCATCTCCGTCGGCGCTGCCACCATGCAACGTCACGACGACCTGGACAGCCTGGTGCACATCGCCGATCAGGCGCTGTACCTGGCCAAGGAGCTGGGACGCAACCGAGTCTGCGGGTAGCCTGCGGCAGCTGTGGCCGCCGCAGGGGCGGGACTTCGCCGCTCCTGCTTCTTGCATTACACTGGCGCCCATACCTTACAAGTCAAAGACGAGAAGACCGTGCTCGAAGCACTCAAGAAAATGTTTGGCAAAAGCGCGAGCCAGCCTGCCGCCATCGAACCTGATCACTCCACCGCACGCCCCGCTGAACCCAGCGTTCCGGCGCACAGCGAAGCGCCCGCCGCAACCGACGATACCCCCCCCATGGCCACTGCCCAGCCCCGCCGCGCGAAACCGCGCAAGCCGGCCCCACCGCCGCCACCGACGTGGTCACTGGACGATTTCGTGGTCGAGCCGGCCGAAGGCAAGACCCGGTTTCACGACTTCAGGCTCACACCCGAGCTAATGCACGCCATCCATGACCTCGGCTTCCCCTATTGCACGCCCATCCAGGCGCAAGTGCTGGGCTTTACCCTGAAAGGTCGCGACGCCATCGGCCGGGCGCAAACCGGCACAGGTAAAACCGCAGCCTTCCTGATCTCCACCATTACCCAGCTGTTGCAGACGCCACCGCCGAGCGAGCGCTACATGGGCGAGCCGCGGGCGCTGATCATCGCGCCGACGCGGGAGCTGGTCGTGCAGATCGCCAACGACGCGCTGGACCTGACCAAGTACACCGGCCTGAATGTGATGAGCTTCGTCGGCGGCATGGATTTCGACAAGCAGCTCAAGGCCCTCGAGTCCCGTTACTGCGACATCCTCGTCGCCACGCCGGGACGCCTGCTGGACTTCAACCAGCGCGGCGAGGTGCACCTGGATATGGTCGAGGTGCTGGTCCTCGACGAGGCCGATCGGATGCTCGACATGGGCTTCATCCCCCAGGTGCGCCAGATCATTCGGCAGACACCGCCGAAGAGCGAGCGCCAGACCTTGCTGTTCTCCGCCACCTTTACCGAGGACGTGATGAACCTGGCCAAGCAGTGGACCACCGACCCGGCGATCGTCGAGATCGAGGCGGTCAACGTGGCCAGCGACACCGTCGAGCAGCATGTCTACGCGGTCGCCGGCAGCGACAAGTACAAGCTGCTCTACAACCTCATCACACAGAACGACTGGACCCGCGTCATGGTTTTCGCCAACCGCAAGGACGAGGTGCGACGTATCGAGGAGCGCCTGACCCGTGACGGCATCAGTGCGGTGCAGATGTCTGGCGACGTGCCGCAGCACAAGCGCATCCGCGCACTGGAAGGCTTTCGCGAAGGCAAGATCCGGGTGATGGTCGCCACTGATGTCGCCGGCCGCGGCATTCATGTCGAGGGCATCAGCCACGTGATCAACTTCACCCTGCCCGAAGTGCCCGACGATTACGTGCACCGCATCGGCCGGACCGGCCGGGCGGGCGCCAGCGGGACCTCGATCAGCTTTGCCGGTGAGGACGACGCCTTCGCGTTGCCGGCCATCGAGGCACTCCTGGGCCGCGCCATCAGTTGCGAAACCCCGCCCGCCGAACTCCTGGCCCCAGTGCCGCCCCGGCGCTAACGTCCGAGCGCGGGCGAAGCCGCGTCAGCCTGCCTTCACGATTAGGGGCCGGCCGGCGCCGCGGCTCAGCCCTCCCCGCTTCCTTGCTGCTCCCAACGCTCGGCGGCGGCCTGATCGCTGCAGCGACCTTCCACCCAGCGCGGCCCGTCCGGCGTGTCCTCCTTTTTCCAGAAGGGCGCGCGCGTCTTCAGGTAGTCCATGACGAACCGACAGCCGTCGAACGCTGCCTCGCGATGCGCACTGGCCGCACCGACGAAGACGATCGGCTCGCCCGGCGCCAGCGGCCCGACGCGGTGCAGGATGTCCAGCCGCAGCAGCGGCCAGCGGCCATGAGCTTCCTCGATGATGCGTTGCAGGGCCTTCTCGGTCATGCCCGGCGCATGCTCGAGCAGCATGCCAGCCACATCATGCCCGTCGTTGAAGTCGCGGACATAACCGACGAAGCCTGCAACGGCGCCGATGCCCAGGTGCGCGGCGTGCAGGGCGTTGAGTTCGGCGCCGGGATCGAAGGGCGCCTGCTGGACACGGACGCTCATCGTCAGCCTCCCGTCACGGTGGGAAAGAACGCCACCTCGTCGCCATCGACCAACGGCTCTTGCAGGCTGCAGAGTTCCTGGTTGCGCGCGCACATCAGGTTCTGCTCGCCGAGCACCGACCATTCGCCGCCACGGGCCAGCAGCCGCTTGCGCAGGTCGTCGAGGCAATGCAACGACGCATTCCAGTCCACCTGCTCCGCGTCGAGGCCGAGCGCTTCACGGTAACGTGCAAAATACTGGACCTGGATCATGCCGGCACCTGCCAGTGGCCGCTCTTGCCGCCCAGTTTTTCAATCAGGCGCACGCCTTCGATGACCATCCCCTTGTCGACCGCCTTGCACATGTCATAGATGGTCAGCGCCGCCACGCTCACGGCGGTGAGCGCCTCCATCTCGACACCGGTCTGCCCCGCGAGCTTGCAGCGCGCCTGGATCCGCACGCAGTCGTCGCCTTCCGGCTGCAGCTCGACCTTGATGCTGGTGAGCAACAGCGGATGGCACAGCGGAATGAGGTCATGGGTTTTCTTCGCCGCCTGGATGCCGGCGATGCGGGCCACGGCAAACACGTCGCCCTTGGGGTGGCCGCCCTGCTGGATTAGCTGCAGGGTCTCGGGAAGCATGCGAACCCTGGCCTCGGCTACTGCTTCGCGGGCCGTGACGGCCTTGGCAGTAACGTCGACCATGTTCGCCCGCCCCTGTGAATCGAGGTGAGTGAGCATAGACAGGCGACTCCGGATATCGATGCGGCATTGTAAACACAAACGCCTGCACCGCACCCCTGCCCGCCGGCTGCTCCCGGGCTACAAGTGCGCCTCGGCGTATTCCGCCAGGATCGAACGCGGCACCCCCTGCAGGGTGATGTGCATTCCGTGCGGGAAATCCTTGAAACGCTCCGTGAGGTAGGTCAGGCCGGAGCTGGTGGCCGACAGATAGGGCGTGTCGATCTGCGCCAGGTTGCCAAGGCAGACCACCTTCGAACCACTCCCGGCCCGGGTGATGATGGTCTTCATCTGATGAGGCGTGAGGTTCTGGCACTCGTCGATGAGGATCAGGCTCTGCTGGAAGCTGCGCCCGCGGATGTAGTTCAGCGACTTGAACTGCAACGGCACCTTTTGCAGGATGTAGTCGACGCTGCCGTGGGTACTCTCATCATCCATATGTAGGGCTTCGAGGTTGTCGGTGATGGCGCCCAGCCATGGCTCCATCTTTTCGGCCTCGGTGCCCGGCAGGAAGCCGATATCCTCATCCAGGCCCTGCACGCTGCGGGTCGCGATGATTCGGCGGTAGCGCTTGCTCACCACGGTCTGTTCGATGGCGGCAGCCAGCGCGAGAATGGTCTTGCCGGAACCTGCAGCGCCCGAGAGGTTGACCAGGTGGATATCCGGATCGAGCAAGGCGAACAGCGCCAACGCCTGGTGGATGTCGCGCGGTCGCAGGCCCCACGCCTCCTGATGCAGCAGCGGTTCCTGATGCATGTCGAGCAGCAGCAGTTCGTCCGCCTTGATGCCCTTGATCCAGCCGACGAAACCCTGTTCGTCGAGAATGAACTCGTTGATGTGTACCGCCGGCAGGTTGTCGATCAACTGCACCCGATGCCAGGTGCGGCCGTGCCCCTGATGGGTATCGACCTTGCTTACACGATCCCAGAATGAGCCGCTCAAGCTGTGATAGCCGCGTGACAGCTGGCCGACGTCGTCCACCAGCTTGTCGGTGTGGTAGTCCTCTGATGCGACGCCGCAGGCCCTCGCCTTCAGCCGCATGTTGATGTCGTTGGTGACAAGTACCACCGGAATGCCGGCGCTGCGGCGCTGCAGTTCTACCACCTGATTGATGATCTTGTTGTCGTTTAGGTCTTCGGGCAGCGCGCTGGAGTCGGCCGCCTTGCTCATCAGGATCGACAAGCTGCCGCAGGGCCCGCTTTTTTCGCGCTGGATCGGGACCCCGAGTTCGACCTGCTCGGGCGTGGCGTCGCCCAGCACCTTGTCGATCAGGCGGATGGCCTGGCGGCACTCGGCGGCGACAGTGTGCTTGCCGGTCTTGAGCTGGTCGAGTTCTTCCAGCACCGTCATCGGGATGGCGACCTGATGCTCCTGGAAATTCAGCAACGCGTTGGGGTCGTGTATCAGGACGTTGGTATCGAGAACGTAAAGGGTGGGCTGAGTAGCGCGGGGTCTGCCGTAGTCATCCATACGCGATCACCTGTTCGGAGCCGGACGACGGAGGGCCAGATGCCCTCCGCCGAGGAGAAACCGCCTTGCGCCAAGGTGAGCGGACTTGGGTGGCAGGGGCCTGGGGCCACCCAGAGGCCGCCACCTGTGATGCAGGTTTCGGCGGTCTTGGTTTTGTAATAGCGCAAAATAGATGACAGGAAAAAGTCTTTTTCTGGCAACTCCGGTTTTTTTGTCGAATCGACGAAAAGCGCTTGGCCGGCGCTCCGCGGGCCGTTAGCCTCAGTGGCTAACCTGAGCGTTTTTGCCGCAGCGCCTGCCGACGGCGAGCCGCTCGCACGGCGCCTGGCCTGCCGCCAGCCATCTGGCGAAAGGACGGCCTGACCAGCCCAACGCGCCACGCCTCCTCTCGCACCCGCCTCCGCCCAGTCCCGGCCTGCTCGACTGTATCGCCAACTCACGCCGGTCCCGCGATCGCCACCCGTCCCGGTGGAGCAGCGTCTCCCATACGCCTAGAATCGGCTCACTTCAAAGGAGACCGCTGCATGCTGATGGTGATTTCGCCAGCCAAGACGCTGGACTATGACACCCCGCCGACCACCAACCGCTTCACCTGTCCCGAACATCTGGACGACGCTCAGCGACTGATCGAGAGGCTGCGCAAGCTGTCGCCCCAGCAGATCAGCGAGCTGATGCACCTGTCCGACAAGCTTGCGGCGCTTAACGTCGCCCGCTACGGCAGCTGGACCGCCGAGGTCACGCCAGACAACGCCAAGCAGGCGCTCCTGGCATTCAAGGGCGACGTCTACACCGGGATGGATGCGCGAGATTTTTCCGAAGCGGACCTCGATTTCGCCCAGGCCCATCTGCGCATCCTGTCCGGGCTCTATGGCGTGTTGCGTCCCCTGGACCTGATGCAACCCTATCGCCTGGAAATGGGCACCAAACTGGAGACGCCGCAGGGCAAGGATTTGTACGCCTTCTGGGGCGAGCGCATCAGCGGCTGGCTGAACACCGCGCTGGCCGAGCAGGGTGACGACGTACTGATCAACCTGGCGTCCAACGAATACTTCGGCGCAGTGAAGCGCCACGCGCTGAACGCACGCGTCATCGACGTCGACTTCAAGGATAGGAAGAATGGGCAGTACAAGATCATCAGCTTCTACGCCAAGAAAGCCCGCGGCCTGTTGACCCGCTACGTGGTCAAGGAGCGCATCACCCGGCCGGAGCAGCTCCAAGCCTTCGACTACGAAGGCTATCGCTACAGCGCGGACGACTCCCACACCGACCGTCTGGTCTTCCTGCGCGACGAGCAGGCCTGACCGCACCGACGCCTCGCCTGCCTTCGCGAGGCGCCCTGCTACCGACGCCCATTGACCGTCACGGGCCCCATTTCGCAGCCCTGAAAAAGTCTCCGATCAGCGGTAGCTGGGCCGGGAACTATCCGCGGGGCGGGGCAATCATAAGCGCGTACCGGCATTTCCAGATGGAAAGGGACGTCGCACATGAACGTGCAGTGGCAATCAAACAAGCAGTTTCAAGCGGCCCGTGAGGGCCTGTCCGACAAAGTTTCGCGCATGGGCCCGGGCCGTGTTGCAGTCGCCGCCCAGGCAGCATCGACACCGCACGCCTCTGGCCGAACGCGTCCGTTGCCGGCTCTCGCGACGCCTTCTTCAACCGTGCGGGCCGACTTGCCCCGAGGTCCAGCACGCATTAGCTCCGGCGCCCTGCTCGCAGGCCTGGTTTCGACCCGGCATTCGGCGACACGGCAGCAACTCCGTTTTCCGGTCGCCCATTGGCAGTGGCCGCGGTGCACTTTCTTCCGGCTGGAGCGACAGCCCGAGATGGCGCGCAGGGCGTGAGGCGACCACAAATGCTCAAGGCGCGCGCAGACGTTCTCGCCGCCCAACATGGACAAGAAGAATTCCCCCTTCTCGACGATTCAGGAGAAACAAACATGATTCCGGTCATCCTTTCCGGCGGCAGCGGTTCCCGACTCTGGCCGCTCTCGCGCAAGGCGTTCCCCAAGCAGTTCCTGGCCCTGACTGCCGAGCAGACGCTTTTCCAGCAGACCATCGAGCGCCTCGCCTTCGAAGGCATGCAGCCGCCGCTGCTGGTGTGCAACAAGGAGCACCGTTTCATCGTCAAGGAGCAACTTGCCGCGCGCAAGCTCGAAACGCAGGGCCTGATGCTCGAGCCGTTCGGCCGCAACACCGCGCCAGCGATCGCCATTGCTGCCATGAAGCTGCTAGCCGATGGCCGTGACGAGTTGCTGCTGGTGCTGCCGGCCGATCATGTCATCGAGGACCACAAGGCGTTCCAGCGTTCGCTGGCCCTGGCGACCAACGCTGCGGAAAACGGCGGCATGGTGTTGTTCGGGATCCCTGCGACCAGCCCCGAGACCGGCTACGGTTACATCAAGTGCGACCATGTCGAGCGCAACGGGCTGCCCGACGGGGTTAACCGCGTCAGCCAGTTCGTCGAAAAGCCGGACGAGGCGCGCGCCCGCGAATACGTCGAGTCGGGCGACTACTACTGGAACAGCGGCATGTTCCTGTTCCGCGCCAGCGTCTTCCTGGACGAACTGAAGAAGCACGACCCGGACATCTATGACACCTGCTGGGTGGCGCTGGAGCGCAGCATCAAGAACGGCACCGAGCTGCTGATCGACCCGGCAACCTTCGCCTGCTGCCCCGACAACTCCATCGACTACGCGGTCATGGAAAAAACCGAGCTGGCCTGCGTGGTACCGATGTCGGCGGGCTGGAGCGACGTCGGCTCCTGGTCGTCCCTGTGGGATGTGCTGGAAAAGGACGAGAACGGCAACGTGACCCGCGGCGACGTGATCGTCGAGGACAGCCGCAACTGCCTGGTCCACGGCAACGGCAAGCTGGTCACCGTGGTCGGCCTGGACAACATCGTCGTGGTCGAGACCAAGGACGCGACCATGATCGCCCACAAGGACAAGGTCCAGGACGTCAAGAAGCTGGTAAACAAGCTCGACGCCATGAAACGCTCCGAAACGCAGAACCACTGCGCCGTGTATCGCCCCTGGGGCTGGTACGACTCGGTCGACATGGGCGGCCGTTTCCAGGTCAAGCGCATTTGCGTGAATCCGGGCGCGCAGCTTTCGCTACAGATGCACCATCACCGCGCCGAACACTGGATCGTCGTCTCTGGCACAGCGCAAGTGACCTGCAACGACAAGACCTTCCTGCTGACCGAGAACCAGTCGACCTATATTCCGGTGACTTCCATTCACCGTCTCGCCAACCCCGGAAAGATCCCGCTGGAAATCATCGAAGTGCAATCCGGCAGCTATCTGGGTGAGGACGATATCGAACGACTCGATGATGTGTATGGCCGCGCTCCGGATAATGCGGCGACGACATCGGTCCGCTGATCGATTCACGGCAACCGGAAAACCGCGCTCGGTTCGAGCGCGGTTTTTTTATGACCACCCTTTGTGTATGGGCGTGCACCCGAACGGTCCGGCGAGGACAACAAGGACTTTATGCAACCGGATACCCGCACGGACCTGCAGAGAAGGACGGCAACGACTGGCGCTGGGACGTTATCGTCGTATCCGGAAAAAGTCCTGCACGCCCTTTCGTGCCCGCCCCCCGCGGGGACCTTCACTTGCAATGGCCCGGCATTGATCTTTAAATAAGACCCGGCCAGACGTTCGTTCTGGCAATTCGGCTTGGAGCCGTACGAAACGAATAGCGGAATATTCAATGAGGAAAGAAACAGCGTGACCAAAGAAGAATTACGCGCGGAACTCGAGAAGCAGGCCAACCGATTCAAGACCGTCTATGGCGGAGAAGTAATCACCTACGCGGCACAACCCGATCCCGAACGCAAACCGTGGCGCAAGAAGCAGACGATTCACGATCAGGTATTCCAACGGGAACTGGAAAAGATTGAGAAAGAACTGGCAGAGCAACCGGCCGCCAGTGATTGACCAGCGCCATTGCGACCAAAACCTGGCACATGCCGGCGCCAATCAGACCACACCAATTATCAGCGTCGTTTGCCGCCGAGCAACGAGCCCATTACCCCTCTTACCAATTGCCGCCCCAGTTGCGATGCCGCCTGGCGCAAGGCGCTCTTGACCATGCGCCCGGCAAGATCGGTAAATGCATCGACCGCTTCGCTTCGCTCGCTCGGTGCCACCTCCACCGGCTTCGTCACCGATGCCTGGTGAGCCCGCGCCAGTAAAAGCTCATAGGCCGACTCCCGGTCGATCGGCTTGTCGTAGCGCCCCCGCAGGGGTGAGCTGGCAATCAGCGCGTGGCGCTCCTGGTCAGTCAAGGGCCCGACCCTAGACTGCGGTGGCGCGATGGCGACGCGCTGAACCGTCGTCGGTGTTCCCTTGGCCTCGAGCCCACCCACCAGCGCCTCGCCAATCCCCAGGTCGGCGAGGGTGTCGAGCGTCGAAAAGGCCGGGTTAGCACGGAACCCATCAGCCACTGCCCGTAGCGCCTTCTGCTCGCGCACGGTAAAGGCGCGCAGGCCGTGCTGGACACGCAGCCCGAGCTGGGCGAGCACCTCGTCCGGCAGGTCTGCCGGGGATTGAGTGACGAAAAACACCCCGACGCCCTTCGAACGAACCAGCCGTACGACCTGCACCAGCCGGTCCTGCAACGCCTTGGGCGTGTCCTTGAACAGCAGATGCGCCTCGTCGAAGAACAGCGCCAGGACGGGGCGCTCCGCATCGCCCCGTTCCGGCAGCTGCTCGAAGAGCTCGGCGAGCAGCCAGAGCAGGAAGGTCGCATAGACTTTCGGCGCCTGATGGACCAGCTGGCTGGCGTCAAGCAGATGGATCCTGCCACGTCCGTCACCCTCGGGCTGCAGGATGTCCTCCAGCGCCAGTGCCGGCTCGCCGAACAACGCCTCTGCGCCCTGCTGCTCGAGCGTCGCCAGCCGGCGCAGCAACGCCTGGGAGGATGCGGAAGTCATCAGCGCGGCATCGTCACCCAGCGCTTCCGGCGATTGTTTGAGATAGCCAAGCAACGCCTTGAGATCCTTCAGGTCAAGCAGCAACAAACCCTCGCGATCCGCCACCTTGAAGGCCGCATAGAGCGCCGCCTGCTGGCTGTCGGTCAGCTCCAGCAGGCTGCCCAGCAGCAGCGGGCCCATCTCCGTGAGGGTGGTGCGCAGAGGATGGCCGTTGACGCCGTAGACATCCCAGAGGGTGACCGGGTAGGCGCGCGGCTGATACTCGAGCCAGGGCATGCTGGCGATTCGCTCGGCGATCTTGCCCTGCGGAGCTCCGGGAGCACCCAGGCCGCACAGGTCGCCCTTGATATCGGCAGCGAACACTGCAATGCCGGCATCACTGAACTGCTCGGCAAGCCGTTGCAGGGTGACGGTCTTGCCGGTACCGGTGGCACCCGCCACCAGACCGTGCCGGTTGATGTACTTGAGCGGTTGCGTGTTGGGCTCGCCGCTTGCGTCGGCGCCGAGTACAAAGCGTTGGTCAGCTGCCATCCAGAGCCTCTCCTCCAAGGAACTGCGAGTTAACTGCCCGCCACATCACGATCGCCCACCGAACGCGGGGCGGACACGATGCTGTCAGCGTCTGCAGCTAGGTAGCGCGCCCACAGCGCCTGGGCGCCCGGAAATTCGGTACCCAGCGCGGCGTGCAGGAAGTCCGGGGCATACCGGCGCGCGCAACCAGTGCCGACTACCGGCGGTGCCGCAGCAGTCGCCTTGTCCAGCGGGTCGGTCATGGTTCCTCCCGCGCGGGGCACGACGATTAGTTAAAAACCAGGGTCTTGTTGCTGTGCACGAGTACACGTTCTTCCAAGTGATAGCGCAACCCACGCGACAGCACCATTTTTTCCACGTCCTTGCCCAGGCGGACCATGTCTTCGATGCTGTCGCGATGGCTGACCCGCACGACATCCTGCTCGATGATCGGTCCGGCATCCAGCTCCTCGGTCACGTAGTGACAGGTCGCGCCGATTAGTTTGACCCCACGTAGCGAGGCCTGATGGTAGGGCTTGGCCCCGGCGAAGGACGGCAGGAAGCTGTGGTGGATATTGATGACCCGCTGCGCGTACTCGTCGCAGAGCTCGGCTGGCAGAATTTGCATGTAGCGGGCCAGGACGATCACGTCCGCGCGCTGTTCGCGTACCAGGCGAGAAACCTCGGCGAACGCTTCGTCCTTGCGGTCGGGCCGGACCGGGACATGGAAATAGGGGATACCGTGCCACTCGACCATGCTGCGCAGATCGTCGTGGTTGGAAATGACGCACGGGATTTCGCAGTCCAGTTCCCCGCTGTGCCACCGGTGCAGAAGGTCGGCCAGGCAATGGGACTCGCGACTGGCCATCAGAACGACCCGCTTGCGCACATGGGAGTCGGTCACGCGCCACTCCATGGAAAACTCCCGGGCGATGGGCGCGAACGCCTGCCGGAAACCTTCCAGGTCGAACGGCAGCGAGTCCGCGCGGATCTCGTGGCGCATGAAGAACCAGCCGCTCTGGTGATCGGAGTGATGGTTGGCTTCGGTGATCCAGCCGTTATAGGTAGCGAGGAAATTGCTGACTTTTGCAACAATGCCAACGCCATCGGGGCAGGCAATAACCAGCCTGAACGTGCGCATGAAGGGACTCCGGCTTCTTGGGGTCGCGCATTCTAACGCAGCGAAGAAAATCGCCACCAGACAATCGCAGCCGCCAGGCTCGCTGCATGCGGCCCTGCGGCAATACCCTGCGCGCGCAGTGGATATTGATTGAACCAACTTCCGGTAGGCGCCGAAAACGCCGACCCGCCAACTAGTACGCCAGCCAAGTTAGTGTCGCGTGACGGGACAAACCCCGGCAACTCAAATGGATTGAATTAGACGCATCGCCAGGTTAATTACTTGTCGACTTTCAAGTCGAAACAAATAGCCCGTCGGCAGGATGCAAAGCGAAACACATTTCTAAGCCAACTTTATGAAAGGCGATATTTACTTGTCGCCAGTGCCTGTCTATGATTGCCGTTACTTGCGTTCAAACCTATACCAAGGAAGTGACATGTCGCTGATCAATGAATACCGCGCCACTGAAGAGGCTATCAAGGAACTCCAGGAACGCCTGAAGTCTCTCTCGGCAGATGACAAGCTGAAAAAAGAACTGGAGTTCGAAGGCAAACTGCGCGAACTGATGGGCGAATATCAGAAGTCGCTTCGCGACATCATCGCCCTGCTCGATCCGGAATCCAGAAACGCCAAGGCACCGCGTGCCAACAAGGCACCTGCCGCCACCAAGCGTGCACGCCGGGTCAAGCAGTACAAGAATCCGCACAACGGCGAAGTGATCGAAACCAAAGGCGGCAACCACAAGACATTGAAAGAGTGGAAGGCGCAGTGGGGCTCGGACGAAGTCGAGAGCTGGGCCACCCTGCTCGGCTAAGCCGGCCACCACACCGTCACATCCCTGAACCATCTGCCGCGTCATGTACGCATGCCGCGGCAGGTGGTTTTTTCATGGGCGCAGGAAAGGCGCACGCCGCACCCTTAGCGCAAGTAGCGTTCGCGCAGTGCTTGCGCATGCCCGGCCCATTCCTGCAGCACCCGCTGCTGCGCCGGGGTCGCGCTGCCCAGTCGCTCGCATAGGTCGCGGTCGAATTGTTCCAGGGTGTTTGGCGCGCCATGCTCAGGCGTCGACAGGCGTTGCCGGCAGAACGCCTCCCACTGCCTGCGCTCCTCGGGTGTCAGGCTTTGCGGGAAGTTGCGAGCGCGGTAGCGAAAATGCAGCTCCGGCAACCGGATGTCATCGAACGGCGGCCGCTCAAGGCCGGACGGCGCCTGGGAGCGCACCTGCTCGCACAGTCGCCGATCCCGTTCACCGAGAAAGCCGTCGTATAGCTGTTGCTCAGGGTCGGTCAGCCCTGGCCCCTCGAATGGCTGATCCCGGTAAATATCGTCCAGCTTGCTGCCCCAGATCGGCTGGCAGGCCAGCAGATCCCGCGCCCTGGCCAGGCACACCGGCAGATCCAGGCCGAGCCGTTCGATGTCCTCCCCACGCAGCACCTTCATTGGCAGCATCACAGGGCAACGATTGACATGCACCAGTTTCAGCGGTGTCGGTTGTTTCTCACCGAGCGCTTCCCGACGGGTGTAGAGGCGTTCGCGCAGCTCCTCGGCATTTTCCTGCCACAGCGGCGCACATTCGGCATTGAGGTCACAAACGATCAGCGCGTTGCGATTGCGCGGATGCCAGGCCAGCGGCAGCACCACCGACAGGTAATGGCGGGCTGCGGAGAAACGGCCCGAGATGTGCACCATCGGCCGCAACAGACGGACCTGCTCGACGACCGCGTGCTTGCGCCGCAGCTGGTAAAGATAGTCGTAGAGCCGCGGCTGGTGCTGGCGTATCAGCCGAGCCAGGCCGATAGTGGCACGCACGTCGGACAACGCGTCGTGCGCCTGCAGGTGTTCGAGCCCGTTGGCGGCACTGAGCCGCTCGAGTTTCAGCGTCACCCGTCCCTCCTCCTCCGGCCAGACCAGGCCTTCCGGGCGGAGCGCATAAGCGGTACGCACCAGGTCGATCAGGTCCCAGCGGCTATTGCCTCCCTGCCACTCGCGTGCATAGGGGTCGAAGAAGTTGCGATACAGGCTATGGCGGAGCATCTCGTCGTCGAACCGCAAGGTGTTGTAGCCAGCCCCGCAGGTACCGGGAAGCGCCAGCTCCTGATGCAGGCGAGCGACGAACTCCGCTTCGCTCAGGCCCTTCTCGGCAAGGATGGACGGCGTGATGCCCGTAACCAGGCACGCGGCGGGATGGGGAAGGATGTCATCGCTGAGGCGGCAATGCAGGTTCAGGGGCGCCCCTATCTCCTCCAGCGCTTCGGAGGTGCGGATCCCAGCCACTTGCAAGGGCCGGTCGCAGCGCGGAGAGATGCCTGTGGTTTCGAAGTCGTACCAGAAGATACTGGATGTCACGGGAACCCCCTGTCGGTTTCGGGGCGCCAGTCTAGCCCGTCCTGTATCGCCTGGGCGTCTCACCCGCGCACAGAACGGCGCAGGACGGCCTCCGGGCTCAGGCTTCCAGCGCTTACCGGTCGCAGCCAGGCGACCTCAGTAGTGCCGTTCAGGTACCGTGACAGCGATCCTCGTCCGCCCGGCTCGATGACGCATCGCAATGAGGCAGGCGCGCCGGCGGAATGTTCGACATGGGGCGGAAGCTGAAATAATGGTGCAGCGCATCGATCATGTGACGAATCTCGCTTGGCGGCGTGGTCAGCACGAAGCCCGAGTCGAAGCTGCCGGGCGTGACGTCCTCCCGCGACCAGCGGCAGGTGGCGCTGAAATCGATGTAGCGCAACTGGCCGTGCTGCCCCGGAATCTTCAGGCGCATATCGAACAGCGCGTCGATCATTATCGGATAGGGGCTGATCAGCATCAGCCCGGTTTCGGAGAGGTTGCCAATGAACCCCAGCGGCTTGTCGGTAAACCGGTTGAAGACGTTGAGGTAATACGGCAACTGGTGCCGCTGGATACTGCGTTGGTTAAGCATGTTCATCGGTTCCGGGCCCGCCGCCTTTCATGATCGCTGCGGCCATGGCCTGCCGATCAGCTGCAGTTCTGACTGATACGACTGGCCAACTGCCGCCGCGCCGCCCCTGTTTCCTCATCACTGTAGTAGACGCGGTCCCCCTTTGCATCGACACGAAAGTAGCGTCCGCCGCGCGACAGGTCGGCCAGCGCCTGCTGCGCGTCGCGGCAGGCCTGGGCGCGCCCGGCCTGCTGTTCGCGGGCCGCCTGCGCAGCAGCGTGCTGCTCCTGGCGACGCGCCTCGAAGAACCGCTCGGTGCGCGCCTGCCGGTCACGCGTGGCCTCGTCGCGCTCGACCACCTGCGGCCGGACCTCGACCCTCTCGGCGCCCGGCTGCGGACGGGCATCGAAATGCACCTGGCCCTGGGCATCAACCCACCGGTAGATCTGTGCGCTGGCCAGGGGAGCGACCAGCGTGCTGAGCATGATTATCGCGGCAATGCGCATGGGGTCCTTCCCACCGATCGTCACCGACCGGTTCGCTTCAGGGTTTCACCGCGTGAGTCACCACGCGTTCGTCAGGCTGATAGTGCCCCAACTGACGCAACGTCTCCAGCCGTGCTCGGCTTCGGAAAGCATACTCGCTCGCCGGGTAACGGTTCTGGATAAACAGGTACGTCTGTGCGGCGTCGACGAACAGCCCCTGGCGCTCCAGGCACTGCCCACGCAACAGCGAGATTTCCGGCTGCAGGTCGCCACGCGGGCGATTGCGCCGCTCGGCCTGGGAAAGTTCGAGCATCGCGGTGTCGCAATCGCCCGCCTGATAGTGCTGGTAAGCAGCATCTAGGTGACGGTCGAGTGCACTTCGGCCGCTGCAGCCTACGCTGAGAGCAGCCATGAACATCACAACAAGGGTACGCATGGGCAATGATCCTCCAATGGCGGCTTATCGACCGCGCCGGACGAAACTGCAGACCGTTCGGTACCTGCCGCAACGCTGCGACAGCCGCGATCTGCGCCCCGCTGCAGCGGGAAAGGCGGGCGCACAAAGAGTAGTGCAAGCCAACGATGACTACAGCCGCACGGCATAGTAGCCTCCCGGCCATTCTGAAAAAGGAGCACCGAATGATCTCGCGCCGTACCAAAATCGTCGCCACCCTGGGCCCTGCCAGCAGCTCGCCCGAAGTGCTGGAAAAAATGATCCTGGCCGGACTCGATGTCGCGCGCCTGAACTTTTCCCACGGCACTCCCGACGAACACCGCGCGCGGGCGCAGCTGGTCCGCGATATCGCGGCGAAACACGGCCGTTTCGTGGCGCTCCTGGGTGACCTGCAGGGCCCGAAGATCCGCATCGCCAAATTCACCAACAAGCGCATCGAACTGGCGGAAGGCGACAGCTTTCGCTTTTCCGTCACTCACCCCCGCGACGCTGGCACCCAGGAGGTCGTCGGCATTGATTACCCGGACCTGATCAAGGACTGCAGCGTCGGTGACGAACTGCTGCTCGACGACGGCCGCGTGGTCATGCGCGTCGACACCACCACGGCCGACGAGCTGCACTGCACCGTCCTGATCGGCGGCCCGCTATCTGACCACAAGGGCATCAACCGGCGCGGCGGCGGCCTCACCGCCCCCGCCCTGACCGCCAAGGACAAGGCGGATATCAAGTTGGCAGCCGACATGGACCTGGACTACCTGGCCGTTTCCTTTCCGCGCGATGCCGCGGACATGGAACTGGCCCGCCGCCTGCGCGACGAAGCGGGCTCGAGCGCCTGGCTGATCGCCAAGATCGAGCGGGCCGAGGCGGTCGCCGATGACGAGGCGCTTGACGGCCTGATCCGCGCCAGCGACGGCGTGATGGTGGCGCGTGGCGACCTGGGCGTGGAAATCGGCGACGCCGAGCTGGTGGGCATTCAGAAAAAGATCATCCTGCACGCACGGCGCAACAACAAGGTGGTGATCACCGCGACCCAGATGATGGAGTCGATGATCCAGAACCCTATGCCGACCCGCGCCGAGGTGTCCGATGTAGCCAACGCAGTGCTCGACTACACCGACGCGGTGATGCTGTCGGCCGAAAGTGCCGCCGGCGAGTACCCGGCCGAGGCGATCAAGGCCATGGCGCGAGTCTGCGTGGGTGCCGAGAAACACCCGACCAGCATCAAGTCCGGGCATCGCCTCGGCCAGCGTTTCGAGCGCAGCGACGAGAGCACCGCGCTGGCCGCGATGTACACCGCCAACCACTTCCCCGGCGTGAAGGCGATCATCAGCCTGACCGAAAGCGGCTACACCCCGCTGATCATGTCGCGGATTCGCTCGTCGGTGCCAATCTTCGCTTTCTCACCCCATCGCGAAACCCAGGCGCGGGTCGCCATGTTCCGCGGCGTGCAGACCATTCCGTTCGATCCCGCGGCGCTGCCGGCCGACAAGGTCAGCCAGTCGGCAGTAGACGAGTTGCTCCAGCGCAACATCGTCAATGTCGGTGACTGGGTCATCCTGACCAAGGGCGACAGCTACCACGGCACCGGCGGCACCAACACCATGAAGATCCTGCGTGTCGGCGACTCCTTGAGCTGATCCAGTTAGGCAGCGCACAGCCGATGTGTGCTGCCTGAATCAGCGGTCAGCGGCCAGCGATCGACTGAGAAAGGTATCGCTCAGCAGTTGGCCACGCGGCACACCCGCCAGATACAAGCGCCTGGCGGCGCTCTGGACGAACCGGTCCCCGCCGCATACCAGAGCGATCTGCCGCCGCGCAGTCGCTGCTAGCCCTTCCAGCCTGCCACTCAAGCCTTCCACATCAGTCAGTTCGACGCTCAGGTTGTCGTGACGCGTGGCGAGCGCCAGCAGGGACGCTTGCAGGTAGGACGGCCCGTCAACGCAATGAATCAGCCGAATCGGCCCCGCATGCTCCTGCCGCAACGCCTCGCGCAGCACACCCCAGAGCGGCGCCAGACCGGTCCCCGCGGCCAGCAGCAGCAAAGTCTGCGTCTGCCATTCCGCCTCGTAGCGAAGCGCACCCGCATGCAGCGGCCCGAGGCGCAGGCTGTCGCCCAGATGCCAGGTGCGCGCAATGTTGCAGAAGGCGCCGCGGTGGCGGCAATCGAGATGGAATTCGAGCCAGGCATCCTCGCCCGGAAGACTCGCCAATGAGTAGGACCGCGCCAAACCGCCGCTGGTCCAGAGCAACGCATGCTGCCCGGCTCGATAGCGCACGGGACGTTCGGGCACCAGTCGCAGGCGCAGGACGGCGCCGTCCAGCCAGTCGAGCCCAACCACCTCGGCCGCCAACCCATCTGCGGCCGGATCGAACAAGGCGACTTCGAGGTCACCGGTGACCCGGCACTGACAGGCAAGGCGCCAACCCCGCTCGCGCTGTGCCAAGAACAGGGCGTCCGGCCGCGCATCCTCCGGCTCGCCGCGCACGCAGCGCACCAGGCAGGCCTGGCAGCTGCCGGCCCGGCAACTGGAGGATACCGGGCAGCCGGCCGCGTGGAGAGCATCGAGCAGGTTGCTGCCTGCCGCGACGGTCCAGCGTTGGCTACCCAGGCTGAGCTCAGGCATCCACGGTCGCCCAGCTCGCCTCACAGCGGTTGCGTCCATTGTCCTTGGCCCGGTACAGAGCCTCGTCGGCGCGCTGCAGCGCGGCGTCCAGGTCATCCCCTTCGCTCAGCAGCGTCAGGCCGACCGACAGGCTGAGCTGCCCGGCCTGCACCGGCACGTCCATCGGCTGGGCATTGGCGAAGGCTTCGCGCAGGCGTTCGCAGCAGGCGCTGAATTGCTCGGCGTCGGTGCGCGGCAGCAACAGCACGAACTCTTCACCGCCGTAGCGCGCAAGGATGTCATCGTCGCGCAGGCACGAGCGCACCACCGAAGCAAAGGTCTGCAGGACCCGGTCGCCGGTCGCATGCCCGTGCAGGTCGTTGATGCGCTTGAAATGATCGAGATCGATCAGCGCCAGGCCGGATTGGTGACCTGGCCGCAGTCGGCTCAGTTCGGCCTCGGCACGTCGTAGGAAATGGCGACGGTTGTACAGCCCGGTCAGCTCATCCGTCGAGGCCAGGTCCTCGAGCTGGCGCATCATGCCGCGCAGCGTTTCCTGATGGGCCTGCAGGGCGAAGCGCCGCTGCCGCATGCGCTGGCGCAGCCGGTAGACATAGCTGACGAACAGGCACATCCAGACCAGCGTAACCAGCAGCACGCCGGTTTGCAGGAGCGCCGCCTGCGGGTCGACCAGCTCGCCGATCTGGGCATCGAACAACGACATGCCGACGAAACTGACCAGCGCCAGCGCCGCGTAGCGGGCGAACTTTTTTGGCGGCAGAAACACCGCGAACATCAGCACCAGGACATACAGCACCAGCAGCGAGCCGCGGTTGTGTCCCAGGTTGAACAGGAAATAGGTTAGCCAGACCAGCGCTACCAGTACCTGCGGCTCGGTCAGGCTGGGGTCGCGGAAACGCAGGTTGAAGCCCCGCAGGAAAATCCAGAGGAACACCAGCTGGCTGGCCAGTATCATGACCGAGCCAAGCACAGCGGTTTCGACGGGAGCCTGGTAGAAGCCGCCCATGACAGTAATCCAGGTCAGCAGCAGGGCCAGGCCATAGGTAGCGGCGGCCATGCCGAAGCGCTTGGTCACCAGCGACTGCAGTGCCTGCTGGTCGCTCTCGTCACGACTCGCGCGCATGGAATCCTTCCCATAGTGGCAATTCGACATACTCTACGCCGGCCGATTCAAAAAGCCCACAAGCAACCGCTACGAAGCCCACTCCGGCCCGCAACGGCCCCCTTGGGCGCCACCGCGCCTGCGGTCTCCGCGCGGCCATGTCCGGCATTCTCCCACTGTCCCTGTGCATCCTTCACCTTTGGTCCGTCTGTGTACCCGTCGCCGCTGCAGGTTATACTGCCGCGCATTTTTTTACCTGCGCGTGTCGGTTGATTGTTTCGACATGCCTGTCTCCGCCCCGCCAAGAGGACGCGCTGCATGACCGTGATCAAGCAAGACGACCTGATTCAAAGCGTCGCTGACGCTTTGCAGTTCATTTCTTACTACCACCCCGTGGATTTCATCCAGGCGATGCACGAAGCCTACCTGCGTGAGGAATCCCCGGCTGCCCGCGACTCCATGGCGCAGATCCTGATCAACTCGCGCATGTGCGCCACCGGTCACCGCCCGATCTGTCAGGACACCGGCATCGTCACCGTCTTCGTCCGCGTCGGCATGGACGTGCGCTGGGACGGCGCGACCATGAGCCTGGACGACATGATCAATGAGGGCGTGCGCCGCGCCTACAACCTGCCGGAAAACGTCCTGCGTGCTTCGATCCTGGCCGACCCGGCAGGTTCCCGCAAAAATACCAAGGACAATACCCCGGCCGTCATCCACTACTCCATCGTCCCCGGCGACAAGGTGGAAGTGGACGTCGCAGCCAAGGGCGGCGGTTCGGAGAACAAGTCGAAAATGGCCATGCTCAACCCGTCCGACTCGATCGTCGACTGGGTCCTGAAGACCGTGCCGACCATGGGCGCCGGCTGGTGCCCGCCGGGCATGCTCGGCATCGGCATCGGTGGCACCGCCGAGAAGGCCGCGGTAATGGCCAAGGAAGTGCTGATGGAATCCATCGACATCCATGAACTGAAGGCCCGTGGTCCGCAAAACCGCATCGAAGAGCTGCGCCTGGAGCTGTTCGAGAAGGTCAACCAGCTGGGCATCGGCGCACAGGGCCTAGGCGGCCTGACCACCGTGCTCGACGTGAAGATCATGGATTATCCGACCCACGCCGCTTCGCTGCCGGTGTGCATGATCCCCAATTGCGCCGCGACCCGCCACGCCCACTTCGTGCTTGACGGTTCCGGCCCGGCCGAACTGACCCCACCGCCGCTGGATGCCTACCCCGAGATCGTCTGGGAAGCCGGCCCGAGCGCGCGTCGCGTCAACCTCGACACCCTCACACCCGAGGAAGTGCAGAGCTGGAAGCCGGGCGAGACCGTGCTGCTCAATGGCAAGATGCTCACCGGGCGCGACGCCGCGCACAAGCGCATGGTCGACATGCTGAACAAGGGCGAGCAACTGCCGGTGGACCTCAAGGGCCGCTTCATCTATTACGTCGGCCCGGTCGATCCGGTCGGTGACGAAGTGGTGGGCCCGGCGGGCCCGACCACCGCCACGCGCATGGACAAGTTCACCCGTCAGATTCTTGAGCAGACCGGCCTGCTGGGCATGATCGGCAAGTCCGAGCGTGGCCCGATCGCCATCGAGGCGATCAAGGACAACAAGGCCGTGTATCTGATGGCGGTCGGTGGCGCGGCCTATCTGGTCGCCCAGGCGATCAAAAAGTCCAAGGTACTGGCCTTCGCCGAGCTGGGCATGGAAGCGATCTATGAGTTCGAAGTGAAGGACATGCCGGTCACCGTCGCCGTCGACACCAACGGCGAGTCGGTGCACATCACCGGCCCGGCGATCTGGCAGCAGAAGATCGCCGACAGCCTGGCGATCGAAGTGCAATAAGCGACACGCCAATAAAAAAGCCCGGCTCGATGCCGGGCTTTTTCGTTTCACCAACCACACCAGGGCGTGGCGTCAGTCGCCCTGCCGACGACGAAGCTCGACGAACAGCGCCTCGACCTTCGCCCGCGCCCAGGGCGTCTTGCGCAGAAATGTCAGGCTCGACTTGATGCCGGGGTCGCTCTTGAAACAGCGGACATCCACCCGCTCCGCCAGCCCCTCCCAGCCGTAACGGGCCTGCAGCTCGATCAGAATCGACTCCAGTGTCATGCCGTGTAGCGGGTCTTTCGATGACGTCATGGCGGCCTCGGCCTGACAGGCTGTGCCTGCACTGTGATCAAAAAAACAGGCCCACCGGGCAGACTCTTTGAAAACGTAGCGAGCCGACGGTCAGCCAAGGTCTTGGCGCCCTACAAAACAGGCGAAAAAGCGGGTTGAGCGGGCCGGAAATGGGCGCTCCGCCGGAGCACCCGTCCTCGTCTGTTTTAACGCGGCCTGACCGAGCGCAGTGGTTTTCCCAGGGCCTGCGTCGCGGGCTTTCATCCAGCGCGACATCTTACAGGCTGATGCGGGTCCCGAGCAGCTCGAGAAATGCGGCCAGCCAGGCGGGGTGCGCCGGCCAGGCCGGGGCGGTCACCAGGTTACCCTCGGTGTGCGCCTTGTCGACGCCAATCTCGACGAACTCGCCACCGGCCAGCCGGACTTCCGGCGCACAGGCCGGATATGCGCTACAGGCACGCCCCTGCAGCACGTCAGCTGCCGCCAGCAACTGGGCGCCGTGGCAGACCGCAGCGATCGGTTTTTTCGCCTCGCCAAAAGCCTTCACCAGGCTGATCACCTGCTGATTGAGCCGCAGGTATTCCGGCGAACGGCCGCCCGGCACCACCAGCGCATCGTAGTCCTCGGCGCGCACCGCGGCGAAATCGAAATTCAGCGCGAAGTTGTGCCCGGGCTTCTCGCTGTAGGTCTGGTCACCTTCGAAATCATGGATCGCCGTGCGTACGGTGTCGCCGACCTTCTTGTCGGGACAGACCGCATGCACGGTATGCCCGACCATCTGCAGCGCCTGGAACGGCACCATGGTTTCGTAGTCCTCGACGTAGTCGCCGACCAGCATGAGGATTTTTTTCGCTGCCATGAACACGCTCCTTTGTTAACGCTTGGGGCGGACGACTCGACCCGAGCCGTCAGCCGCTTCGGTTGAAAATATTGATCACCAGGCGATCCAGCAGCCCCCACATGCGCTGGTAGAGACGCTGGCTCAGCGGCCGCGCATGCCACTGCTGCAGGTCGACCTCGAGACTGCGTGCGAAGTCGTCCGCAAAGCTGCGCGCCACCTCAGCACTGAACGCCGTGTCGACTGCTTCCAGGTTGGCTTCGAGGTTCCAGCGCAGGTTCCAGTGATCGAAATTGCATGACCCGACACTGACCCAGTCGTCGACCAGGACCATCTTCAGGTGCAGGAAGTGTGGCTGATATTCGTGAATACGCACCCCGGCGCGCAACAGGCGCGGGTAATAGCGCTGACCGGCGTAACGCACCGAAGGATGGTCGGTGTTGCGGCTGGTCAGCAGCAGCTGCACGTCGACTCCGCGGCGGGCAGCACGCATCAGCGCCCGACGGACGCGGCCGGTGGGCAGGAAATAGGGCGTGGCCAGCCAGATCCGCCGCTCTGCCCGATGCAGGTTGCGCAGCAGGCTGTGGAGGATGTCGCGATGCTGCCGCGCAGCCGAATAGGCGACCCGGCCCATGCCGTCCTCAGTGGACGGGTTGGGTGGCACGCGCGGCGACCGTCGTGGCAGGGGCAGCTGCCAGATCCGCTTCTTCAGGCACAGCGCCCACTGCACATCGAACAGCCGCCGCCAGTCATCGAGCAGCGGGCCGCTGATCTGCACCATGGCTTCGTGCCAATGCCGGTCCGGGTCGGCCGGATCCCAGAAATCATCGGTTGCTCCGGTACCGCCGACGAAGCAGTGGCTGTCGTCGATCAGGATCAGCTTGCGATGGTCCCGGTGCAGGTTACGGAACTTCAGGCGCAGCCGCAGCGGGTTGTACTGGCGCAGGTCGACACCGCCTTCGGTCAGCCGCTGACGCGCCTTCTGGCCCAGTTTGAGACAACCGAAGCCGTCGAACAGGCAGCGCACCCGCACGCCCCGCGCAACCGCCGCGACCAGCGCATCGATCAGCCGATCGGCACAATCGCCATCCTCGACAAGGTAGAGCTCCACATCCACCCGACGCTCGGCCGCCTCGATGCTCGCCAGCATGCGCGGAAAGAACCGGGGGCCATCGACCAGCAGTTCGAAGCGGTTGCCTTCCCGCCAGGGAAATATCTCGCCGGCCAGCATCATGACCGATGCCCACCGGAGCAATTCCGGCACGGCAGCCGGGGCGTTTGACAGCTTGAAGACATCGAAATCCTTGTCTGGTTGAACGCCCGGGACGCCTGCCCATCTGGCGTCGCCAGCGCGTGAGAATGGTCCGCGCGGTTGTTGCGCGCTTGTTATAGGTCCGCGGCGCCACGAGGAGTTCCCTGGGTGGCGTTCGCTGACGGCCGGCCGGGCGTCAGGCCGAACTGCGCCGCTGCCTGGGCCAGGCGCCGCTCACGGGCTGCTCCGGCAAGGGCCAGCACGGCACGATCGCGCTGCCAGCCTTCGGACCAGTGCCGCGGCGCTGTGGCCAACGCGCCGTCCAGCTCGCTCTGCAATGCCGCGAATTGCTCGCCCAGCGCCCCTAGCAGCAATGCCGCCGTCGGGTCCCGCGGCGCCTGGCGCGCCGTTTCGGCGGCGCCGATGAGAATACTCAGCAGGCGCAATTGCAGCCGCTGCGGCCAGGCCGCCTCCAGGCCGATGCCATACAGCCAGCTCACCAGCGCGAGCAGCACGTAGAGGTCCTCGAGCAGTCGAAAGGGCTTCACATAATCGGCCCAGCCATCGCCCGCCAGGCGTTGGCATGGCGCATCGGCCAGACGCAAACGGCCATGGGGGATGTCCGGCAGCAGGGGCAACGCCGCGCCAGCCTCGACCGTCACGCCGCTCGCGCCCGCCTCGACGACGCACAGCGCCAGCCGTGGCCGCTCACCCGGCGCCTCTTCCCGGGCCGCCACCAGCAGCCAGCGTGCCGCAGCACCGCCAGTGACGAAGTCCTTGGTGCCGCTCAGCGATGACCGCTCTAAACGTGTCTGCAAGTCGGCCGGACGCGGACTGCGACGCTCGCTGGCACAGAGCGCGCCAAGGCCCTCCGGCGCATCCGGCCAGAGGCAGCGCAGCGCCGCCTGGTAGCCTGCAAGAAAGGCCAGCCCGGGCGTCTGCGCGAGTCGCCCTCCCAATAGCGCCAGGCTGAAGGGATCCCGCGCACCCTGCCCTTGCAGCGCCGCGAGCCAGCCGTCCAGCGTGGCAGGCGCGGGCAGCCGCGAGCGCGGAGCCAGCAGCGGCTGCCAGGAAAGTGCTTGCGTCCCCGCAGCAGGCCCTCTTCCGCTATGTCGGTCCATTCGTACCCCCGCTGCGCCCATGAAAGGGCGCCACGATAACAACCCGTCACGAGAACCGCCTAGCCGCTGCCTTACCCGCGCGACCCGCGGAACGGGCGCTGCTAGACTCGCCGCATGAACTATCTCGCACACCTTCATCTGGGCGGGCCCCAGCCCGGCGCGATGCTCGGCAGCCTGTACGGCGATTTCGTCAAGGGCACGCTCGACGGCCGCTGGCCCGCGGACATCGAGGCCGGAATTCGCCTACACCGGCGGATCGACGTGTTCACCGACAGCCATCCGCGGGTACTCCAGGCCAAGCAGCGCTTCGCACCCGAGCGGCGCCGCTACGCCGGCATTCTGGTGGACCTGTTCTTCGATCATTGCCTGGCCGCCGACTGGCAGGCCTATGCCGACGAGCCGCTGGGCGCGTTCACGGCTCGGGTGTACCGGCTGCTGCACGACACGCAGGAGCTGCCGGGCACGCTCGCCGTGATCGCACCGCACATGGCCGCGCAGGACTGGCTCGGCAGCTACCAAGACTTCGCCGTGATGGAGCAGGTCGTGGCCGGCATGAGTCGCCGCCTAACGCGGCCGGAGGGGCTGGTCGGCGGCGTGGCGGAGCTGGAACGGCTCTATGCGCCGCTACGGGAAGATTTTCGCGCGTTCTACCCCGAGTTGCAGGCCTTCGCCCGGCACAACGGGGGCACCTTGGGTCGCGCCGATCCGCCGCGCTGAGCGCTCCGCTGGTTAGCCGCGCAGCGCGGCAGCGAAGCTTGCCAGCCAGGGCTCGGCATCGGTCGCGGGCGTGACCGTTTCGCTGGCGTCGAGACGCAACATATCCTGCACTTCGCGCACACCCAGCTCGCCGTAGAGTTCACGCACCAGCTCGCCGGCACCGCAGAAGGTATCGCCATAGCTGGCGTCACCCAGGGCAATGACGCCGCCCGGCAACCCCTGCCAGGCGGGAAACTGGTCGCGAATGGCCGAGTACAGCGGTACGAAGTTGTCCGGCAGCTCGCCCATGCCGGTAGTGGCCGTCACCACCAGCAGTGCCTCCGGGGCGAAATCAACGACCTGCTGCAACTGCGCACGCGGGTCATGCCAGGCGTCGAAACCCGCCGCCTGCAGGACCGCGGCGGCGTGTCGGGCGACGTCTTCGGCAGTGCCGTAGACCGTGCCGGAGAGGATGGCTACTTTCATGAAGGGCTCCGTTGCAGGTTTAAACGGACATTATGCCGCATTCGACACACCCGCCTCAGCCGCCAGGTTTCACACTACTCCGCGCATGGGGAACTTTGTCGCAGGCATGCGGTCGCATGGCCGCCCCGCCGCGGCTTCTTGTTGGTTTCACGGGATACGGCGGTGATGCGGTAATGGGGTGATAAAGGAACCGGCGGTCCGGTCTGCCGGCCTTGAGAGGGAAATCGCGATGCCCAAGATCGATCTCACCAGCGCCGAGCTGGCGTATATCAACGAGCTGGTCAGCGGCTCGCCCGTGGAGAACGGCGAGACCCGTTCGGGCTTTCGCGTGGACGGCGGCGAAAAGGCCAACAGCCTGCTGCTGCAACTCGCCGGCAAGGCCAACCTGACCCTCGAAGCGGAACTTGCCGACTACTGCATGTCGTTCCCGCTGCAACTCAAGCAGGACGAGTTCCAGTCGATCCAGCTGCAGCTCGCCCCGCCCACTATCTACGAACGCGGACCCGTGTTGCGCGCCTGGCGCCTGCATCTCGAGGAACCGCTGCCGCTGCTTTCCGATGACGGCCACACCACCAGCCTGCGCGTACACGAGCTGTCGCCCAACGGCCTGCTGGTCGACGTCGGCGCCAAGCGCAAAGCGCCCAAACACCTGCACCTGCACCTGGCGCTGCCCGGCGAGGGCGCACTAGAGATCGACGCCCATCGGATCCGCGACGCCGAAGGCGGCATGACAGCCTACGAGGTCGAATACCCGCAGGACCGCGACGCCGAGCGCATACGCTCCTATCTCTACCAGGAGCATCAGCGGCTGCACCCAGACCTGCAGCCGGACGTACAGGCGGAACCCTCCTAACGCTGGCCTCATCGCCCGCCCGCGCCTGACACCGCCGCTGCGGTGATCCGGCGAGCTGGTGTAAGCTGACGGACCCGGCGCGCGCCTCGCCACGCCCTATCCAGCAGCTTCCCGGTGAAGTCCATGAACCAGCCAACGGCACCGATTCTGATCACCGGCGCCAGCCAGCGCATCGGCCTGCACTGCGCCGAACGCTTGCTCGACGATGGCCAGGCGGTCATCGTCAGCTACCGCACCCCTCGGCCCAGCCTCGAGCGTCTGCGTGAACGCGGCGCGACCGTCCTGCAGGCGGACTTCAGCGGCGCCGCCGGCATTCAGGCGTTCATCAGCGTGCTGCACCAGCATGCACCGGCGCTGCGGGCCATCGTCCACAACGCCTCCGACTGGCATCCCGAAACGCCGGGCCGGGAGGCCGAAGTGTTCCAGCAGATGTTCGAGGTGCACATGCTCGCGCCTTACCTGATCAACCTGCACTGCGCGCCCTTGCTGCGCCACGGCGGCCCGGCCGACATCGTGCACATCGGCGACGACGTGACCCGCGTCGGCAGCAGGAAGCACATCGCCTACGCCGCCAGCAAGGCCGGCCTGGACAGCCTGACGCTGTCGTTCGCCGCGAGCCTCGCGCCAGCGATCAAGGTCAACGGCATCGCGCCGGCACTGATCCAATTCAACGAAGGCGATGACGACGAGTACCGGCGCAAGGCGCTGGCCAAATCGGCGCTGGGCATCGAGCCCGGTGCCGAGGTGATCTACCAGAGCCTGCGGTACCTGCTGGACAATCCCTACGTCACCGGCACCACCCTGAGCGTCAACGGTGGCCGTCACCTGATCTGACAACCCGAGGATTCCCATGCCCCGACTGGAACACGCCATGGCGCGCATTCGCGTCAAGGACCTGCGACTGCGCACCTACATCGGCATCAAGGAAGAGGAAATCCTCAACCGCCAGGACGTGCTCATCAACCTGACCATGCTCTACCCGGCCGCCGAGGCCGTGCGCGACAACGACATCGAGCATGCACTGAATTATCGCACCATCACCAAGGCGATCATCCGGCATGTCGAGGACAACCGTTTCGCCCTGCTCGAGCGGCTCACCCAGGAGATCCTCGATCTGGTGATGGCCCATCCACAGGTGCGCTACGCGGAGGTCGAAGTGGACAAGCCGCACGCGCTGCGTTTTGCCGAGTCGGTGTCGATCACCCTGGCCGCACACCGCGACTGAGCGACGTCAGTCGCTGCCATAGGCCAGGGTGGTCATCAGCGCCAGATCCGCGTGGCGGGCATCGAGGCGCGTGTGCTGGACCACCACTGGCACGCTGGAGACAAACACGCTGGCATAGTCGGTCTCGCGCGGCAGCGGCGCGGGATCGTCGAGATCGTCGAAGCGCAAGTGCAGGGAGCGACGCGCCGGAACCTCGATCCGGTAGGGCCCGAGCGGGTCGCGATCGGTGAAATACAGCGTCAGCTCGATCGCCGCGGGCACCGGCCCGGTATTCAGGATGCAGGCGGCCTCATGGCTGCGCAGCGCCGGCTCGTCTGGCCTCGGGCCCAGTGCCGGCAGGTAGCCTTCGGCGATTACCCAGTGTCTTTTTCCGATCACATCCGCTCTCCTCGCGTGCGCAGGCAGCCGGTTGACTGCCCCTGTGCAGCGGAAACGACCAGCCGATGAAAGTTCCCGGCCGCTTGCTGGCCCGCGGCAGGCGTCGAGGTTATGATCGCGCCGACGTCTGCAACGCCGAGATCCCGAACGATGAACGACCAAGAACGTACCGAACTCGAAGCCGCCGCCTTTCGCCGCCTGGTCCAGCATTTGCGCAGCCGCCCGGATGCCCAGAACATCGACTTGATGAACCTGGCCGGTTTCTGCCGCAACTGCCTGTCCAAGTGGTACAAGGCCGCGGCCGATGACCTCGAGATCCCGGTGAGCCTCGACGAGGCTCGCGAAGAGGTCTATGGCATGCCCTACGCCGAGTGGAAGCGCCGTTACCAGAAGGAAGCGACTGCCGAGCAGCAGGCAGCATTCGACAAGGGCCAGACGCCATGACCACCCTGCGCGACTTCCGCGCCCGATTGCGCAACCGCAACCATCCGTTCAGCGACACGCTCGCCTTTATCGGCAACGCCTACGACTATCAGCCGAGCCGCTTCTTCAACGGCAGCGTCGAGAATGCCGCCGGCGAGAACGAAGGCGCGTGCAAGACCCTTGGCCTTGCCGTGCTGGAGGGCTTCACCACCGAGGAAGCCCTGCTGGCATTTGGCGAACACTATCAGTCGGTGCTGGAAAACCCCGGTGGCTCGGATCATCGCAACATCCGCGCACTGATGGAGACCGGGCTGCCCGGGGTCCGCTTCGACGAGCAGCCGCTGCGGCGCAAGCCGGTGAATTTCCAAGAGAAATAAAAAAGGGCCGGCCAGGCACTTGGGGAAGGCTATTGGCGGACGGCCCTGAAAACAGAGAGGCGTTTAGCGCGCAGTCTGCCGCGTGGCCGCTGCAGTGGCCAGTAGGCAACGCTCATCATCCGGATAGCGCAACGTTATTGGCGAACCAGCGCGCCCTTTCCCTGCCAAGGCAAAGCCGGTAAGGTCCGAGCCGTTTCCCACCGGAGTCCATTGCATGCCCATCGCTGCCCTGTCTGGCCCGCAGTACCTGCGCGAAGGTCTGAAACTGATCCTCAGCCCGGGGCTTCGGCTGTTCGTCATCCTGCCGCTGACCGTCAACCTGCTGCTGTTCGGCGGCCTGATCTACCTCGCCCTGCGCCAGTTCGAAGGCTGGGTCGATGCCTTCATGCCCAGCCTGCCGGACTGGCTGATGTTTCTCGAATACTTACTCTGGCCGCTGTTCGTAACGCTGGTGGTGCTGATGGTGTTCTTTACCTTCACCCTGCTGGCCAACATCATCGCTGCACCATTCAATGGTTTCCTTGCTGAAAAGGTCGAGACTGTCGCCCGTGGCGAGGACAGCTCGCCGCCCTTCAACTGGACCGAGCTGCTGGCCATGCTGCCCCGCACCCTTGGCCGCGAAGCGCGCAAGCTGGGGTATTTCGCACCCCGGGCGCTGGCCTTGCTGGCACTGTCCTTCATCCCGGTGGTCAACCTGGCCGCCGCGCCGCTGTGGCTGCTGTTCGGCGTCTGGATGATGGCGGTGCAGTACATCGACTACCCGGCCGACAACAACAAGCTGAGCTGGACGGAGATGATGGTCTGGCTGCGTCAGCGCCGCTGGAAGAGCCTGAGTTTCGGCGCGGTGACCTACGCAGCCCTGCTGGTCCCCGGGCTCAACCTGCTGGTCATGCCCGCGGCCGTCGCCGGCGCGACGCTGTTCTGGGTGCGCGAGGGCGGTCGCCAATCGCTGCCCGTCGCACGGGGATGAACTGCTGATCACGGGGCTGTCTAGATCTGAACACCTCGGATTCAGGAGACCTGCCCATGGCGCTCACCGCTCTTGCCATCAACTGCACTCTCAAGACCTCACCGACCGAATCATCCTGTGGCCTGCTGCTGTCCCAGGCCGAACAGGCCCTGGAAGAACTGGGCGTGCGCTGCGAACAGGTCCGCGCGGTGGACTTCAACATCAAACCGGGGATCACGTCGGATGAAGGGGCCGGCGACGACTGGCCGGCGATTCGGGAGAAGGTGCTGGCGGCCGACATCCTGCTGCTCGGCACACCGATCTGGCTCGGACACCCTTCCAGCGTCTGCCAGCGAGTACTGGAACGCCTCGACGCCTTCATCGGCGAAGTGGACGACCAGCAGCGCATGGTTTCCTACGGGCGGGTCGCCTGCGTGGCGGTGGTGGGCAACGAGGACGGCGCCCATCACGTGGTGGCGGAGCTGTTCCAGGGGCTCAACGACGTCGGCTTCAGCATTCCGGCGAACGGCTGCACCTACTGGGTCGGGCAGGCGATGGGTTCGACCGACTACAAGGACCTTGCCGACCCCGGCGACAAGATCCGCAAGACCAACGCCATGCTGGCACGCAATGCGGTGCACCTGGCCCAGCTGCTCAAGAACGCCGGCTATCCGGGCGCATCCGGCTGAGCCGCGGCATGCGCGCATGCCTGAGCCGGAACTCGCGCCACCGCACCGGTGGCGTCGGCCCCGGATGGCTATCAGGCCAGTGACTTCAGCGCCTCGCGGCTGAACGGCAAGATGTCCTGCATACGCCCTTCGCGTACCTTGAGCGCCCAGTCCGGGTCGCAGATCAGCGCACGCCCCACCGCCACCAGGTCGAATTCGCGCTTGTTCAGGCGCTCCAGCAGCCCTTCGATGTTCGCCGGCTGGGCAACCTTGTCGGTCTTGACCATGAACTGCAGGAACTCGCCATCCAGCCCGACGCTACCGACCGTGATGGTCGGCCTGCCGGTGAGCTGGCGGGTCCAGCCGGCCAGGTTGAGGTCGGAGCCCTCGAATTCGGGTTCCCAGAACCGTCGCGTCGAACAATGGAAGATATCCACCCCCGCCGCCGCGAGCGGCGCCAGGAACTCGCCCAGCGCTTCGGGACTGTTGACCAGCCGTGCGGTGTAGTCCTGCTGCTTCCACTGGGAAAACCGGAAGATGATCGGGAACCCCTCGCCCACGGCTGCACGGACGGCCTGGACCAACTCGACGGCGAAGCGCGAGCGGTTGGCCAGGCTGCCGCCGTATTCATCGGTGCGCTGGTTGCTGCCTTCCCAGAAGAACTGATCGATCAGGTAACCGTGGGCACCGTGGATCTCGACGCCGTCCATGCCGATCGCCTTGGCGTCGGCGGCGGCCTGGGCGAACGCGGCGATCACCGCGCGGATGTCCTGGGTAGTCATGCCATGCACGACGACTTCGCCGTCCTTCAGCTTTTCGATCGGGCCGTAGGCCGGCACTTCCGGCTCTGGCTCGGTGCCCTTGCGCCGTACGTTACCGACGTGCCAGAGCTGCGGCACGATCTTGCCGCCGGCCGCATGCACGGCTTCGACCACGGCCTTCCAGCCGGCCAGGGCATCCTCGCCATAGAAGCGCGGCACCTGGGGATAGCCATTGGCGGCCACATGGCCAACCGTGGTGCCCTCGGTGATGATCAGGCCGACGCCCGATGCGGCGCGGCGACGGTAGTACTCGACCACCTCGGCGGTGGGCACGCCGTTGGGCGAGAACGAGCGCGTCATCGGGGCCATCACCACGCGGGTCGGCAAATGCAGGTTGCCAAGCTGGAACGGCTGGAACAGGGCGTCTACGGCGGCGGTCATCGGTATCTCCTAGTAAGGGTTGGCGCAAAGCGACCGGTCGTCTCACCGTTCGCGAAAAAAATTGATCAGCCCGCGGTCAACAGGCGCTCGAGTTGGGTCAGGAAGATCTGCAGCGGGGCGACCGAGCGTCCGACCTTCATCCGCAGCAGCGCACCTTCCCAGGCATTGCCGATGAACTCGGCAAGCGCCCGGCAATCCGTGTGCGGCGCGATCTCCTCTGCACTGCGCGCCTCCTCGAGGCAGCCCGACAGGATATCGACCGAGCGTTGCAGGATGCCTTCGACCCGCTGCCCGATCGGCTGGGACAGCTCGGCCATCTCGAAACTGAGGCTGCCGATGAAGCAGTGGTGCTCGGGGCGCTCCTGCCGCGAGAAGTGTGCCACCAGCTCGGCGTAGTAACCGATGACCCGGGCGCAGGGGCGCGGCGACGTGCGGGTCAGCGCAGCCTGGTAGCGTTCCAGCCGTGGGGCGTAGAGATGGTCCAGCGCCTGCAAGGCGAAATCTTCCTTGCTGGCGAAGTAATGGTAGAAGGACCCTTTAGGGATGCCGGCCGCCTGGACGATCTCCAGCACACCGGTGCCGTGGTAGCCGCGCCGGGTCATGACCTGGGCACCCTTGGCGAGGATCAGTTCGCGCTTGTCGATGCGGGATCGATTGTTCATGGCGCCGAGCATATGACCGGTCGTCTAGGCGCGACCAGCATCATCCACGCCGCTTATTGCGCCGCCACCACGGCAGCGATGAAGCGGGCGACGCGCCCGGCGGCGCGGCGTCAGCCGAGTGCCTGTTCGATGGCCTGGATCAGCGCTGGATCGTCCGGTGCCGTGCGGGGCGAAAAGCGTGCCAGCACCCTGCCGTCGCGGCCGACGAGGAATTTCTCGAAGTTCCAGCTGATGTCGCCGGGAAAATCCGCCCCCTCGCCCGCCAGCAGTCGGTACAGCGGATGGCGATGCGGGCCATTGACCTCCAGCTTGCCACTCAGGGGAAAGCTGACGCCGTACTGTTGGCTGCAGAACTGCAAGATCTGCGCCTCGCTGCCCGGCTCCTGGGCGGCGAACTGGTTGCAGGGAATGCCCAGCACACCGAAGCCACGCCCCTGGTAACGCTCGTGCAAGGCCTGCAACCCCGCGTACTGGGGCGTCAGGCCACACTCGGACGCCACGTTGACCACCAGCGTCAGCTGGTCTTTCAGGGGTGCAAGCGGCAGCGCCTGACCGCTGATGTGGGTCAGGACCAGATCGTGGAACGCACTCATCGCTGTTCTCCAGAGGGTAAAAAAGCGCTCCGGCAACCCGAAGCGCTTCCATGATCCGGCCGTCTGGCCGAATAGATTGCCGCTGAGGCCCCAGGCGTGAGGCAATCAGTGGTGATGACCACCTTCGCCGTGTACGTGACCGTGGGCAATTTCTTCGTCGCTGGCATCCCGCACATCGACGATCTTGACCTCGAAATTCAAACGCTGCCCGGCCAGCGGGTGGTTGCCGTCGACCACTACATCGTCGCCCTCGACGTCACGGATGGTAACGATCTGCATGCCGCCGTCCGGACCGGAGGCGTGGAACTGCATGCCCACTTCCAGCTCGTCGACGCCTTCGAACATGGCGCGGTTCAGGGTGGCGACCAGCTCGGGGCTGTACTCGCCGTAGGCATCCTGCGGCTCGATGGCCACGGAGACTTCGTCACCGCCCTGCTTGCCTTCCAGCGCCTTTTCCAGGCCGGCAATGATGTTGCCGGAACCATGCAGGTAAACCAGCGGCGCACCGCCGGCAGAGCTGTCAATCACTTCCCCGGCATCGTTGGTGAGTGTGTAGTCGATTGACACAGCCTTGTTAGCGGCAATCTGCATGATGACGAAACCTTTTGTTGGGGAATGTGAGCGAAAGTCTAACCGCGAGTGCCACCGATTGCGAACCGGCCACGGATAAACGGGAGCACTGCGGGGCTTGACAAACCTTTGCAGGCCCTGCGTTCGATCGAGGCACCTACAACCTTTGGAGAGCATCGGCGCGCCGCACGCTGTGACAGAATTCGCGACGCAAGCTAAGCGGTCTAAATCAACAATTACTACGCACCCAAGGAGCACCGATGTCGGCTCGAAACATCCTGGTGATTAACTGCGGCAGCTCGTCGATCAAATTCGCGCTGGTCAACGAGTCGCAAGCGACCTTCCCCTTGCAAGGCCTGGCCGAACGCCTCGGCAGCCCTGAAGCCGTGCTCCACTGGCAGCTGGGCGACGCCAAGCAGAGCCTGAACATCCCGGGTGCCGATCACCGTGCCGCGCTGGAGCAACTGCTGCCGCTGGCCCAGGACACCGCGGGCGGCCAGCTCGACGGCATCGGCCATCGCGTGGTCCATGGCGGTGAGCATTTCACCGGTTCCAGCCGGATCGACGACGACGTGCTCAAGGCGATACGCGACAGCGCCCAGCTTGCACCGCTGCACAATCCGGCCAACCTGGTTGGCATCGACGCCGCCATCACCCTGTTCCCCGACCTCCCGCAGGTCAGCGTGTTCGACACCGCTTTCCACCAGACCATGCCCGAGCACGCCTATCGCTACGCCGTGCCTGAATTCCTCTACAAGGAACACAGCGTTCGTCGCTACGGCTTTCACGGCACCAGCCATCACTACGTCAGCAAGCGCGCCGCCGAGATGACCGGACTGCCGGTGGACGACAGCTGCTGGCTGACCGCCCACCTGGGCAACGGCTGCTCGACCTGCGCCGTGGTCAATGGCGAAAGCCGCGATACCAGCATGGGCCTGACCCCGCTCGAAGGCCTGGTGATGGGCACGCGCAGCGGCGACGTCGACCCGAACCTGCACAGCTACTTGCACCGCACCCTGGGCTGGAGCCTCGAGCAGATCGATCGCATGCTCAATCACGACAGCGGCCTGAAAGGGCTCTCCGGCTTGTCCAACGATTTGCGCACGCTGCAAGAAGCCCGCGCCGCCGGCCATGCCGGCGCCACCCTGGCCTTCGAAGTGTTCTGCTACCGCCTGGCCAAATCGCTGGCGGGCATGGCCTGCGCACTGCCAAAGCTTGACGGCCTGATCTTCACCGGCGGCATCGGCGAGAACTCGGCTGCCGTGCGCAGCCGCACCCTGGAGCACCTGAAACTGTTCAACTTCGCCCTGGATGAAGAAGCCAGCGCCCGCTGCACCCGCGGCGTGGGTGGCGAGATCCAGGCGGCCGGCAGCCCGCGCGTGCTGGTCGTGCCGACCAACGAAGAACGCCAGATCGCGCTGGACACCCTGGCACTGCTCGACGCCTGATCGCGGGCCAGCAGCCAGACGCACTGCACGAACCCGACGACCGCTCCCGGCGTCGGGTTTCGTTCACTGGGCATCCCCTTCGTTCGACAGGAGATCATCATGCATACCCTATTTCTCGCCCCCTGCGGTTTTGGCGGCGGTCTCAACTCCATCAGCCTCGGCCTGATCCGCGCGCTCGAGCGTGCCGGTCTGAAGGTCGGCTTCTTCAAGCCCATCGCCCAGCCCTTCCCCCTCGACCAGGGCCAGGAGCGCTCCTGCGTGCTCGTCGAGCGCACCCTGAACATCAGCTCGCCCGAGCCGCTGGCGCTGGAACAGGTGGAGCGTCAGCTGGCGGACGGCGAACTGGACCTGCTGCTCGAGGATGTGGTCAGCCGCTACCAGGAAGTCGCCGCGGGCAAGGACGTGGTGATCGTTGAAGGCATGGTGCCGACGCGTGAGTTCAACCACACCTCGCGCATCAACACCCACCTGGCCAAGAGCCTCGACGCGGAAGTGATCCTGATCGCAGCCCAGGGCAGCGACACCCTCAAGCGGCTGGCCGAACGCATCGAGATCCAGGCGCAGCTGTTCGGCGGCGCCAAGGACCCGAAGGTGCTGGGCCTGATCCTCAACAAGGTCAAGAGCGAAGACGGCGTGCCGGCCTTCGTCGAGCGCCTCAAGCAGCAATTGCCGCTACTGGGCAGTAGCGATTTCCAGTTGCTCGGCGCGATTCCCTTCGCCGAACAGCTCAATGCGCTGCGCACCCGCGACATCGCCGAGCTGCTCGGCGCGACGGTCCTGCACGCCGGCGAAGCCGAGCAGCGCCGGGTCGGCAAGATCGTGCTTTGCGCCCGCGCCGTGCCCAACACCGTGCAACTGCTGCAGGCGGGCGTGCTTGTGGTCACGCCGGGGGATCGGGATGACATCATCCTGGCCGCGAGCCTGGCCTCGCTCAACGGCGTCGAGCTGGCCGGCCTGCTGCTGTGCAGTGACTTCGCCCCCGACCCGCGCATCCTCGAGCTGTGCAAGGCGGCGCTGGACCGCGGCCTGCCGGTGATGACCGTGCAGACCGGCTCGTACGACACCGCCACCAACCTGTTCGGCCTGAACAAGGAAACCCCGGCCGATGACATCGAGCGCGCCGCCCAGGTCACCGATTTCATCGCCCAGCACCTGCAGCCCGAACTCCTGCATACCCGCCTCAGCGCGCCGCGCAGTGAGCTACGCCTGTCGCCGCCGGCGTTCCGCTACCAGTTGGTCAAGCGTGCCCAGCAGGCGAACAAGCGCATCGTGCTGCCCGAAGGCAACGAGCCGCGGACCATCCGCGCTGCGGCGATCTGCCAGGAGCGCGGCATCGCCCGCTGCGTACTGCTGGCGAAGCCCGAAGAAGTCCAGGCCGTGGCGCGCGAACAGGGCATCAACCTGCCCGCCAGCCTGGAGATCCTCGATCCAGAGTTGATCATCAACCACTACGTCGAGCCCATGTGCGAGATGCGCAAGGCCAAGGGCCTGACCCCGGACGACGCCCGCGAGCAGCTCAAGGACACGGTGGTGCTCGGCACCATGATGCTCGCCCTTGACGAGGTCGACGGCCTGGTATCCGGTGCGGTGCACACCACCGCCAACACCATTCGCCCGGCGCTGCAGCTGATCAAGACCGCGCCCGGCTACAGCCTGGTTTCCTCGGTGTTCTTCATGCTTCTGCCAGACCAGGTACTGGTCTACGGAGACTGCGCGGTGAACCCCAACCCGACCGCCACCGAGCTGGCCGAGATTGCGCTGCAGAGCGCCGAATCCGCGGTCGCACTGGGCGTCACCCCGCGGGTCGCGATGATCAGCTACTCCACCGGCACCTCGGGCAGCGGCGCCGAAGTCGAAAAAGTTGCCGAAGCCACCCGTATCGCCCAGGAGCGTGCCCCGCAGCTGCCCATCGACGGCCCGCTGCAGTACGACGCGGCGTCGGTCGCGAGTGTCGGCAAGCAGAAGGCGCCGAACAGCTTGGTGGCCGGCCAGGCGACGGTGTTCATCTTTCCCGACCTGAACACCGGCAACACCACCTACAAGGCTGTCCAGCGCAGCGCCAACGTGATCAGCGTCGGTCCGATGCTGCAAGGCCTGCGCAAGCCGGTCAACGACCTGTCGCGCGGGGCCCTGGTGGACGACATCGTCTTCACCATCGCGCTGACCGCGCTGCAGGCTGACAGCAAGAAGGATTGATCGGGCAAGGCCTGCGGCCCGAGGCTTCAGGCTTCAGGCTTCAGGCTTCAGGCTTCAGGCTTCAGGCATTAGACTGGCGCCTTTTGCGTGCGGCGCGGACCCCGGACTCGTGGTCCGCGCCCGCCGCCTGATCGCCAGATGAGCCACACGATGCTGACTTTTCTTCCTGCCCCGCTTCGAGGTGTCCTTGCCGGCCTGACGCTGGCCCTCAATACCCTGTTCTGGTGCTGGCCCCTGTTCGCCCTGTCGCTGCTCAAGCTGGCACTGCCGGTGCCGGCGGTCCAGCGCGCGCTGCGCTTCGGTATGCACTGGATCGCCGAGTCCTGGATGGCGGTCAACAGCTTCTGGATGGACCAGGTGCGGCCGATCGAATGGGACGTGCAGGGCCTGGACAAGGTCGACATGCGTCACTCCTACCTGGTCACCAGCAATCATCAAAGCTGGGCCGACATTCTGGTGCTGCAATACCAACTGAGTCGACGCATGCCGATCCTCAAGTTCTTCCTCAAGCAGGAGCTGATCTGGGTGCCGGTCATCGGCCTGTGCTGGTGGGCGCTGGAGTTTCCGTTCATGAAGCGCTTCAGCAAGGAGTACCTTGCCAAACACCCGGAAAAGCGCGGCGAAGACCTCGCCACCACCCGCAAGGCATGCCAGCGCTACCGGACCAACCCGGTCTCGGTGTTCAATTTTCTTGAAGGCACGCGATTTACCGACGATAAGCACATCGAACAGGGCACACCCTACCTCTACCTGCTCCGACCCAGGGCCGGCGGTATCGCCTTCGTGATCGATGCCATGGGTGAGCAGTTGACCTCGCTGATCAACGTCACCCTGCATTACCCGGACGGCAATCCTAGCTTCTGGGATCTGCTGTGCGGCCGCCTCGGGCGCGTCGTGATGCGCCTTGAAGCCCAGCCGATCCCGGAAGAATTCCTGCACCGTAACTACGATCAGGACGAAGCCTACCGGCTGCTCTTCCAGGAGTGGGTCAACGCACTGTGGAGTGACAAGGACGCGCTACTCGAACGATTGCACCGCGAATTCCCGCCCCGCCCGCGTTAGAAGTGGGCGCCAGGCGCAACCTGTCTATGGTTCGGAAGAGCCCAATGCCTGCCAGTCGATGGAGCGGGGAAACGCCAGGGCATCCTCCACGGTCAGGCCAGGCGCGACCAGAAAGCCCTGCATCACCTGGCAGTCGTGTGCCACCAGCCATTCACGCTGAGCGAGGGTTTCGACACCTTCGGCGATCACTTCCAGGCCCAGGTTGCGGCCAAGGTCGATGATGGTGCTGACCACGGCTGCATCGCGTGGCGAAACGAGCATGTTGGCGATGAACAGGCGATCTATCTTCAGCGTGTCCAGATCGAAATGCCGCAGATACGCCAATGACGAATACCCGGTCCCGAAATCGTCGACCGCAACCCTGACCCCCAGCTCACGCAACTGGCGCAGCTTGTCGCAGCTTTGCTCGAGATCCTGCATCAGCGCGCCTTCAGTGACTTCAAGCTCCAGCTGGCGGGGATCGAGCTGGTACTCCTCGAGCAACCGACGCAACTCGTCGATGAGTCCGGCCCGGCCAAATTGCACGGGACTGACGTTGAAACTCAGCACCAGCTTGTCACCGAACCGTTCCCGCCAGTCACGGCACTGGGCCAGGCCTTCGCGCAGGGCCCATTCGCCGACGCGGTCGATCAGCCGCGTTTCCTCCAGCAGGGGGATGAACACATTCGGCTCGACCACGCCACGGCCGGCATAGTCCCAGCGTAGCAAGGCTTCGAACCCTCGCAGCTCGCCGGTTTCCAGCACCACCTGCGGCTGATACGCCAGCGCAAAGCCATTGCGCTCGATGGTGCTGCGCAGGTTTTCCTCCATCATCAGGCGCGCATGGGCGCGGCCGTTCATCTCGCTGGAGAAGAAGCGGTACTGCTGACGACCGTTGCGCTTGGCCTCGTACATGGCCATGTCGGCCGAGCGCAGCAACTCCTCGACGCTCATGCCGCAGTCGGGGAAGTGCGCAATGCCGATGCTCGCGCCGAGGGTCACGTCGGTGCCGTCGATGGTATGCCGCACCGAGATCAGCTCAATGAGCTTTTCGGCCACCTTGGCGGCGTCCTCCGGGTGATCGAGCGAGTCTAGCAGCGCGGTGAATTCGTCGCCGCCCATGCGCGCGATGATGTCGTAGGGGCGCATGCAGGCCTCCAGCACTCGCGCCACGCGGCAAAGGATCTCGTCGCCAGCGTCGTGCCCCAGCGAATCGTTGATGCGCTTGAAGCCGTCCAGGTCGATATACAGCACCGCCATGCGCTTGCCGTTACGGTCGACCCGCGCCAGCGCCGAGTCCAGCGCCTGGTGGAAGCCGCGACGGTTGAGCAGGCCGGTCAGCGAATCGGTCACCGCCTGGGTTTCGAGCTGCGTGTGCAGGCTGCGCACCACCGACATGTCGAGGGCGATCACCACCATCGACCGCTGCTGGCGCGGCAGCGGCGATGACGACAGCGCCACCGGCAGGGTGGCGCCGTTGGCCGTGTACAGCTGCGCCTCGTGCAACCGGTAGGTCGCCCCGCTGCGCCAATGCTTGTAGAACTCGGTCTCGCGCCAGGCCTCGGGCACCTGCGGCGAGGCAAGGTGGCGCACCAGCGTGGTGCCCTGTAGCGCCTCGACACTGGTGTGCAGCATCTGCGCGATAGCCGGGTTGGCGAAGTTGATATAGCCGTCCTCGCCCACCACCAGGATGCCTTCGGCGGCGTTGTTCAGCACCGACGCATTGAACGCGCGGGCGCTGTCCAGTTGCTGGGTGAGCAACTGCAGGTCGCGGCGATTGTGTTCGTGGCTCAGCAGGGTGTTGATCTTGTGCTTGAGCACCTGCGGATCGAAGGGCTTGAGGATGAAATCGACCGCCCCGGTGGCGTAGCCGCGCAGCACCGATTCGCGGGTGTGGGCAATGGCCGAGACGAAGATGATCGGCGTATAGCGGGTATGCGGGTTGCCGCGCATCAGGCGGGCCACCTCGAAACCGTCCATGCCGGGCATCTGCACATCCAGCAACACCAGTTCCACGTCCAGCTCCAGCAGCGCCTGCAGGGCCGCCTCCCCGGAATTGACCGAGTGCACCTGCCAGTCGCCGTCGCCCAGCAGGGCCTCCATGGCGACCAGGTTGGCCTCGCGGTCATCGACCACGAGCAGGGTGCGGGTGCGTGGCTGAGCCTTGGTCTGTGGCCGCCCCATCAGCCCGCTCCCCGGCCCGGCGAGCAGCTTAATCCGACTTCGACGACGTCAGTCCGGCTTGAACGATGCGTCACATACTTCTCCTTAAGGACTCTCGTGAGGGCCATCGGCCGTTTCCAGCCAGCGCCGCAACAGCTCGGCGAGGCGGGCCCGCTCGACCGGCTTGCCGAGCACGTCGTCGGCACCGGCGGCCAGGGCACGCTCGCGATCGGCAGGACCCTCGCTGGCCGCCAGGGCCACAATAGGCACCTGGCAACCATAGTCGTTTCTCAACTGATGGATCAGCGTCGGGCCGCCCTCGTCGGGCATCGACAGATCGACCAGCGCCAGATCAAACGCGTCTTCGTCGAATCGTTCAAGTGCTTCGGCGCCAGAGGTCACCGGAACCACCTGCAGACCTTGCTCGTCGAGCAGCCCGCTGAGTGCGTAGATGGCCCGCACGTCGGCGTCTACCAGCAACACGCGCTGACCGAGCAGCGGATGGTCTACCTCGTCCATTCCCGGACCGGCGGTCATGGCCGCGGCGGGCTTCAATGCATCGTCCATATGCTCCATTCCTTCTTTTTTTGACAACACCACCGATGAATAGCGTCGCAGCCGTTGCAGATTCTTTTCAGCCAGCGGCTCGCGACTGTTGAGCACCACACGCACCCCCTCGAGCGGGCGCAGGCGATCGAGCGCGTCGAGCAGGTCCAGGCCGTCTTCGCCCGGCAGGTCGAAATCGATGATCAGCACGCCGTATTCATGCTCGGCATAGGCCAGCCGCGCCTCGTCGCTGCCCTGGCAATCGGTGACCCGGTAGCCGAGCCGCTCGAAATGCTCGTGCAGTTGCCGACGCCGATCCGCGTCGACTTCGACCAGCAGCAGGCGGGTCGAATTGCCCTCCTGCCGAGCCAGGTCGATGAACAGGCGTTCCAGCTCGGACTGGGCCACCGGCTTGAGCAAATAGCGCGATCCGTCGTCCGCCCAGCCCTGCGGCTGCGGCACGCAGGAAATGATGTAGATTGGCATCTCCTGGTGGCGCGGATCGGCGCGCAGCGCCCGGTGCACCTGCCAGCCGCTGATGTCCGGCAGCAGGATATCGAGGATGACCGCGGCGAAACGCTGCTGCTCCAGCGCCTCCAGGCCCTCCTGGCCGGTGCCGCAGATCTGGCTGGAGAATCCGTGAGACTGCCCCACCTCGGCCACCACCGAGGCGAAGTCGGCGTCGTCCTCGATGATCAGCAGCCCACCGCCCTGCCCGCGCCGGCGCGTCGGCCGCAGTGTGCGAATCTCCGGTGCCGCCGCCGGCTTCAGCGGCAGCGCGACGGTAAAGCTGGAGCCCTGCCCCGGGGCACTGCGCAGGTCGATGCCGCCCCCGAGCACTTCGGCCAGCTGCCGGGCGATGGCCAGCCCCAGGCCGGTGCCGCCGTATTGCCGGCTAATCGAACCGTCGATCTGCTGGAAGGCCTGGAAGATGCGCTCGTGCTGGTCCTCGGCTATGCCAATGCCGGTATCGGTGACGCAGATCAGCAGACGCTCGTCGCTGGCCGGGTCTGCAGCCGCCTGGCGCGAGACATGGATGTCCACCGAGCCCTGCTCGGTGAATTTCAGTGCGTTGGTGACCAGGTTGCGCAGGATTTGCTGCAGGCGGGCGCGATCGCTGACCAACACTGCCGGTACGTCCGGGTCGATGCGGGTGGCCAGGCCAAGGCCATTGCGCTCGGCCATGGGTTCGAGACCGGCGACCAGCTCGGCGAGCAGCTCACTCAGGTTGAGCGGTTCGGGCTTGATCTGCATGTGGCCGGCTTCAATCTTCGCCAGGTCGAGCACGTCGTTGATCAGCTGCAGCAGGTCATGACCGGCCCGGTGGATGATGTCCGCGTGCCGTACCTGCTTGTCGGTGAGGTTGCTCGCCGCGTTCTGCCTGAGCTGGTCGCTGAGGATCAGAATGCTGTTGAGCGGCGTGCGCAGCTCATGGGACATGTTCGCGAGGAACTCCGACTTGTAGCGGTTGGCCACCATCAGTTCTTCCGCTTGGTCGCGCAGACGCCGTTCGGCCGCCTTGCGATTACCAATATCGATCACCACCGCCTGCACCAGTTGCTCGTCGCCGCTGCGTAGGGGCGACAGGCCGACCTCGACCGGCAGCAGGTGACCGTCGCGGTGACGCCCGAACAGCTCGCGGTTCTCCCCCAGCCGACGCGGTTCGTGGTCCACGCCGAATCGATGGCGAACCTCGATATAGATCTTGCGCATCGACTCGGGGATCAGCGTCTCGACCGGCTGACCGACAAGCTCTTGCCGGCTGTATCCGAACAGGAGCTCGGTCTGGCGGTTGACCATCACGATGCGACCATCATGATTGAACAGCAAAAAGGCGTTCGGCGACGCCTCGACCACGTTGCGGAAGCGTTCCTCGTCACGTTTTCGCTGCTGCAGATCGACCAGGTTGAGCAGGTGGTGAATGGCCTTGTCGCGGCGGAAGCTGGTCACGCTCAGGGACACCGGAATGGGGCTGCCATCCTCGCGTAGCGCCTGGCTCTCCTGTTGTTCGGGCGGATTCGCGCCATTCAATTCACCAAGCGCGCCGGGCAGATAGCGGTTGAGGCGCTCGCCAGCAAGCAACCCGGCACTGCTGCCCAACAGGCCGGCGGCACTCTGGTTGGCCAGTTCGATTCGCCCCTGCTCGTTGCACAGCAGCGTTGCCACCGGTAGCTGTTCGATCAACTGGCGAAACCACGCCTCGCGCTCCTGCAACTGCGCCCCGAGCGCCTGACTGCTGCGCAGGGCGCGCTCGCGCAGGTAGAGGTAGCCGCCGATCAGCAGTGCGAACAGCATCGCCGCGGTGAGTGCTGCGGCCAGATTGAAGGCGCGCCCGACCCGGTTGAGGATCGCTTCATATTCCGGCGTACTGGCCACTTCGAGCTGCCAGCTGCGGCCGTACATGTAGATATTGCGGGTGCGGTGGAAGCCGGCGTCCTCGCTCACCGGCTGCCGGCCGACCAGCAGTGGCTGTTCCGGCTCGGCCGCATCAAACAGTTGCAACTGGAACAGTTTGCTCCGCGAACCCAGGACGCCTTCCATGAGGTCGGTCAGGCGAAAGGCGCCGTGCAGGGTGCCGGCAAAAGCTGCCTGGCGATCCTCGAGGGAGCTGATCGGCGCCCCCGACCGGTACAGCGGCAGATAGAGCAGAATACCGACTTGCGGATTCTGATCGGTTTCCTGCTTGAGACGCACAGGCCCGCTGAGAATTGGCGTACCAATGTTGCGCGCCGCCATGACCGCCTCTCGACGCGTTGCTTCGCTGAGCATGTCGAAACCCAGCACCCGACGATTGCGCCAATCCAGAGGGTGAATATAGTCCACGATCAGGTAGTCGCTGCGCTCACCCGCCGGGTACATACGCAAGTCTTCCCGGCCGTTCACGCGCATTTGCGCAAGTGTCTGCGCCAGCTCGTCCGCGCGCGCATAGCGCGCCAGCGCAATGGCCTGGATGCCGGGGTAGAAATCCTGCAGCTGGAGCTGGTCGGAGGCGCGATTCCAGTCCTGGAGGCTGACAGCGTCGCTGCCAACGAACAGGCCGGCCAGGCCGCGCAGCACCATTTCGTAGGCGCGCATGCGTTCACGCAACGTGCTCTCGACATCATTGACCGCCAGGTTGAAGCGTTGCGCCTGCTCGGCGCGCACCCTCGCTTCCTGGACCTGCCACTGCCAGACGACCCATCCTCCGAGCCCGGCCATCAAGGCCAACGTAACGACCAATGGCAGCCAAGGCTTGCGAGAATGGAGAGCGGAACGACTGTCCATTCGACCTCCTCAGTGCCACATCATGGCTCGCTGTCACGAGCTTCAGATCAGCGGATCGGCTGGAGGTTCCGTCAGTCGTCGAGAATGTTGTTTAACTGGCGTCACTCAAATGACGCAGCAGGCACGCCGGCGCCCGCCGCGCCTGTCCAGGTCACAGCGGCCGCAGGTTGATCTCCACGCGGCGGTTCTGCGCGCGCCCGTCCGTGCTGTCGTTGCTGGCGACCGGCTGGCTGGAGCCGGCACCGAAAGAGGAGATGCGCGACGCTGGCACGCCATTGCCTTCCAGATAGGCGGCCACGCTGCGGGCACGGCGGTTGGACAGGTCCTGGTTGAGCTGCTGCGAACCGGTGCTGTCGGTGTGGCCAACGATGTCGATGCCGTTCTTGTTGAATTCCTTGAACACCCGCACCAGGGAATTAAGCGTCGGGTAGAAGCTGCTGGAAATGTCCGCCGAATTGCTGGCGAAGGTGATGTTGCCCGGCATGATCAGGGTGAGATTGTCGCCCTCGCGCTGAACCTGCACCCCGGTGCCCTGCAGCGTCTGGCGCAGCTTGGCTTCCTGGGTATCGACGTAGTAGCCGTAGCCGCCGCCCGCGGCACCACCGACGGCCGCGCCAATCATGGCGCCCTTGGCCCGGTCCTTCTTGCTCGACGTCGCGGCACCGATGACCGCGCCGCTGACCGCGCCGATACCGCCATAGATTCCCGCCTTGCCCGCCTCGCGCTCACCGGTGTAAGGGTTGTTGGTGCAGCCGGCCAGCAGGGCGAGCGTGGCAGCGAGAGCGGTCAGGGTGCTAGATGTCTTCATGGGTTACTTCCTTCGTCTGCGGGATGCCAGCCGGGCGAATGCCGTTGCCGACTGGAATTCGCCGCTAGGTTACCACTCGCCCGGCCCGCCGAACCGGAACCGTCACGCGCCGAGCGATGGTCTGTCGGCAACCCACCGCAGTCCACACCGTTTCGGGCGCGGTCTGAGCGAATTCACGAGGCGATGGCGCAACGCGGGCCGGGCGCAGCGCCCTACACCGACGAAATTGCGCCGCTGCCCTCCTCCAGCCAGCGGGCGATGTCCAGGCGAATGCGCTTCTTGTCCAGCTTGCCGACGCTGGTCTTGGGAATGTCCTCGACCACCGCGATCTGCTGTGGAATGGCCCACTTGTTGATCTGCCCCTGCGCGACGGCCGGCTCGAGAAACGCCTGCAGGGTCCGTGCTTCGAGCGTCTTGCCCTCGCAGAGGACCAGCAGCGCGAACGGCCGCTCGCCCCAGCGATCGTCCGGTACGCCCACCACTGCCACGTCGCGCACCGCGTCGTGGCGGCTGATCAGCCCTTCCAGCGCCAGCGAGGAGACCCATTCGCCGCCGGTCTTGATGACATCCTTGATCCGGTCGCGAATGTCGATGTTGCCCATCTCGTCCAGCGTGGCGACATCGCCAGTGTGCAGCCAGCCGCCGGCCCAGAGCTCCTCGCTCTTCTCCGGGTTGCCCACGTAGCCCTGGGTCAGCCAGGGCGCACGCAGCACCAGCTCGCCCTGGGACGCGCCGTCGGCGGGCAGGAAGCTGCCATCGGCGGCCTGGATCGCGGCATCGACCAGCACCACCGGAATGCCGGCCTTGAGCCGGTACTGGGTTTGCTCGTCGTCGCTGGCGTGACGCAGCTCGTCACTGATGTGCGCGCCAGAGATCAGCGGGCAGGTTTCCGACATGCCGTAGGCGGCCACCAGCTGCATGCCGCAGGCGCGGGCCGCTTCATAGAGGCCACGGGTCAGCGCGCTGCCGCCGATGGTGATCTTCCAGCCACCGAAGTCTGTGCCCTGCGCCGCCTTGGCCTTGAGTAGCATCTGTACGATGGTCGGCACGCAATGGGAAAAGGTGACCTGTTCACGACGCCACAACTCGATCAGTAATTCCGGGTCGTAGCGCCCCGGGTACACCTGCTTGAGGCCCAGCATGGTCGCCACGTACGGCAGGCCCCAGGCATGCACGTGGAACATCGGCGTGATTGGCATGTAGACGTCACCGGCGGCCATCAGCTGGGGATTTTCGCGGCAGCCGACGGTCACCGCGCCCGCCAGGGTGTGCAGCACCAGCTGGCGATGAGTGAAGTAGACGCCCTTGGGATCGCCGGTGGTTCCAGTGGTGTAGAAGGTGGTCGCCACCGAGTCTTCATCGAAATCGGGGAAGTCGTACTGCGGCGCCGCCGCGGCCAGCAGGCTTTCGTATTCGCCGATGCATGCCGGCAAGTCGTCCGTGCGACCCTCGCCGTCGGTGATCAGCATGGTTTTCTCGACCGTGGTGAGCTGCCCGGCGATGGCCTGGTACAGCGGCACGAACTCGCTGTTGACCAGCACGAAACGGTCCTCGGCGTGGTTCATGGTGTAGAGAATCTGCTCGGGCGACAGCCGCACGTTGATGGTGTGGATCACCGCACCGATCATCGGAATGGCGAACATGCATTCGAGGTAGCGATGGCTGTCCCAGTCCATCACCGCCACGGTATCGCCAGCCTTGACGCCAGCGGCGGTCAGCACGTTGGCCAGGCGGGCAATGCGCTGGTTGAGTGTGCGGTAGTCGAAGCGCAGCTGGTCACGGTAGACGATCTCCCGCGTGCGCTCGTATCGCTGACCCGACAGCAGCAGGCTCTTGATCAGCAAGGGATAGCGGTAGGCATTCGCGGCGGGTTTGATCACTCGTGTCTGCAACATGGGGCGTCCTGTTATTGGAGTTGTAAGAGGCTCGGCTGCCGCGTCCGCGCTCAGGCGATCTCGCTGGCCGCCAACCGTACGCCGAGGCCGATGAGCACCGCGCCGGTGACTCGATCGAACCAGTGCCCCATGCGGGCGAACCCGGCGCGCACTCGGGCCCGGCTGAACAGCCAGGCGACCAGGCAGAACCACAGGCCGGTCGCGAAGGCGAGGTATAACCCATAGCCGGCCTGAACCGCGAGGGGGGTGTGGGGGTCGATAACCACCGTGAATAACGAGAGAAAGAATAGCGTCGCTTTTGGATTCAGGCCGTTGGTCACGAAACCGACAAGAAAGGCGCGCCGCGCCGGCAGCCCCGCCACGGCCTCCGCCGGCGCCGTGTCAGCGACCGGCATCGGACGGGCCCGCAGGGCCTGGAAGCCAAGGTAGAACAGATAGCCGGCCGCCAGCCACTTGAACAGGTTGAACAGCACGATCGACTGCGAGACGATCAGCCCTATCCCGAGCAACGAATAACCCACGTGCAGCAAGATGCCGCTGCCAACTCCGATGGCTGTCCAGCTGCCGCTGCGCTGACCGCGGCTCACGCTTTCCCGGACCACCACCGCGAAATCCGGTCCCGGGCTGGCCACGGCAAGCAGATGCACCAGCGCCACGGTCAGAAATTCCATCCAGTACATCGAGCGACTCCGTTTTTCCGGGGCGGGCGATCCGCCCGCCAATTGATACGAGTAAAGTCCATGAGCAACCGCCGCGCCGTATTCCTCGACCTCTCTCCTCTCGACCAGGGCGACCTGGACCTGGCGCCGCTGCAAGCGGCGTTCGGCGAACTGAGCTGCCACGCCCAGACCGACGAGGCCCAGGTCATCGAGCGTCTGCAGGGCGCCGAAGTCGCCATCGTCAACAAGGTCGCGCTCAGCGAGGCGGTGTTCGCTGCATGCCCGGACCTGCAACTGGTCCTGGTGGCCGCCACCGGGGTCAACAACATCGACCTGAACGCCGCACGGCAGCGCGGGGTAAGCGTCTGCAACTGCCAGGGCTACGGCACTGCCACCGTGGCCCAGCACACCCTGATGCTACTGCTCGCGCTGGCCACCCGGCTACCCGACTATCAGGGCGCGGTGGCGCGCGGCCGCTGGCAGGAGAGCGGGCAATTCTGCCTACTGGACTTCCCCATCGTCGAGCTGGCCGGCAAGACCCTTGGCGTACTCGGCCACGGCGAGCTGGGCAGCGCGGTGGCACGACTGGCCGAAGCGCTGGGCATGCAGGTGCTGACCGGTAACCTGCCGGGCCGACCGGCCCGCGCCGACCGCCTCGATCTGGACGCGCTGCTGCCGCGGGTCGATGCCCTGACACTGCACTGCCCGCTGACAGAGCAGACGCGCAACCTCATCGGAGCACGCGAGCTGCGATTGATGAAGCCCTCGGCATTCGTCATCAACACTGCCCGTGGCGGCCTGATCGATGAACAGGCGCTGGCCGACACACTGCGCAGCGGGCACCTGGGCGGCGCCGCCACCGACGTGCTCACCAACGAGCCGCCGAGCAACGACAACCCGCTGCTGGCCGCCGACGTCCCGCGCCTGATCGTCACTCCGCACAGCGCCTGGGGCAGCCGCGAAGCGCGTCAACGCATCGTCGGCCAGCTGTGCGAGAACGCCGAGGCGTTTTTCGCCGGCGCCCCGATACGCCAGGTGTCCTGAGGCTTCTGCAGCCACCGGCAAGGCTGTTAAGCTCGCCCGCTTTTGCGCGGAGGCATCATGGATCCCCGAAGCGAAGTACTGCTGCGTCAGGCCGAACTCTTCGGCGGCGAGCTGCTGCTGGCCGGACTGCCCGCCGACGACCTGCTCGGCCAGTTGCCTCGGGCCTACGGCTGGAGCTGGCACGCCGGCCAGCAGCAGCGGCTGCAGGCGCGCTTCGGCGAGCGCTGCCACTACGGGGTCGAGGTGCCTGCCGCAGCCTTCGATGCCGCAGTGGTGTTCCTGCCCAAGTCCCGCGAACTGACCGACTACCTGCTCACCGCCCTGGCCGCCAGGCTGTCGGGGCAACGGCTGTACCTGGTCGGTGAGAAACGCGCCGGCATCGAGCGCGCCGCCAAACAGTTGGCCGCCTTCGGCGAAGCCCGCAAGCTCGATAATGCGCGGCATTGCCAACTGTGGCAGGTGCAGGTCGGACATGCCCCGGAGGTACCGCAATTGCGCGATCTGGCGCAATGCTTCGAGCTGCAGCTGACGGACGGTCCGCTGCGGGTGGTCAGCCTGCCGGGGGTATTCAGCCATGGCCGCCTGGACCGCGGTACGGCGCTGGTGCTCGATCACCTCGACGGCCTCCCACCCGGGCGGCTGCTGGACTTCGGCTGTGGCGCCGGGATCATCGGCGCGTCGCTGAAGCGGCGCTATCCGCACAGCGAGGTGGTACTGCTCGATGTCGACGCGTTCGCCGTCGAAAGCAGCCGGCTGACGCTGGCCATCAACGGACTGGAGGCCGAAGTCGTGGCCGGAGACGGCATCGACGCGGCGCCGGTCGACTGCGCCGCGATTATCAGCAATCCACCGTTCCACCAGGGCGTGCATACCCATTACGAGGCCAGCGAAACCTTGCTCCAACGCGCCAGCCAGCACTTGAGCGCCAATGGCGAGCTGCGCCTGGTGGCCAACGCTTTCCTTCGCTACCCGCCGCTGATCGAAGCCCACCTCGGCCCGTGCGAAACGCTCGCCCAGGCCGACGGCTTTCGCGTCTATCGCGCGCGCCAGCACTGATCGGCTTGCACAACGGCACACCCTTGGGCAAACTCGCCGCCGTCCTGGGGGAGTAGTCTCCGGCGAGCGCCCTGCTCGCCCGGCATGCATCAACACACTTGGTCCACAGACCATGGTGCATGCGACCCGCACGGCTGGCCCGGCCCGCTGCGCACGGTTTGACAAGACCCATGACACGTACACCTGACCCGGGGGCGGGGAGGCAGTGCGTGTCATGGTGTTTTTCGTCGACCCGCCCCCTGCAAGGATGTCTGCTTGGAATCGCTCTACATTCCCACCCTGATCGTCGCGCTCGCCGAAATCGGCGACAAGACACAGCTGCTCGCGCTACTGCTGGCGGCCCGCTATCGCCGGCCCATGCCGATCATCTGGGGCATCGTGGTGGCCACACTGGCCAACCATGCCGCGGCAGGGGCCGTCGGTAACTGGGTTTCGTCGCTCGTCTCGCCGGCAGTCCTCAGCTGGATACTCGCCGCCTCCTTTGCCGCCGTGGCGCTGTGGACGCTGGTGCCGGACAAGCTCGAAGAAGAGGAAGCCTCGCGCGGCCGGCGCTACGGACCCTTCGTCGCAACGCTGATCGCCTTCTTTCTCGCCGAGATGGGCGACAAGACGCAGATCGCCACGGTGATGCTCGCTGCGCAGTATCCGGACTTCATTCTGGTGATCCTCGGCACCACGCTGGGCATGCTGCTCGCCAACGTGCCGGTGGTGCTGGCCGGCAACTTCGCCGCCGACCGCATGCCACTCACACTGATCCGCCGGATCGCTGCCATCGGCTTTGCCGCGCTGGCGCTGTACGCGGTGTACCAGGCGCTGACCCTGGGCGGCACGCTTCCAGTCTGATACGCAGCGCAAACTGCCCTGCCGCCGGTACTGCTAGAGTGCCTCTCCACAGCTCTGGCGGCACTCGGGGGAACAGGCAGCATGTCACCGGAAGAACGAAAACGGCGGGTTCGGCAGCACATCGACTTGAGCTGGAGCAAGGGTCGATTGGCGCTGGCCGAACAGTTGCAGAGCCGTTACTTCAGCTACAAGAGTTCATTCATCGCCCAGCCGGTCAACAGCACCGGCTTCGGCCTGATCGTGCGGGAGATACGCCAGGCCATTCCGGACCTCGAAGCGGTGGTCGACGAATGCCTCAGCGAAGGCAACCGCGTGGTCACCTGCAGCACGCTGTTCGGCACACCGGTCAAGCCGGTATTCGGCTTCAGCCCGAGCGGCAAGATCGTCAGCCTCGCGGCCATGTCGTTGTGGACCCTGAGCCCGGCCGGCGACATCGAGGAAATCAATACCCTGTTCGACCTCGACGGTGCGCGCCGGCAGCTGGGCCTGGAGAGTGCCCTGCCCGTCAGCCTGACGCCGACCTGAGCGGGCCGGCGGCATTCACCTCAGCGGTGCTGCTGATACAGCGGCATGACCTTGGGAATGGTTTCCTGCAGCGCCTGGGTCCGGCTGCTCGAGGACGGGTGGGTGCTGAGGAATTCCGGCGGCGCCGAACCACCGGCCGCGGCCATCTTCTTCCACAGACTGATGGCGGCGTTCGGGTTGTAACCGGCCCGCGCGGCCAGCTCCAGGCCGATCAGGTCTGCCTCGTTTTCATTGCTGCGACTGTTGGGCAGCGTCATCAGGTATTCCACACCCATGTTGGCCAGCTGCAGACTCCCGCTCCCGACACCCATCGCCGAACCCAGCTGCGTGGCCATCTGCACCCCGTAGGCCTTGGACATCGCCTCGCGGCCGTGCTCACGCAGCGCGTGGGCGATCTCGTGCCCGATCACGGCGGCAATTTCATCGTCGGTCAGGTTCAGCTTCTCGATCAGTCCGGTGTAGACGATGATCTTTCCGCCGGGTCCGCAATTTGCGTTCAGTTCAGGGCTGTCGATCACGTTCACTTCCCAATTCCATTGCGCAGCGTCGGGCCGGAAGGCACCGACCTCGGCAATCAGGCGTCGGGCGATGGTGGTGACCCGCTTGGAAACCGCGCTGCTCTTCTCCAGCACGCCCTTCTGCGAGGCCTCGCTGAGGGTCTGCTGGTAGGACTGCGCATACATCTGATTGACCTGCTCGGTCGACAGCATGCTGAACATGTATTGCTTGCGATCAACGCCGACGGCGCCGCCGCTGGTGGTGTTGACCGCCTGGCAGCCGGCCAGCACGGAAGCGGCCAGGGCAAGAACGAGTGGATGCGGCTTGGACATGTCGCGTCTCCTTGGGTACAGCGGCTTATGCTAGAGCGCGCCCGCGGGCCGGGCAACCGACGCTCGCCGGCGCCGCGAAAGGTTTTCGGGGCGGCCGACGGCTAGTTCACCGGGGTCAGGCACTCCGGCGCATCGAGCGCGGGGTCGTTGACGAAGGTGGCCAGGGGCCGCTCGCGCAAGGCCGGCTGGGGCCGGTCGAGCACCGCCTGCAACGCCTCGGCCGAACTCTCCGGGTCCAGCCAGGCCGCCATGGCCGCCTGGTCGAGGATCAGCGGGCGGCGCTGGCTGGCCGCCGGGCGGGTCACCACGGCCGCACTGAAATAGGTATGTCCTTGTACCGGATAAGCCTCCCACACCGCAGCGAAGTACATCAGCGAGTCCTGCGCGGTCATCCAGTAGGGCCGCTTGCGCGCACTGCCGCGCCATTCATAGAAGCCGTTGGCCGGCAACACGCCGCGCCGCTGGCGGAACGCCTCGCGAAACATCGGCTGCTCGGCCAGGGTTTCGGCCCGCGCCTGCGCCGGGGTGCGGGTAAAATCCTTCAGCCACGCCGGTGTCAGGCCCCAGCGCACACGGCTCAGCTGCAGCTGCTGGTCGACCTGGCGCAGCAGCAGGACCGACGCGCCAGGCGCCAGGCTCCAGTGGGGCAGCTGGTCGGAGGGAAAGCCGGGCAGCGCGGCAAAGGAAGGGCTCCAGCGAAACAAGGCATAGCGGCCACACATCAGGACAGGACTCGTAGAAAACGGGGCAGGCCGGTTCGATCAGCAGATCAACTCGCCCGGGTAGCTCTCCGGCTCGTCGCCGGGCAGCGGCTCGGCGCCATTGTACGCGGCGATCAGCGCGCTCGCGCGCGCGGCCTCGTCGTCAGCCACCATCAACCCCAGCAGCCCGGCCGCCGGCAGCTCACCCACCGCGCCGATCAGGTGCGCACCGCTGAGGTACGCCTCGACGCCTTCGGCGGCGAGCATGCCGCGCAGCATCTCGGCTTCGAGCAGGTCGCTGGGGTCGTAAATCCGCCGCATTCAGTCGTCCTCGCGCCGCACCTCGAGCTGCCAGTCGAGACCATCGCTGCGCAGGTCGAAGAGGATCGGCCGGCAGCACACCGAACAGTCCTCGATGTACTGCTGGTCGCCACCGCTCAGGTCGAGCAGTGCCTCGACCGGTTCACCACAATAGGGGCAATGGTAGTCCTGTGATTCGAGCATCAGCGTCTCCTGCGTGACTTGCCGCTATAATCGCCGTCCTGTCTGTCGGGTGGCCGCCATACGCGCCGCCCGTTGCGCCTCTGCCTCCGCCCGCCCGGCGGATCGCGCCCGCCACGCCTGCCCCCGGCAGCGCCGATGACGACAGACGCTTATTTCGACCCCGACGACCATGGGGTCATTCAGTGGTTACCCTTACAGAGAGCATGATGGACGAATTCGAAGCCATCCGACCCTATGCCGACGCCGAAGTCCCTGCCGTGATGGCGCGACTGTTCGCCGATCGGGAGTTCCTCGACATTCTGGCACGCTTCCGCTTTCCGCGGATGGCCGGGCCCATGGGCTGGATGCTGAAGCCGCTGATCGCCCAGCGCCTGCGCCGCGAGTTCGCCAGCATCCATTCGGTCGACACCCTGCAGGCGCGAATCGAGATGTACCTCGACCGCACCATCGAGCGCGCCACCGACGGCATCACTTATTCGGGGCTGGAGCGGTTGCAGCCGGGCCGTGCGTACCTGTTCATGGCCAACCACCGCGATATCGTCATGGACCCGGCCTTCGTCAACTACGCCCTGTACCAGGCGAAGATGCGCACCCCGCGCATCGCCATTGGCGACAACCTGCTGCAACGTCCCTTCGTCAGCGACCTGATGCGCCTGAACAAGAGCTTCATCGTGCGCCGTTCGATTACCGGTCGGCGTGAGAAACTCGCCGCCTACCAGCTGCTGTCGGCCTACATCAACCACTCGATCCGCGAGGATGGGGAGTCGATCTGGATCGCCCAGGCGGAGGGGCGCGCCAAGGACGGTGACGACCGGACCGATTCGGCGATCCTGAAGATGTTGCACATGAGCCGCAAGGACGAGCCCTTCGCCGAAGCCCTGGCCGCGCTGCGGCCGACTCCGGTGTCGATCAGCTACGAGTACGACCCCTGCGATCAGGCCAAGGCCCGCGAGCTGTACATCCGCGCCACCACTGGCAGCTACAGCAAGACTCCCGGCGAAGACGACACCAGCATTGCCCTGGGCATCACCGGCTACAAGGGCCGCGTGCATGTCAGCTTCGGCACGCCGATCGGCGAGGTGGCCAACGACCCCAAGCAGCTGGCGGCCGACATCGACCAGCAAATCCTCGGGGACTACCGACTGTTTCCGGTCAACTACCTGGCCTACGCGATGTGGGAAGGCCGCGACCCGACGTTGTCTATCGCCCAGCCGCGCGCACTGTTCTCGGCCGAGGAAATCGCCCGCGCCGAGGCCGAATGGAGCCGACGCCTGGCGGCCTGCCCGAGCGTGCAGCAGCCTTACCTGATCCAGCAGTACGCCACGCCCGTGCGCAACCAGCACCGCTTGAAGGCCGGCCTGCCCCTCTGAACGGTGCGGCAGCGGATCAGATCAGCTGCGTCAAGGAAGACAGCAGCCAGGCCAGCGCCAGGCTGGCAAAGCCGAAGGCGTAGAAGAAGCGGTCAAGGCGCCGGGTCGATGCCGCCCGCGCCGACGCCAGCGCCGGATACCGGCAATTCATCGGCACAGCGCTGGCCGCAAGCTGGCATCGCCAGCGTGTCGCCAGCAACAGCCAGGCGCCTGCCAGCGCGATCAGCAGCGCCATGGCATTGAGTAACGGGGCGACAGCCGACAGCCCCGACAGATCGACATTTACCAGCAATCAAGCCTCCACGAACCGTTGGAAAAGCGGCCCGAATGCGGCCGCCATCGCGGCTGCGCAGTCTACCCAAGCGGGCCGTGCCGCTTGCGACTTTCCGACCAAAAGAAATCCGATGGGGTGATAGCAATTTGCCGGGTATTTGCGCCGTTTATGCAGATAGGCCCCGTTCCGCTTGTTGACTTATAGTCCCGCGCAGCTCCACCCTCAGCTCGTCTCGAATGACCGAAACAGAGCGTGCGCCCGGCTTTACCGGGCGGGACTGCCGCGGCGTCGAGTGAACGGCACCCTGGCTGCGTACCTGCCGGCAGTGCCGCCTACGCGCTGCGCCGATGCGCGGCGAGCAGGACCGTTTCCCAGCATTTGACAGGACCGAACAATGAACAAGAAGAATCTGAAGACGGGGGCCCTCACACTCTCCCTGTTGGCCAGCGCCCTGCTTGCCAACGGCGCCATGGCAGCGGTGTCGGCCGAGGAAGCGGCCAAACTGGGCGCCAGCCTCACCCCGGTCGGCGCCGAGCAGGCCGGCAACGCGGCTGGCACCATTCCGGCCTGGACCGGAGGCTTGCCGACCGACGCCGCCAGCATCACGGCGGACGGTTTCTCCAGTGATCCCTACGCCGGTGAAAAGCCCAAGTTCGTCATCACCGCGCAGAATTTCGAGCAATACAAGGCCAACCTGGCGCCCGGCCAGATCGCCATGCTCAAGCGCTACCCGGACAGCTACCGCCTGCCGGTGTACGAGACCCACCGCAGCGCCGCCATGCCGCAAAAGGTTTATGACGCGGCCAGGCAGAACGCCACCAATGCCCAGCTGGTACGCGGCGGCAACGGTCTGGAGGGTTTCAAGACGGCGATCGCCTTCCCCATCCCCCACGACGGCCTGGAAGCGATCTGGAACCATATCACCCGCTACCGCGGTGGCTCTGCACGCCGCGTAGTGGCGCAGGCCACGCCCCAGGTGAACGGCAGCTACAGCCTGGTGAAGTTCGTCGACGAGGTGGTCTACACCGATACCCTCACCGACTACGACCCGGACAAGCACGGCAACATCCTGTTCTTCTTCAAGCAGCAGGTGACTGAGCCGTCGCGCCTGGCCGGCAACGTGCTGCTGGTGCACGAGACGCTCGACCAGGTGAAGGAGCCGCGCATGGCGTGGATCTACAACGCCGGTCAGCGCCGGGTACGCCGTGCACCGCAGGTGGCGTACGACGGCCCGGGCACCGCCGCCGACGGCCTGCGCACCTCGGACAACCTCGACCTGTTCAACGGCGCACCGGACCGCTACGACTGGAAGCTGGTCGGCAAGAAGGAGATGTACATCCCCTACAACGCCTACCGTCTGGACTCGCCGACGGTGAAGTACGATGACATCATCAAGCCGGGCCACATCAACCAGGACCTTGCCCGCTACGAGCTGCACCGTGTCTGGGAAGTCGAGGCCACGCTGAAGACCGGCGAGCGCCACATCTACAGCAAGCGGCACTACTTCATCGACGAGGACACCTGGCAGATCGCCCATGCCGACCACTACGACGGACGCAACACGCTCTGGCGCGTGGCCGAGGCGCACAGCGAGCAGTTCTATAACGTGCAGGTCCCGCTGTATGCGATGGAGACCCTGTATGACCTGGTCTCCGGACGCTACCTGGTGATGGGTATGAAGAACGAGGAAAAGAACCCCTACACGTACAACTACACCGCCAACTCCAACCAGTACACGCCTGCCGCCCTGCGCAACTCCGGCGTGCGCTAACCGATCCGGGCGTACGCCCGGCCAAACCAAACGCCCCGCAGTGCGGGGCGTTTGGCGTTTCAGGAAACGGTTGGCGGGGTGAAGCTCGGCTGCAGAGCAGCCATCCAATGGCTGAGGAGGCTGCAGACGCGTCGATCGCCGGAGCCGCGCCGTGAGGGATGCCGAGAGAGCCGGCGGTGCGGGCCGGCACAGGGCCGGGCAGATCACCCGAGGCACACCAGCCAGGCGCGCCCCAGATGCGCCTGCCCCTGGCTTGACGCTGAGATTACTGGCCCAGCACCTGGCCGATGTTCTGGTCGCGGAATACACGGCTCAGCGCGTCGCTCAGGACTTCGCTGACCAGCTTGGTGTTGGTCTGCTCGTTCGGGGCCATGCCGAAGCGCTGGTCCAGCGAAGCGCCGTAACGCCCGGTATAGCGGCGCCCGCCGTTCTGCACCTCGACACGGAAGGTCGCGCCGATGGTGGCCTCGGTCACGTACAGGCCTTCCTTCGGCGACTGGTACTTCAGCTCGGCCAGGGTCAGCGTCAGCTGCGGTGCGTTGTAGGCATTGGGCGATGGGGTGAAACCGAGCAGGCGCACGGCCGCCTCGGCCTCGGCCTGCAGCTTGGGCAGGACCCGTTCCTTCGGCACGATCACCGCGCTGGTCTCCGGGTAGAGGCCACCGCGCGTACCCAGCGTCGAGGAGGGGCGGCCGTCGACGACGCGCACCGAGACCGGCTGCCCCTGGCCGACCGGCTGGATGGTGCCGCTGATCTTGGGGTTCGGATCGAGCTGTTGCGGGCTGTGGGCGCAACCGCCCAGGGCCAGTACCGACACGGCGGCAAGACTGAACAACAGGCGTTTCAGCATGCTGTCTTACTCCAGTTTGGGGAAAATGATGGCGCGCAGTATACCCAGCTGCGCAACCGCCCGACAGCGGATGAAACTGGGACCCAGCAGGCGCTGGCGATGTTCCGTCATCCACACGTCATCCCGGCATGGGATAACCCGGCAAAGCCTTCCGGAGTCTTCCCATGCCGCTGTTCGACCGCCTGTTTCGACGCCCCGCGCCACGCCACTACGCCCTGCTCGACGAGCGGCAGCACTGTTGCATGCTGCTGACCGCCGCCGAGCGACCGTCCGGGGCGCACTGGGTCGAGGTGATCGAGAACCGCCTGGCCTGGCTCGGCAAGCCGCTGCCGCCCTCCGCCTGGCAACCTGACATATGCACCGCCCACGAAAAAGCCGCGTCCTGTGACAGCGACACGGCTTTGCGCTTGCCGAAACGGTTCGATCAGTCAGCCAGGCCCAGGCGCTTGTCGACCATCGCCGTTACCTCGCGGTAGGCCACCGGATCGTTTTCCAGCACCTTCTCTCGGGCCGGGAACATCTCCTCGAGCTTGCGCTGCCAGGCCTCGCTGCGTGCCTGCTCGGGGAAGCAGCGTTCGATCAGGTCGAGCATGATCGACACGGTGACCGAAGCGCCCGGAGATGCTCCGAGGAGCGCAGCAATGGAGCCATCCCTGGCCGAGACCAACTCGGTGCCGAACTGCAGGATGCCGCCCTTCTTCGGGTCCTTCTTGATGATCTGCACACGCTGGCCGGCGATCTCCAGACGCCAGTCCTCGGCTTTCGCCTCCGGGTAGAAGCCTCGCAGGGTGTCCAGGCGATCGGCCATGGACTGGCGCACTTCCTTGATCAGGTAGCGGGTCAGGTCCATGTTGTCACGTGCCACGGCCAGCATCGGCTTGAGGTTGCCCGGGCGGATCGACATGGGCAGGTCCAGCGGCGAACCGTGCTTGAGGAACTTGGTGGTGAAACCGGCATAGGGTCCGAACAGCAACGACTTCTTGCCATCGACCACGCGGGTGTCCAGGTGCGGTACCGACATCGGCGGCGCGCCGACCGCCGCCAGGCTGTAGACCTTGGCCTGGTGCTGCTTGACGATTTCGGGATTGTCACAGCGCAGCCACTGGCCGCTCACCGGGAAGCCGCCATAGCCCTTGCCTTCCTCGATATCGGACATCTGCAGCAGCGGCAGTGCCGCGCCGCCGGCGCCGAGAAAGACGAAATTGGCCTTGAGCTCGCGATTGCTCGAATCGCGGGTGTTCTTGATCTCGACGCGCCAGCCCTGGCCGTCACGCGCCAGGCCGGTTACCTTCTGGAAATACGACAGTTTTACGCCGGGCTTGCCGGCGAGGTAGGCCAGCATCTGCCGGGTCAGCTCACCGAAGTTGACGTCGGTGCCGTTCTGCGCGCGAGTGGCGGCGATCGGCTCGTCCACCGGGCGGCCCGGCATCATCAGCGGCATCCACGCCTCCATCGTCGCGCGGTCTTCGCTGTAGACCATGTTCTCGAAGGCGTGGTGGGTTTTCAGCGCATCGAAGCGACGCTTGAGATAGTCGATGTTCTTGGTGCCACGCACGAAGCTCAGGTGCGGGACCACGTTGAGGAAGTCGCTGGGGCTGCCGAATCCTTCGCGGCCGGTCAGGTAGGCCCAGAACTGCTTGGAGACCTCGAACTGGGTGTTGATGGTGACGGCTTTCTTGATATCGATCGAGCCGTCCTTGCTGTCCGGCGTGTAGTTCAGCTCGCACAACCCGGCGTGGCCGGTGCCGGCATTGTTCCAGGGATTCGAGCTTTCGACCGCCCCGGACTCCTGCAGCTCGACGATTTCAAGCTTGATATCGGGATCGAGCTCCTTGAGCAGTACGGCCAGGGTCGCACTCATGATGCCGGCTCCCACCAGCACCAAATCCACGGCTTCGCTATCGTGTTGCGTCATCAACGCGTTCTCCAGAATCACAGCATTAAACTGTCACGACCGCAGTACGCGGGCATGTAGAACCACCAGCCAGGCGGCTGGAAACGGAGGGGTTTCCAGGCCGCTGCTCGGGCTTGTGCCCGAAGACCGGCGCAAGGGCCGGCCCGCTGTCGGGAGAACGGCTTTTGGCCTACTCCCTCTCGCTCCGAGGCCTCCCGGAGCGAGGCGACAGGCCGGGGCTCGACGGGAAACGTGCAGCGAGAAAAACGATTGTGGCCGCCGCGCTTGCTCAGCCAGTCAACGGTGTCGCTTGCCGCAGCCAAACGCCGCCGCGACAGTGAGGCATCAGCCGCGTGCGGCCTTGACCCGTTCGATATAGGGCGCTGCCTGAAGATGATCGGCGGTCAGCGCGATGAAGTCCCGTCCATTGGCATCCGTGGCGTTCAGGTCGAATCCAGCTTCGACAAAGAAACCGAGGAAACGCTCGAAATCGTCGATCCGCAAACCACGATAGGCCTTGATCAGCTTGTGCAGCGAGGGCGGCGTCTGGTCGGCCGGTTCCGGCTCGAGAAACAGCTTGATCGCTTCATCGCTGATCGCTTCGCCGATGACCTTTTGCTTGTCTTTGCGCATGATTGCTCCGGTTCGACGAGCCTTTCGGGGGCGGCAGTTTACTCCGCGAGGCGTACACGCTCAACGCACCAAGGCCGTTTGCGACCAAGGTCGTACACGAAAATCGTCGATTTACCTGCTAACGCGTCCGCGTCGGGCCAAGGCTCCGACCCAGACCGTATACTGGCGCCCGGCACACAAGGAGCGTCCGGCATGAAGTTTCCCCCTCTCTTCGCCGCGTGGCGGCAAACCCTGCGTTCGGGCTACGGCGTACAGGCGCTGCGCGGAGACGTCATCGCCGGCCTGACGGTCGGCATCATCGCCATTCCGCTGGCCATGGCCCTGGCCATCGCCGTGGGCGTGGCGCCGCAGCAGGGGCTGTACACGGTGCTGATCGCCGCCCCGCTGATCGCGCTGACCGGTGGCTCGCGTTTCAACGTGTCGGGGCCGACCGCCGCCTTCGTGGTGATACTGCTGCCGATCACCCAACAGTTCGGCATCGGCGGCCTGCTGCTGTGCACCATGCTGGCGGGCCTGATCCTGATCCTGCTCGGCCTGCTGCGCGCCGGCCGGCTCATCGCCTTCGTGCCCTACCCGGTTACCCTCGGCTTCACCGCGGGCATCGCCATCGTGATCGCCACGCTGCAGCTCAAGGACGTCTTCGGCCTGACACTTGCCGAACAACCCCATCACTACCTCGGGCAACTGGTCCAGCTGAGCCGCGCGCTGCCGGGGGCGCAGCCTGGCGACGCATTGATCGCCGCGCTGTGCCTGGTCATTCTGATCGGCTGGCCGCGGCTGGTGCCGAAGGTCCCCGGGCACTTGGTCGCGCTGGTGGTCGGCGCGCTGCTGGCCGTGGCGCTGGAACGTGCAGGCGTGCCCGTGGCGACGCTCGGCGAGCGCTTCAGCTACAGCGTCGGCGGCGTGACGCACCCGGGCATCCCGCCCTTCCTGCCCGACTTCGCCTGGCCCTGGCAGCTGCCCGGCCCCGACGGTCGCCCGCTGGTGCTGAGCTTCGAGCTGTTCCACCAATTGCTCGCGCCGGCCTTTGCCATCGCCATGCTCGGCGCCATCGAGTCGCTGCTCTGCGCAGTGGTCGCCGACGGCATGACCGGCAGCCAGCACGACCCCAACGCCGAACTGCTCGGCCAGGGCATCGGTAACCTGGTCGCCCCGCTGTTCGGCGGCATCACCGCCACGGCGGCCATCGCCCGCAGCGCCACCAACGTGCGCGCCGGCGCCAGCTCGCCGCTGGCGGCGATCATCCATGCCGGCGTGGTGCTGGTGGCGATTCTCTGGCTGGCACCCTTGTTCAGCTACTTGCCGATGGCCGCGCTGGCAGCGCTGTTGATCATGGTGGCCTGGAACATGAGCGAAGCCCAGCACGTCATCAGAACGCTGCGCATCGCCCCGCGCAGCGACGTACTGGTGCTGCTGACCTGCCTGATCCTGACCGTGCTGTTCGACATGGTGCTGGCGGTCGGGGTCGGCCTGTTGCTGGCCGCCGGGCTGTTCATCAAGCGCATGAGCGAACTCACCGACACCACCCCGCTGTCGCCCCGCGAGCACCGCCTGCTCGAAAACCTGCCCGAGCATGTCGCCGCCTACGCGGTGCGCGGGCCGCTGTTCTTTGGCGCGGCGGAGAAGGCGCTGGGCGTGCTGCGGCGCTTCAATCCGCAGGTGCGGGTGGTGATCGTCGACGTCAGCGGCGTGCCAATGCTGGACATGACCGCCCTCGCGGCGCTGGAAAACCTGCTGCTCGATTACCGCAAGCTGGGGGTCGCGCTGATTCTCAGCGGCAGCAGCGCGCGGGTCCGGCTCAAGCTGCGTCGTGCCGGCATCCACCGCCTTGAAGGGCAGCTGTACTACGTGCGTGACCTGGAGCAGGCGCGTGCCAAGGCCTTGCGCCTGTTGCCGGAGGATCCAGCCGGCGCGACGGGCTGACGCCGCGCCGCAGGCAAACAGGGCGCGGCGTACGCGCCCCGGAAGCAGCATCAACCGGCGTGTTTCTGCAGGTTGGCCATCATTTCCTTTAGCGCTTCCATGTTGTCAGCCGGATGCGCGGCGTTCTCGAAATCGCAGATCTGCTGCCAGCTGGCGGCCACGTCTTCGGCATCGAAGCCGGCCTTGGGGTCGAAGCCGACGCCCAGGCTGCGCTCCCAGCGCACCTTGCCCATCCAGCCGCCACCGACTTCGAACAGGCCGGAGGTCTCCTGGCATCTCTCACTGGCGAGGAAGACCACCAGCGGGCTGACCAGCTCGGGCTTGAGCTGCTCGAAGACCTGCGGCGGAATCAGCCCCTCGGTCATCCGCGTGCCGCCGGTGGGGGCGATGGCGTTGACCAGGATGTTGTTTTTGCGACCCTCCAGCGCCAGTGTGCGGGTCAGGCCGTAGAGCCCCAGCTTGGCCATGCCGTAGTTGGCCTGGCCGAAGTTGCCGTAGATACCGGAGGTCGAGGCGGTGAAGATCACCCGGCCATAGCTCTGTTCGCGCATGTGCGGCCAGGCGGCGCGGGTCACCTTGTAGGCGCCCTCGACGTGTACGCGATAGACCAGATCCCAGTCGGCGTCTTCCATCTTGTGAAAGGTCTTGTCGCGCAGGATCCCGGCGTTGTTCACCACCACGTCGATGCGGCCGAAGCTGTCCAGCGCCTGCTCCACGATCCTGTCGCCATCGGTTACCGAGTCATGGTTGGCTACTGCGGTACCGCCGGCTTGGCGAATTTCTTCCACTACGCGATCAGCCGCCGAGGCGTTGGCGCCCTCGCCCTGGGTGCTGCCGCCCAGGTCGTTGACCACCACGCGGGCGCCGTGACGGGCGAACAGCAGCGCATGGGCGCGGCCGAGCCCGCCACCGGCGCCGGTCACCACGACCACCTTGTCTTCGAAGCGAATGGCGTCACTCATGGAAAATCCTCCAGCGGTTTTGGTTGGATGCGTTGCATCGGATGCCGGCGAGTGTCGGCCAGGCCCTTACCCGCTCACAATCAAAACCGCCACGAATGAATGCCGCGGCATAAGGCGCCGGGATGATCGAAGCGCTGCCAGCTGCCTGGAGGACAGCCTCGGTTTGCCGGCACGACAGCCGGCGCGCCTCAGCCCAGCACAGCGCGGGCGTAGTCGGTGATCAGCCGGGGCAGGTTCTCCAACGACTCGGTGCTCTGCGCCGCGCCCATCTGCAGCGCTTCCTTGGGCATGCCGAATACCACGCAGCTGGCCTCGTCCTGGGCCACCGTGCGCGCGCCCGCCTCACGCATGGCCAGCAGGCCGCGCGCGCCGTCATCGCCCATGCCAGTCATGATCACCCCCAGCGCGTTGTGCCCGGCCTGGCGGGCGACGGAGCGGAACAGCACGTCCACCGATGGCTTGTGCCGGTTGACTGGCGGGCCGTCGAGCACTTCGACGAAATACTGCGCGCCACTGCGCTTGAGCTGCATGTGCTTGCCGCCAGGCGCGACCAGCGCCAGCCCGGAGCGAACCCGATCGAGATGACGTGCTTCGCGCACTTCGATCTGACAGAGGCTGTCCAGACGCTGAGCGAAGGCGGCGGTGAATTTCTCCGGCATGTGCTGGACGATGACGATGCCCGGTGAGTCGACGCGCAGCTGCTTGAGCACCAGCTCAAGCGCCTGAGTGCCGCCGGTCGAGGTGCCCAGCGCCACAACCCGGTCGGTGGTGGTCAGGGCGCTGCTGCCGGCCGGCTCCGCCGGACGCGACTGGGCCGTGACCGGCGCGGCGCGGACCGCCGCCACCCGCGGCCGGGTCGCGGCGGCCTGCTGGATCTGTTTGATCAGGTCGCTGGAGAGCTGCAGCAGGCTGTCCTTTAAGCCCAGACGTGCCTTGGTGAAGACACCCACGGCGCCCGCCGCAAACGCTTCAAGCGTGATCGCCGCGCCCGCCTCGGTCAGGGTCGAACAGATGATCGTCGGCGTCGGCCGCTCGGCCATCAGCTTGCGGAGAAAGGTGAGGCCGTCCATGCGCGGCATCTCGACATCGAGCACCAGCACATCGGGCCAGTTGCGCTGCATCTTTTCCAGCGCGAACAGCGGATCGGCGGCCTGTCCGATCACCTCGATGTTCGGATGGTTTTCCAGGCACGCGGACAGCACCTGGCGCACCAGCGCCGAGTCATCGACGATAAAGACCTTGATCATGCGGTGCCCTCCAGCAGGGTGGTCGCGGCGAATGACTGGCACGCCAGGCGCCCGTCTCGGCCGTCGAGCGTCAGGCGTCGATAGCCCAGGCCACCGTATTGTTGGTCATCGACACGCCAGCCGAGCCGAGCGAACTGCTCGCGGGCGAAGGCGATGTTTTTCAGCCCGATCTGCAAACTGCCCGGCCTGCCTGGTTGCAGGCAGGTGCCACCACCGTAGAGCCCTTTGCGGTAGTCAGAAGGCGCTGTGCGGTGGCGGACCATGTCCTGCTGCAGACGAGCAAACACTGCTTCGCCACTGCGCGTGTCGTCCTGCGCAAAGGCACCTCCAGGCACGACGAAGTGGCTCACGGCGAGCAAACGACGCTGTGGATGCCAGAGAACGACGGCGACACACGAGCCGAGCAGCGTGACCACGGGGCCTGGATGCTGGCCGAACAGATACTCGCCCGGCAGTAGAAAACGCAGGGCAGTCATAGGCGTTCGAAGACCGACGACGCGACGCTGCGCAGTGGCAGCCCGAACCCATGCAGGCTTTCGGCATGGCCGATGAACAGCAAGCCACCCGCGCGAAGGCGCTGGATCTGGCGAGTCACGATGGCGCGCTTGTCCTCGGCATTGAAATAGATGAGCACGTTGCGCAGGAAGATCACGTCGTAGCTGCCGATGTCCTCGGGTAATGGCCGCATCAGGTTCAGTTCACGAAAGCGCACCCGCTGACGCAAACCCTGGGCGAGGCGAAAGGCCCCTTCGTGGTCACCGATACCGCGCAGGCAATGGCGCTTCAGCCAGCCGGGTGGGAAGTTGCTCGACTCATCCATCGGATAGATCGCCGCCTCGGCCTTTTCCAGCACCGTGCGGCTGAGGTCGCTGCCGAGGATCGACCAGTCCGCCGGGCCATGCTCGGCCAGCACCATGGCCAGGGTGTAGGGTTCTTCACCCGATGAGCAGGCGGCGCTCCAGATGCGCAACGGCTCGCGCCGGCCGTCCAGCCAGCGGGCAAGAAACTGGAAATGCTGCGGTTCGCGGAAAAAGTAGGTTTCGTTGGTGGTCAGCAGATCGATCACCAGCCGCTGCTCGGCCTGCTTCGCAGGATCCTTGAGCAGCAGCAGGTAGTCGCGGTAGCTGCTCAGGTTCAGCGCGCGCAACCGTCGCATCAGACGGCCGGCCACCAGCGGCCGCTTGCTGTCGCTCAGGTGAATGCCGGACGCCTCGACCATCAGCTGCTGCAGGAAGCGGAATTCCTGCTCGCCCAGCACCGGCAGGCTAGACGTCGGCATGCTCAGCTCGCCTGCGCCATCGCCTGGCTGATCTGCAGGATGTCGTCCAGCGACAACACCTTGCGCACATCCAGAATGATGGTGAAGCCGCGCTCGTCGCGCGCCATGCCGGCGATGAATTCCGTGCGAATTCCGGCGCCGAACGCCGGCGCGGGTTCGACATCGGCCGCCTGGATGTCCAGTACCGCGTCGACTGCATCGACCACCAGGCCGATGCGTTGCAGCGATTCGTTCAGCTCCAGCTCGATGATCACGATGCAGGTCCGCTTGCTCGGCAGCGTGCGTTCCATACCGAATCGCGCCGCCAAGTCCAGCACCGGTACTACATTGCCGCGCAGGTTGATCACCCCGTGGATGCACGCCGGCATCATCGGCACGCTGGTGATCTGCCCGTACTCGATGATCTCGCGCACCAGATCGATGGGCAGCGCGTAGCGTGCCTGGCGCACCCGGAACGACAGGTGCTGGATATCAGCTGTTGCGGTGCTGGCAGCACCGCTAACCTGTGGAAGGTTCATCTGCGCCCCCTTATGTGAAGCTGACGAACTGGCCGTCATCGGCCATGGCGGTCGGCTTGCGGATGCTGCGCACCGAGCGATTGCCGCTGGGCTTGACGCTGGGCGCCTGTGGCTGGCGACCGAGGCCCTGAACAACCCCATCGCGAGCATCGAGACGGAAGAAGCCGATCAGCTCGAGCAATTGCGAGGCCTGGGCGTTCATCTCCTCGGAGGTGGCAGCCAGCTCTTCGGACGCCGAGGCGTTCTGCTGGGTGATCTGGTTCATTTGACCCATGGCGATGTTGATCTGACCGGCGCCGGTGCTCTGCTCCTGAGACGCCGCGGTGATCTCCTGCACCAGGTCCGAGGTCTTCTGAATGTTCGGCACGATATCGTCGAGCAGGCGCCCGGCCTGCTCGGCCAGCTGCACGCTGCTGCCGGCCACGCCACCGATCTCTTGCGCGGCGACCTGACTGCGCTCGGCGAGCTTGCGCACCTCGGCAGCCACCACCGCAAAGCCCTTGCCATGATCACCGGCACGCGCCGCCTCGATGGCCGCGTTGAGCGCCAGCAGGTTGGTCTGATAGGCGATGTCATCGATGATGCCGATCTTGTCGGCGATCTGCTTCATGGCAACGACCATGTCGCGCACGGCCCGGCCACCGGCCACGGCATCGTTGGCCGCCTTGCCGGCAATGCTGTCGGTGATCTTGGCGCTTTCGGTGTTCTGCGCGATCGACGCGGACATCTGCTCGACCGAGGCGGTGGTCTGCTCGACGCCGGCCGCCTGCTCGCTGGCCGCCTGGCTCAGCGATTGCGAGGTGGCACTGACTTCTTCGGACGCCGAAGACAACGAGTCGGCGGCGCTGCGCACATCGCCCATGACGCTGCGCAGACGCTCGGTCATGTTCTTCATGGCGTTGAGCAGCTGGCCGGTTTCATCCTTGCTGTCGGACTCGACCTGGATGCCGAGATCGCCGGCAGCGAGCGAATCAGCCACCGACACCGCGCGGTTGAGCGGCCGGGTAATGCTGCGGGTCACCAGGATGCCGATGCCGAAGCCCAGCACGGCGGCGATGATCACCAGCGCGATCATCTGGGTGCGCGAGCCGAGGTAGATTTCGGAGATTTGCTCGTTGGCTTGCTTGGCATTGGCGACCTTGCGCTCGACCAAGGCAGTCAGCATATCGTCGGCCTTGTTACCGGTCTCGCGCAGTTGCGGCAGCATCACCGTCAGCTCGTCGGCAGGTCTTACCTCGCTGGAGGCTTCACGAAGCTTGAGGGCCTGCTCGACGATCTGCACGTAGGCGGCCATGGGCTCGCTGAGCGATTCGAACTGCGCCTTGCCTTCCGGCGTCACGAAGCTTGTGCGGGTGAGCTCGATGTATTCGTACATCTTCTTGATGGCGTCGCGGGTCTGCTTGATGACCGCGTCACGTTCTTCCAGGCTGGTGGCCAGGAGGCTCGAACGCAGGCCACGGCCAATGTAGATCAGCTGCACATTGGCCGACTGGATGTTGTTCAACGCGATCATCTCGCGGTCGTACATCTGGTCGGACAGCTCGTTGACCTGCTCTAGCTTCCGGATTCCCAGCAGTCCCACGGCAATGGTGAGCGCCACCACCACCAGGAAGCCGGCGATCAGGCGCGTTCCTATTTTGAAGTTACCGAATACATTCATGGGTGTTTCTCCTTACTGGCCTGCGAGGTCCTGGCGGGATGGGCTGATGCGCTGGGCAGCAGGATTCGCGTCGACGTGGTTTTGCAGGTAACGGAACAGACTGGGGATATCCAGGATCAGGGCGACCTGCCCGGTTCCCAGGATGGTGGAGCCACCAATGCCCTGCAGGTGCTGGAACAGCTGCCCGAGCGGCTTGATGACGGTTTGTAGTTCACCGTGAAGGTGATCGACGATCAGCCCGGCCTGTTGCCGGCCCTGGCTGACGACAATGATGTTTCGGCGTTTGCCGTGGCTTTCCGGCAGGTTGAAGTGGGCCGCCAGCGACAGGCAGGGCAACGGCTTGCCGCGCAGGTTGAGGTAGCCGTAGGCCCCGCAACTCAGTTGCTCGGTGTCCATTTCCAGACACTCGGTCACCATGTCCAGCGGGATCACGAAATAGTCGTCGCCGAGGCTGACGAGGAAACCGTCGATGATCGCCAGCGTCAGCGGCAGGCGAATGCGGAAGGTGCAGCCCTGCCCTTCGCGTGAATCGATCTCGATAGTGCCGCGCAAGGCATCAATGGCGCTGCGCACCACATCCAGCCCCACACCGCGGCCGGACAGGTCGGAGACGCTCTCGGCAGTGGAGAACCCGGCGGCGAAGATCAGCGCCTGGATATCAGCCTCGGGCAGGTTCGCCTGGGCATCGATCAGCCCGCGGGCGATGGCTTTTTCGCGGATACGTGCAGTGTTGAGCCCGCGCCCGTCGTCGGCCACTTCGATCACGATCATCCCCGACTCGTGATAGGCGTCCAGCCGCAGATGACCCTCGACCGTTTTGCCGGCGGCGACACGGCCCTCGGCCGATTCGATACCGTGGTCGATGGCGTTGCGCACCAGGTGCGTCAGGGGGTCGGCCAGCTTGTCGATGACCGCCTTGTCGAGTTCGGTGTCGGCGCCACGAATCTCCAGGCGGATGTCCTTGCCCAGTTGCTGGCTGACGTCGCGCACCACCCGCTGGAAGCGGTTGAAGGTGTCGCCGATCTCGATCATGCGCAGCTTCAGCGCGGCCTCGCGGATCAGCTCAACGTGCTGGTTGACCGTCTGGGTGCTCTCGACGCAACCGGCGTCGCCATGCGAGCGGGCACGCAGCTGCGCGCCGGCTGCACTGATGACCAGCTCACCAACCAGGTTGATCAGCTCGTCCAGCTTGTTGGCTGCTACGCGGATCTGGCTGCTTTCCTGGCTGCGCTTGTCGCGCGCCACCTGCTGCTTGGCCAGGGCGGCGTTGACCACCTGGGGCGCGACGATGCCTTCATTGACCAGCACCGTGCCCAGCGGCGGCTTGACCTCGACCGTTTCCGCGGCCTGCAGGGCCAGGCCTTCTTCCAGTTCGCGCTCGGTCAACAGACCACTGGCGACCAGAATCCGGCCGATCTGCGCGTCCGTTTCCGGCAAATCGTGGATCAGCTGCAGGTAGTCCTGCAGCTCACTGGACGGCGGCAGGATGCGCAGGGTGCAGAAGTCCTCGATGAACTCGAAGACTTCTTCGATCTCGGCCTTGCCGGCCGGCGTGCACAGCGCAATTTCCAGCCCCAGGTAGCAGCTCTCCGGCTGCAACTCGGCCAGCGACGGCAGCGATTCGCTCACTGTTTGCAAATGGAGGATGTCGCCCAGTCGGCTCAGGAAGCGGACAAACGAACTGGGCTCGAAGCCGTTGCGCAGCAGATCGGCGTGAAACCGCAAGGAAATGTGCCAGGCGCCGTCGGCATCGCAGCTGGCGCAGCGCTCGAGCTGTCCGCGGCTGTTGCAGCTGTCCTCGGGCAGCATGACGACAGGAATGTGGTGCATCGGCGGCGGCGCTTCGGTGCAACTGGCGAGCTCGGCCAGCAGCGGTTGCTGGCGACTGTCATCAACCAGCAGCTCACCTTTGTCGGTGTCGATCAGCTCGATCATCGCGCTGATCTCATCCAGGCAACGCAGCATCAGCGAGATCAGTGCCGGCGACAGGCTCTGAGCGCCGTCACGCACCGCCATCAGCAGGTTTTCCAGATGATGGGTAAAGCCCACCAGCGGCCCCAGCGAAAACAGGCCCGCCGAACCTTTGAGCGTGTGCATTGCGCGGAACAGCCCGTTGATCGCCTCTTCGTCGGTCGGGCACTCGTCGAGCAGCAGCAGGTACTCTTCGGCCTGCTTGGCCAGGTCACGGGCCTCTTCGACAAAGCTCAGCAGCAGCTGGCTCCATTGTTCGCCATCAAGCATCACGGTTTCCTTTCAGCGATGGGCCAGTAGGACGTCGGGGTACAGGGTTTCCAGGCGCAACAGCTCGAGCACCTCGGTCACCGCCGCGGCCGGACCCTGCACCTTCAAACTGCCGCCGGCCGCCTCGAAATGACGCTGGGTCGCGAGCAGCAGCTGCGCCCCGGCGGTGTCGAGGTCTTCCAGCGCTTCGAGGTCGAGCAGGCAGGGGCGCGCCTCCGGCGTGGCCAGCATGCTCAGCAACGTCGTGTGCGCCTCGCCGACCTCGTAGATGGTCAGGCTGCCGGTCAGGCAGAGCCGGGTCGGCTCCACGCTGCGGTCATAGGTGATTTCAAGCATGTCAGCCGACCAGCTTTTCGACAGCGGTCAGCAGTTGCTGCGGCTGGAACGGCTTGACGATCCAGGCCTTGGCGCCGGCCGCCTGGCCTTCGGCCTTCTTGCCCTGCTCGCTTTCGGTGGTGAGCATGACGATGGGCGTGAAGCGGTAGGCCGCATTGGCCTTGACCGCCTTGACCAGGCCGATGCCATCGAGGTTCGGCATGTTCACGTCGCTGATGATCAGATTGATCTTCTGCCCGTTGAGCTTGGCCAGGGCGTCCTTGCCGTCAACGGCTTCGATCACCTGGTGGCCCGCGCCGGTGAGGGTCATCTTCACCAGCTGGCGCATGGAGAGCGAGTCGTCGACGATGAGAATGGTCTTGGCCATGTGATGCTCCCTGTTGAATCGAAAGTTGAATCAGAAAAAGGTCACGTCGTCGCCGGAGCTCTTGCCGCGGGTCTTGCCGTGGCGCTCCTCGTCCGTGGTGAAGTGCTGGTGCAGCTCGCGCAGCCAGCGCTGCGGGTCGCTCACGCTGCCATCGCCGACGCGCACGGCCTGATCCAGGCGTTGCATGTCGTGCTGCAGGTGGTCGAGCATCTGGTCGGTGCGGTCCTGGAACTGCAGGCTGACGACGATCTCCTCGATGGTCGCCTGGGTGACGCGGGTCTCCTGCTGCAGCTGCAGCGAGGTGACCGAGAGCTCGTTGAGGCTCTGCCCCAGGCCCTGCATGACGTCGCCCGCCACGCTGTCCAGGTAGCTGAGGTTGTCGCGCTCACTGGTGGTCAGCTCGTCGGCGGCGGTCACGGTGGCGCGGATCGCCTGGTTGATCTCGCTGACCTTGTTGCCCATCTGCTGGCCGGTTTCGGCCGACAGCGTCGACAGCTTGCGCACCTCGTCGGCCACCACCGAGAAACCACGGCCGTAGTCGCCGGCACGGGCCGCTTCGATGGCCGCATTGAGCGCGAGCAGGTTGGTCTGGCTGGCAATGTCCTGGACGTGTTTGGCCATGGACTGCAGTTCGCTGGCGTAACCGTTGAGGTCGGCGATGGTGCCCAGCAGTTCGGCCTTGCGGCCGCTGGCGGCATGGAACGCCGAGGTCACTTCGTTGAGTCGGTTCTGTGCCTGACGCAGGCTGCTGGCCATACCGTCGCCGCCGATCACGTTGTCCGATTTGCTCAGGGTCTGGCTGAGCCGATCCGACAAGCCGGCGAAGTGCTCGAACAGCTGGCGCACGCTGTTTTGCTGGATGTCGCGCACCTGCCCGAGGTTCTTGTCCCAGGTCGGCAACACGGCATTGAGCAGCGGCTCGACCGCTGGGGCGCCGGCCGGCGCTGCGGCCGCTGGCTCGGAGTTGATCGCCACGCGAGGCACTCGCGGCTTGAGGAAAACTGCCGCGGCTACGCAGACGGCGCTGCCCGCGCCAGCGATCCAGGGCGAGCCCAGGGCCAGGCCGGCGAACCCGGTGGCGATTCCAATCCAGAGTGCAGGGTAGGCAAACACGGTGCGGCCTCGCAGGGCAGAGTCGAATGGCCGGCACGATAGGCAGCCGGCAGGCCCCGCGATATCAGGCAAAACCCTAGGCGGCCCTAGGGTGTCCTAAGGAGGTCGGGCGCTAAAGTTTCCGCCGCCGCTGCCGGGGCACGCATACGCCTTCTGACGTCATCACCCGGCTTCACGCTTGCGAGGGGCTGCGTGCGGACTAGGCTGAATAGAGCGCTCGCGCAGAAAAACAGCTACCCCTGGGGGTGCCGCACACAGCGGCACCCATCGACCACAGGTAACGGTTCTCAGATGACGGAGCGTGTATCGGACATTGCCGACCGCCTGGGCCCTTCCCCGCAGCTGTTGCGCTGGATGCCCTGGGCCATCGCTGCGCTGCATGCGGCTTTTGTGCTTCTGGGCGGCTTGTTGATGGGTGCGCGGCCCTCGGCGGCCATCGCCTGGAGCCTGCTGGCGCTGCTGCTGTCTTCGGCGCTGTGGTGGCTGGGCCTCCAGGTCACGCTCCGCTCAATGCGGGCGCAACAAGCAGCTGCCGCAGGAGGTGCAAGCACCCGCGATGCGGACGTTGCGCCTTCACCGCCAGCCGAGCCGACCGGTGCCTATTCGCCGCGAATCTACGAACGGATGGTCGCCAGCCTGCCGGACGGCGTGGTGATCGTCCGCAGCGGACTGGTCCGCTTTTGCAATGCAGCGGCGGGAAAGCTGTTCGATCCAACAGGCGAGGCGCCATCGGTTACAGGCCAATGGCAGCCTTACATCGCGCCGCACTTGCGGGCTCAGGAAACCGAGCGACTGGACCGCCTGCAATGCGGCGTGATCGGCCCGCGGTGCTTTCGCCACGTCACCCTGCTGCGCGCTGACGGCAGCGCCTTCCAGGCCGAGGTGAGCGAGCTGCTGCTGGAGAACGACGGCTATCATGATGTGCTCCTGCTGCTGCGCGACATCAGCGAGGCCGAGCGTATACAGCGCGAACTCGAGCAGGCCAACCAGCGGCTGCAACATCTGTCGCAGCGGTTGATGGAGGTGCAGGAAAGCCAGCGCCGCCAGCTCGCCCGCGACCTGCATGACGACATCGGCCAGCAGCTGACCGGCCTCAAGCTGCACCTGCAACGGCTGCGTGGGGCGCTGGCCCATGAGCCGGCGCTGGCCAGTCTCGCGGCCCGACTCAGCGACGCAGCCGATGAGGCGCTGGCCAAGGTCCGCCGCCTGTCGCTGGCGCTGCACCCGCTGCAACTCGAGACGCTCGGCCTGCAGGCCGCCGTGCACTGGCACCTGTCGCGCTTCCTCGAAGCCGCGCACACGCGCTGGTCGCTTAAGCTCGAGGGCGAAACGGTCGACCTTTCCCCCGACATCGCGCTGGTGGCATTCCGCATCGTCCAGGAGGCGGTGAACAATGTCGCCCGTCACGCCCGCGCCAGCCGCGTCGACGTGCACATCTGCCGCACGGACAATGCCCTGCGCGTCGACGTCATCGATGACGGCACGGGTTTCGACGCCCGGGCTGCGCGCGCGCGCGCCGCAAGCCTGGGCCTGACCAGCATGGAAGAACGCGTCGCCGCCCTGCGCGGAGAACTGAATATTGCAAGCCTCAGCGGGGTTGGCACACGGATCACCGTGCAGCTGCCGATCGCAGCAGCCTCCCCGCACACTGGAGTACAGGCATGAAACGGGTAGCACTGATCGACGATCATGGACTGGTCAGAGCAGGCCTGCGGGCGCTGGTGCAGGACCAGCCGGGATACGAAGTGGTGGCCGAGGGGGCCGACGGCAGCGAGGTGCACGGCATTCTTTCCCGCCTCAAGCCGGACATCCTGCTGCTGGACATCAGCATGAAGCACATGAGCGGCCTGGACGCCCTGCGCCAGTGGCGCACAGAATTCCCGGACGTACAGATTCTGATCCTGTCGATGCACACGACGCCGGACTACGTCCTGCAGGCGCTGCGCCTTGGCGCCAGCGGTTACCTGCTCAAGGACGCCGCCGCGCAGGAACTGGAGCTGGCACTGAGGGCGCTATCGCGCAACGAGTCCTACCTCAGCCCCGGCATCGCGCAGACGGTCATCCAGTCGGCGGTGATCGAAGGTGGCCAGCGCGCGGAGCCTGCTGCCGCTCAGCTGACGCCACGCCAGGTGGAAATCCTGCGGCTGATCGTGCGCGGCGTGTCGACCCGGGAGATTGCGAGCGGCCTGGGCCTGAGTGTGAAAACCGTCGATGCCCACCGGGCGCAGATCATGGATCGGCTCAAGCTGCGCGATGTGCCCTCGCTGGTGCTGTATGCGCTGCGCAAGGGGCTGGTCAGCGCCGAAGACTGAGCCGCCCGGCCTGGCAGCCGCGCATGGGCATGGCTGGCTGTTTTTCAGCCAACCGCTCGCACCCCAGGCGGTGCGCGGCCTGGCGTCTCGTTTCCCCACGTTATCCACAAAGCGCCCCACAGGAACACTGGACAACCTCGCGGCACCCTACCGCCCTGCCAGCACCGCCGATGTCAAGCAAAAAGGCCATTCAAACAATCACTTACGGTAGTAACCAGGGTATTGATCACTTCTTGAGCAAGGTGCGCAACGCCAGTATCGACGCCGCCCGCAGCCAACCACGAAGAGGTTATCCACAGAAGCGCACACAGGGATCGGGGATAACTGAGCTCAGCCTCTATCGGGCCAATGGGGAAAACCCATGGGGCGGGTCGCCGGAGACCGGCTAGCCTTGTCCCTATGTCCCCAGGAGCCAACCGCATGCCCAGCCTAGCGATGATCCAGATCCTCTTTGCCGACTACGCCCTGGGCATCAGCGGCGCCTGTATTGGCGACCGCCGCTGAGACTTGGCCGCAGGGAAGCGTGGCGTTACGCTGCCCGCCGTGTGAAGGAGCCGATGATGTCCCTGCGTTCGATATGCGTATTCTGCGGTGCCAGTACCGGCCATGACCCGATCTACCGGCAGGCCGCCGAAGCCCTTGGCCAAACGCTGGCCGGCGAGGGTATCCGCCTGGTCTACGGCGGCGGTGCGGTCGGTCTGATGGGCGTGGTCGCCGACGCGGCGATGGCGGCCGGTGGCGAAGTCGTTGGCATCATTCCCCAAAGTCTCAAGGATGCCGAGGTCGGCCACGCCGGGTTGACCCGCCTGGAGGTGGTCGACGGCATGCATGCGCGCAAGGCGCGGATGGCCGAATTGTCGGATGCCTTCATCGCGCTGCCGGGCGGCCTCGGCACCCTGGAAGAGCTCTTCGAAGTCTGGACCTGGGGCCAGCTGGGCTACCACCGCAAGCCGCTTGGCCTGCTCGACGCCAATCAGTTCTACAGCAAGCTCAGCCACTTCCTCGACCATCTGGTGGACGAGGGCTTCGTCAAGGCGCCACACCGCGGCATGCTCCAGCGCAGCGACTCGCCAGAGGCGTTGCTAGGGCTATTGCGTGACTGGCAACCGAGCGGCGAGACGCGCTGGAGCAAGCGCACACCGGCATAAGCGGCGGGCCTGTACAGAAAACAGCCAGAGCGGCACAGGCCACGCCTGCCGCGGCCTGTGCCACCTTCGCACACGCTTATCCACAGCACCTTCCACAGTAATCGGGGATAACCCCAAAGCAGGGCGGCCCAGAAGCACCGAAATCCGTCCCAAAGTCCTTGCGCTGGGTGCCCGGACGTGCCGCGACTATCCGCCTACAGGAATCGATCAAAAAACGCACGACCCGCTGGAGCCCCCGTTCCACCTGCCGAAGCGCCGTCCGCCCAGAGGTTATCCACAGAGCCTTGAACAGATAACCGGGATAAGTCGTACATCCATCCACAGACGGCAGGCCGTTCACCTGACGCGAACTTCGTTCACCCTGCCGTCTCCAATTGCTTAGGCCCGCCCAAGGAGCGCTCATGCCGCCAATCCCCAACGCTTGCCTTTATCCGGGTCACCCGGCCCCGCCGGAGCCGGTCCAATGATGGGTTTCCTTGCCCTGGTGCTGGTGGCGTTCGTCTGCTTTGCGCTGGTCTTTTTCATCAAGCAGCGACAATTCGAGCACCCGGCCCTGCGCCTGCCATACGCGCTGAAGCAGCCGCTGTTCCAGCCCAGCGAGCGCGAACTGCTGGGGCTGTTGCAGGCGACGATGGGCGAGCGTTTCGTCATCCTCGCCAAGGTGCGCCTGGCGGACGTGGTCGAGGTGACGGCGGTACCGCGTCGCGCGCCCTGGTACCGCGCGGTCAACCGCATCTCCGCGGCCCGCTTCGACTTCCTGCTGTGCGACCGGCAGACCCTGGCGCCGCGGTGCGCCATCGAAATGGAACCGGCCAGCGAGGCCAACGCTTTCGTCGACGAGCTGTGCCAGCACATTGGCCTGCCGCTGGCGCGCGTATCGGCGGAAACCGCGCGGGCCTACGACCGGCTGTGCGCGACGATCGAGCAGGCCATGGACCGGCCGGCGTAGCCAGCCGAGCCGCTGCACCGGTCGACTCCACTGCGGGTGCCCTGGCGTTCGGCTCGCCGGTGATCGAATCGCGCCGGGTTTCGCGCGACAATTGTGGCTCGGCGAGCGACCCAGCGCGCCACCCTGCCCTTTCTGGAGACACACCTTTGCTGACCACGCCATGTTCTTGAAAGCCCGCGTTTCGGCCCTGTTCGAGTTGGTCTCCCGGCTGATCGGGCGCTATCCCGGGACGGTGGCGCTGTTCGGCTTCTGCTCGGGGCTGGCCAGCTTCGTGCTGGTGGAGCGCCAGGCCGGGCTGGCCAAGGTCATCGCCGCGCTGATGCTGGTCAGCTGGCTCTGGCTGATGCTCGAGACCAGCCTGCGTCGTGCCCTGGAGCGCCGCTTCGGCTGGAAGGTGCCGCCGCCCCTGCTACGCTACGTGACGCAGATGGTCCACCAGGAAAGCCTGTTCTTCATCATTCCCTTCTTCTTTATCACCACCACCTGGAACAGCGGCCAGGCGGCGTTCACGGTGATGCTCGGCATCGCCGCGCTGATTTCCCTGGTCGACCCGCTGTACTACAAATGGCTGGCGCCGCGGCGCTGGGTCTACCTCGTCTTTCACGTACTGACGTTGTTCGCCGTGCTGCTGACGGCGCTGCCGATCATCTTTCACCTGTCGACGCCGCAGAGCTATCTCTGGGCGCTGGGCATCGCCGTGGTCCTCGCCTTGCCGAGCCTCAGCGGGCTATTCGCGAGCTGGAACTGGAAGAGCGTGCTCGGCATGCTGCTGCTGGCGGCGACGGTGGCGCTGGCCGGCTGGATGGGCCGCACCTGGGTGCCGCCGGCGACGCTGTGGCTGACCGACGTGGCCGTGACCCGCACCTTCGACGATGCCTCGCGCAAGCCGGGCAACCGGATCAAGCAGCTGACGTCGGCGCAGCTGCACGGCAACGGCCTCTACGCCTACACCGCGATCAACGCCCCGCGCGGCCTGAAGGAGCGCATCTTCCACGAGTGGATCCACAACGGCCGACGCGTCGATCGCATCCCGCTGGAGATCAGCGGCGGGCGTGACGCGGGTTATCGCGCCTGGACCCACAAGCGCAACTTCCCCGAACAGGCTGCCGGCAAGTGGCGCGTGCGCGTGATGACCGAAGCCGGCCAGATGATTGGCATGCTGCGTTTCGAGGTGGTCGACTGAACCCGCCGCGCCGGGCCGGACTCATAAGGCCAAAGGCCAGCCGCCGCGGCCACAGAAGCAAGGAGCCAGCATGGAGTGGTGGGACATCCTCAGCCGAACGGTCGCGTCGGAGTTTTCCGACATTCCCGACCTCGAGCATGCCCTGCGGGTAGCCGTGCGCCTGCTGCTGGCGGCGCTGCTGGGCGGCGTTCTCGGCTACGAGCGCGAGTACAAGGGCAAGGCGGCCGGGCTGCGGACCCATATGCTGGTCTCGCTCGGCGCCGCGCTGTTCGTGCTGGTGCCGCTCGAGGCGGGAATGCCCATCGAGGACCTGTCTCGCGTGATGCAGGGCATCATCACCGGCATTGGCTTCCTTGGCGCGGGGACTATCCTCAAGGGTGATTCGCTGCAGGACGTCAAAGGCCTGACCACCGCAGCCGGCATCTGGCTGACCGCGGCGATCGGCGTCGCCACCGGCCTGGGCCACGAGTCCACCGCGGTGCTGACCACCCTGCTAGCCCTGGTGATCTTCCTGCTGATGCCTGCACTCGAGCAGCGTGCCGCGCACGGCGCCGCACATACCCACAAGAAGGGCCGCGACCAGGACGAGGCGCCCTGACCCGCGCACTTCCACCCGCACAGGAGTTGCCCCATGCCAATCCGCCCTGCCCTCTTCGCCACTGGCGCCCTCATGCTCAGCCTGGCCGGCTGCGGCGACGTCGCCAGCCTCCCGGTGCAGGCCGGCTACGGGCCCGACCCCGTGCTGCCCGACCCGCAACACTCGCTGATTCCCACGGTCAACATCGCCCAGGCGACCGGCTGGCCGGAGGGCCGGACCCCGCAGGCGGCACCGGGCTTGCAGGTGCGCGCCTTCGCCCGGAGCCTGGCGCATCCCCGCTGGCTCTACGTGCTGCCCAACGGCGACGTGCTGGTCGCCGAAACCGATGCGCCAGCCAAGCCGGAGGACGGCGGCGGCCTGCGCGGCTGGATCATGAAGAAGGTCATGGCCCGGGCCGGCTCGGGCGGCAAGAGCGCCGACCGCATCACCCTGCTGCGCGACGCGAACGGCGACGGCGTGCCGGAACAACGCTCGGTCCTGCTCGACGGTCTCCACTCCCCGTTCGGCATGGCGCTGGTTGGCGACCACCTGTACGTGGCCAACACCGACGCACTGCTGCGCTTCCCCTACACGAAAGGCGCAACCCGCATCGATGCAAAAGGTGAGAAGGTGGTCGACCTACCCGCCGGGCCGATCAATCACCACTGGACCAAGAACGTCATCGCCAGCCCGGACGGATCACGGCTCTACGTCACCAGCGGCTCGAACAGCAACGTTGCCGAGAACGGCATGCAAGCGGAGGAAAACCGCGCAGCCATTCTCGAAGTAGACCCGCAGGACAAAACGCTGCGGCTGTTCGCCTCCGGCCTGCGCAACCCCAACGGCCTGGCCTGGCAGCCGGACAGCGGCGAGCTGTGGACCACGGTGAATGAACGCGACGAGATCGGCAGCGACCTGGTGCCCGACTACATGACTTCGGTACAGGACGGCGGTTTCTACGGCTGGCCCTACAGCTACTACGGCCAGCACGTCGACGAGCGGGTCGAACCGCCGCGTCCGGACCTGGTGGCCCGGGCCCTGGCGCCGGACTATGCCCTCGGCGCACATACCGCTTCGCTGGGACTGGCCTTCTATGAAGGCCGGCTGCTGCCCGAACGTTATCGCCACGGAGCCTTCGTCGGCCAGCACGGTTCGTGGAACCGCAAGCCGCGCAGTGGTTACAAAGTGGTCTTCGTGCCCTTCGCCGACGGCAAGCCCGACGGGGCGGCCGAAGACACCCTCACCGGCTTTCTCAACGAGCAGGAGCAGGCAATGGGCCGGCCGGTAGGCGTCGCGGTGGACAGGTCAGGGGCGCTGCTGGTGGCCGATGATGTCGGCGGCGTAGTCTGGCGGGTGACCCCCGACTAAGGCGAATCGACACGCACCGGCGGTCCGCCCCAGGTTCACCTTGTGCCGCCGGACCGCCCAAAGCCACACGACAAGCGCCGTACGGCGCTTTGTAGGCGCGAGCTTGCTCGCGAAGCAGGCCACATAGACGCACGCCCGCGGATCACCAGCGGCAGAACCGAGCGGAGACAGGACGTAACTGCCAGCTATCCAAGGGACCATTTGCCAGCAAGCGCGCCACAGACCTCGCCCTTCCCGATAACGCCCGGCCCGTCAGAGGATCACGGGCAGGCGATGGGATAAGCGGATCTCGTCGGAAGACAACGCCACGCCATAAGCCAGCACCTCGACACCGGCCGCCACCGCATCAGCCAGGGCGCGGGCGTAAGCCGGGTCGATCTCGCTCGCGGGGCGCACCGCCTCGACACCCGTGAGATTGACGCAGTAGAGCTGCACCGCGCGTACACCCTCACGCGCCAACGCGGCCAGCTCACGCAGATGCCGCGCGCCGCGCGTGGTCACCGCATCGGGAAACGCGGCTACGGCGGTATCGCCAAAGCCGAGAGTGACACTCTTCACCTCGACGAAGGCGGGGCCTGCCGGGTAATCGAGACGGAAATCCACTCGGCTGTTCTCGACCCCATAGGCCACCTCGCGCCGGAGCGCGGTGAAACCCGCCAGTTCTTCGATCACGCCTGCCTGCAGCGCTTCCTCGACCAGGCGGTTGGCGCGCGCCGTGTTGACGCAGGCCAGGCGGCCCTGGGGCGTCTCCACCAGTTCCCAGGTCCCGGGCAGCTTGCGCTTGGGGTCGCTGTTGCGCTGAAACCAGACGCGCGCACCCTCGCCCATGCAATTGAGCATCGAACCGGTATTGGGGCAGTGGATGCACAGCGCCTCGCCACTGTCGCTGACGATATCGGCGAGAAAACGCTTGTAGCGCCGCACCAGCCGGCCCCGCTCCAGTGGCGTGGTGAAGCGCATCAGCCCTGCCAGCTCTGCAGGCCGCGGGCGATGCGCTCGACGGCCTGTTCCAGGCGCGGCAGGTCCTGGGTATAGGCGAAGCGCACATGGTGCCCGGCCTGGTAGCGGCCGAAATCGAGCCCGGGGGTGATGGCGACGAACTGGGTCTCGAGCATGTGCTGGCAGAACCGGTAGGCATCGCCGCCAAATGCCGAGATGTCGGCGTACAGGTAGAAGGCGCCCTGTGGCTCGACGGCTATGCCGAAGCCCAGCTCGCGCAGTGCCGGCAGCAGGAAGTCCCGGCGCCGGGCGAACTGGGCACGGCGCGCCTCGAGGATTTCCAGGGTGGCCGGCTCGAAGCAGGCCAGGGCGGCGTGCTGGGCCATGGTCGGCGCGCTGATGTAAAGGTTCTGCGCCAGCTTTTCCAGCTCCGGCACGGCCGCAGGCGGCGCTACCAGCCAGCCGAGGCGCCAGCCGGTCATGCCGAAGTACTTGGAAAAACTGTTGAGCACGAAGGCGTCGTCATCCACTTCCAGCACGCTGGCCGCATCGGTGCCGTAGGTCAGGCCGTGGTAGATCTCGTCGACCACCAGATGACCGCCGCGCGCCTTCAGCGCCGCCGAGAGACCGCCCAGCTCGTCACGGTCGAGCAGCGTCCCGGTCGGGTTGGCCGGCGAGGCCACCAGCGCACCGACGCTATCGCTGTCCCAATACCGTTCGACCAGCTGCGGCGTGAGCTGGTAGCGCACGTCCGGCCCGACCGGGACCAACTGAGCCGCTCCCTCGATCAGACGCAGGAAGTGCCGGTTGCACGGATAGCCCGGATCGGCCAGCAGCCAGTGCCGGCCCGGGTCGACCAGCAGGCTGCTGGCCAGCAGCAGCGCGCCGGAACCGCCGGGAGTAATCAGCACCCGCTCGGGGTCAATAGACAGTTGATAGCGCGCGGCATAGAACCCGGCGATGGCTTCGCGCAGCTGCGGCAGCCCGCGGGCGGCAGTATAGCGCGTATGGCCCGCGGCCAGGGCGGCCTGCCCGGCCGCGACGATGGGCTCGGCAGTGGTGAAATCCGGCTCGCCGATCTCCAAGTGAATCACGTCACGGCCCAGCGCCTGCAATTCGTTGGCCCGAGCCAGCAGCGCCATGACGTGAAAGGGTTCGATTGCACGGCTACGTGCGCTGTATGACGAGGTCATCTGACCGCCCTGAAGAGTACAAAACGTGAATTCTACCGAAGGTCCCCCTGACACCGCAGCCACCGTGATATTCGGGAGTAGCGCACCCCGATACGATCTGGTAAGTTCGCCCGCTTGCAGCCGCAGGGCCGGCACGGGCCGGCAGAGGGACTCATTATCCTGCGCAATGGACATAGCGAGAGGCGTTCATCCATGCCCATTACCAAAACGACACCCAGCAACCAACTGATTCGCGCCTTCGTGCCCTATAAGGAGTCCAAGGGTGAGGAGTACATGAGCGACGACATGCGCGCTCATTTCACCGGCATCCTCAACAAGTGGAAGCTGGAGCTGATGGAAGAAGTCGATCGCACCGTGCACCACATGCAGGACGAGGCGGCCAACTTTCCCGATCCGGCCGACCGTGCCAGCCAGGAAGAAGAGTTCAGCCTGGAACTGCGCGCCCGCGATCGCGAGCGCAAGCTGATCAAGAAGATCGACGAGACGCTGCAGCTGATCGAAGACAACGAATACGGCTGGTGCGACTCCTGCGGTGTCGAGATCGGCATCCGTCGCCTCGAAGCCCGCCCCACCGCCACGCTGTGCATCGACTGCAAGACGCTGGCGGAGATCAAGGAAAAGCAGATCGGTTCCTGATCCCGAACGGGGCGCCTAGGCGCCCCGCTTCATTTCCGTCTGCCGCTGTCGAATCGCCCGCCTCGCCATCCCCTTCCGAGCCGGTCCGTCATGCCCCCTTCCATTCCCACACCGCCTGCCTACGTCGGTCGCTTCGCCCCGACACCCAGTGGCTACCTGCACTTCGGCTCGCTGATCGCCGCCCTGGCCTCCTACCTCGACGCCCGTGCCGCCGGCGGTCGCTGGCTGTTGCGCATGGAAGACCTCGATCCGCCGCGCGAAATGCCCGGCGCGCAGGAGGCCATCGTGCGCGCCCTGGAAGCCTACGGCTTCGAGTGGGACGGACCGATGCAACGCCAGAGCGGACGGCTCGAGGTCTACAACGCGGTGATCGAACAGCTGCGCGAGGACGGCCACGCCTATGCCTGCACCTGTTCGCGCAAGCAGCTGCAGCCATTCGCCGGCCTTTACCCGGGCTTCTGCCGCGAGGCCGCACACCCCGGCGCGGATGCCGCCATACGCCTGCGCGTGCCGGATCGGGCCTTCGCCTTCGTCGACCGGGTGCAAGGAGCGTTTGAGCAGCACCTGGCCCGCGAGGTGGGCGACTTCGTGATCCGTCGCCGCGACGGGCTGATCGCCTACCAGCTGGCCGTGGTGCTCGACGATGCCTGGCAGGGTGTTACCGACATCGTGCGCGGCGCCGACCTGCTGGATTCAACGCCGCGCCAGCTCTACCTGCAAGCGCTGCTCGGCCTGCCGCAGCCGCGCTACCTGCATGTGCCGCTGATCATCCAGCCCGACGGCCACAAGCTGGGCAAGCGTTACCGTTCGCCCCCGCTGGAACCCGCCGAGGCCACACCACTGCTGCTGCGCGCCCTGCGCGCGCTCGGCCAGCCCACGCCGGACGAACTGACCGAGGCGCTGCCCGCCGAGGTGTTGCGCTGGGCGATTCCGCGCTGGCAGGCCGAGCGCATCCCGCGCTGCAGGACGTTGGCCGAGGCGCAGTTGCGCTAGAGCGGGAACGGGAAGCTGAAAAGCGAAAGTGCCGGGGTGAAAGCGCCGGACAAGGGGCAGGCCACTCAGCCCCGAGCGGGCGCCAGGGCTGCTGGCATCAGGGCTTTGTGCTTGAAGCTTGTGGCCTGCAGCTTGCCGCTTCCTTTACCATCGCCTCCACTTTCGACACGAGTTCCAGCATGTACATCTACCGACTGGTGCTGCTCCTGGTCGTGGGGATCTATCTGTTCTCCCCGGCGATCATGGACTGGTGGATCGACCCCAACGGCGCCTGGTACCGGCCCTACCTGTTGTGGCTGATCCTCATCGTGGTGACTTTCATCCTCCAGAGCCAGCGCGATGCCGACGAGCTTTAGCCTCAGCCACCTGATCCTCATCAGCGTCGCCTACCTGCTGCTGCTGTTCGGGGTCGCCTGGGTCAGCGAGCGCGGGCTGATCCCGCGCTGGGTGATTCGCCATCCGCTGACCTATACCCTGTCGCTGGGCGTCTACGCCAGCGCCTGGGCCTTCTATGGCACCGTCGGGCTGGCCTACCAGTACGGCTACGGTTTTCTTGCCACCTATCTGGGCGTATGCGGCGCGTTCCTGCTGGCGCCGGTGCTGCTCTACCCGATCCTGCGCATCACCCGCACCTATCAGTTGGCCTCGCTGGCGGACCTCTTCGCCTTTCGCTTTCGCAGCACCTGGAGCGGCGCGCTGACCACCGTGGTCATGCTGATCGGCATGCTGCCGCTGCTGGCCCTGCAGATTCAGGCCGTGGCCGACTCGATCGGCATCCTGACCCTGGAGCCGCTGCAGGAACGCGTGGCCCTGGGCTACTGCGTGATGATCATGCTGTTCACCATTCTCTTCGGCGCCCGGCACATCGCGACCCGGGAAAAGCACGAGGGGCTGGTGTTCGCCATCGCCTTCGAGTCGGTGGTCAAGCTGGTCACCTTTGGCGGCGTCGGCCTGTATGCCCTGTACGCCGTGTTCGGCGGCCCGCATCAGCTGGAGATCTGGCTGCTGCAGAACCAATCGGCGCTGCAGGCGCTGCATACGCCGCTGCAGGAAGGACCCTGGCGGACCCTGCTGCTGGTGTTCTTCGCCTCGGCCATCGTCATGCCGCACATGTACCACATGACCTTTACCGAGAACCTCAATCCGCGCGCACTGGTCAGCGCCAGCTGGGGCCTGCCGCTGTACCTGCTGCTGATGAGCCTGGCAGTGCCGCTGATCCTCTGGGCCGGCCTGAAGCTCGGCGTCAGCACCAACCCGGAATACTTCACCCTCGGCCTGGGCCTGACCGCCCACAGCGAGGCCCTCACGCTGCTGGCCTTTGTCGGCGGGCTGTCGGCCTCCAGCGGGCTGATCATCGTCAGCACCCTGGCGCTGTCGGGGATGGCGCTCAACCATCTGGTGCTGCCGCTCTACCAGCCGCCTACCGAAGGCAACATCTACCGCTGGCTGAAATGGACCCGGCGCAGCCTGATCCTGGCGATCATCATGGCCGGCTACGGCTTCTACCTGATGCTGGGCGCCGAACAGGACCTGTCCAACCTGGGCATCGTCGCCTTTGTCGCGACCCTGCAGTTCCTGCCCGGTGTGCTCTCGGTGCTGTACTGGCCGACCGCCAACCGTCGCGGCTACATCGTCGGCCTGCTGGCCGGCATCGCCGTGTGGGTGGTGACGATGCTGATGCCGCTGGTGGGCAACCTCGACGGCTTCTATATCCCACTGTTCAATGTCGTCTACGTGCTCGACGACACCAGCTGGCACCTGGCGGCGATCGCTTCGCTGGCGGTCAACGTGCTGGCCTTCTCGCTGGTCTCGATCTTCACCGAGACCAGCCCCGAGGAGCAGGCCGCCGCCGAAGCCTGCGCGGTGGAAAACGTGCGCCGGCCACAGCGGCGCGAACTGGCCGCCGCCTCGCCACAGGAGTTCGCCACCCAGCTGGCCAAGCCGCTCGGCGCCAAGACCGCACAGCGCGAGGTGGAACAGGCCCTGCGCGACCTGCAGCTGCCCTTCGACGAACACCGCCCCTATGCGCTGCGCCGCCTGCGCGATCGTATCGAGGCGAACCTCTCGGGGCTGATGGGGCCGAGCGTGGCCCAGGACATCGTCGAGAACTTCCTGTCCTACAAGCACGGCGCGGATGGCTACGTCACCGAGGACATCCACTTCATCGAGAGCCGCCTGGAGGACTACCACTCGCGCCTGACCGGCCTGGCCGCCGAACTCGATGCGCTGCGCCGCTACCATCGTCAGACCCTGCAGGAATTGCCGATGGGGGTCTGCTCGCTGGCCAAGGACCAGGAAATCCTGATGTGGAACCGGGCACTCGAGGAACTCACCGAGATCCCAGCCCTGCAGGTGGTCGGCTCGCGCCTGTCGACCATCGCCGAACCCTGGCAGAGCCTGTTGGCAGACTTCATCCAGCAGAACGACCAGCACCTGCACAAGCGCCGCCTGCAGCTGGACGGGCACAGCCGCTGCCTGAACTTGCACAAGGCGGCCATCGCCGAGCCCTTGGCCCCGGGCAGCAGCGGCCTGGTGCTGCTGATCGAAGACCTCACCGAAACCCAGCAGCTCGAGGACCGCCTGGTCCACTCCGAGCGCCTGGCCAGCATTGGCCGGCTGGCGGCCGGCGTGGCGCACGAGATCGGCAACCCCATCACCGGCATCGCCTGCCTGGCGCAGAACCTGCGCGAGGAACGCGAGACCGACGAGGAGATCGCCGAGATCAGCAACCAGATCGTCGAGCAGACCAAGCGGGTGTCGCGCATCGTCCAGTCGCTGATGAGCTTTGCCCATGCCGGCGGCCGCCAGCACGACCTCTACCCGGTCAGCCTGGCCGAGGTCACCCAGGACGCGATCGCCCTGCTGTCGCTCAACCGACGCGGCACCGAGGTGCATTTCTTCAATCTCTGCGATCCGGCGCACCTGGCCGAGGGCGACCCGCAGCGCTTGGCCCAGGTGCTGATCAACCTGCTGTCCAACGCCCGCGATGCTTCCGAGCCCGGCGGCGCGATCCGGGTGCGCAGCGAGCAGGCCGAGCAGACCGTGTACCTGATCGTGGAGGACGAAGGCAGCGGTATCCCGCAGGCGATCCAGGACCGCCTGTTCGAGCCGTTCTTCACCACCAAGGACCCCGGCGAAGGCACCGGCCTGGGCCTCGCGCTGGTCTATTCGATCGTGGAAGAGCATTATGGCCAGATCAACATCGACAGCCCGGCAGACCCGACAACCCAGCGCGGAACCCGGTTCCGCATTACCCTGCCACGGCATGTCGAGGCGACTGGTGCCAGCCAATGACCCGGCCTCGCTGCCGCGCATCGGCCCACAGCCTGGGCTGGCGCAGGTGTCAGCCGTGCAGCCTGCACGCTGGTTCGTCGGGCCCCATGGCACCACCCACGCCGCATCGAGGCGGCTTCGCACGGGTCACTGCGAGCACGCCGCCTGGCGTCCGCAGCCTGTAGCCGCCCTCAGAACGTCGAGAGAGTACTGATGCCCCATATCCTGATCGTCGAAGACGAAACCATCATCCGCTCGGCGCTGCGCCGGCTGCTCGAACGCAACCAGTACCAGGTCAGCGAGGCCGGCTCCGTGCAGGAAGCCCAGGAGCGGTTCAATGTCGCCGGCTTCGATCTGGTCGTCAGCGACCTGCGCCTGCCCGGCGCCCCCGGCACGGAGCTTATCAAGCTCGCCGAAGGCACCCCGGTGCTGATCATGACCAGCTACGCCAGCCTGCGCTCGGCGGTGGACTCGATGAAGATGGGCGCGGTGGACTACATTGCCAAGCCCTTCGATCACGACGAGATGCTGCAAACGGTGGCGCGCATCCTCAGCGACCGCGAACAGGCCGCCGCCAGCCCGGCCGCCACGCGCAGCGGTTCCGGCAACGCGGCACCGGCCACGGAAGCCGGCGACACGAGCATCGGCATCATTGGCCACTGCGGCCCGATGCAGGACCTGTTCGGCAAGATCCGCAAGGTCGCGCCCACCGATTCGAACGTCCTGATCCAGGGCGAATCGGGGACTGGCAAGGAACTGGTCGCACGAGCCTTGCACAACCTGTCCCGGCGTGCCAAAGCGACGATGATCTCGGTCAACTGTGCCGCGATCCCGGAAACCCTGATCGAGTCGGAGCTGTTCGGTCACGAGAAGGGCGCCTTTACCGGCGCCAGTGCCGGGCGAGCCGGGCTGGTCGAGGCGGCAGACGGCGGCACTCTGTTCCTCGACGAGATCGGCGAGCTGCCGCTGGAGGCGCAGGCGCGGCTGCTACGCGTCTTGCAGGAGGGCGAGATCCGCCGGGTCGGCTCGACCCAGTCGCAGAAGGTCGACGTGCGCCTGATCGCCGCGACCCACCGCGACCTCAAGACCCTCGCCAAGAATGGCCAATTCCGCGAAGACCTTTATTACCGACTGCATGTCATTGCCCTCAAGCTGCCGCCGCTGCGCGAACGCGGCAGCGACGTGCTGGAAATCGCCCGCGCCTTTCTCGCCCGTCAGGGCGAACGCATGGGCAACGACCGGTTGCACTTTTCCCGCGAGGCAGAACAGGCCGTACGTCACTACAGCTGGCCTGGCAACGTGCGCGAACTGGAAAACGCCATCGAGCGCGCCGCGATCCTCAGCGAGAGCGAGGAAATCAGTGCCGAGCTGCTGGGCATCGACATCGAGCTCGAAGACCTTGAGGACGACCCGGACGACGGCTGCAGCCCACTGGGAACGGCGGTCGCGACAAGCAACGAGCCGACCGAAGACCTGTCGTTGGAAGACTACTTCCAGCACTTCGTGCTCGAGCACCAGGACCACATGACCGAAACCGAACTGGCCCGCAAGCTGGGCATCAGCCGTAAATGCCTGTGGGAACGTCGCCAGCGGCTGGGCATTCCGCGGCGCAAATCCAGCGCCACGGGGTAGCGGGTTGTTACCGGTACGGAACATGCCGTAACAGAAACCGGGTTCATCGGTAACGAGGACCCGGTTTTTTCTGCCCCGGGAAACCCCCAGAAAATCGTAAACCTTTGAAAATAAAGGACTTTCAAAAGCTGGCACGGCAAGTGCTTTCTATATGGCACAACAACAATAACAAGCAGACCCCACAATAAGAACAAGACGTACCGGCTCTAGCAGAACAAAAACAAGAAGGCAGAGACGTAGCTAACTGATTCTTTTGGAGAGGAAATGCCAATCGGGGTTTCGCCCCCGCGACCAGGCCGAGAACAACAAGAACTGCTCGAGCAGTGCCTGAACTGGTTGGATCAAATGATCGATGGCATATCAGCGACCAAAGAAATCCGTTTGCTCTTGGCTCCCAACGTAGGAGCGATTCCTGGAGGCGTTAGCCGAAAGGAACGGGCACCAAACAAAAACAACACGCCCGAAACACTAATAACAACAAAGCACGCGACATCATTAAAGGGGGAGCTTCGGCTCCCCCTTGTGCTGTCTGCTGTTGGCCGTTTTTTGACACCTCCCCCTGCTTCGTTCACCATCCCTGCTCCCGGTGCTAGAATCCACGCTCGTTTCGTGGTCATTCCCATCACCGCCTAGCCATTTCGCCACACAGTGCCTCCCATGCTGAAAAAGCTGTTCCAGTCTTTTCGTTCTCCCCTGCGCCGCTTCCCGCACCCTCGTCGCACACCCGAAATACTGACCAGCCGGCAGCATTCGCTGCAACGCGACGACCTCAGCCGCCACGCGGTCAGCGTTGTCGAGCGGCTCCAGCAGGCCGGTTATGAAGCCTATGTGGTCGGCGGTTGCGTGCGCGACCTGCTGCTCGAACTGGAACCGAAGGACTACGACGTCGCCACCAGCGCGACCCCCGAGCAGGTGCGCGCCGAGTTCCGCAACGCTCGGGTAATCGGCCGCCGCTTCAAGCTGGTCCATGTGCACTTCGGCCGCGAGATCATCGAAGTCGCCACCTTTCGCGCCAACCACCCGCAGGAAGACGACGACGAGGCCAGCCACCTGGCCTCGCGCAACGAGAGCGGACGCATCCTGCGCGACAACGTCTATGGCACGTTGGAAGACGACGCCCAGCGGCGCGACTTCACCATCAACGCCCTGTATTACGACCCCACCAGCGAACGCATCCTCGATCACACTCACGGCGTTCACGACATTCGCAACCGCCTGATCCGCCTGATCGGCGATCCCGAACAGCGCTATCAGGAAGACCCGGTACGGATGCTGCGGGCGGTGCGTTTCGCCGCGAAGCTGGATTTCGAGATCGAGAAGCACAGCGCCGAGCCGATCGCCGACCTGGCTGACCTGCTCGACGACGTGCCCTCGGCCCGCCTGTTCGACGAAGTCATCAAGCTGCTGCTCTCCGGCAAGGCCGAGCGAACCTACGAGCTGCTACTCGAATTCGACCTCTTCGCCCCGCTGTTCCCGGCCAGTGCCGAAGCGCTCGAGGACAACCCCGAATATGCCGATACGCTGATTCGCAATGCGCTGATCAACACCGACCAGCGCATTGCCCAGGGCAAGCCGGTCACGCCCGCGTTCCTGTTCGCCGCGCTTCTGTGGCCCGCACTGCCAGCACGCACCGCCGAGCTGCAGGAGCGCGGCATGCCGCCGATTCCCGCCATGCAGGAAGCGGCCCACGACATCATCTGGGAACAGTGCCAGCGCACCGCGATCCCCAAGCGCTTCAGCATGCCGATGCGCGAAATCTGGGACATGCAGGAGCGCCTGCCACGGCGCCAGGGCCGGCGTGCCGATCAGTTGCTGGACAACCCCCGCTTCCGCGCCGGCTACGATTTCCTGCTGCTGCGTGAAAGCGCAGGCGAGGAAACCGGCGGCCTCGGCGACTGGTGGACGCTATATCAGGAGGCCAGCGAAAGCGAGCGGCGCACCATGATCCGCGGCCTGAGCAACAAGGACGTCGATGGCGCTGCCCCCCGCAAGCGCCGCCGCAACAGCCGCCGCAAGCGCGGCCCAAACGAAAGCGCGCCGGCTTCCGTCGACTGACATGGAACGCGTCTACATCGGGCTGGGCAGCAACCTGGCCGAGCCGCGGCTGCAGCTGCGGGGCGCACTCGATGCGCTGGCCCGGATCAGCGACAGCCAGCGGGTCGCCGTCTCCTCTCTTTACTTGAGCGATCCCCTCGGGCCGCCCGACCAGCCCCGCTACCACAACGCCGTGGCCGCGCTGGATACCCGCCTCGCACCACTCGCCCTGCTCGACGCGCTGCAGGCCATCGAGCAGGCCCACGGCCGCACACGCAAGGCCGAACGCTGGGGTCCACGCACGCTGGACCTGGATATCCTGCTGTTCGGTGATCGACTGATCGATGAGCCACGTCTGCAGGTGCCGCACTATCACCTGCAGGCGCGCGCGTTCGTGCTCTATCCACTGGCCGAGATCGCACCCGCCGACCTGCGCCTGGCGGACGGCAGGACGCTGACCGCCCTGCTCGCCGATTGCCCCTTCGCCGGCCTTGAGCGCCTCGACGGGCCGCTGTAACGCCTGAGGTAACAGGCGTAACGCGTCGGTAACAACCTGGATTGACTTAGCGCGCCGCCATCGTGACTATAAGCGCCCTCTGCCGGCACGCAGCGGGGCGGCGGGGCCGCCTCCGCTGGCGCACCGCCTGTACCGCGACCCCAGAGGCTCTAGGAGGACGGCTTCCATGCCAGACGTAACCCTGACAACCCTGCAAGGCCTCAAGCAAAAAGGCGAGAAGATCGTCATGCTCACCTGCTATGACGCGACCTTTGCCAAGACCGCCTGCGAGGCGGGCGTGGAAATGCTGTTGATCGGCGACTCCCTGGGCATGGTTCTGCAGGGCCACGACAGCACCCTGCCGGTGTCTGTCGAGGAAATGGCTTACCACACGGCCTGCGTCAAGCGCGGTAACCGCGGCGCGATGATCGTTGCCGACCTGCCTTTCATGGCTAACGCCACCATCGAACAGACGCTGGCCAGCTCGGCGACGCTGATGAAGGCCGGCGCCCACATGGTCAAGGTCGAAGGAGCCGCCTGGCTCGCCGATTCCATCGGCCTGCTCGCCGAGCGCGGCATTCCGGTGTGCGCGCATATGGGGCTGACGCCCCAGGCGGTCAATCTCTTTGGCGGCTACAAGGTGCAGGGCCGCGCCGAAGGCCAGGCACAACGGATGATCGAGGATGCCAGGGCACTGGAAAGCGCCGGCGCGGCGATGCTGCTGCTCGAGTGCGTACCCAGCGAACTGGCGGCGCGCATTACTGCGGCCGTCAGCGTGCCGGTGATCGGCATCGGCGCGGGCAGCGCGACCGATGGCCAGGTGCTGGTGCTCCACGACATGCTCGGCCTGTCGCTGTCCGGCCGCGCACCGAAGTTCGTCAAGGACTTCATGCGCGAGCATGGTGACATCCCGTCGGCAATCGCCGCCTACGTCAGGGCAGTCAAGACCCTCGAGTTCCCCGCAGCCGAACATGGATTTTCCGCATGAACATCGTCAAGACTGTTGCCGATCTGCGCGCTGCCGTCACCCGCGCGCGCGGCGAAGGCAAGCGCATCGGCTTCGTACCAACCATGGGCAACCTGCACGCCGGCCACGTGGCGCTGGTGAAAAAGGCGGGGCAACGCGCCGACTTCGTAGTCGCGAGCATATTCGTCAATCCGCTGCAGTTCGGCCCCAACGAAGACCTGGCCAGCTATCCGCGCACCCTGGCCGCAGACCAGGACAAGCTGTTCGAGGCCGGTTGCCATCTGCTGTTCGCCCCCGGCGTGGAGGAGATGTATCCGCATGGCCAGGCATTGCAGACCATCGTGCGCGTACCGGGGGTCTCCGAAGGACTCTGCGGCGGCAGCCGTCCGGGGCATTTCGACGGTGTGTCGACCGTGGTCAGCAAGCTTTTCAATATGGTGCTGCCCGACCTCGCGGTGTTCGGCGAGAAGGACTTCCAGCAACTGGCAGTCATCCGCACCATGGTTCGCGACCTGAACATGCCCGTGCAGATCATCGGTGAACCCATCGTGCGCGCCGAAGACGGCCTGGCCCTGTCCTCGCGCAATGGTTATCTCAGCCCCGACGAGCGCACGACAGCTCCGGCGCTGTATCGCACATTGCAACAGCTGGCCGACGCGATCCGCCAAGGTGAGCGCGACTACCCGGCATTGCTGGCCTCGGGCAAACAGGCCCTCGAAGCCGCAGGGCTGCGTCCGGATTATCTGGAGATTCGCCACGCCGGGGATCTGCAACCGGCCACGCCCGAGCATCAGGAGCTGGTGATCCTGGCTGCGGCCTTCCTCGGAAAGACCCGCCTGATCGACAATTTGCAGGTCCACGCCGGCTGACCACGCCGATCATCGGCACCCGCCCCGCCCGCCCCCGGTATTGATCGCTTCCCGGGGTTCGGGCACACTCTGCGCCGCTTGCGCACCCGGAGGACCCCGCCATGCACGCCATCATGCTCAAGGCCAAACTGCACCGCGCCCAGGTGACCCACTCGGTGCTCGATTACGAAGGCTCCTGCGCCATCGACGGTGACTGGCTGGACCTCGCCGGCATCCGCGAATACGAACAGATCCAGATTTACAATGTCGACAACGGCGAGCGCTTCACCACTTACGCCATTCGAGGCGAGGAAGGCTCTAAGATCATTTCCGTCAACGGCGCTGCTGCGCATAAGGCCGGCGTCGGGCATCGCCTGATAATCTGCGCCTATGCGCACTACAGTGAAGCTGAGCTTGCCAGCTTCAAGCCGCACGTCCTGTACATGGGCGCCGACGGCGAGCTGAGCCACACCAGTAATGCCATCCCGGTGCAGGTCGCCTGACCGCGCCCCGCCCCGCCAAGCCCGCAATGCCCTCGGTGTTGCGGGTTTTTTTATGCGCAGGGTTTCCTCGGGCAGGTGAATCTGCAATGGTCAACCAACCTGCGCCGGCGTGCGCGAAGCTTCGGAACGTCGCGCCGTTTTGCCAGTCAGACCAGTCTCGGTGGTGCAGGACGCACCGCCGCCGTTACGGTTGAGACCGTTACGGAACGCACCAGCTGCGTCCGGGATAGATGCCAGCATGCCAGCATCATCGAATGACTGTCAGGGCCGGCTGCCGAGCCGCCGATGGTCCGCCAACGCAAAGGAAGCCGCACACCCATGAGCTACTACCAGCACCCCCTCGATGCCACCGGCCTGTCGTCCTGGAAGGCCTTGGAAGACCATCGCCTGGCCATGCAACACTTCAGCATGCGCGAAGCGTTCAAGGCCGACCCGACCCGTTTCGATGATCTGTCGGTGTCCTGCTGCGGCCTGTTTCTGGATTACTCCAAGAACCTGATCACACCCGAGACGCGTACCCTGCTGGTGAACCTGGCGCGCGAGGCGGGCGTCGAGCAGGCTGCACGAGCGATGTTCGAGGGCGAGCGGATCAATGCGTCGGAAAACCGCCCGGTCCTGCACACTGCCCTACGCCGCCCGATGGGTGAAACGGTCCTGGTCGATGGCCACAACATCATGCGCGACGTGCACGCGGCGCTGGCGCAGATGACCGACATCGTTACCCGCATTCACAACAATCTCTGGCGCGGCTTCAGCGACAAGACCATCACCGACGTGGTGAACATCGGCATCGGCGGCTCCTTCCTCGGCCCACAGCTGGTCTCCGAGGCACTGCTGCCGTTCACCCAGCATGGCGTGCGGACGCACTACCTGGCCAACATCGATGGCAGCGAATTCCGCGAGGTGACGGCGAAGCTGAATGTCGAAACCACCCTGTTCATCATCTCCAGCAAAACCTTCGGTACGCTCGAGACGCTCAAGAATGCTCAAGCTGCACGCACCTGGTACCTGGGCAAAGGCGGTACCGAAGAGAAGCTTTACCGCCACTTCATTGCGGTCACGAGCAACAAGCAGGCCGCGGTCGATTTCGGCATTCGTGAGAAGAACATCTTCCCGATGTGGGACTGGGTCGGCGGTCGCTATTCGCTGTGGTCGGCGATCGGCCTGCCTATCGCGCTCGCCATCGGCATGTCCAACTTCAAGGATCTACTGTCCGGTGCTTACAGCATGGATCAGCATTTCCTCAACGAACCGTTCGAAAGCAATATGCCCGTGCTGTTGGCCATGCTCGGCATCTGGTACCACAACTTCTGGGGCGCCCAGAGCTACGCCTTCCTGCCCTACGATCACTACCTGCGCAACTTCGTCAAACACCTGCAGCAGATGGACATGGAGTCCAACGGCAAGAGCGTGCGCCAGGACGGCACGCCGGTGTCCTGCACCACTGGCCCGGTGATCTGGGGCGGGGTTGGCTGCAACGGCCAGCATGCCTATCACCAGCTGCTGCACCAGGGCACGCCGCTTATTCCGGCCGACTTCATCGTCCCGGTGGTCAGCCACAACCCGGTCGCCGATCACCACGAATGGCTCTACGCCAACTGCCTGTCGCAGAGCCAGGCCCTGATGGTTGGCAAGACGCGCGAAGAAGCCGAGGCCGAACTACGCGCCAAGGGTCTTGACGAAGCCGAGGTGCAGCGCCTAGCGCCGCACAAGGTGATCCCCGGCAACCGGCCGAGCAACACAGTGGTGATGGAAACCATCAGCCCCGGCCGTCTCGGCGCGCTGATCGCGCTGTATGAGCACAAGGTGTTCGTCCAGGGCGTGATCTGGGGCATCAATTCCTTCGACCAGTGGGGCGTGGAGCTCGGCAAGGACCTGGGCAAGACCGTGTACGGCCAGATGACCAGCTTCGAAGCGCCACCGGCCGAAGACGCCTCGACACAGGGTTTGATCGACTTCTTCCGCGGCCGCCACCGCGGTTGATCCCGACGCACACCGGACCTGCCGGGGCCCGGTGTGCCGCAAGATCGTGACCGGCGGCCTGCCCGCGCGGATCAGGTCGATTGGCGGTCGTCGCCTTTGGCGTACCATGGGCGTCCGATTCACGTCATGACACCGCCATGGAATCCATTCGCCGCCATATCGAAGCCCAGGTGCTCAGCCTTACCGGCCTGGCGATCGGCGGGGTCGACTACGAGAATCCCCCGGGCGACCCGGGGCTGTTCGGCCCGGAGTCGATCTGCTGGCGCGTCCACGGCGACTTCACCTCGATGCTGGTCGGCGGGATTTCCGCCCTGCTACTGCAGGCCCTGCACCCGCTGGCCCTGGCCGGAGTCTGGGACCATTCCAACTTTCGCGAGGACTTGCTCGGGCGGCTGCGGCGTACCGGCCAGTTCATCTCGGCCACGACCTTCGGCAACCAGGGCGATGCACAGCGGCTGATCGAACGCGTGCGCAGCATCCACCTGCAGGTCCAGGGTCACGCAGCGGACGGCCGCCCTTATTCGGCCACCGATCCCGACCTGCTGACCTGGGTGCACGTCGCCGAGGTCAGCAGCTTTCTCAAGGCGCACCTGCGTTACCTCAATCCGGCACTGTCGGAGCAAGCACAGGATCGCTACTACGCGGAAGTGGCACGGATTGCCGAGGCACTCGGCGCACGGGACGTGCCACGGTCCCGACAGGAGATCGCGGCCTATCTGCAGGCGATCCAGCCGCAGTTGCGCTGCGACGAGCGCTCCCTGGAAATCGTCCGCATCCTCTTTGCCGCACCCGCACCCAGCCGACTGGCCAAGCCCTTCGGGGCGTTGATGATGCGCGCCGGCGTCGACCTGCTGCCAGACTGGGCCAGCCAGCTGCTGGGGCTCGAACAGGCGGACCTGCAGCGCCAGCTGATCCGCCTGGGTGTCAGGCGCACCGCGCCGCTGCTGCGCTGGGCCGTACGCAGCGGTTCCGTGCATCGCGCCCGTCGGCGGATGGGTCTGCCGGTTCGCTAGCATGACCGACAGGTTCCGCCGGTGGAGCGACCCCGGAGCCTGTGCCACCATGAGCGCCCCGCGGGCGTCCGCACTTTCCGGAGAGCAGCATGCAATCAGTCGTCATCGTCGCCGCCACCCGCACTGCGGTCGGCAGTTTCCAGGGCGCACTGGCCGGCGTTCCCGCCGTCGAACTCGGCGCAACAGTCATCCGCCGGCTGCTGCAACAGACGGGGCTCGACGCGGCCGAGGTCGACGAGGTCATCCTCGGTCAGGTTCTGACCGCCGGCGCGGGGCAGAACCCGGCACGCCAGGCGGCAATCCGGGCCGGGCTGCCTTATGCGGTTCCAGCGATGACCCTGAACAAGGTCTGCGGCTCCGGGCTCAAGGCGCTGCACCTGGCCGCCCAGGCGATCCGCTGTGGTGACGCCGAGGTGGTGATCGCCGGCGGCATGGAGAACATGAGCCTGGCGCCCTACGTCATGCCAGCGGCACGCACCGGCTTGCGCATGGGCCACGGCAAGCTGCTCGACAGCATGATCGAGGACGGCCTGTGGGACGCGTTCAACGACTACCACATGGGTATCACCGCGGAAAATCTGGTGGACAGGTATGGCATCACGCGCGAAGCGCAGGATGCGTTCGCCGCGGCGTCCCAGCAGAAAGCCTGCGCGGCAATCGAGGCGGGTCGCTTCCGCGAGGAGATCACCGCCATCGAAATCCCCCAGCGCAAGGGCGATCCGCTGATTTTCGATACCGATGAACAGCCACGCGCCGGCACCACCGCCGAGAGCCTGGCCAAGCTCAAGCCGGCATTCAAGAAGGATGGCAGCGTTACCGCCGGCAATGCCTCCAGCCTCAACGACGGCGCCGCTGCCGTGCTGCTGATGAGCGCCGAGAAGGCCGAGGCGCTGGGCCTGCCAGCCTTGGCGCGCATCGCCAGCTACGCCAACGCCGGCGTCGATCCGGCCGTCATGGGCATCGCGCCGGTGTCTGCGACCCGCCGCTGCCTGGAAAAAGCCGGCTGGACGCTTGATCAGCTCGACCTGATCGAGGCCAACGAAGCCTTCGCCGCCCAGGCGCTGTCGGTGGGGCTGGAACTGGGCTGGGATGCCGACAAGGTCAACGTCAATGGCGGCGCCATCGCCATCGGGCACCCCATCGGCGCCTCGGGCTGCCGGATCCTGGTTACCCTGCTGCACGAGATGATCCGCCGCGACGTCCACAAGGGCCTGGCCACGCTCTGCATCGGCGGCGGCCAGGGCGTGGCGCTGGCCATCGAACGCTGATAGTCGCAGCCTCGCGCCGGCTATGGCCGGCTTTTTCCGCTAGACTGCGCGGCCCTCTCCCAGGAGTCGCCGCGCATGCCCTCTCTCGACCAGGCGCTGCGCGCCGCCCTGCATCACCGCACCGCCCTGCTGGCTGACCTGCACGCGCAGAAAACCGACTGCTACCGGCTGTTCCATGGCAGTCAGGAAGGCGCCCCAGGCCTTACGGTCGACCGCTACGGCCCGCAACTGCTGGTACAGAGCTTTCACCAGCCACTCCATCGTGAGGCCCTGCTGGCGCTGCACCAGCAGAGCTGCGCGGCGCTCGGATTGCCCCTGGCGCTGGTCTACAACGATCGTTCCCAGAGCAACTCGCGGATTGACCGCAGCGACCCGGTATACCGTGCCGACGCCGGCGCGCTGGAAGACCAGGTCGGCCGGGAATGGGGGCTGAACTACCGTGTCCGCGCGCGCCACGCCGGCCAGGACCCGCTGCTGTTTCTCGATCTGCGCAACCTCAGGGGCTGGATCAAGGCCAACAGCGCCGGCCGCTCGGTGCTCAACCTCTTCGCCTACACCTGCGGGGTCGGGCTCTGCGCGGCCGCAGGCGGCGCCCGCGATGTGCTCAACCTGGACTTCGCCGACAGCAACCTGGCGGTCGGCCGCGAGAATGCCGCCCTCAACCCAGCGCTGGCGCCCATGCGCTTCGTCCAGTCGGATTACTTTCCGGCGATCCGCCAGCTGGCCGACCTGCCGATCACTGCGCGGCGCGGTCGCCGGCTGCCGGAGTATCCACAGCTGATGCCGCAGCAGTTCGACCTGGTCGTGCTGGACCCGCCTGCCTGGTCGAAGAGCGTCTTCGGCACCGTCGATCTGCTGCGCGACTACCAGAGTCTGCTCAAGCCCGCCCTGCTCGCCACCGCCGACGAGGGCGTGCTGGTGTGTTGCAACAACCTGGCAAAGGTCGACCTCGAGACCTGGCGCGAGGAGGTACTGCGCTGCGCGGCAAAGGCGGGCCGACCGGTCCGCGATTGCCAGGTGCTGCCGCCGGCGACGGACTTCCCCTCGACCGACGGCAAGCCACCGCTCAAGGTGCTGCGGCTGCAGCTGTGACCGCAGACGGCACACCGGCGCGAGAGGAACCCGGGTGTCGTGCCATACTCCAAGGCAGTCCATCGCCTGGAAAGTAGGTCCGCATGCCCAACGGAATGAAGCGCATCCTTATCGGTCTGGCGACCGCCCTGGTCGTCTACAGCCTGCTGGGGTTTCTGATCCTCCCCGGCGTGGCGCAGCGCGTGATCAATCAGCAACTGGCCCGGTATGCGACGGTTCCGGCGCACCTGGAGCGGGTCGACTTCAATCCGTTCAGCCTCGAGCTGGCCCTGCACGATCTGCGCATCGGCGAGGCCGGCGCTGAACAGCTGGCCTTCGAACGGCTGTACCTGGACCTTCAATGGGACAGCCTCTGGCGCCGCTCGCTGCACCTGGCCGATGTCGAGCTGGTCGGGCCGGATGCAGAGGTGCTGTTCGATTCCGCCGGCACGCTGAACCTGACCCAACTGTTCGAACTGCCGGAAAAGGACGCGACCGAGCCAGAGGCCGACAGCGACCCGCTGTCCCTGCGCATCGACCGCCTGCAACTGGCAAGGGGGCGAGTTCATTTCGCCGATCAACGCCCCGGGGAGCCCATCGACCTGCTGTTCGACTCACTGGATTTCCAGCTGCAGCATTTCGCGACACGCTCGGATGACGCCGCCGACGCCGTGCTGACGGCCAAGGGGCCCGACGGCTCGCAGATCGTCTGGAAGGGCCAGCTCAACCTGGTGCCTATGAGTTCGACTGGCCGGCTGGAGGTCAATGGGCTCGCACTGAAGACCTTCTGGCCGTACGTGCGCGACGTGGCGCCACTGGTGCTGAGAGACGGGCAACTGAGCCTGAAGACTGATTACCGGCTCGACCTCGCCAGCGGCACCGCGCTGAACTTGAGCGATGCCAGCGCGACCCTGACTTCGCTGAGCCTCGACAGCCCCGACGCCCAGCCGCTGCTGCGCTTGCAGCAGGCTCGGCTCGCCCAGGTGTCGCTCGACCTGCAGCAGCGCCAGGTCACCTTGGGCCAGTTGCGCAGCGAGGGCCTGGAAAGCTGGCTGACCCGCGAGGCGGATGGCCAGCTCAACTGGCAGCGCCTGCTGGCGGGCAAAGCCGATGCCCCTCGGCCCGGTCAGCCGACCGATACTGCTGGAGACCAACCCGAGCCGGACACGCCCAAGCCGTCCAAGCCTGAACCGGATGCGCAGCACTGGCGCGTGCTGCTGACCGATGCGCAACTGCAGAAATACCGGCTGCACCTCGCCGACCACGTACCCGAGCAGGACGTCGAGCTCGAGGTCGGGCCGCTCGACCTGCACGTCCAGCATTTCGACAGCCGCGGCGACAGCCCGATGGCGCTCAGGCTGGACACAGGTGTCGGCAAGCAGGGTTCGCTGAGCGCCGAGGGGCAACTGGCCCTGACGCCCCTGCAGGGTCAATTTGCCCTCACACTGCAGGGCATCGACCTGCGCCTGGCGCAGCCCTACCTGTCGCCCTTCGTCCACCTTGAACTGCGCAGCGGCCTGCTGGGCGGTCAGCTCCAGGTGGCCCTCGAAGGCACCGATCCCCTCTCCCTGCAGGTTGGCGGCGCTGCCGAGGTGACCCAGCTGCACACGCTGGATACCATTCAGGAGCGCGACTTTCTGAAATGGCGCTCGCTCAAGCTGGACGGCCTGGACTATCGCTATCCGAACGCGCTGCAGATTAATCGGATCGACCTGGAGCAGCCGTACGCACGCTTCATCATCAACCCGGACCTGACGACCAATATCAACGACCTGCTGGTCGACAAGTCCGCCTCGACGGCGCCCGCGCCACCTGCGACACAGGCGGGCACGCAGCCCGACGCGCCAGCGACGCAGCAGGAGCCTTTCGCGCTACACATCGGCGGCATCCGTATTGTCGATGGTTCGGCCAATTTCTCCGATCTGAGCCTACGACCACCCTTCATCACCGCCATCCAAGAACTGGAGGGCAACATCGGTACCCTCGACAATCGCCAGCACAGCGCGGCCAGCGTCGATATCAAGGGCAAGGTGGACCGCTACGCACCGGTCAGCATCGAGGGCAGTCTGACCCCCTTCGACCCGCTGCAAAGCCTGGATATCGCCACCCGCTTCCGGCGAGTCGAGCTGACCACCCTGTCGCCGTATTCGGCCAAGTTCGCCGGCTACCGAATCCGAAAGGGCCGTCTCAACCTGGACCTTCACTACCGCATCCAGCAAGGTCAGCTGAACGCCGAAAATGAAGTGGTGCTGGAGCAGCTGCAGCTTGGCGAGAAGGTCGACAGCGAGCAGGCGGTGGACCTTCCGGTGCGCCTGGCCGTCGCGCTGCTGAAGGACAGCAGCGGCACCATCGCGCTCAAGCTGCCGGTGCAGGGTGACCTGAAGAACCCGCAATTCGACGTGATGCCCATCGTCTGGCAGACCTTGCGCAACCTGGTGGTGCGCGCCGTGAAGTCGCCGTTCAAGTTTCTTGGCGGCCTGGTCGGGCATGAACAGACCGACCTCAGCGAGGTGCCGTTCGCCCCGGGCAGCAGCGAACTGAACAAGGAAGCCCGCAGCCGGCTCGACGCCCTGGCAGGCGCGCTGAAGGAGCGCCCCGTGCTGCGCCTGGAGGTCGAAGGCATGAGCGCCCCGGCGCTCGACGGGCCTCTGCTTGCCGAACAATGGCTCGAGCGCGAATACCAGCAGACCTGGTACAAGGTATTGCAGCGCCGCGGCGACACGGTCCCGGCCGACCCGACCGACCTGCAGATCGGGGAGGAGGAAAAACACGCCATGCTCGAAGGCATCTACCGCAGCCGGCTGCAACAGCAACCACCGAATGAATGGCAACAGCTCGAGGAAGAAACCCGTACCGGACTCCTGCGCCAGGCCATCCTCGACAGTCGCGCAGGCAGCACTGCTCTGTTGCGGCGACTTAGCCGCGAGCGTGCGGGCAGCATCAAGGACTATCTGGTCGACAAGGCCCACCTGGCAGCCGACCGCGTCTACCTGCTCGACACCGGGATCAGCCAAGCGCCCAAGGACCTGCAGGTGTCCACCGTACTACACCTGGAGGCCGAATGAAGCGCGACGACAGGCGCCCTTCCCGGCTCGCCATCCTGCTGGCTGCCGCCCTGCTGAGCCCAGTGGCGCAGGCGCAAAGCCTGCGTTGCGGCAGCGACCTCATCAGCACCGGTGACCGGGCGTTCGAGGTCGAGCGCAAGTGCGGCGAGCCCTTGCAGCGCGACTTCGTTGGCTACACGCTGAGCGCCAACGAGCGACGCGAAATGGCGCGCGAGGAATGGGTATACGGGCCGACAAACGGGGCGTTCAGCATCCTGACGTTCGAAGGCAACCGTCTGGTCCAGATCGAAACCCGCCGCGCCCACTGACCGAGGAGACGATGCTGTGAAACTGACCGGTGTTGTGCTGGCAGCCCTGCTCTGCGCGCTCGGCGTGATCGACGCGCAGGCCTCGTCGACGTTCCGTTGTCGCAGCACCCTGGTTAGCCTGCAGGCCACCACCGCCGAGGTCGCGGCCAAATGCGGCGAGCCATCGGCGCGCGCCCTGACCGGGTATCGCGAAATCACCGATGACTACGGGTTCCGCCAGGAAGTGCCCGTCGAGGAATGGACCTATGGGCCCACCAACGGCATGTACCACTTCCTGCGTTTCGAAGGGAATCGCCTCACCCGGATCGACAGCGAACGCCAATAAAAAACCCGCTGCAAGCAGCGGGTCCGGGCACCGCGGTGCGGTATCAGTCGACGGCTTTCAGGCCATCGGCGGAGACGTCTTTCACGCCCTCGATGCCCTTGGCCTTTTCGATCGCCATTTCACGCTGAGCGTCACTGGCAACCGTACCGGACAGCGATACCACGCCATCGTTGGTCTCGACCTCGATTTTCATGCCCGGCGTGGAATCGCCCGCCAGCAATGCGGATTTGACCTTGGTGGTGATCCAGGTGTCGGACATGGCTTCACCAGCTTCGTTGGCGGTGCGCTCGGCAGAATTTTCCAGGTCGCTGTCGGCAGCTGCCAACATCATGGGCTGGGCGTCGCTCAGTACAGGCGTGACGTCGGCGAACGCAGCCCCGGCCAGCGGCAAGCTCAAAGCGGTGGCAATGGTGGCAGCGGTAATAGAGGTCTGGATCTTGTTCATGGATAGCACTCCTGTTTCTCATAGTCGCTGCGGCACAGTCCTGCCGCAGAGTCAGGTTAAATAGCCGCAAGCTGCATGCCAACAATCGAAACAGCAACATTCCATTTATTTTCAATAACTTAGAGCGTCCGCAGTATCGCTTTGCCACTAGCACTCTGCATGTTTGGCCCCGCCTGGGCGTGCAGACTGCAATGCGCCGGCGACCGCCTCGGTCCGCTCCGCTGAGGCGAGCGCAAAAAAAAGAGCCCCGAAGGGCTCTTTTCGTCACGTCGGCGGATCAGGCGCCGGACGCCTCTGCGGCGGGGACGTCCTTGATGGACAGCTTGATGCGGCCGCGATTGTCCACGTCGAGGACGAGCACCTTCACTTCCTGGCCTTCCTTCAGGACGTCGGTGACTTTTTCGACACGCTGATCGCTCAGCATCGAGATGTGCACCAAGCCATCCTTGCCCGGCAGAATGTTGACGAACGCACCGAAGTCCACGATGCGCTCCACCTTGCCTACGTAGATCTTGCCGATCTCTGCCTCGGCGGTGATGCCCAGCACGCGCTGCTTGGCGGCCTCGGCAGCTTCCTTGGTTTCGCCAAAGATCTTGATCGAACCGTCGTCCTCGATGTCGATCGAAGCCTTGGTCTCTTCACAGATCCCGCGGATGGTGGCGCCGCCCTTACCAATGACGTCGCGGATCTTGTCCTGATCAATTTTCATCGCAATCATGGTTGGCGCATTGGCCGACAATTCGGTACGCGACTGCGCAATGACCTGGTTCATCTGGCCAAGGATGTTCTGGCGAGCTTCCAGCGCCTGGCCGAGGGCGATCTCCATGATTTCTTCGGTGATACCCTGGATTTTGATGTCCATCTGCAGGGCAGTCACACCCTTGGCAGTGCCGGCCACTTTGAAGTCCATGTCACCCAGGTGATCTTCATCGCCGAGGATGTCAGTGAGCACAGCGAACTTGTCGCCTTCCTTGACCAGACCCATGGCGATACCGGCAACCGGCGCCTTCATCGGCACACCGGCGTCCATCAGCGCGAGCGAAGCACCGCAGACCGAGGCCATGGAGCTGGAGCCATTGGACTCAGTGATCTCAGAAACCACACGGATCGTGTACGGGAACTCGTCCGCGCTCGGCAGCATTGCCGCAACCGAACGACGAGCGAGCCGGCCGTGGCCGATTTCGCGACGGCCGGTAGCGCCCATGCGGCCACACTCGCCCACCGAATAAGGGGGGAAGTTGTAGTGGAGCATGAAGGGGTCTTTCTTCTCGCCTTCGAGGGTGTCGAGCAGCTGCGCATCGCGGGCGGTGCCAAGGGTGGCGACGACCAGAGCCTGGGTTTCGCCACGGGTAAACAGGGCCGAGCCGTGGGTCTTGGCCAGCACACCAACTTCGATGTTCAGGCCACGCACAGTTCGGGTGTCCCGACCATCGATACGCGGCTTGCCGTTGACGATGTTCTCGCGAACGGTGCGGTATTCAATTTGGCCGAAGGCTTCTTTGACTTCGCTGGAAGAAGGCTGGCCTTCTTCACCGGAGAATTTAGCGACGACCTGGTCTTTGAGCTCACCCAGGCGCGCGTAGCGGTCCTGCTTGACGGTGATAGTGTAGGCCTCGGAAATGGCCTCACCGAACTCGCTGCGGATGGCACTCAGCAGCTGAGTGTTTTCAGCCTTCGGCTGCCAATCCCAGGTCGGCTTGCCGGCTTCGGCGGCCAGCTCGGTAACCGCCTGAACGACAGCCTGGAACTCGTCGTGAGCGAAGAGGACTGCGCCCAGCATCTGGTCTTCGGTCAGCTCTTTGGCTTCGGATTCCACCATCAGCACGGCATCTTTGGTACCGGCGACGACCATGTCCAGGCTGGAGGCCTTGAGCTGTTCGTAGGTCGGGTTCAGGAGGTAACCGGTTTCCGGATGGAAGGCGACGCGCGCGGCACCGATCGGACCGTTGAACGGAATACCGGAAATCGCCAGCGCAGCCGAGGTTCCAATCATCGCGGCGATATCTGGATCGGTCTTCTTACTGGTCGATACGACGGTGCAGATGACCTGGACTTCGTTCTGGAAGCCTTCCGGAAACAGCGGACGGATCGGACGGTCGATCAGGCGCGAGGTCAGGGTTTCCTTTTCGGAGGGACGCGCTTCACGCTTAAAGAAGCCGCCGGGGATCTTGCCCGCTGCGTAGGTCTTTTCCTGGTAGTGGACCGAGAGCGGGAAAAAGCCCTTGCTCGGATCGGCCGTTTTAGCACCGGTGACGGCGACGAGTACGGTCACGTCGTCATCAACTGTGACCAGTACAGCGCCGCTGGCTTGACGGGCGATACGGCCAGTCTCGAGGGTTACGGTCGACTGACCGAACTGAAATTTCTTGATTACCGGGTTCACGGTGGTTCCTTCTCTTTGTTGCCTTGGGGGAATCGTCATGCGCGCCCTACGGGCGAAGCCTCACGCCAGGCGCTTGTTGCAAATTCTTGGGCAGTGGTGGGTATCGAACCCTGCCGCTGCCCGAAAGGTGCGCCTCTGAAAGGCAAAAGCTGGAAGCAGGGCAAACCCCACTTCCAGCTTTGACATTCAGCTTCGCACCAGCATCGCTTAGCGACGCAGACCCAGACGACCGATCAGGGTGCTGTAACGAGTGGTGTCCTTGCCCTTCAGGTAATCCAGCAGCTTGCGACGCTGGTTAACCATACGGATCAGACCACGACGCGAGTGGTGATCTTTGCCGTTGGCCTTGAAGTGACCTTGCAGCTTGTTGATGTTGGCGGTCAGCAGGGCAACCTGCACTTCCGGAGAACCGGTATCGCCTTCAGCTTGCTTGTACTCGTCAACGATCTGGGCTTTTTCTTCAACGCTAAGTGCCATGATGGGCTCCTTCAATGAACAGGCCGGGACAAGTCCCGTGTTTTAAAAGAGGGGTGACCGTGCCTGCCAACAGCCATCCTCGTCACGTGGCACACCCTTGGGCGCACCACGAATCGGTCATTCCGACCGAATCAGTCGACGTGGCGCAATGCGCCCGTCTTCGCTCACTTCACCGATTCCGATGAAGCGACCGTTGTGATCCTGCACCCGCAGCATGCCAAATTTCGGCGCTTCCGGTGCACGCACCGGTTGCCCATGCAACCAGTAAAACGCGCTGTGCTCGGTCAGCTGCAATAGCGGCCAGTGCTCCAGCCCGCTGTCGACCGGCTTGAGGAAGGCATCCACCGCTTCGGCGCCGCCGTCGGCGTGGGCCTGTTCGAGCGCCTCGAGACTGACCGTCTGGGCCAGCTCGAACGGCCCGGCCTGGGTGCGACGCAGCTCAGCCACGTGCGCACCACAGCCCAGTTCGCGGCCAATGTCTTCCACCAGCGTCCGGATATAAGTGCCCTTGCTGCAACTCACCGCGAAGCGGGCCTTGTCGGCATCGAGCGACAGCAAATCCAGGCGCGCAATATTAACAGAACGCGGCTCGCGCTCCACTACTTCACCCGCACGCGCCAGCTTGTACAGCGGCTGACCATCACGCTTGAGTGCAGAGTACATCGGCGGCACCTGCATCTGCTCGCCGCGAAACTGCGGCAGCAGCGCCTCGATGCGATCCGGACTAACCTCGACCGGACGCCGTTCGAGCACCTCGCCCTCGGCATCGGCGGTGGTGGTGGTAACGCCAAGCTGGGCGACGGTTTCGTATCCCTTGTCCGCATCGAGCAGGTACTGCGAAAACTTCGTCGCCTCGCCAAAGCACAACGGCAACACACCCGTCGCCAGCGGGTCGAGGCTGCCGGTATGCCCGGCCTTCTCGGCGTTCAGTAGCCAGCGAACCTTCTGCAGCGCAGCGTTGGAGGTGAACCCCCGCGGTTTGTCGAGAATAATGATGCCGCTAACGGGGCGGCGAATACGTTTGACCTGAGCCACGCCTACTCTCCGCTATCGTCGCTGTGCTTGCGATCTTCGGCCACGGCCCGCTCGATCAGCGACGCCAGCTCGACGCCGCGTCGAACACTGGCGTCGTAGTTGAAATGCAGCTGGGGGACCGTCCGTAGCTTCATCGCCTTGCCCAACTGCATCCTCAGGAAACCGCTGGCATCATTGAGGATTCGCAGGTTGCCCTTAACCGCATCTTCATCGTCGTCCTTGCCCATCACGGTAATGAAAATCTTGGCGTGAGACAGGTCCCGGCTCACCTCGACGGCCGTGATGGTGATCAGGCCCAGGCGTGGGTCCTTGACCTCGCGTTGTATCAACAGAGCCAGCTCGCGCTGCATCTGATCGCCGATACGCTGGGTACGGCTGAATTCTTTGGCCATAAATCTGCCTCGAGCAGCAACAGCTGCCGGATCAAAAAAATCGTCGCGCTGCAAAGGCAAACGGCAAGCCTCCAGGGTCCCCCCTCAAAGCTTGCCGCCTGTCGGTGCAGCTGCTGTATTACAGCGAACGCGCCACTTCGACCTTCTCGAACACTTCGATCTTGTCGCCAGCCTTCACGTCGTTGTAGCTCTTCACTGCGATACCGCATTCCATGCCAGCACGCACTTCGGCGACGTCATCCTTGAACCGACGCAGCGATTCCAGCTCGCCCTCGAAGATGACCACATCATCGCGCAGTACGCGGATCGGCCGGTTGCGGTGCACCATACCCTCGAGCACCATGCAGCCTGCCACGGCGCCGAACTTCGGCGAGCGGAACACGTCGCGCACCTCGGCAACACCGAGGATGTTCTCGCGGACATCGCTGCCCAGCATGCCGGTCAGGGCCTTCTTGACGTCTTCGATGATGTCGTAGATCACGTTGTAGTAACGCAGATCCAGGCCTTCCTGCTCGACGATCTTGCGCGCACCGGCATCGGCGCGCACGTTGAAGCCAAACAGCACAGCATTGGAGGCCAGCGCCAAGTTGGCGTCGCTTTCGGTGATACCGCCAACCCCGCCACCGATCACCCGCACCTGGACTTCATCGTTGCCCAGACTGCTGAGCGAGCCCTGCAGCGCCTCGAGCGAACCACGGACATCGGACTTGAGGACGATGTTGAGCGTCTTCTTCTCTTCCTGACCCATGCTCTCGAAGATATTTTCGAGCTTGCCGGCATGCGCACGAGCCAGCTTCACCTCGCGGAACTTGCCCTGGCGGAACAAGGCCACTTCGCGCGCTTTCTTCTCGTCGGCCAGCACGCTGAGCTCGTCACCGGCATCCGGCGTACCATCGAGGCCGAGGATTTCCACCGGGATCGAGGGACCGGCTTCCTTGATCGGCTTGCCATTCTCGTCGAGCATGGCGCGGATACGACCGTAGTTCGAGCCAACCAGGGCCATGTCGCCCTGACGCAGCGTACCGTCCTGGACCAGCACTGTCGCAACGGGGCCGCGGCCCTTGTCGAGGCGCGACTCGACAACCACGCCACGGCCAGGGGCTGAAGGCGTAGCGGTCAGTTCGAGAATTTCAGCCTGTAGCAGGACCGCCTCGAGCAGGTCGTCGACGCCGGTACCCATCTTCGCCGATACCGATACGAACGGCGTGTCGCCACCCCATTCTTCCGAGGTCACTTCGTGGACGGACAACTCACTGCGAATCCGATCCAGGTCGGCACCCGGCTTGTCGATCTTGTTCACCGCAACGACCAGCGGCACACCGGCTGCCTTGGCGTGCTGGATGGCCTCGATGGTCTGCGGCATCACGCCGTCGTCCGCCGCCACCACCAGGATCACGATATCGGTGGCCTGGGCACCCCGCGCACGCATGGCAGTAAACGCCGCGTGGCCGGGGGTATCGAGGAAAGTGACCATGCCGCGGTCGGTTTCCACGTGATAGGCACCAATATGCTGCGTGATACCACCCGCTTCACCTGCAGCGACCTTGGCGCGACGAATGTAGTCGAGCAGAGAGGTCTTGCCGTGGTCGACGTGGCCCATCACCGTTACCACAGGCGCACGAGTAATGGCTTCGCCCTCGAACTTGAGCAGTTCGGCCAGCTGTTCTTCCAAGGCATTGTCGCTGACCAGCTTGACCTTGTGCCCCAACTCTTCAGCGATCAGTTGAGCGGTTTCCTGATCGAGCACCTGGTTGATAGTGACCGGGCTGCCCATCTTGAACATGAACTTGATGACTTCGGCCGCCTTGACCGACATCTGCTGGGCAAGATCGCCAACCGTAATGGTCTCGCCGATCGCGACTTCCCGAACGATGGGACCGGTCGGGCTCTGGAAGCCATGCGCGTTGCGCTTCTTCAGCTTCGATTTGCCACGGCCGCCGCGGCGGAATCCATCGGCATCGTCTTCGCCACTGCGTACGGTCCGCGACAGCGGTGCCTTGGCTTTCAGCGAAGGGCGATGCTGCGCCTGCTTGCGGTCACGGCGCTCGTCATCATCGCTGCGCGCCTTATCCGGGCGACGCGGCTCGTCTTTCTTGCGCTCGTCGGTCGGCGCCGCCGGTGCAACCGGAGCAGGCTCGACAGCAGCCGGAGCGACAGGCTCCGCCGCCTGGCCGGAAGTCCCGGACTTGGCAGCGGCCTCGGCTTGCAGCCGAGCCTCTTGCTCGACGCGCAGGCGCGCTTCCTCGGCAGCCTTCTGGCGTGCGGCCTCCTCGGCGGCACGCTGCTCCTCGAGCTCGCGCTGCTTCTCGGCCTCGATCTCGTCGGGACTGCGCTTGACGAAGGTTTTCTTCTTGCGAACTTCCACGCTGATGGTCTTGCTGCCACCAACCTTCAGCTTGGTCGTGGTCTTGCGCTGCAGGGTAATCTTGCGCGGCTCGTCCAGCTTGGCACCGTGGCTGCTCTTGAGGTGCGCCAACAGCGCCTGCTTTTCGTTATCGGTCACTACTTGCTCGGCGCTGGTGTGCGACAGTCCTGCCTCACGCATCTGCTGCAGCAGTCGCTCGACCGGTGTGTCGACCACCTGGGCCAGTTCTTTCACCGTGACTTGCGTCATGCATCTCTCTCCTCAGGCCGCTAATTACTTACTCGAACCAATGGGCTCGGGCGGCCATGATCAGCTTGCCGGCACGCTCTTGATCAATGCCGTCTATGTCGAGCAGATCGTCAATCGACTGCTCGGCCAGGTCTTCACGGGTGATGACACCCCGCATTGCCAACTCGACCGCCAGTTCCTTGTTCATGCCTTCCAGCGCGAGCAAATCCTCGGCCGGCTGGGCGTCTGCCAGTTTCTCTTCCGTTGCGATCGCTTTGGTCAACAGGCGATCCTTGGCGCGGGTTCTCAGCTCGTTGACGATATCTTCGTCGAAGCCTTCGATGCCGAGCATTTCCTCCATAGGGACATAGGCGATCTCCTCGAGCGAAGTGAAACCTTCTTCGACCAGTACCTGTGCCAGCTCTTCATCGACATCGAGCTCTTCGATGAAATTGCGCAGGATGTCGCCGGTTTCTTCCTGCTGTTTACTTTGAATATCCGCTTCGGTCATGACGTTCAACGTCCAGCCGGTCAGTTGGCTGGCGAGGCGAACGTTCTGGCCGCCACGGCCGATGGCCTGGGCCAGGTTGTCTTCGCCGACCGCAATGTCCATGGCGTGAGCGTCTTCATCGACAATGATCGCCGCCACTTCGGCCGGCGCCATCGCGTTGATCACGAACTGGGCGGGGTTTTCGTCCCAGAGCACGATATCGACTCGCTCGCCGCCAATCTCACCCGAGACCGCCTGAACCCGCGAGCCACGCATGCCGATGCATGCACCCTGCGGATCGATCCGCTTGTCCTTGGAACGCACGGCGATCTTTGCCCGGGACCCCGGATCACGCGACGCGCCCATCACTTCGATAAGGCCCTCGGCGATTTCCGGCACCTCGATGCGGAACAGCTCGATCAGCATCTGTGGCGCCGTACGCGAGAGGATCAGCTGGGGCCCACGGTTCTCGGTCCGGATCTCCTTGAGCAACGCACGCATGCGCGCACCGACCCGAAAGGTTTCGCGAGCGATGATGTCTTCACGCGCCAACAGCGCCTCGGCGTTGTTGCCCAGGTCGACGATGACGCTGTCGCGGGTCACCTTCTTGACCGTACCGGAGATGATCTCTCCGAGGCGATCACGATAGGCCTCAACCACCTGTGCCCGTTCGGCTTCACGCACCTTCTGCACGATCACCTGCTTGGCGGTCTGCGCAGCGATACGGCCGAATTCGATCGACTCGATCTTCTCTTCCAGCACATCGCCGACCTTGGCGTTGGCGTCCTGAGCCTGCTTCATGTCGACGGTCAGCTGGTGCGCTGGATCGTCGAAATCCTCTTCCTCGACAACGGTCCAGCGACGGAAAGTCTCGTAGCTGCCATTCTGCCGATTGATTTCGACTCGCAGGTCCACCTCGTCTTCGAAGCGTTTCTTGGTAGCTGTCGCCAAAGCAAGCTCCAACGCCTCGAAAATCACACCGGCCGGTACGCCTTTTTCGTTGGATACCGACTCCACAACCAGCAGTACTTCTTTGCTCATCGTACGCCTCGCCTATCGCAATCCATTGGGGGCCGCGGGATCCGCGATTCACTCAAAACGGGGAATAATATTGGCCTTGTCGATCATGTCGATCGGCAGCAGGTATTCGTGATCATCAACCAGCACCACTACATCCTGCTCCTCGACCCCACGCAGAAGACCCTGAAAATTGCGACGCCCCTCGAAGGGCGAACGCAGCTTAATCTTTACCTGCTCGCCGACATGCGTCCGGTACTGTTCCACCGTGAATAGCGGACGATCCATGCCGGGCGACGAGACCTCGAGGGTGTAATCGGAGCTGATCGGGTCCTCGACGTCGAGGACACCACTGAGCTGGCGACTGACCTTTTCGCAATCGTCGACCAAAATCCCATCAGGATGATCGATATAGACCCGGAGCAACGAATGCCGGCCCTGCGAAATAAATTCGATACCCCAACATTGATAGCCGAGCGCCTCGACCACTGGGGCCAACAAGGCCTGCAACTGTTCTAGCTTGCTCGACATCGAAGTCCCTCGTGCATGCCGTAAAAATGAAAAATGGGCGAAACGCCCATCCCTGATGATCGCCTGTAGATGCCGGCGACCTGGCTTGAAGCTAATAAAAAGCCCCTCGACAGGGGCTTCTCATCAACTGGTTGCGGGGGCTGGATTTGAACCAACGACCTTCGGGTTATGAGCCCGACGAGCTACCAGACTGCTCCACCCCGCGTCAAACTGGGCACGAATTATACGACCGCTCATCCTTAAGGTCAACCCAAACGCTGAAAACAAGAAAGCCCGCGTCTGCGGGCCTGCTTGTTTGGTACCGAGGAGGGGACTCGAACCCCTACAGCCTATGGCCACTACCACCTCAAGGTAGCGTGTCTACCAATTCCACCACCTCGGCAAAAACCCGTATTACTCTTTCCCCTGTCCTTGGTCCTGAACCTGAGGCACATCGCTCGCCGCAGGAGCCGCCGGCGCGCTTTCGCCATCCAGCACAGGCACATCATCCACGACCGGCTTGCTCGCCGGAACTTCCAGCACCGCCGGATCGGGCAACCCCGCTTGCGACAGCTGATCCGCCTGCCGCGTCGCAAAGAACGCCAACCCCAGGCTTGTCACGAAAAAAACGCCGGCAAGTATAGCAGTAAATCGACTAAGAAAGGTAGCAGAACCTTGGCTTCCGAATACAGTGGCCGAAGCCCCCGCGCCGAACGACGCACCGGCGTCGGCCCCCTTGCCCTGCTGCAGCAGCACCAGCGCAACCACACCGATGGCAACCAGCAGATGTACCACGATCACAACAGTCTGCAACATCTGATCAGTTCCCTGCGGCGCGACATATCGCACCGAAATCGTTCGCTTTCAGAGAGGCGCCACCGACAAGCCCCCCATCGACATCCGTCATCCCGAAGAGCTCAGCGGCGTTGTCCGCCTTTACGCTGCCACCGTAGAGAATTCGAACCCCTGCAGCGACAAGCTGACTCTCCCCGGCAAGCTGCGCTCGAATCGCCGCATGCACTTCCTGCGCCTGCTCAGCCGTCGCAGTGAGGCCGGAACCTATTGCCCATACAGGCTCATAAGCTACGACCGCCCGCTCGAAAGCGGATATTCCGCTGACCGCCAGCACCCTTGCCAATTGACGCCCAACGACATCAAGCGTCCGTCCGGACTCGCGCTCCTCGAGCGTTTCACCCAGACACAGCACCGGCGTCATACCGCCCTCCAGTGCCGTCATGAATTTCTTCGCGACGACATCATCGCTCTCACCGAGCACCAGTCGTCTCTCGGAATGCCCGACCAGAGCCCACGCACATCCCGCATCCACCAGCTGATCGACAGATACTTCGCCGGTCAGCGCACCAAAGCCCGCCTCCGCTGCGCAGTCCTGAGCTCCTACAGCTACCGGACTACCGTCAAGCCCAGCAACGGCTCGCTCGATATGCAGAGACGAGGGAAACACCACCACTTCAACTGACGCCGGCAGCGCCTGCTGGCGAATCGATTCGATCAGCTCTGCGACGCTGGCGCGGGTACCGTTCATCTTCCAGTTACCAGCTACCAGGGGGCGACGCATGCTTTACCTCGTCGGTCAAAGTGGGCGCAGATGGTACTCAACGAAAATGCGTCTGGCAAGCGGCAATCACGCACAAACATTTCTTACCGCGCTGGCCAATTCCTCAGCGTAATGGCGCACCTTGTGCTCATCGTCGCCCTCGACCATCACCCTGACCAACGGCTCGGTGCCGGACTTGCGCAACAGCACGCGACCGCGGCCAGCCATCCGCTCGGTCACTCCATCACAGGCAGCCTGCACCTGAGGATGGGCGATCGGGTCATGCTCCCCACTGAAGCGCACGTTTATCAGCACCTGCGGGCATTTCTTCCAGGTGAGCCGCTCTTGCGCCAGACTCTGCCCACGACGGCGTAACGCGAGCACCACTTGGAGTGCCGCGATGATCGCGTCGCCCGTAGTTACATGCTGCGCACAAACGATATGGCCGGAATTCTCGCCGCCAAGGACCCAGCCGCGCTCGAGCATCTCAGCCATAACGTAACGATCGCCTACCTTGGCCCGAACGAAGGGGATCTGCCGCGCCTTTAGAGCAAGCTCGAGGCCGAGGTTGCTCATCAGGGTGCCAACCACGCCACCCTCCAGCCGACCGCAGTCCTGCAGGTCGGTGGCAATGATGTACAGCAACTCGTCGCCGTCGACCTGAGTGCCGGTGTGATCGACCATCATTACCCGGTCGCCGTCGCCATCGAAGGCGATGCCCAGATCTGCACCGTGCTCGACCACTGCCCGCTGAAGTTGAGCGACATGGGTCGAGCCGACCTCGGCATTGATATTGAGGCCATCGGGTTGCGCGCCGATGACGACGACATCCGCGCCAAGCTCACGGAACACACTGGGAGCCACCTTGTAGGTGGCTCCGTGGGCGCAATCGAGCACGATTTTGAGTCCGGAAAAATCCGTGCTGGTCGGCACGCTGCTCTTGCAGAATTCGATGTAGCGTCCGGCCGCGTCGTTAATACGCGACGCCTTGCCGAGCTGAGCGGACTCGACGACCGTCATCGAGGCATCCAACAATTCCTCGATCATCAGCTCCACTTCGTCGGGCAGCTTGGTGCCCCGCCCGGAAAAGAACTTGATGCCGTTGTCATGATGCGGATTGTGCGAGGCGCTGATCACAATCCCGGCATCGGCATGAAAGGTCCGCGTCAGGTAGGCCACGGCTGGCGTCGGCATAGGCCCGAGCAACAGCACATCCGCACCCGCGGCAGACAACCCGGCCTGCAGCGCAGACTCGAACATGTAGCCCGAGATACGCGTGTCTTTACCGATTAGAATCCGGCACTTGCCGTGCTTGCGGAAGGCCATGCCGGCAGCCCAGCCAAGCCTGAGCATGAACTCGGGCGTGATGGGGAATTGCCCAACATGACCGCGGATACCATCGGTGCCGAAATATTTTCTACTCATGCTTTCCCTACTCTGCCGCCTGCACGGCGGCCACCATTCGAACCACATCAACCGTTTCGCGCACGTCGTGCACGCGCAGAATCGCCGCACCTTTCGCAACCGCCAGCGCAGCCAGCCCGAGACTGCCGAACAACCGATCACTGATCTCCCGCCCCAGCGCCTGCCCCACCATGCTCTTGCGCGAGACGCCGACCAGCAGCGGGCGGCCCAGCGCATGCAGGCGCTCCAGATGCTTGAACAGGCTGAGGTTGTGCGAGAGGTTCTTGGCAAAACCGAAGCCCGGATCGAGGATGATCCGCTCAGCCGGAATGCCTGCAGCCGCACAGTGCGCCAGTCGCTGCTGCAGAAACTCCAGCACCTCTGCGGTGACGTCGCGGTATCGCGGATCGTCTTGCATGTCCGCCGGCTCGCCGCGCATATGCATCAGACAGACTGGCAGTCCCGTCGCGGCCGCGGCGTCCAGCGCCCCATCCCGCGCCAAAGAACGTACGTCATTAATGAGGCCGGCACCCAGCCGCGCCGACTCGCGAATGACCGCAGGCGTCGAGGTGTCCACCGAGATAATGACGTCGAGTTCGCGGGTGATCGCCTCGATGACCGGCGCAACGCGCTCAAGCTCTTCAATGGGCGACACTATCCGGGCACCGGGGCGGGTCGACTCGCCACCAACGTCGACCAAGGTGGCACCCGCCAGCACCATGGCTTCGGCATGGCGCAACGCCGCGTCGACACCCAGATGCCGGCCGCCATCGGAGAACGAGTCGGGCGTCACATTAAGAATGCCCATGACATGCGGGCGCGTTAAATCAAGAACCCGGCTGCCACAGGGCAGCCGGGTCGGATGGATCGCATCGGTCATTGAAACAGCCTTGGCTCAATGTTCCCCCGCAGGACCACCAATCGGTGTCTGCGGGCGGCCGCTTTCAGGCTGCAAGGGCGTACCGGTAGGACCGGAGCCATCCTGCCAGTCTCGCGGCTCGCGTGGCGTGCGACCCGCCATGATGTCGTCGATCTGGTCAGCGTCGATGGTCTCGTACTTCATGAGCGTTTCGGCCATCAGGTCGAGCTTGTCGCGATTGTCCGCCAGGATCTGCTTCGCGGTTCCGTAGCACTGGTCGATGATGCTGCGCACCTCAAGGTCGATCAGCTTTGCCGTGTCGCCCGAGACGTTTGCATGCTGGCTGCCTGCACTGCGCCCCAGGAACACTTCGCCTTCCTCTTCGGCGTACATCAGCGGACCCAGCTTTTCGGACAACCCCCACTTCGTCACCATGTTACGTGCCAGTTGGGTGGCGCGCATGATGTCATTCGACGCACCGGTGGTAACGCCCTCGAAACCAAGGGTCATTTCCTCCGCGATCCGCCCGCCAAACAACGAACAAATCTGGCTGATCAGAGCACGCTTGGACAGGCTGTAGCGATCTTCTTCAGGCAGGAACATGGTGACGCCCAAGGCCCGCCCACGAGGAATGATCGATACTTTGTAGACGGGATCATGCTCTGGGACAACGCGCCCGACAATGGCGTGTCCGGCCTCGTGATAGGCAGTGTTTAGGCGCTCCTTTTCCGACATGACCATGGATTTGCGCTCGGCGCCCATCATGATCTTGTCCTTGGCGAGTTCGAATTCCTTCATCTCCACGACCCGCTTGCCGGCACGCGCGGCGAACAGGGACGCCTCGTTCACCAGGTTCGCCAGGTCGGCGCCGGAGAATCCCGGAGTGCCGCGCGCGATCAACGCCGGCTCGACAGTGTCGCCAAGCGGCACCTTGCGCATATGGACCTTGAGAATCTGCTCCCGCCCACGAATGTCAGGCAGACCGACCACGACCTGACGGTCGAAGCGCCCCGGACGCAATAGCGCAGGGTCAAGCACATCTGGACGGTTGGTAGCGGCGATAACGATGATGCCATCGTTCATCTCGAAACCGTCCATCTCGACCAGCAGCTGGTTTAGCGTCTGCTCGCGCTCATCGTGCCCACCACCAAGTCCGGCACCGCGGTGGCGGCCGACCGCATCGATTTCGTCGATGAAGATGATGCACGGCGCATGCTTCTTCGCCTGCTCGAACATGTCACGCACACGGCTGGCGCCAACACCGACGAACATCTCGACGAAGTCAGAACCGGAGATGGTGAAGAACGGCACCTTGGCTTCGCCGGCAACTGCCTTGGCCAGCAGCGTCTTGCCAGTACCAGGCGAACCGACCATCAGCACGCCGCGAGGAATTCGCCCACCGAGGCGCTGGAACTTGCCTGGATCCCGTAGGAATTCCACCAGCTCAGTGACTTCCTCCTTGGCCTCGTCGCACCCGGCGACATCGGCGAAGGTGGTCTTGACCTGGTCTTCGGACAGCAGCCGCGCCTTGCTTTTGCCGAAGCTCATAGGCCCGCCCTTGCCGCCGGCACCGCCCTGCATCTGGCGCATGAAGAACATGAATACCGCGATGATGACCAGGATCGGGAAGCTGGCCACCAGCAACTGCGTCCAGATGCTCTGCTGCTCGGGCTGCTTGCCTTCGATCACCACGTTGTTGTTGATCAGGTCGCCAATCAGGCCATTGTCCTGGATCGCCGGACGAATGGTCTTGAAGGTCTCGCCATCACTTCGCTTGCCGGTGATGACATAGCCGTCGACGGTGACGCGCTCGACCCGACCGTCCTTCACCTGCTCGATGAAATCCGAATAGTTGAGCGTTTGCGGCTCGGTCGGGCTGGAAAAGTTGTTCATCACCGTCACCAGGACAGCGGCAATGATCAACCACAGGATCAGGTTTTTCGCCATGTCGTTCAATTCACTACCCTCTAGAGCAGGCGCATTTGTGCGGGTGCCTGCATGACGGCCGATGTTCGCTCTCGGCCTAACTTACTACACAACGTCGCTGAACGGGCAGCTCGGTCTGTAACCCGATGAAACAGGCTGACCCCTGAATCGAGGCGCGAGACGCGCGGACATCCTTCGGCGCAGCCATTCATTAGGACCGCAGCGAATCATCCTCGTTGCCAGCGCCCCGGTAGCCGCGTGCCAGCAGGTATTGCTCGCGGGATCGATCCCTGGATGACAGCGGTTTGCGCATCTGCACCTTGTCGAACGACTGGCGCACATCCTTGAGGTAGGCGTCGAAGCCATCGCCCTGAAATATCTTGATCAGGAAGTCGCCGCCCGGCGCAAGCACGCGCTTGGCGAGATCGAGCGCCAGCTCGCAAAGGAACATGGCCCGCGCCTGATCAGCGACCTTCACACCACTCATATTGGGGGCCATGTCTGAAATCACAAGGTCGACCTGCGATTTGCCCACGGCCTCAAGAATCTGCGCGAACACCTCATCCTCGGTGAAATCGCCCAGCACGAAGATGACATCCGCGATGCTGTCCATCGGCAGAATATCGGAAGCAATCAATCGACCCCGATCACCGATGACACGGCTGGTGACTTGGGACCAGCCGCCGGGTGCCGCCCCCAGATCCACCACGGTCATACCTGGACGCAGGATGCGGTCCTTTTCCTGGATTTCCAGCAACTTGTAGCTGGCGCGCGACCGATAGCCGTCTCGCTGCGCCATCTTCACGTAGGGGTCGTCGAAATGTTCTTTCAGCCATCGCTGGCTGGTCTTGGAGCGTGCCAAGCTGATACCTCATCTGTGCGGCTTAGGGCGTGTCGGTTACACTAGCCGCCGTTTTCAAGAGTTCTGACGCAAGGGTCGAATTATGCCGCTCACCAACGAGCAGAAGAAACAGTACAAATCCATCGGCCATCATCTGAAGCCGGTCCTGATCGTTGCCGAGAACGGTCTGACCGAAGGCGTACAGGCCGAACTGGAACGCGCCCTTAGCGACCACGAATTGATCAAGGTACAGCTACGTCTGGGCGAGCGCGAGGACCGCCAGGCGATGATCGGCGAGCTGTGCCGGGTCGGCGGTTGCGAGCTGGTCCAGTCGATCGGCAAGATGGCGCTGGTCTACCGAAAGAACCCGAAAGTCAATAAGCAGCTGTCCAACGTCTACCGCCACCAGACCTGATCGCTCGCCTCACCGCTCCCGCCCGGGGGCGGACTGGATGACCAGCAACAGGCCGCACAGGCCGATCACCAGGTAGCTGAACACCAGCCAATAGGGCGACTCGAGCAATCCGGCACGTACCGCAAAGAAGCTGACCGCCAGCAACAGCACGGCCACCAGCAATTGTCCCCTGACGTCACGTAGCAGACTGCCGAAGCCGTTGTACTGCACCAGCACAACCGCCTGGAGTAAGGCACAGAACGCCGCGAAGCCCACCAGCAACGGCCTCAGGCTCGCGCCGATCTCGTCGATCAGCAAGGGCGCCAGACCGAACTTGCCGAGCGCGGGAAGCACCACGAACTGGAGCAACCAAAGGCCGCCGACCCAGAACATCTGGGCCAGCTGCCAACTGATGACACCTGCGCGCATACCTCGACGGTCAGGAATGGCGGACCTCGGCAATCTCGTATTCGACCACGCCGCTCGGCGTCTTGACGGCTACCACGTCGCCCTCCTCCTTGCCGATCAGGGCGCGGGCGATGGGCGAGCTCACGGAAATCTTGCCGCGCTTGATATCCGCCTCGTCGTCACCGACGATCTGGTACGTCACGCTCTCGTCGGTTTCCACGTTGGCGATTTCCACGGTCGTACCGAAGATCACCTTGCCCGTGTGCGGGATGTTGGCGACGTCGATGACCTGGGCATTCTGCAGGCGCCCTTCGATATCACGAATGCGCGCCTCGACCATGCCCTGCTGCTCACGCGCAGCATGGTATTCAGCGTTTTCCTTGAGATCACCCAGCTCGCGCGCCTCGGCGATAGCCTGGGTAATCTGCGGACGCAGCTCGGTCTTGAGGTGCTTGAGTTCGTCTTCCAGGGCGCGAGCGCCCTGGACGGTCATGGGGTATTTCATGCTCATGCCTTGATTCCTGCATGGAGATCCTGCAAGCGGCGCACGGTCTTCTCGGGACCGAATTTCAGCGCCTCACAGATCGCCTGTCCACCCGCCAGCGTGGTGGTGCAGCAGATCTTGTGCTGCAGGGCGTTTCGCCGGATCGAGTAGGAGTCGGCGATGGACTGACGCCCCTCGGTGGTGTTGATGATCAGCGTAACTTCATCGTTCTTGATCATGTCAACGACATGGGGCCGACCTTCCGTCACCTTGTTGACCCGACGCACCGGCAGGCCGGCCGCCTCGATGAGTTTCGCCGTACCGGCCGTGGCGACTACCTCGAAGCCGAGCTCGATCAGGTCGCGTGCCACCTGCGCCACGTGTGGCTTGTCGTCGTCGCGCACGCTGATGAACGCGCAACCGCTATTGGGCAGGATTTCACTGGCGCCCAGCTGCGCCTTGGCGAACGCCTCGGCGAAACTGTCACCCACGCCCATCACCTCGCCCGTGGATTTCATTTCCGGGCCGAGGATCGGGTCGACGCCAGGGAACTTGGCGAACGGGAATACCGCTTCCTTAACGCTGTAGAAGTCGGGAATGATCTCCTCGGTCAACCCCGCCTCGGCCAGCGTCTTGCCGGCCATAACGCGGGCCGCAATCATCGCCAGCGAAACGCCGATGCACTTGGAGACGAACGGTACGGTACGGGACGCACGCGGGTTCACTTCAATCACGAAGATGTCCTCGCCCTGCACCGCCATCTGCACGTTCATCAGCCCGACCACGCCCAGCTCCAGCGCCATTTTCTTGACCTGGTCACGGATCTCGTCCTGAATGTGCGCCGGTAGCGAGTAAGGCGGCAGCGAGCAGGCCGAGTCGCCGGAATGCACGCCGGCCTGTTCGATGTGCTGCATGATCGCGCCAATGACGACCTGTTCGCCATCACAGACCGCATCGATGTCCACCTCGATGGCACAGTTGAGGAAGTGGTCGAGCAGCACGGGGCTGTCGTTGGACACTTTTACTGCTTCGCGCATGTAGCGCTTGAGCTCTTCTTCCTGATAGACGATTTCCATCGCCCGGCCACCCAGCACGTAGGACGGGCGCACCACCAACGGGTAACCAATCACCTTGGAGGCGGCGAGCGCCTCCTCTTCGCTGCGCGCCGTGGCGTTCGGCGGCTGACGCAGGTTGAGACGCTCTACCATCTGCTGAAACCGCTCGCGATCTTCGGCGCGGTCGATGGAGTCCGGGCTGGTGCCGATGATGGGTACGCCCGCCTCTTCCAGCGCACGCGCCAGTTTCAGCGGGGTCTGACCGCCGTACTGGACGATCACGCCCTTGGGCTGCTCGACCCGCACGATTTCCAGCACGTCCTCCAGGGTTACCGGCTCGAAATACAGGCGATCAGAGGTGTCGTAGTCGGTGGAGACGGTTTCCGGGTTGCAGTTGACCATGATGGTCTCGTAGCCGTCGTCACGCATCGCCAGCGCCGCATGCACGCAGCAGTAGTCGAACTCAATACCCTGGCCGATCCGGTTCGGCCCGCCACCGAGGATCATGATCTTGTCGCGGGTCGACGGGTTGGCCTCGCACTCTTCCTCGTAGGTTGAGTACATGTACGCCGTATCGGTCGCGAACTCGGCAGCGCAGGTGTCGACGCGCTTGTAGACCGGCAGGACTTTCAGTTTGTGGCGGTGGGCCCGCAGGTTCTTTTCGGTGACACCGAGCAGCTTGGCCAGGCGCGCATCGGAGAACCCCTTGCGCTTGAGCTTGTACATCACATCGCGATCGATGCTGGACAGGCCCATCGTCTTGATCTGCTCTTCCTCCTTGATCAGATCCTCGATCTGCACCAGGAACCACTCGTCGATGCGCGTGAGATCGAACACTTCGGCTACGGACTTGCCGGCGCGGAAGGCGTCGGCCAGGTACCAGATGCGGTCGGCGCCCGGCACGGTGAGCTCGCGCTTGAGCGTACTTTCGCTTTCCGGATCGGCCAGATCGAGCTTTGGATCGAAGCCGGACACGCCGACTTCCAGCCCGCGCAGGGCTTTCTGCACCGACTCCTGGAAGGTCCGGCCGATGGCCATGACTTCGCCAACGGACTTCATTTGGGTGGTCAGGCGCGCATCAGCCTTGGGGAACTTCTCGAAGGCGAAGCGCGGGATCTTGGTGACAACGTAGTCGATCGCCGGCTCGAAGGACGCCGGCGTTCGGCCACCCGTAATGTCGTTCTTCAGCTCGTCGAGCGTATAGCCGACCGCCAGCTTGGCCGCGATCTTGGCGATCGGAAAGCCGGTGGCCTTGGAGGCCAGCGCAGAGGAGCGCGACACCCGTGGGTTCATCTCGATAACGACCATGCGGCCAGTGTTCGGGCAGATGCCGAACTGCACGTTGGAACCGCCAGTTTCCACGCCGATCTCACGCAGCACCGCGAGCGATGCGTTGCGCAGGATCTGATATTCCTTGTCGGTCAGGGTTTGCGCCGGCGCGACGGTGATGGAGTCGCCGGTGTGCACGCCCATCGGATCGAAGTTCTCGATTGCGCAGACGATGATGCAGTTGTCCTTCTTATCACGGACCACCTCCATCTCGTATTCCTTCCAGCCGATCAGCGACTCGTCGATCAGCAGTTCGCTGGTCGGCGACAGGTCGAGGCCGCGCGCGCAGATCTCTTCGAATTCCTCGCGGTTGTAGGCGATGCCGCCACCGGTGCCGCCCATGGTGAACGACGGGCGGATGATGCAGGGGAAGCCGACCTTCTCGAGCACGCCGTAAGCTTCGTCCATGTTGTGCGCGATGCCGGACACCGGGCAGGCCAAGCCGATGTTCTTCATCGCCTTGTCGAAACGCGAGCGATCCTCGGCCTTGTCGATGGTGTCAGCGTTGGCGCCGATCATCTCGACGCCGAATTTTTCCAGGACGCCGTGCTTTTCCAGGTCCAGCGCGCAGTTCAGCGCAGTCTGGCCACCCATCGTCGGCAGCAGCGCGTCGGGACGCTCCTTCTCGATGATCTTGGCCACGGTGGCCCACTTGATCGGCTCGATGTAGGTGGCGTCGGCCATGGCCGGGTCGGTCATGATGGTGGCTGGGTTGGAGTTCACCAGGATGACGCGAAAGCCTTCCTCGCGCAGCGCCTTGCAGGCCTGGGCGCCGGAATAGTCGAACTCGCAGGCCTGGCCAATGACGATGGGTCCGGCGCCGAGGATCAGGATGCTTTTGATGTCTGTACGTTTTGGCATGGTCTCTCTCGAATTCTGTGCTCGGCGGGCTTAGCGGCGCTTGGCCATGGCATCGATGAAGCGGTCGAACAGCGGTGCCACATCATGCGGCCCGGGACTCGCCTCGGGATGGCCCTGAAAACTGAAGGCGACCTTGTCGGTACGCTCGACGCCCTGCAGGGTGCCGTCGAACAGCGACTTGTGCGTCGCACGCAGGTTGCCTGGCAGGCTGGCTTCGTCGACGGCGAAACCGTGGTTCTGGCTGGTGATCATCACCACGCCGGTGTCCAGGTCCTGCACGGGGTGGTTGGCGCCGTGGTGGCCATTCGGCATTTTCACCGTCTTGGCGCCCGAGGCCAGAGCGAGCAGCTGATGACCGAGGCAGATGCCAAACACCGGAACGTCGGCTTCGAGCACTTCCTGGATCGCCTTGATCGCGTAGTCGCAGGGCTCCGGATCACCCGGGCCGTTGGCCAGGAAGATGCCATCCGGATTCAGTGCCAGGGCTTCGCTGGCGGGTGTTTGCGCCGGCAATACGGTGACTCGGCAGCCGCGGGCGACCAGCATGCGCAGGATGTTGTACTTCACGCCGTAATCGTACGCCACCACATGATAGGGCAGCTCGCCAGACGGGATCTCGGCGTGGCCGTCATCCTTCAGGTTCCAGACGGTCGAACGCCACTCGTAGCGTTCCTTGACGCTAACCTCCTTGGCCAGGTCCATGCCCTTGAGCCCAGGAAAACTGCGCGCGAGCTCCAGCGCCCTTTCTTCGGTCGCGTCGGGGCCTGCCAGGATGCAGCCGTCCTGCGCGCCCTTCTCGCGGAGGATGCGGGTCAGGCGTCGGGTATCGATACCGGCGATCGCTACGGTGCCGTTGGCCTTGAGGTAATCGGGCAGCGATTGCTTGTCACGCCAGTTGCTGGAGATCAGTGGCAGGTCGCGGATGACCAGGCCGGCCGCCCAGACCTTCCACGATTCGGCATCCTCCGGCGTAGTGCCAGTATTGCCGACATGCGGATAGGTCAGGGTGACGATTTGCTTGGCGTAGGAAGGGTCGGTAAGGATTTCCTGATAGCCGGTCATGGCGGTGTTGAACACCACCTCACCGATAGTCTGGCCGTCGGCGCCGATGGATTCGCCGCGAAAGATACTGCCATCGGCAAGGGCCAAAATGGCTGGCGCAAGGGCTGGCTTAGTCAAGAGACCTCCCAAAGATCAAGGCTGAAGCAGGCGCAGATTGTAAAAAAGCGGGATGACGTGTGAAGGTCATCCCGCTTTTTATTTGAGTCATTTCTGCGCAACTTTTAGTGGACACACTAAAACGGGAAGCTTACAGAAAAGGCCTTTTCAGGTCCAGCCAAAACTCGGCCAGAGCCCGTGCCGGCCGCTGCGGGACACGCCACCCTCGCCCGGCGGCGGCGTCGCGGCGACCTCGCAGGCAGGCTACGCAACTAGCGAAGACCGAGCACATCCTGCATGTCGTACAGGCCTGCCGGCTGCTGCTCCAGCCACATTGCAGCCCGCACGGCGCCCTTGGCGAAGGTCATACGGCTAGAGGCCTTGTGGGTGATCTCGACCCGCTCGCCTTCGGCCGCGAACAACACCGTGTGGTCGCCCACCACGTCCCCGGCTCGCACGGTGGCGAAGCCGATGGTGTCACGGGCACGAGCGCCCGTCTGGCCCTCGCGACCATAGACAGCCACCTGCTGCAGATCACGGCCGAGCGCGTCGGCGATCACTTCCCCCATGCGCAGGGCGGTCCCCGAAGGCGCGTCCACCTTGTGTCGGTGGTGCGCCTCGAGGATCTCGATATCGACCTCGTCGCCGAGCACACGCGCCGCGGTGTCGAGCAGCTTCAGGCACAGGTTGACCCCGACGCTGAAGTTCGCGGCGAAGACGATGGGAATTTCCCTTGCCGCCGCGGCCAGCTTGTCCTTTTCCTCGGCAGAAAAACCGGTGGTTCCGATCACCATGGCCTTGCCGGCACGCCGGCAGACGTCGAGGTTCTTCAGCGTCACCGAGGGGTGGGTGAAGTCGATCAATACGTCGAACTCGTCGACCACCTTCGCCACGTCACCGATCAGCGGTACGCCGATGCGCCCGATGGCGGCCAGCTCCCCCGCATCGGCGCCGACCAGGGTGCTGTCGGCCCGATCGATCGCCGCGGTCAATCCGGCCGCACCTCCGGTCTGCTGCACCGCCTCGACAAGGGTCTTGCCCATGCGCCCGGCGGCACCCATCACTGCAATACGTCGCATCAGTCATAGCTCCAAGCTGAAGGATGGACACTGGAAGCGGCTGCGACGCCTATCAGGCGTCCGGCTCGAGGCCTCCAGCAACCACTCACACATCGCCGAAAAACCGCTTCACACCTTCGAACCAACCGCTGGCCTTGGGTGAATGGGAGGTATCGCCCTGCAGGGTGCCGCGAAACTCCTCGAGCAGCTCGCGCTGACGCTTGCCGAGGTTGACTGGCGTTTCCACCGCAACGCGACAGAGCAAGTCGCCAGCTGCGCCGCCACGAACGGGTGCCACCCCCTTGCCGCGCAGGCGGAACTGCTTGCCGGTCTGGGTACCTTCCGGAATCTTCAGCTTGACGCGGCCGTCGAGGGTCGGCACTTCCAGCTCTCCACCCAGCGCCGCATCGGCAAAGCTGATCGGCACTTCGCAGAAGAGGTGCTTGCCGTCGCGCTGGAAGATCGGGTGTTCGCGCACATTGACCACCACGTAGAGGTCGCCGGCCGGGCCGCCCTGAGCCCCCGCCTCGCCCTCGCCGGTCAGGCGGATGCGGTCGCCGGTGTCGACGCCCGGTGGCACCTTGACCGACAGGGTCTTCTGCTCTTCGACACGGCCCTGCCCGTGGCAGCTGCCACAGGGATCGGAAATCATCTTGCCGCTGCCATGGCAACGCGGACAGGTCTGCTGGACCGAGAAGAAACCCTGCTGCATGCGCACCTGACCGATGCCGCCACAGGTGGTACAGGTCACCGGGCTGGTGCCCTTCTTGGCGCCCGAACCGTCGCAAGTCTTGCATTCGACCAGCGTCGGCACCCGGATGGTTACCGTAGTGCCACGCACCGCCTCCTCGAGGTCCAGCTCAAGGGTGTAGCGCAGGTCACTGCCACGCTGGGCACCACCACGCGAACTGCCGCGGGCGCCGGTGAAGAAATCGCTGAACACATCGCCAAAGATGTCCGAGAAATTGGCGCCGCCGTAGGCCGCACCGGCACCGGCGCCCATCTGCGGATCGACGCCGGCATGACCGTACTGGTCATAGGCCTGGCGCTTGCTCGCGTCGGACAGCACTTCATACGCCTCGTTGGCTTCCTTGAACGCTTCCTCGGCGGCTTTGTCGCCGGGATTACGGTCCGGATGGTGCTTCATCGCAAGGCGTCGATAAGCCTTTTTCAGCTCCGCCTCGCTGGCGCCACGCTCGACACCCAGCACTTCGTAATAGTCACGTTTGGCCATAAATATCCTGAACCTTCAAATTCGTACCCTCCAGACACGCCGACGCGGGAGCAAGCCCCCGCGCGGCGATCAGGCCCGCCGCGGCACTGCCGCGACGGTCGGAGCGAAAGGCAAGCCGCAGCTTACTTGTTGTCCTTGACCTCTTCGAATTCGGCGTCGACCACGTCGTCGCCGCCCTGCGCGTTATCGCCAGCCGACTGGCCTTCGCCACCCTGCGGCTGCTCGGCGTACATCTTCTGCGCCAGCGGCGTGGAGGCCTGAGAGACCGCTGCGATCTTGGCTTCGATCTCGGCCTTGTCGTCGCCCTTGATGGCCACTTCCAGTTCGCCGATTGCCTTCTCGATGTTGGCCTTGTCTTCCTCAGTGGCCTTGTCGCCGGCCTCGGTCAGCATCTTGCGGGTCGCATGGACCAGCTGGTCGCCCTGGTTGCGCGCGGTGACCAGCTCCTCGAACTTGCGGTCTTCCTCAGCGTTGGCCTCGGCGTCACGCACCATCTGCTCGATTTCTTCCTCGGACAGACCCGAGTTGGCCTTGATCACGATGGACTGATGCTTGCCGGTGGCCTTGTCCTTCGCCGACACGTGCAGGATGCCGTTGGCGTCGATGTCGAAGGTAACCTCGATCTGCGGCACGCCACGCGGCGCCGGTGGAATCTCGGCCAGATCGAAGCGACCCAGCGACTTGTTCTGCGCCGCCTGCTTGCGCTCACCTTGCAGCACGTGGATGGTCACCGCGCTCTGGTTGTCGTCCGCAGTGGAGAACACCTGCGATTTCTTGGTCGGAATGGTGGTGTTCTTCTCGATCAGCGCGGTCATCACGCCACCCATGGTTTCAATACCCAGGGTCAGCGGGGAGACGTCGAGCAGCAGCACGTCCTTCACGTCACCGGCCAGAACGGCGCCCTGGATGGCGGCACCCATGGCGACGGCTTCGTCCGGATTGACGTCCTTGCGCGCTTCCTTGCCGAAGAACTCGGCGACCTTCTGCTGCACCAGCGGCATACGGGTCTGACCGCCGACCAGGATCACGTCGTCGATCTTGGATACGTCGATACCGGCGTCCTTCATCGCCATGCGGCAGGGCTCGATGGTGCGCTGAACCAGATCCTCGACCAGTGCTTCGAGCTTGGCACGGGAGATCTTCACGTTCAGGTGCTTCGGACCGGTCGAGTCTGCGGTGATGTACGGCAGGTTGACGTCGGTCTGCTGGCTGGAGGACAGCTCGATCTTGGCCTTCTCGGCGGCTTCCTTCAGGCGCTGCATGGCCAGCGGGTCGCCCTTGAGGTTCATGCCGGTTTCTTTCTTGAACTCGTCGACGAGGTAGTCGATCAGGCGGATATCGAAGTCCTCACCCCCGAGGAAGGTGTCACCATTGGTGGCCAACACTTCGAACTGGTGCTCGCCATCGACTTCGGCGATTTCGATGACCGAGACGTCAAAGGTACCACCACCCAGGTCATAGACGATCACGGTGTGGTCGCCCTTGGCCTTGTCCATGCCATAGGCCAACGCCGCGGCGGTCGGCTCGTTGATGATGCGCTTGACGTCCAGACCGGCGATGCGGCCGGCGTCCTTGGTGGCCTGACGCTGGCTGTCGTTGAAGTAGGCCGGGACGGTGATCACCGCTTCGGTCACCGGCTCGCCGAGATAGTCTTCGGCAGTCTTCTTCATCTTCTTCAGGATCTCGGCAGAGATCTGCGGCGGTGCCATTTTCTGGCCGCTGACTTCAACCCAGGCATCGCTGTTGTCCGCCTTGACGATCTTATAAGGGACCATCTGGATGTCTTTCTGCACGACGTCTTCGTCGAAACGACGACCGATCAGTCGCTTCACCGCGTACAGGGTGTTGTGCGGGTTGGTCACGGCCTGACGCTTGGCCGACTGACCGACCAGAATTTCGCCGTCGTTCGCGTAGGCGATGATCGACGGGGTGGTACGGCCGCCTTCGGCGTTCTCGATCACCTTGGCCTTGCCGTTTTCCAGGATGGAGACGCAGGAGTTGGTCGTGCCTAGGTCGATACCGATAATCTTGCCCATGTGCTTCTCTCCGAACTTTTGATTGATCCGCGCCTGATTACCGGCTGCGGGTAACACAAAAACGCTTGGCTACCAGATGGGGGCCGGACGCCGAAATTCAAGCCTTCTCGTCGATCGAAGGCGGGGTTTGCGCCGGTGCCTTGCTGACGACGACCATCGCCGGGCGCAACAGGCGACCGTTGAGCAGGTAGCCCTTCTGGAACACCTTGAGTACGCTGCCCGGCTCGGCATGGGTGCTTTCTTCCATGGCCATCGCCTGGTGATGTTCGGGATTGAACGGCTCGCCCTGCGGATCCAGCTGGACCAGCTGGTGCCGGGCAAGGGTGTCGAGCAGCAGCTTGAAGGTCAGCTCGACGCCTTCGCGCATCGGCTTGACCGCTTCGTCATCCGGGCTGGACAGCTCCAGGCCGCGCTCCAGACTGTCAGCAACCGCCAGTAGGTCGCCGGCGAACTTCTCCAGCGCGAATTTGTGCGCCTTTTCTACGTCCTGCTCGGCGCGGCGGCGGATGTTCTGCAGCTCGGCCGCGACTCTCAGCGACTGATCCTGTGCGGCGGCAAGCTGCTCTTCGAGCGACTGCACACGGGCGGCCAGGTCCTCGGCCACATCGGCTTGTTCGTTCTCGTTGTCTTCCGGGGTCTGGTTGTCCAGGTTCTGCTCGTCGGCCATGCGGTCCTCCTCATCGAGACGTTTGCGGGCAGTCGGCCCGCGCTTGTGCGGCTATATGGGGGCAACCGCACGGGCTTCAAGGGCATGCCTCGACATCGCCTGCGACCAGACGCCGCGATGCCCGCTACCGGCGCCCTTAGTTTACGTGCCGCTGAACGGTGACTTGTCGCCTCGCCGCGAACCACTGTATAAATACACAGCCACGCCACCCGGGAGCCTCGCATGCTGGTTCATCTGTCCGTCCACAACTACGCCATCGTCGAACACCTAGATCTGGAGCTGAAGCGCGGCATGAGCGTGATCAGCGGCGAGACCGGTGCCGGCAAGTCGATCATGCTAGACGCACTGGGGCTCACGCTCGGCGACCGCGCCGACAGCAGCGTGGTGCGCGTCGGCGCGGACAAGGCCGACATCCTCGCCAGCTTCGATCTGGACGACATCCCGGATGCCCGCACCTGGCTCGCCGAGCGCGACCTCGACAACGACGGTCCCTGCATCCTGCGGCGCGTCATCACCGCCGAGGGGCGATCGCGTGGCTACATCAACGGCACACCCTGCCCACAGGGCGACCTGAAGGCGCTCGGCGAGCTACTGATCGACATCCACAGCCAGCACGAACACCAATCCCTGCTCAAGCTAGACACCCACCGGCGCCTGCTCGACGAATACAGCGGCAACCAGGACCTGGCGCGCCAGGTTCAGCTTGCCGCCCAGCGCTGGCGCCAGACCCGGCAGGCTTACGAACGCCTGAGCAACAGCAGCGACGAGCAGCGTGCTCGTCACCAGCTATTGAGCTACCAGCTCGAGGAGCTGGAAACGCTTGCACTGGGTGAGGGTGAACTCGAGCAGCTTGAGCAGGAACACAAGCAGCTCGCCAATGCAGATCAGCTGCTCGGCGCCTGCCGCCAGGTGCTGGATCTGTGCAGCGAAAGCGACGCCGGCAACGTGCTCGCCGCCCTGACCTCGAGCCTGCAGCGCCTGATGGCGTTCCAGAACCAGCCAGGCGCGCTTGGCGAGGCGATCAACCTGCTGGCCAGCGCACAGATCCAGGTCGAGGAAGCGGTTGGCGAACTGAACCGTTTCCTCGACCACTTCGACTCGGACCCCCAGCGCCAGCAAACCCTGGAGGAGCGCCTCGACAGCATCTATACCCTGGCCCGCAAGCACCGCGTGCAGCCGCAGGAGCTGCCGGCGCTGCAACAGCGGCTGTTTGAAGAACTGGAAAGCCTGAACGCCGGCGACGAAGCCCTGGAGCAGCTGACCGAAGAGCTTGCTGCTTATGCACAGCATTACCGCGAAAAAGCCGAGACCCTCAGCCACGGCCGCTCGCAGGCCGCAGGCGCACTCGCCGAAGCAGTCGAGACGGAGATTCAGCGGCTTGGCATGCCGGGCGGGCGCTTCAGCATCGTGCTCAAGCCGATCGCGGAGGGCGACCTGCTCCCTCACGGCCTGGAGCAGGTGGAGTTTCTTGTCAGCGCCAATCCCGGTCAGCCGCTGCGGCCGCTGGCCAAGGTGGCGTCGGGCGGTGAGCTGTCACGTATCAGCTTGGCGATACAGGTGATCACTGCACAAACGTCGCGGACCCCGACACTGGTGTTCGACGAGGTCGACGTGGGCATCGGCGGCCCGACGGCCGAAGTGGTCGGCCAGCTGCTACGCCGGCTGGGCGAGCGCGGCCAGGTGCTGACCGTCACCCACCTGCCGCAAGTCGCGGCGCAGGGGCATCACCACCTGTTTGTGCACAAGGCCCGCGGCCGGGACGAGACCCACACCGCGGTCGCGGCACTGGACGGTGCGCAGCGTGTCGAAGAGATCGCCCGCATGCTTGGCGGTGTCGACCTGACCGAGCAGGCACTGGCGCATGCACGGCAGATGATCGGATCGGCGCAGGCCTGAATCGGGAAACGAAAAAGGCGACCTCCCGGGTCGCCTTTTCTGCTACTGCGCTGCCAATCAGTCGGCCTTCTTGCGCACGTAGAGCACCAGATTGTGGTCGACCAGCTCGTAGCCGTGGCGCTTGACGATTTCCTTCTGCAGCTTTTCGATCTCCGGGTCGAAAAACTCGATCACATCCCCGGAGTCGACACAGACCATGTGATCGTGATGACCACTGTCGGCCAGCTCGAAGACCGCGTGACCGCCATCGAAGTTGTGCCGCACCACAAGGCCGGCCGCCTCGAACTGGGTCAGCACACGATAGACCGTCGCCAGACCGACATCCTCGCCGGCTTCCATCAGCGCCTTGTACACGTCTTCGGCACTCATGTGGCGCTGATCAGTGGTATCCAGCATCTGCAGGATCTTGACCCGTGGCAGGGTAACCTTGAGGCCCGCTTTGCGTAGTTCGCTATTTTCAACCATGGTTGGCTTTCTCGCTGCTGCTGTTTCGCAGCCTCCTTCAATACGGGTATGATCCGGGCTTTGCCCAGCCAAGATAGTGGAAGTCACCTACCGATGCAAAACACCAAGCTCATGCTGTCCAGTCTCACGTTAGTGGGCCTGTTCGCACTCGCCGGTTGTTCATTCCCCGGGGTTTACAAGGTCGACATCCAACAGGGCAATGTCGTAACGCAGGACATGATAGACCAGTTGCGCCCTGGAATGACCCGCGCACAAGTACGGTTTATCATGGGCAACCCGCTGATTACCGATACCTTCCACGCCAACCGCTGGGATTACCTCTACAGCATCCAGCCCGGCGGCAGCCAGCGCCAGCAGGAACGCGTCAGTCTGGTGTTCAACGGCAACGATCAGCTCGCCGGTCTAGCCGGCGACTTCAAGCCGGGCGTCAGCCGCGACGAAGCCATTCTCGGAACCGATCTGCCCAAGGGCACCGAACAACCGGTACGTACCGAGCCGGAAGCGACCCAACCGGGATCCTTGCTCGAGCAGATCCAGCAGGACGTCGACGCGGCCGAACCGGTCCCCGTGCCCACCCCGGAAAGCCTCGACACCAACTGATAGGCACCTGCAAGCCCCTAAACAAGCCCGGCACCGAACCGAAATGCCGGGCTTTTTCATGACTAGGGGACGTCCGCTGCCGGGCTTTGCTTGTCCCCCGCTCGACCCTGCGCTGCCTTGGCCGCGCGTTGCTTGCGCACTTCCTTCGGATCGGCAATCAGCGGCCGGTAGATTTCCACCCGCTCGCCGTCTTCGAGTAGGCGCTCGTCCGGCCTGGGCACCGCCTTGCCGAAGACTCCCAGCGGCGCGGTAGCCAGATCCAGCCCCGGAAAGAAGCTGTCCATACCCGAACGCAACGCGGCGTCGCGCACACTGGTGCCCTCGGGAACGGTGAGGCGCAGCAGCCTTTGCCGGTCGGCCAGTGCATACACCACCTCGACGGCGATGACCGGCTTATCCATAGAGCTGCTTCGCCCGGTCGCAGAACGCATCGACTAGCGTGTTGGCGGCCTGATTGAATAACGGACCTAGCGTGGCGCGCACCAGCGGCCCGGCATAGTCGAACGTCAGGTCGAGGCTAATCTTGCAAGCTTTCTCACCCAACGCCTTGAACTCCCATATCCCGTGCAGGTGACTGAAGGGCCCTTCTTCGAGGGTCATTTCGATGCGCTTGCCTGCATCGAGGTCGTTACGGGTGAGAAATCGCTGACTCATGCCGGCCTTGGCGACGGTCATGCTCGCCTGCATCTGGGTCTCGCTGCTGGACAGCACCTCGGTAGCCGAGCACCAGGGCAGGAACTGCGGATAGCTGGCCACGTCGTTGACCATGTCGAACAGCGCACGCGCCGGATAGGGCAGCAACGCCGAACGTTGAATATGCGTCGTCATTCAGACCTTCTTTTTCAGTCGGCCGTCGGTGGACCACGCGATCACGGACCGCTACACCGACCGCACCCGGAAGCGCCGATCCGGGCCAGGCGTTGCGCCGGCCCGGATGGGCATACAGAGCCGCATTGTCGGGGATTCGCGCAACCCCCTCAAGTTTCACGCCGTCGCAGCGCGCTGCGTATCGCCAGCCGCAACGCGACTCCCTATAATGCGCAGCCTATGGCCAAACAGAAAAAACAGTCCCCCGGGACCATCGCGCTGAACAAGAAAGCGCTACACGACTACTTCATCGAGCAGAAATTCGAGGCCGGCCTCGTGCTGGCCGGCTGGGAAGTCAAAAGCCTGCGTGCGGGCAAGGCCCAGCTGGTCGACAGCTACGTTCTGCTCAAGGACGGCGAAGCCTGGCTGATGGGCTGCCACATCACGCCCCTGACCACCGCCAGCACCCACGTCATCGCCGACCCCACGCGCACGCGCAAGCTGCTGCTGAACAAGCGCGAACTGGGCAAGCTGTTCGGCGCCGTTCAGCAGAAGGGCTATGCCTGCGTGGCCTTGTCGCTGTACTGGAAAAAGCACCTGATCAAGTGCGACATCGCCCTGGGCAAGGGCAAGAAGGAATTCGACAAGCGCCACACCGAGAAAGAGCGCGACTCTGATCGCGAGATTCAGCGCGCCATGCGCACCAAGGGCAAGGAAGACTGACCCTCCGGCGTATCGAGCGGAACCCAGCCGCTCGATCTAGCTATTCAGCACACCATCGCGCCAACCCTGCTAATTCTTTTCCGGGTGCGCCTGACGCCGCTGCGCACGCGCCAACCGTTGAGCTTCCTGCTGCCCTTCGGCCAAGACTTCCTGGACATAGCTGATGTGGTGATGAATGACATCCCTCGCGTCGTTCGCCCGCCGCGCGATGATCGCATCGTATAGCTCCTGATGCTGATTCATCAGCATGTCGCGGGTCTCGCTGCGCAACGCGTACATACCGCCGATATTGGTCACTACGTTGCGCTTGAGCAGATCGAACAGACCCCGAATGGTATGCAGCAGCACTGCGTTGTGACTGGCCTCGGCAATCGCCATGTGAAAACGCGCGTCAGCGGCGCCCTCCTCGGCGCGGGTAACCGCTCCTTCGCGCGCATAGCAATCCTGCAATGCGGTAAAGGCCTCTTTCAGGCGTTGCCGGTCCACTTCAGTTGCGCGCAAAGCGGCGTAATAAGCGCAACTGCCTTCCAGGGTATGGCGAAACTCCAATAGGTCACGTTGCGCATCAGCGTTGTTTTCGAGCAGATGCAGCAGCGGATCACTGAAGGTCGAGCCGAGGGAGTCGGCAATGAAAGTGCCGCCGCCATGCCGGCTGACCAGCAGCCCTTTCGCCGCCAACTTCTGGATCGCTTCTCGCAGTGATGGGCGCGACACACCGAACTGCTCGGCCAGCACCCGCTCGGCTGGCAGCCGCTCGCCGGCCTTCAAGGTGCCTTCGAGAATCATCGTTTCGAGTTGCTCGACGATCGTGTCGGCCAGCCGCCGCTGACGCACCATTCCAACTTCCATGCCGCCTCACGATTGGTTTGACCACTATTGGGCAAGGCGTCAGCGTAGCCAGCCGCCCACCCTACCGCAAGCCAGGCATCCGCGACCAAAGTCTATAGGGAGCTAATTGACGCGGCGGCAATGGACCTCTTACGCTGGCCGAGCTTCTTCGTAAATTGGTAATACCACTTTACAGGCGAAGCATCCAACAAGAAGAGGACTACCTGATGCGGTCTCCGATCATCTGCTTGCCACCGGTCCTGTCGGGCCCCCATTCGCACATTCCGGTCATGGGAGCCTGAAATGTCTAACGGACTGCTCGCCCTGTTTGCCTTTACCCCGATTCTGCTCGCCGCCGTTCTGCTGATCGGCCTGCGCTGGCCCGCCAGCCGTGCCATGCCGGTAGTGTTTCTGTTCACAGCCGCGATCGGCCTGTTCATTTGGGACATGAGCGTCACCCGGATCATCGCGTCCACCCTGCAGGGGCTGGTCATCACCCTGGGCCTGCTGTGGATCATCTTCGGCGCGATCCTGCTGCTCAATACGCTCAAGCATTCCGGCGGCATCACCGCCATTCGCGCCGGCTTCACCACCATCAGCCCGGATCGGCGGATCCAGGCGATCATCATCGCCTGGCTGTTCGGCTGCTTCATCGAGGGTGCCTCGGGCTTTGGCACGCCGGCCGCCATTGCCGCGCCGCTGCTGGTCGCCGTCGGCTTCCCGGCCATGGCCGCGGTGCTGATGGGCATGCTCGTGCAAAGCACGCCGGTGTCCTTCGGCGCGGTCGGTACACCGATCGTAGTGGGCGTGAACAGCGGTCTGGACACCGCCACCCTCGGCGCGCAACTGGTTGCCCAGGGCTCCAGCTGGCCGGAGTTCCTGCAGCAGATCACCAGCAGCGTCGCAATCACCCACGCCATCGTTGGCACCGTCATGCCGCTGATCATGGTGCTGATGCTGACGCGCTTCTTCGGCAAGGAAAAAAGCTGGCGAGCAGGCTTCGAGGTGCTGCCCTTCGCCCTGTTCTCGGGCCTCGCCTTCACCCTGCCCTATGTCTTTACCGGCGTGTTCCTGGGTCCGGAATTCCCGTCCCTGCTCGGCGGCCTGGTCGGTCTGGCGATCGTCACTACCGCGGCGCGCTTCAATTTCCTGACTCCCTCCTCCACCTGGGATTTCGCTGACGCCAAGGACTGGCCCGCCGAGTGGATCGGCACCATCGAGATGAAGCTCGACGACCTCGCGGCCCGCCCGATGAGCGCCCTGCGTGCCTGGCTGCCCTACGTCCTGGTCGGCGCAATCCTGGTCATCAGCCGCGTGTTTCCGCAGGTGACCGCGGCATTGAAGTCCGTCTCCATCGGCTTTGCCAACATCCTCGGTGAAACCGGGGTCAGCGCCAGCGTCGAGCCGTTGTACCTACCGGGTGGCATTCTCGTCGCGGTGGTCCTGATCACCTTTTTCCTGCATGGCATGCGGGCCGGCGAGCTGAAGGCCGCGGTGAAGGAATCGGGCAGCGTGCTGCTCAGCGCCGGCTTCGTGCTGCTGTTCACCGTGCCAATGGTGCGCATCCTGATCAATTCGGGCGTCAACGCCGGCGACCTGCCGAGCATGCCAATCGCCATGGCCCGCTACGTGGCCGACAGCGTGGGCGGCATCTATCCCCTGCTGGCGCCGTCGGTCGGCGCGCTGGGCGCCTTCCTGGCCGGCTCGAACACCGTGAGCAACATGATGTTCAGCCAGTTCCAGTTTGGCGTGGCGCAGTCGCTGGGCATTTCCGGGGCAATGGTGGTGGCGATCCAGGCGGTCGGCGCCGCTGCCGGCAACATGGTCGCGATCCACAACGTGGTCGCCGCGTCCGCCACCGTGGGCTTGCTCGGTCGCGAAGGGATTACCCTGCGCAAGACCGTTTGGCCTACGCTGTACTACGTGCTCTTCACCGGTGTGATCGGCCTGGTGGCGATCTACGTAATGGGCGTGACCGACCCACTGGTCGGCGCCTGATGCAACAAACTCGGTGCCCGGAAATCCCGGGCATCAACAGCTGAAATCTCTTCCGAGCCGGCGGCGCCACCCAGGGCCGCCCGGCCCGCCAGCCTCGTCGGCGCGCGCCGCACGAGACGTACTTCGGTTCACTCGGTGAGAACACACACGATGATCATCTCTGCCTCAACGGACTACCGCGCCGCCGCAAAACGCAAGCTGCCCCCCTTCCTGTTTCACTACGTCGACGGCGGCGCCTATGCCGAATACACATTGCGGCGCAACGTCGAAGACTTGGCCAGCATCGCCCTGCGCCAGCGCGTGCTGCGCAACATGTCCGAGCTCAGCCTGCAAACCCAACTGTTCGGCGAAACCCTGTCGATGCCGGTGGCCCTCGCCCCGGTCGGGCTGACCGGGATGCTCGCCCGCCGCGGCGAAGTCCAGGCCGCCCGCGCCGCAGACCGGAAAGGGATTCCCTTTACCTTGTCCACCGTCTCGGTCTGCCCGATCGAGGAAGTCGCACCGGCGATCAAGCGCCCGATGTGGTTCCAGCTCTACGTCCTCAAGGACCGCGGCTTCATGCGCAATGCACTGGAGCGGGCCAAGGCGGCGGGCGTGACCACCCTGGTGTTTACCGTCGACATGCCGACTCCCGGCGCGCGCTACCGCGACGCGCACTCGGGCATGAGCGGCCCGAACGCCAACGTGCGCCGCATCCTGCAAGCCATGACGCACCCCTTCTGGGCCTGGGACGTCGGCCTGCATGGTAAGCCGCACGACCTCGGCAACATCACCACCTACCGCGGCCACACCACGGGGCTCGAGGACTACATCGGCTGGCTCGCCGCCAACTTCGACCCGTCGATCTCCTGGAAAGACCTGGAGTGGATCCGCGAATTCTGGGATGGCCCGATGGTGATCAAAGGCATTCTTGATGCCGATGATGCCCGCGACGCCGTGACGTTCGGCGCCGACGGCATCATTGTTTCCAACCATGGCGGGCGTCAGCTCGACGGCGTGCTGTCCAGCGCCCGGGCCATGCCAGCGATCGCTGATGCTGTCAAAGGTGACCTGAAGATCCTCGCCGACTCCGGGATCCGCAGCGGTCTGGACGTGGTCCGCATGATCGCCCTCGGCGCGGACACCGTCATGCTCGGCCGCGCGTTCGCCTACGCCCTGGCCGCCGACGGCGAAGCCGGGGTCAGCAACCTGCTCGACCTGATCGAGAAGGAAATGCGCGTCGCGATGGTCCTGACCGGCGCCAAGTCGATCAGCGAAATCACCACCGACTCGCTGGTTCGTGAGATCGACCACTACCAGACCACGCGCCACGTCGACTGAGCTCGCCACGCCCGTACAGGCCGCGCCGCGAGAGGCGCGGCCAGCCTTCCCTTTCGGAGCCTGCCATGAACGCGCCCGCCCTTCCGTCCGAATTTCTCGTAGCCGTCGAGAGGCTGATCCCCGCCGAACGTCGCTTCGACGATCCCCTCTCGACGCTGGCGTTCGGCACCGATGCGAGCTTCTACCGACTGATCCCCAAGCTGGTGGTGCGCGTCGAGTCCGAAGCGGAAGTGGTCGGCCTGCTCGAACTGGCCCATGCCCAGCGTGTGCCGGTGACCTTTCGCGCCGCGGGCACCAGCCTCTCCGGCCAGGCGATTTCCGACTCGGTGCTGATCGTGCTCGGCGATAACTGGAACGGCCGCGAGATACGCAACAGCGGCAAGCAGATCCGCCTCCAACCGGGCGTCATCGGCGCCAACGCCAACGCGGTCCTGGCGCCGCTGCAGCGCAAGATCGGCCCGGACCCGGCCTCGATCAACGCAGCGAAGATCGGCGGCATTGTCGCCAACAACTCCAGCGGCATGTGCTGCGGCACCGCGCAGAACAGCTACAAGACCCTCGCCGGCCTGCGCCTGGTGCTGGCCGACGGCAGCGTGGTCGACAGCGAGGATGCCGCCAGCGTCAACGCCTTCCGCCAGAGCCACAGCGCACTGCTCGACGGGCTCGCCGAACTGGGCCGCACGACCCGCGCCAACACCGAGCTCGCCGCGAAGATCCGCCACAAGTATCGGCTGAAAAACACCACCGGCTTTTCGCTCAACGCACTGGTTGACTACGACGAACCGCTGGACATCCTCAACCACCTGATGGTCGGCTCCGAAGGCACCCTCGGCTTCATCAGCGCCGTCACCTACGACACCGTGCCGGACCACCCGCACAAGGCCAGCGCCCTGGTTGTGTTCCCGGATGTCGAAACCTGCTGCCTCGCCGTACCCGTACTCAAGCAACAGCCGGTGTCGGCAGTGGAACTGCTTGACCGCCGCAGCTTGCGCTCGGTGGAGAACAAGGCCGGCATGCCGGAGTGGGTCAAGCAACTGTCGGCCAACGCCTGCGCGCTACTCATCGAATCCCGCGCAGCCAGCGGCTCATTGCTACACGAGCAAATCAACCAGATCATGCACTCCATCGCGCATTTCCCGGTGGAAAAACAGGTCGACTTCAGCGAAGACCCGGCCGTCTACAACCAGCTGTGGAAGATCCGCAAGGACACTTTCCCCGCGGTCGGCGCAGTGCGCCAGACCGGCACCACGGTCATCATCGAGGACGTGACCTTCCCCCTCGAGCGCCTGGCAGAAGGCGTCAATCGCCTGATTCAGCTATTCGATAAGCACGCTTATCACGAGGCGATCCTGTTCGGCCACGCACTGGAGGGCAATCTTCACTTCGTCTTTACCCAGGGCTTCGACGACCCGCAGCAGATCGCCCGGTACGAGGCCTTCATGCAGGACGTCACCCAACTGGTTGCGGTGGAGTTCGGTGGCGCCCTGAAAGCCGAGCACGGCACCGGCCGCAACATGGCGCCCTTCGTCGAACTGGAGTGGGGCCATGACGCCTACCAGCTGATGTGGCAGATCAAACGCCTGCTCGATCCCCAGGGTATTCTCAACCCGGACGTGGTGCTCAGCGAGGACCCACAGATCCACCTCAAACACCTCAAGCCGATGCCGGCCGCCGACGTGATCATCGACAAATGCATCGAATGCGGCTTCTGCGAACCCGTCTGCCCATCTAACGGCCTGACCCTGACACCGCGCCAGCGGATCGTCGTCTGGCGTGACATCCAGGCGAACAAGCGCGCCGGCATCGACACAGCCGAACTCGAGCGCCTCTATGACTACCACGGCGTCGAAACCTGCGCGGCCACCGGCCTCTGCGCCCAACGCTGCCCGGTGGGCATCAACACCGGCGATCTGGTGCGCAAGCTGCGCGGACGCCACGCCGACAACACCCGCACGGCCGACTGGCTGGCGGAGCATTTCGGCACCGCCGTGCAAGGCGCGCGGTTCATGCTGCACGTGGCCAACGGCGCGCACCTGATGATGGGCACAGGGTTGCTGAGCAAAACCTCCGCAGCGATCAGTAAGGTCAGCAAGGGCCGCGTTCCGCAATGGACATCCGCCACACCGCAACCCCTGCAACGCGTGCATCTGCCCAAGCCGGCCGCCGGGGACGAACGCCCGCGCGTGGTCTACCTCGCTGCCTGCGTGTCGCGCGCCATGGGTCCGGCGGCGCACGATCAGGAGCAGGAACCGTTGCTCGATACCACCCGCGCGCTTCTGGAAAAAGCCGGCTTCCAGGTGGTCTTTCCCGACGCGCTGAGCGATCTTTGCTGCGGCCAGCCCTTCGCCTCCAAAGGCTACGCCGAGCAGGCCGAACGCAAGCGCCAGGAGACCCTCGGCGCCCTGCTCAAGGCCAGCCGCGGCGGGCTCGATCCGATCTACTGCGACACCAGCCCCTGCACCCTGCGCCTGGTCCAGGACCTGGGCGATACGCGGCTGCAGGTGTTCGATCCGGTGCGTTTCATTCGCACCCACCTGCTCGACCGGCTGGACTTCGAGCCCCAGGCCGGCCCCATCGCCGTGCACGTCACATGCAGCACCCAGCACCTCGGCGAAGCACAGGCCCTGATCGACATCGCCCGCCGCTGCGCCAAGGAAGTCATCGTGCCTGAAGGCATCCATTGCTGCGGTTTCGCCGGCGACAAGGGCTTCACCACGCCCGAACTCAACGCCCACGCTCTGCGCAGCCTGAAGGATGCCGTGCAGGTATGCGAAGAGGGGATTTCCACCAGCCGAACCTGTGAGATCGGCCTGTCGCAGCATGGCGGCATCGACTACCACGGCCTGGTCTATCTGGTTAACCGGAACAGCCGCGTCAGAGCGGCCACGCCGTCCAGCTAAGGGGATAGCCGCAGACACACCTGGTCGAGCCGATGAAACGCTCGAGCGCAACCGCAGTCCGACTTTATGAGCCCAGCAGTTACAGAGGCTCGACTCGCCTCGGCGCCGCCGCGCAACAGCCGCATTGGCAGGCCCGCCGGGAAGTTAACTCCCTGGAGGATCTCATGAAGAAATTTGCCCTACTTGCCGCAGCCGCCCTGATCGCCAGCCCAGCGGTGTTTGCCGCCGACAAGGATCTCTGCCAGCTCAACCTGCAAGAGATCGATGACAACATGGCCACCAACAAAGCCACCCTGGGCGACCCGGCTCGCAATGAAATCCAGGACCTGGTCAAGAAGGCGCGCGACGCCAAGCAGTCCGGCGATACCGAAACCTGCATCGCCCAATCGACCAAGGCACTGCAGAAGCTCGAAGGCCCGGGCAGCTCCGGCAGCACCGGCTCGGCCGGCACCGGCTCGGGCGCCGGCAACTAAGCCCCGCCAGGCAAGGCCACCGGGCGTGGTCCTTGCCGATTCCTGCCGTACCACTTGAAACCCGATGAAACGCCCCCAACTCGGGTTAGCAAGTGTTCGACGTAGCCAGGCCATCTGGCGTACACTGCGCAACACATGAGGCTGCGACTCGCTTCATGGGGCCGATTAGGATTCGACGCCGGTAACAAAACTCTAGGTGCATGCCGAGTTGGTAACAGAACTCGTAAATCCACTGTTGCAAACTTATAGTTGCCAACGACGACAACTACGAAGGGTACGCGCTAGCCGCCTAACCTTCATCTGGTCGCTTCGGCGCCAGCGGTCACTAGGGGATGCCTGTAAACCCGAAATGACTGTCAGATAGAACAGGATCGCCGCCAAGTTCGCTGCAGACGTAACGGCTAAAACCCATGCAGCTCGCTCCAAGCACCCTGCCAATCGGGCGGCGCGGAGTTAACTCAATAGATTTGGCTACGCATGTAGTACCGACAGTGGAGAGCTGGCGGACGGGGGTTCAAATCCCCCCGGCTCCACCAATTCAACACTGAAACCCGTCTAGAACGCGGGTTTCAGCCCAGATTTGATGGCATTGGATTACTCACAGTCCGTCTGTGAATCCAAAAGGTATGCCATCATGTCCAAGCGCCAAAGCAAAACGGGTGTCCCCCACCTGGTCTATCAAGCCAACACTGGCTTCCAGTACTACCTCACATTCCCTAAGCATTTCGCGGCCAACCCGAAACTGCCTGCGCAAATCCGGTGGTCGCTCAGCCACGACGAAGCCCTGGCCCGCGATCTCGCTAAGTACCTGAATGCTTCTTTCGAGCAGTTCCTTGCCAAGGCAACCGAGCACTATGTCGAGCTCTTTTCTGACCGCCTGCTGGTTGACCTCCAAAGGTTTCACTTAGCGGTAGCGGAAGCACTCAAATTCGCCGACCGGGTTTGGAAAGTCCGTCCGTCGCCCATGAAGCTCGCGAACCAAGACCTTTCGGTCGCCCACGCTCGCATGATGAAAGAGAGTGCCGAGCGTGTAGTGCTCTATAGCCACGAGCCAGGGGGCGAAATTTTCTTCGCACTGACACCAACGCCCGCACTGGTAAAAGCGCTTGGGGTCGGGTTCGTACGCTTTGACTGGCCGCTCGGAACCAACAACCAGAACGTCGCGAGCGACGCTGCCCGGTACATTTACGCCGCCCTTGATGTACTCGAGACCGTCCCACCCTCCCCAGGGCGCTATTCGAAAGAATCTCCTGCATTTGCAGCGATGACGCTTTATGAATACCTGTGCCATGCCCGCCCAGACCAGGGTCGGAATCTCATGCACATCCCCCCAGCACTACCGCAATCTCGGCAAGCTTTGCATTTTCATCTTCAGCAAGCCAACGCGATGCATCTGAAGCTCCGCATCATTGATCGAGCGCTCTTGGTGCAGGAGGGATCGGGGCTTTATGTGATGCTTATCGAACTCGATCCGCTGTGCATGAAAGCGCATCTGAGAGAAAAGAAAAGCTTTCGGGTTGAGCTGCTCACTAGCTCCATCATCATTGCGGTCCTCATGCTGACGTATACGCTGCAGAAGGTTGATAAGGTGCTGTTGCGTTACTTTCAGGAAGACGATCACCAAGATCCTTACGCCCAAGCCATGCAGGAAATCGGTGACCTGGTTCGGCGGATGTTGGGTTCTGCTGCAACCGCCGAGCCTATGCAGACGATTCCGGAGCTGAACTCGCCGACAGATGCTGTGGCACCGCCACAGGATCCAGGCACGCTCGCGTTGCTGAATGCGCTCGGGAGCGTTCTGCCCGACGCGCAGAAAGCCAAGCTTGAAACCCTCTTTACGCAACCCTCCGTCAACGATCGCATTGTCTCGCCGGCGCGTGGTTCAAACGCAGGGTTGAGCCTCGCAGCTTTGGTAAAGGAATACGAAGAACGGCAAATTCGTGAAGGCGCCTGGGCTAACCCGCGGACTCGCATTACCGCAAAGGCCCGCCTGGAAGGCCTGTGCGAGCTGCTTGGCGGGCACCGGCAAGTCGAGACGCTGACTCGCGCTGAATTCAACACGCTACGCGATCATCTGCGTAGCTATCCGAAGAACCGGCATCGCCTCCGTGCCACGCGTAACCAGCCGCTAAGTAAGATCATTAGCGACGGTAAGTTCGAGCCAATCAACCCTCGCACTGCGAAAAAGTTCTTTGAGCTGGCAAGGGCCCTTGTCACCTACGCTCATGATCAGGGTTACATCACCGAAAATATCGCGGCCGGATTGGCATTCAGCACCAAAGGAGCCGAGGCGCCGAGGAAGCGCACGTATAGCCCAAGCCAGATCGAGAAACTTCTTCACGGTCCGGCCTACACACTGACCACGCCGCCGCGCTGGCGCTTGGATGACTACAAGTTTTGGCTGCCGCTGCTTGGCCTTTTTACAGGCGCAAGGCTAAGTGAGCTGTGCCAGCTACGGCTCGAAGACATTCGGCAAGAACTCGGCGTCTGGCTCATCAGCATCAATCGAAGCGGGTCGAAACAGCTGAAGACGTCCGATTCGGAAAGGTTGGTGCCGATTCACCGGCAGCTTATCGAGTCGGGCTTCCTGGAGTTTCATCAAGCACGCCTGGAAGCTGTCGAGCGAGACGGCAAGGCTCCGCTTTTCGACAATATTCGGGTATACGGCGACCTTTCTCCCGGGCATGTTGCGAGCCGTTGGTTTCTCGGCTCAAGCCAGATTAGCCGGGGTTACCTTGGGCTTTGCGGCCTGGGAGATGACGGCCTGACGTACCACGGTCTGCGCCACACCTTTATCAATCAATTTCGCAGACAGAACCTTGACCTGGCGAAAGCCAAAGCGCTTGTAGGCCACTCGGATAAAAGTACCACCGGTGGGTACGGCGACTGCTATCCGTCTGACGTGCTCAAAGACGAGCTCGACAAGCTCGATTTCGGGCTAGGGCTGGGACACATCCATTACCGGCACTATCAAGAGTTACGAGAACGCCAGGGCGTTTTCAATGTCGGTCGCCCGGTTGGCACCCCCTTCCCCAGCGTGCGGGTTGCTAAGCGACACTGGAAAACGTACGCATAATATTCAGCTAATAAAAGGTAGGGGCTCGCTCTTACCTTTTGCTCATCTTGCGATTATTGACAAGTTGTCAATAAAAACTATCGCATGGTAAATCCTAATAGATTATCTTGACTGTTTATCCATCCAGTAATAATCTCAAGCCTCACCCACTGTGAGGTATATATGAATGTAACTGCCCCCCTCTCCATTCCTTTTTACAAAGGCCTGAGTCTTATCGTCGAACCCGGCCATGAAGAACACTTGCGAATCGCGTTGGCAAACATTTCAGCGATTACGGATGCGATAAACCGCTTTCAGTCTTCTCCTTTGCTTACCGAGTTCATGGACATAACGCTGTCCCGCTTTCTGCGAGAAAACAATTACGCAGGGAAATCCGAGCACATGCTTCGAGCGCGGATGGAGAAACTAAAAATCGCTCTGACGCAAGATAATCCTACCCGCCGAGTTGCTGAGCTTGATCGGGCCGACGTACAGCGTCTGAAGGATCAGCTACCGTCGTTACTCAAGCAGAACGCTGCGTCGGGTAGCAAAGGCGCAAACCTCACGACCTACTATCAGTTGTTCAATCGAATGCTGGACGAAGCACTTGAGAGCAAGCTGATTACCGAGGCGATCAAAGTCGCGACCTGCAATACAAAACACGCCGAAATCACCAAGCCATTTCTGGATAGCAATCTGAATCAGATGTTCTCAGGCTGGCCCTACAGAAAGTATCTCGCAGGCGACCTGCCGAAAATCAACCAGGACGCCAAGCCCTATCGGTTTTGGTTGCTCCCGCTTGGGCTCTATACCGGCGCGCGGCTTAACGAGCTCTGCCAGCTACGTGTGCATGATGTGATCCAGGATGTCCACGGCGTAGACCTTATCGATATCAACGATAATGGCTACAACAAGTCGTTGAAGACGGGGCCGTCGGCTCGGCAGATTCCAATCTGCTCGAAGCTAGTGGAGATGGGCTTTCTAAATTTCGTAGAAGAACGGCGCCAGGCCGATGGCAATGACGCTCTGCTTTTCAACGAGCTGAGCTTCGATCCAAAGCACCTATACTCCCGCGACCCAAGTCGGTTTTTCTGCGGGCCGTGCACGGGTACAGGATACATCGGTCAGCACTGTCCGCCGGCGGTTAATGGCGGGCTCAATTTTAAAAGTCTCCGTCGCTCGTTTGCCGTTCGGCTGGAACGGTCAGGCATATCTCCATCCACGATCGCCTATCTGCTCGGCCATGAGGGTGGTGCACCAGAAGTCACAGCAGACCATTACCTGGAGCAGCCACTGAGTCTGAGATTACTGGAGCAGATGGAACGGGGACTGACATACAACGCACAGACCGAGCAGATCCGCTGGGAGCATTTTAAAAAGCTGCTCGCAAACCAAGCCGGACGCGGAAAGCGAGGAAGGAGAACTAAGCAAAAGCCTTGCTAGCGCGTAGCGTTCAAAACAATCATCGCCTGGAGATGATTATGAGACAGGATGAATAAAAGGCCGCAGCCAATCTGCGGCCTTTTTCGTTCTGAACACAACAGGAAAGAAACCGAATTTTCACGCAACTCCGGGCATCGCTTGCGGCGACGGTTGGCACGCCCTATCGCTGAGCACAGTCCACCATCGAAGAACTTGCATCCGCTGCGACGAGAATTCCGTGACAGTCGGCTGCTGCCACACAAATTTCAGTTGAAGCGTGGGCGCTTTGGCATCAGACCGGACACCGCTTCATAACGCCACTGTGACAGACACACGGCACGGTCACCCGGCGCATCGACACTCACTAACTGCCGCAAGCCCTACGAGTGACACGGCGAGACTGCAGCACTCGAGTCATGTGACATGGCGGTCGTAAGACAAGTGTGCCGCAGTGATCGGGCTTATGATTGAGGCCGGGGCGGCAGCGCCCGCGAATGGCGCAGCTCACGTCTGTGCACAATCGCCATTTCGGCCAGGCAACGCCTGGCGGCTATGATTTGACAACAAAATTGCGGGGGCATACTTGAAGCAGCGAAGCGTTCCTTCAAGTATGCCCCCGCGCCCCATACTTGAAACCTTCAAGTATGGGGCAGTTGAGCATTTTGGGCGTTTGCAGGTAAGCGAAACGAATGTGGAGCGAGACCGAGCAATAAGACCAAAATGATCAACTGCCTTCGCGAAGCGGCTGCCATTGTTGTCAAAAAAGGCAGCTTTCTTCATTTGCCGCAGGTAAATGGCTAGCTCCAATTTCGATGCTATGCATGGCTACCTCTGCTAAAGCAGAAGAAGCCTGCTCACGTCCGCTTCCTCTACGGGATGCGCGACGTTTCTATGCAACGGCCGCCGCTTGGTCACCTCCCATTTTGCTAACCCACCACTTCATATGTCAGGAAGTACGCACCTCTCTGGCTGACAAACACTCCGCAGCGCCATCCCTGTACTGTAGTGGTCAACCCATCCCGGACAGTGGGTTAAGTTTCTCTTCGGCCACCGCTG
>DAMBNU010000001.1:319982-386071 GCA_032064305.1 Pseudomonas sp. | reverse complement strand
GGTATCGGGATGCTTGGAGATCTTGTTGTTCAGCCAGGTGCCGCGCAGGGTGATGCCGGTTGCCAGATCCACGCCGACGCCGATGGCGCCCTGGTGCAGGTTGGCCTTGCCGCCCGATTGCCGCGTCGGCAGGCGCAGCATGGCCATCACCGGATAGCCCATCAGCACGATGATGCGGATATCCGGAACCCCTTCGTAACTGATGCTCTTGAAGATCGGATCGGGGGTGACCCGGTATTCAATCAGCGCGCGGTCACGGTGACCGCCCAACGAGTACAACCCTGTGAGGATGTTGGAAATCTGATGCTCGATCTCGTCGTGGGTCAGAATCTTCCCTGACACCGTTCGATAACGCCCCTCGAAGCGGTCAGCAATGACGAGGATTCCATCGCCGCCCGCACCCTGAGCCGGCTTGACTACAAAGTCGGTGTGGTCCCTGACGATATCCTTGAGCTTCTCGATGTCACGCTCAGTCTCGATGATCCCGTACATCTCCGGGACGTCGATGCCAGCCTCGATTGCCCGCTCCTTGGTGATGATCTTGTCATCGACGATCGGGTACAGGTTGCGCTTGTTGTACTTCAGCACATAGTCCGCGTTGCGCCGGTTGATGCCCATGATCCCTTTGGCTTCCAGCGCCTTCCACGTCTTGATCAGACCGAACATGGCTCAATCCTTCAGAAAGGCTTTGAAACGGAACAGCTCGGTCAGGCGATAGCCGCGGTAGCGACCCATCGCCAGCATGAAGCCCACCATGATCAACAGCACTGCTGGGAACGTGAAGATGAAGTAGGTCAGCTCCTGAATGTTCATCAGCATGAACGCCAGGCTCGCCGCGATCAGCGTGCCGACCGCCACCTTGAAAGCATGGCCGCCGCCGCGCTCCTCCCAGGTGATCGACAGGCGCTCGATGGTCATGGTCAGGATCACCATCGGGAACAGCGAGACCGACAGGCCCCGCTCCAGGCCGAGTTTGTGGCTGAACAGGCTGATCACGGCGATGAGGATCACCACGAAGGTCAGCACCACGGACAGCCGTGGCAGCATCTGCAACTTGAGGTGCTCGAGGTAGGAGCGCAGCGACAGGCCCAGCGCGGTGATCAAGGTGAACAGCACGATGCCGAAGCCGATCTGGGTTTCCCGGAAGGCGAGGGCAATCAGCACCGGGGTAAAGGTGCCAAGGGTCTGCAGGCCGCCCAGGTTGCGCAGAATGAGGATCACCAGCACGCCGATCGGGATCATGATCATGATCTGGTAGGTCTGCTGGGTCTGCAGCGGCAGGCCGTACAGCGAGTATTCGAGGAAGTCGGCGTCGGTGTTCTCGTCCGTCAGTTTCGCCAGGCGTATCGCGTTCATCTCGCTGCTGTTGAGCGTGAAGGTCACCTGCGCGTTACGCCCTCCCTCGAGGTTCAGTAGCGGTTCGTCGCCCGTCCACCACACCAGGCGATCCTTGGGTAGGCCCTGTTCACCGGTCTCTGGATTGAAGTACAGCCATTTGTCGCCGTTGAAGCTGCGCAGCCACAACTCCGGCGACTGCGCCATGTCCGACGCCAGGCGTACGGTGTGCACCCGTTCCATGGGGACGTGGGCAATGGATAGAAGCAGTTCGATGACGCGTGCTTTGTTTGCCGTTCCCGCATCGCCGCCAAGTAGCAGCTTGACGTTGTCGTCGTTGGCGTTGTTGACGCGCTTGATCGCTTCGCTGATGAAGGTCTCGACGTCCGCCGAGTGCTGGCGGATGGGCGACAGTAGCGCTTCGGCGGCAATTTTCTCAGCGCCCTCGACCGGAATGCTGTCACGGAAGATTGGACCGTTGGCCTTGGTCTGCTCGCCGCTGTAACGCCGCGTCAGCACCAGGCGGTAGTAGAGCGTCTGCTTGCCGTTGACCCGACGAGCGGACCAGGTAACACGCCGATTGCCCTCTGCTCGGTTGATGCTGACGCCGTAGTTGTTGGAAATGAAACTCTCGTTGAGGCTGACGAACTCCTGGGTCAGCGGCGGCACGTACATCTGCAGCTTCACCGGTTCGCGCGGGTTGGCCTGGAATTCGACCTTGGCGTCGATGTTCCACAAGTCGTCGGTTTCATCCTCGGTGACGGGGATGCCGAGCACGAAGATCTGGTACGACGTAATCGCGATGCCCAGAGTGACGAGCAGGAAGATCAGAACTTTGAGGTGCAGGGTCAGTGCGCGCATGGAATTACTCGTCAGCGTCGGATTCGGTGATGCAGCCGGGTTTTCCAGCAGCGTACTTGAGACTAGGGTCTACCAGGGCGCCGAAGCGAGCAAGCGCCTCGGAACCAATCAAAAGTGGATATTGGAATGCACTTCGGTCCGTGAGGTTCACTTCGATGCTGCGTTGGGCCTTGCCCATGCACAGCATCAGCGCTACGACCGGCCGCGGTGTGTAGGTCTTTTCTTCCTCTGGATCGAAGTCGCCGGCGCGTCGCTTGATCTTGCTGATGCGGCGCAGCGGCAGCTCGATCGGGCGATTGTGCGCTTCGTCGATTGCCAGGTAGAAACGCACCCAGTTCTTGCCGTCGCGTTTGAACCGCTCGATGTCGCGCGCGCTGAGCGAGGCCGTCTGCGCGCCGGTGTCGAGTTTCGCCGGAACTTCGAGACCGAACTGCGGCAGGGCGACGTGCTCGTTCAGGCCATAGATGGCCTTTTCTTCGGCCTGCAGCAGCGCAGGGCAGGCCATGAGGCACAACGACAGGAAAAGACGGGGTGAAACGATCATAGGGTCGGGATGGATTCGCGATGATGAGGGGTCGAGGGCGGACCCGTGAAACGGGGCGCGGCTGGGTCTGGCCCGGCGCGATATATAGCGCGGCATTCTAGCATGCAGCCTGGATTGCGCGGCTAGGCTTAAGGGCAGGCCGGCGGAGGGAGCCCTGATCGACAGCTAAGCGATCGACGAGCAACAATTGTCGACAATCCACCTTCGTATGATTGACCGCGTGGCTCGTTCGGGCATAACTTGTCGGAAATATCTCGCACGGTGTCAACAATATGCTCGACGCGCTGGAGGTGCCCCGCCCTGATCAAGGCGACAGCGGAACCCTGTCGGAGCACGTTTTCCGGCTTATCCAGGCTGCGATCGTCAAGGGTGAGATCGCGCCTGGGAGCAAGATTTCCGAACCGGAACTCGCGCGCACCTACGGTATCAGCCGCGGCCCCTTGCGTGAGGCAATCCATCGCCTCGAGGGGCAGAAACTCCTGGTGCGCGTGCCTCACGTTGGCGCACGGGTGGTGTCGCTCAGTCATGCCGAGCTGATCGAACTCTACGAGATTCGCGAATCGCTCGAGGGCATGGCCTGCCGCCTTGCCGCCGAACGCATGAGCACAGGGGAGATCGACGAGTTGCGCCGGGTGCTGGACATGCATGAGCGCGACGAAGCCTTTCAGGCGGGAGTCGGCTACTACCAGCAGGAAGGCGACTTCGACTTCCACTACCGGATCATCCAGGGCAGCGGAAACCGTACCTTGAGCCAGATGCTATGCGGCGAGCTGTACCAACTCGTGCGCATGTACCGCATCCAGTTCTCCGCCACCCCCAACCGCCCGCGTCAGGCATTCGCCGAACACCATCGGATTCTCGACGCCATCGCCGACCGTGACGGCGAACTGGCCGAGCTGCTGATGCGGCGTCACATCTGCGCTTCCAAGCGCAATATCGAGCGGCACTACCTGGCTGCTCAACAACAGACATCACAACCAAGAGGTGAGGCATGACACTTCCTACCCCCGGTCAGCGTTTCCGTGACGCGGTGGCCAGCGAGCATCCGCTGCAGGTCGTTGGTGCGATCAACGCCAACCACGCCTTGCTGGCCAAGCGCGCCGGCTTCAAGGCCATCTACTTGTCCGGCGGCGGCGTTGCCGCGGGCTCGCTGGGGCTGCCGGACCTCGGTATCACCGGTCTCGACGATGTGCTGACCGATGTGCGTCGCATCACCGATGTCTGCGACCTGCCGCTACTGGTAGATGTCGACACCGGTTTCGGCTCCTCGGCGTTTAACGTGGCGCGCACCGTCAAGTCGATGATCAAGTTCGGCGCGGCGGCGGTCCATATCGAGGATCAGGTCGGGGCCAAGCGCTGCGGCCATCGCCCGAACAAGGAAATCGTCACCCAGCAGGAAATGGTCGACCGCATCAAAGCGGCTGTCGATGCACGTACCGACGACAGTTTCGTGATCATGGCGCGTACCGATGCGCTGGCGGTGGAAGGGCTGGAATCGGCGCTTGACCGTGCGCAAGCCTGTATCGAGGCGGGCGCTGACATGGTCTTTCCCGAAGCCATCACCGAACTGGCGATGTACAAAACGTTCGCAGATCGGGTGAAAGCTCCGATCCTGGCCAATATCACTGAGTTCGGTGCAACGCCTCTGTATACCACCGAGGAACTCGCGAGTGTCGATGTCTCGCTGGTGCTGTACCCGCTTTCCGCGTTCCGCGCGATGAACAAGGCGGCCGAGAACGTCTATACGGCATTGCGCCGTGACGGTACGCAGAAAAACGTAATCGACACCATGCAGACCCGCATGGAGCTTTACGATCGCATCAATTACCACGCGTTCGAGCAGCACCTCGATTCGTTGTTCGCCCAGAAGAAAAGCTAACGCGGGGCGGGCCCAATCGCCCCGTCCGGCTTGATGAGCAGTTTGCAGTATCCAGAACAAATCCAATTAAGGAGAAGGCAATGGCTGAAGCAAAAGTATTGAGTGGCGCCGGTCTGCGTGGCCAGGTTGCCGGGCAGACCGCTCTTTGCACGGTTGGCAAGACCGGTGCAGGACTGACCTACCGTGGTTACGACGTGCGTGATCTGGCCGCACAGGCCGAGTTCGAGGAAGTCGCTTATCTGCTGTTCTACGGTGAGCTGCCGACCGCACAGCAACTGAGTGAATACAAGGCGCGACTCAAGACGATGCGGGATCTGCCTGCCGCGCTGAAGGAAGTGCTGGAGCGAATCCCCGCCGACGCTCACCCGATGGACGTAATGCGGACCGGCGCTTCCATGTTCGGTACGCTAGAGCCCGAGCATTCGTTCGAGCAGCAGCGGGATGTGGCCGAACGTTTGATGGCGGCTTTCCCGGCGATCATGTGCTACTGGTACCGCTTCACTCACGAGCAGGCGCGGATCGAATGCAGCAGCGATGAGGACACCCTGGGTGGGCATTTCCTGGCCTTGTTACATGGCAAGAAGCCGAGCGAGTTGCACGTCAAGGTGATGAACGTGTCGCTGATCCTGTACGCCGAGCACGAGTTCAACGCTTCGACCTTCACTGCGCGCGTCTGTGCTTCGACCCTGTCGGATATGTATTCCTGCGTCACCGGCGCGATCGGTTCGCTGCGCGGTCCGCTGCATGGCGGTGCTAACGAAGCGGCCATGGATATGATCCAGCAGTGGAAATCTCCGGAAGAAGCGGTTCAGGGCATCCTCGGCATGCTCGAGCGCAAAGACAAGATTATGGGTTTCGGTCACGCGATCTATAAGGAGTCCGATCCACGCAACGAAGTCATCAAGGTGTGGGCGAAGAAGCTCGCTGACGAAGTCGGCGACACCGTTCTCTATCCGGTGTCGGTCGCTGTCGACGAAACCATGTGGGCGCAGAAGAAGCTGTTCCCCAACGCCGATTTCTACCACGCCTCTGCCTATCACTTCATGGGTATCCCGACCAAGTTGTTCACGCCAATCTTCGTTTGCTCGCGTGTCACTGGCTGGGCGTCCCATGTAATCGAACAGCGGGCCAACAACCGCATCATTCGGCCGAGTGCCGATTATGTCGGCCCAGAACAGCGCAAGGTCGTCCCGCTCGCTGAGCGTTGATCGTCAGGGGGCTCCGCCGGTCGGCGCTCCCTCGCCTTGCCCTACGAATTTATTGGATGGTCCTTCCGGCATGAATACAGAACACCGCAAACCTTTGCCAGGCACTGGGCTTGACTACTTCGACACCCGCGAGGCGATCGAGGCCATTCAGCCGGGTGCCTACAACAAGCTGCCCTATACCTCCCGCGTCCTGGCCGAACAGCTGGTGCGTCGCTGTGAGCCCGAAGCGCTGACCGATTCGCTGAAGCAGATCATTGAACGCAAGCGCGACCTCGACTTTCCCTGGTATCCGGCACGCGTCGTCTGCCATGACATCCTCGGCCAGACCGCGCTGGTCGATCTCGCCGGCTTGCGTGACGCGATCGCGGAGCAGGGCGGCGACCCGGCGAAGGTCAACCCGGTTGTTCCGACTCAGCTAATCGTCGACCACTCCCTGGCGGTTGAGTTTGCAGGCTTCGATCCGGATGCGTTCGAGAAGAACCGTGCCGTTGAGGAGCGCCGCAACGAGGACCGCTTCCACTTCATCGAGTGGACCAAGACCGCGTTCAAGAACGTCGACGTAATCCCGGCCGGCAACGGCATCATGCACCAGATCAACCTGGAGAAGATGTCGCCGGTGATTCAGGCGCGCGGTGGCGTGGCCTTCCCGGATACCTGCGTCGGCACCGACTCGCACACCCCGCACGTCGATGCGCTGGGTGTGATCGCCATTGGCGTCGGCGGTCTGGAAGCCGAAACCGTGATGCTCGGCCTGCCGTCGATGATGCGCCTGCCCGACATCGTCGGCGTTCAGCTCACTGGCAAGCGCCAGCCGGGTATCACCGCCACCGACATCGTCCTGGCCATCACCGAGTTCCTGCGTAAGGAGCGCGTGGTCGGGGCCTGGGTAGAATTCTTCGGTGAAGGCGCTGACAGCTTGACGATTGGCGACCGCGCGACGATCTCCAATATGTGTCCGGAATATGGCGCAACGGCTTCGATGTTCTACATCGACCAACAGACTATCGATTACCTCAAACTGACTGGCCGCGAGCCGGAGCAGGTCGCGCTGGTCGAGCAGTACGCCAAGGAAACCGGCTTGTGGGCGACGGCGCTGGAAGGGGCCGAGTACGAGCGCGTATTGGAGTTTGACCTGTCCAGTGTAGTGCGCAACATGGCTGGCCCGTCCAACCCGCACAAGCGTCTGCCGACCTCGGCGCTGCACGAGCGCGGCATTGCTGACGAAGATATGCTGGCTGCGGCGCGGGCCGAAGAGGCTGAAGGGTTGCTGCCGGACGGGGCAGTGATCATCGCGGCCATCACCAGCTGCACCAACACTTCCAACCCGCGCAACGTGGTCGCGGCCGGCCTGCTGGCGAAGAAGGCCAACGAGTTGGGTCTGGTGCGCAAATCCTGGGTCAAGACTTCATTCGCTCCAGGTTCCAAGGTCGCCAAGCTGTACCTGGAAGACGCCGGCCTTCTGACTGAACTGGAAAAGCTCGGTTTCGGCATCGTCGCCTACGCCTGTACGACCTGTAATGGCATGTCCGGTGCGCTGGATCCAAAGATCCAGAAGGAAATCATCGACCGTGATCTGTACGCCACGGCCGTACTTTCAGGCAACCGTAACTTCGATGGTCGCATCCACCCGTACGCCAAGCAGGCGTTCCTGGCGTCGCCACCCTTGGTAGTCGCCTATGCCATCGCAGGCACTGTGCGCTTCGACATTGAACAGGACGTGCTTGGCACCGATCAGCATGGCAATCCGGTCACGCTCAAGGACCTCTGGCCATCTGACGAGGAAATCGACGCCATTGTTGCTGCGTCGGTGAAGCCCGAGCAGTTCCGTCAGATCTACATCCCGATGTTCGACCTCGGCACCATTGAGGAAGCTGAAAGCCCGCTCTACGACTGGCGGCCGACATCTACTTACATCCGCCGTCCCCCGTATTGGGAAGGTGCGCTGGCTGGTGAACGCACGCTGAAAAGCATGCGTCCGCTGGCGATCCTGCCGGATAACATCACTACCGATCACTTATCGCCGTCCAATGCCATCCTGCTGGACTCAGCAGCCGGTGAGTATCTGGCGAAGATGGGCCTGCCGGAGGAGGACTTCAACTCCTACGCCACCCACCGCGGCGACCACCTGACTGCACAGCGGGCAACGTTCGCCAACCCGCAGCTGGTCAACGAGATGGCTGTGGTCGACGGCAAGGTGCAGAAGGGCTCGCTCGCCCGCGTCGAGCCCGAAGGTAAGGTGATGCGCATGTGGGAAGCCATCGAAACCTACATGAACCGCAAGCAAAACCTGATCATCGTCGCTGGTGCCGACTACGGTCAGGGCAGTTCGCGTGACTGGGCGGCCAAGGGCGTGCGACTAGCCGGTGTCGAGGTGATCGTGGCCGAAGGCTTCGAGCGTATTCATCGCACCAACCTGGTGGGCATGGGCGTGTTGCCGGTCGAGTTCAAGCCGGGTACTACCCGCTTGACCCTTGGCCTCGATGGCACCGAAACATACGACATCGAAGGCGAACTGTCGCCGCGCTGCGACCTGACTCTGGTCATTCACCACAAGAACGGTGAAGAAACTCGCGTGCCGGTCATCTGCCGCCTCGACACCGCGGCCGAGGTGGGCGTCTACCAGGCGGGTGGCGTGCTGCAGCGTTTCGCTCAGGACTTCCTCGCGTCAACCACTGCGTAAACCCGTCGGGTGGATGGCCTGCTTCCATCCACCGTGCCGGTCCCGACGGGCCGGCCGAGCCTGATCCACCCTACGGCCCATTCATTTTTTCAGCCAGGAGTCACTCATGGCTCATCAGCCTCAAATCAAGATTCCCGCGACCTACATGCGTGGCGGCACCAGCAAGGGGGTGTTCTTTCGGCTGCAGGACCTGCCGGAAGGCTGCCAGGTGCCGGGCGCTGCGCGCGACAAGCTGTTCATGCGTGTGATCGGCAGCCCCGACCCGTATTCGGCGCACATTGATGGCATGGGCGGCGCCACGTCGAGCACCAGCAAATGCGTCATCCTGTCGAAGAGCAGTCGGCCTGAACACGACGTCGACTACCTCTATGGTCAGGTGTCGATCGACAAGCCCTTCGTCGATTGGAGCGGCAACTGCGGCAACCTTTCAACCGGCGCTGGTGCGTTCGCTCTGCATGCCGGCCTGGTGGATGCCGAACGCATTCCGCAGAACGGCACCTGTGTGGTGCGCATCTGGCAGGCCAACATCGGCAAGACCATCATCGCCCACGTGCCGGTCACCAACGGCCAGGTGCAGGAAACCGGTGATTTCGAGTTGGACGGCGTGACCTTTCCCGCTGCGGAGATCGTGCTCGAATTCCTCGATCCGTCCGACGACGGCGAGGAGGGCGGTTCGATGTTCCCAACCGGCAATCTGGTGGATGATCTTGAGGTTCCCGGCATCGGCACGCTTAAAGCGACCATGATCAGTGCGGGCATTCCCACCGTGTTCGTCAACGCCGAGAACATAGGCTATCAGGGCACCGAACTACGTGAGGACATAAACGGCAATCCGGAGGCTCTGGCGCGTCTGGAGTCGATTCGTGTGGCCGGTGCACTGCGCATGGGCTTGATCAAGACCCCGGAGGAGGCGCTGACCCGCCAGCACACGCCCAAGGTTGCGTTCGTTTCCCAACCGAAAAGCTATCGGGCGTCCTCCGGCAAGACCATCGAGGCAGGTGACGTCGATCTGCTCGTGAGGGCGTTGTCCATGGGCAAGCTGCACCACGCCATGATGGGTACCTGTGCGGTGGCAATCGGCACTGCGGCGGCCGTGCCCGGCACGCTGGTGAATCTCGCGGCAGGTGGTGGCGAGCGGCAGGCCGTGCGCTTCGGGCATCCGTCCGGCACGCTGCGGGTCGGTGCAGAGGCAGAGCAGGTCGACGGTCAATGGACCGTGACCAAGGCGATCATGAGCCGCAGCGCGCGGGTACTGATGGAAGGCTGGGTGCGCGTGCCGGGGAATGCGTTTTAAGCGGATCGCAAGGCTGACTGTCCGTTGTTTCTGCGTTTGAAAAACAGAAAGTCCGCACCAAGCGGACTTTTTGTTGTCTAGCGATGCGGGCGCTACTTGAGGCGGCGCTCCACACCCTTTTCCACGAGGATCTTGGCCGAGATCTCCTCGACGGAGAAATGGGTCGAATTGATGTAGTTGATGTTTTCGCGGCGGAACAGGTTTTCCACCTCACGCACTTCGAATTCGCATTGGGCGTAGCTGGCGTAGCGGCTGTTGGGCTTGCGCTCGTTGCGGATGGCAGTGAGGCGGTCCGGGTCGATGGTCAGGCCGAACAGCTTGTCACGGTGGGTTTTCAGCGCGCTGGGCAGTTGTAGGCGCTCCATGTCGTCTTCGGTCAACGGGTAGTTCGCTGCGCGGATGCCGTATTGCATGGCCATGTACAGGCAGGTGGGCGTTTTGCCGCACCGGGAGACACCGACCAAAATCAGGTCGGCCTTGTCGTAGTAGTGCGTGCGGGCACCGTCGTCGTTGTCGAGCGCGAAGTTGACGGCGTCGATGCGCTCCATGTAGTTGGCGTTATGACCGATGGAGTGGGACTTGCCGACAGAATAGGAGGAGCGTGACATCAGTTCATGCTCCAGTGGAGCCAGGAAAGAGGAAAAGATGTCGATCATGAAGCCATTGGACTCGGCGAGGATGTCGCGAATCTCCTGGTTCACCAGCGTGTCGAATATGATGGGCCGCGCCCCGTCGCTGTCCGCCGCCTTGTTGATTTGCTGTACCATTGCCCGCGCTTTTTCGGCCGTATCGATATACGGTCGGGTCAGCTTGGTGAAGCTGATGTTTTCGAACTGTGCCAGGAGACTCTGGCCAAGTGTTTCGGCCGTAATTCCGGTACCGTCCGATATGAAGAATGCAGTTCGTTTCATCGTATCTGGGACCTTAGGTCAAGAACGGTTCTCAGCTATAGTAGGCCCCTTCGCCGAGCCTCGACTGGCGGGCATTGTCACTTATTTTGCAGTGTCAGGCCAACGTGCCGCGGATTGGCACGAACCGAGTTTCCAACACAACGTGGAGAGATCACCTTGGTAGAGTACGTAGTTTCCCTCGCTAAGCTCGGCAATCATGATGTTGAGCGGGTGGGAGGCAAGAACGCCTCCCTGGGCGAGATGATCAGCAACCTCGCTGGTGCCGGCGTTTCGGTACCTGGCGGTTTCGCCACTACGGCCCAGGCCTACCGTGATTTCATGGAGCTCAGTGGTCTCAACGAGCAGATCCATGCGCTGCTCGATGCGCTGGACGTGGATGATGTCAATGCGCTGGCCAAAGCCGGTGCGCAGATCCGCGGCTGGGTCATGGAAGCCGAATTCCCGCCCAAGCTGGACGCCGACATCCGCGCCGCGTTTGCCGAGATGTCCGCTGGTAACGAACACATGGCCGTTGCCGTTCGGTCCTCGGCCACTGCCGAAGACCTCCCGGACGCCTCGTTTGCCGGCCAGCAGGAAACCTTCCTGAATATCCGTGGCGTCGACAACGTCATCCGCGCGGCGAAGGAAGTGTTCGCCTCGCTGTTCAACGACCGCGCCATTGCGTATCGCGTGCACCAGGGCTTCGACCACAAGCTGGTTGCGCTGTCAGCCGGCGTACAACGCATGGTTCGTTCGGAAACCGGCACCGCCGGTGTGATGTTCACGCTGGACACCGAGTCCGGCTTCCGCGACGTGGTATTCATCACCGGGGCATACGGCCTCGGCGAGACCGTGGTTCAGGGGGCCGTCAACCCCGATGAGTTCTATGTGCACAAGCACACCCTCGAGGCTGGTCGTCCCGCCATCCTGCGCCGCAACCTGGGCAGCAAGGCGATCAAGATGATCTACGGCGCCGAAGCCAGCGCCGGCAAGTCGGTCAAGACCGTCGATGTGGACCAGGCCGAGCGCATGCGGTTCTGCCTGACCGACGAGGAAGTGACCAACCTCGCCAAACAGGCCATGACCATCGAGAAGCACTACGGGCGCCCGATGGACATCGAGTGGGCCAAGGATGGCGATGACGGCAAGTTGTACATCGTCCAGGCCCGGCCAGAAACCGTGAAGAGCCGCAGCAGCGGCAACGTCATGGAGCGCTACCTGCTGAAGGAGAAAGGCAAGGTTCTGGTCGAAGGGCGTGCCATCGGCCAGCGTATCGGTGCCGGCCCCGTGAAGATCATTCGCGACGTCTCGGAGATGGACAAGGTCCAGCCGGGCGACGTCCTCGTTTCCGATATGACCGACCCGGACTGGGAGCCGGTAATGAAGCGCGCCAGCGCCATCGTCACCAATCGCGGCGGCCGGACTTGCCATGCGGCGATCATCGCGCGCGAGCTGGGTATCCCGGCCGTCGTCGGTTGCGGCAATGCCACCGAGCTGTTGCAGGATGGCCAGCGCGTGACCGTGACCTGCGCCGAGGGCGACACCGGGCTGATCTTCGAGGGCGAGCTGGGGTTCGATATTCGCCAGAACTCTATCGATGCCATGCCGGAACTGCCGTTCAAGATCATGATGAATGTCGGTAACCCGGACCGCGCCTTCGACTTCGCCCAACTGCCCAATGCGGGTGTGGGTTTGGCGCGCCTCGAATTCATCATCAATCGGATGATCGGCGTGCACCCCAAGGCGCTGCTGAATTTCGCCGGTCTGCCTGCGGACGTCAAAGCCAGCGTCGAGAAGCGGATCGCCGGATACGGCGATCCGGTCGACTTTTACGTCGAGAAGCTGGTCGAGGGCGTCAGCACCCTGGCGGCGGCGTTCTGGCCGAAGAAGGTTATCGTGCGCCTGTCGGACTTCAAGTCCAACGAGTACGCCAACCTGATCGGCGGCAAGCTCTACGAGCCGGAAGAAGAAAACCCGATGCTCGGCTTCCGTGGCGCGTCGCGCTACATCAGCGAATCCTTCCGCGATTGCTTCGAGCTTGAGTGCCGCGCAATGCGCAAGGTGCGCGACGAGATGGGGCTCACCAACGTCGAACTGATGGTGCCGTTCGTGAGGACGCTTGGCGAGGCCTCGCAGGTCATCGACATCCTTGGTCAGTTCGGCCTCAAACGAGGCGAGAATGGCCTGCGCATCATCATGATGTGCGAGCTGCCATCCAATGCGTTGCTCGCCGACGAATTCCTCGAGTTCTTCGACGGCTTCTCCATCGGCTCCAACGACATGACGCAGCTCACGCTCGGCCTGGATCGCGATTCCGGCATCATCGCCCATCTGTTCGACGAGCGTAATCCGGCGGTCAAGAAGCTGCTTGCCAGCGCAATCGAGGCCTGCAACCGGGCCGGCAAGTACATCGGCATCTGCGGCCAGGGCCCGTCGGACCACCCGGACCTTGCCAAGTGGCTGATGCAGCAGGGTATCGAGAGCGTTTCGCTTAACCCGGACTCGGTCCTGGATACCTGGTTCTTCCTGGCGGATGCGGAAATAAACTGAGCGTGACGGCGGGGCAGCTTGCTGCGCCGTGGTCATGGCGGCCAGAGCTGCGGGGCGCCTCTGCCTGGCCGCCGCGTCTCGGTTTCAATGCGCTCATGAATGAGGATGTTCGCTATGCAATATGTAACCCCTGACCTGTGTGACGCTTATCCGGAGCTGGTGCAGATCGTCGAGCCGATCTTCAGCAATTTTGGCGGGCGGGATTCCTTCGGTGGGCAGATCGTCACCATCAAGTGCTTCGAGGACAACTCGCTGGTAAAGGAGCAGGTCGAGCAGGACGGTGCAGGAAAGGTCATGGTCGTAGATGGTGGCGGCTCCCTGCGCCGCGCGCTGCTTGGCGACATGCTCGCCGAGAAGGCTGCACGCAACGGCTGGGAAGGTCTGGTGATCTACGGTTGCATCCGTGACGTGGACGTCATCGCGCAGACCGAACTCGGTGTGCAGGCCCTGGCCACGCATCCGATGAAGACCGACAAGCGCGGCATCGGCGATCTCAATGTGCCCGTGACCTTCTGTGGCGTGACGTTCCGCCCCGGCGAATACGTGTATGCCGATAACAACGGCATCGTCGTGTCGCCTGAGCCACTGGAGATGCCTGGCTGAACCCGGGTGGTGATACCCGAGCCCGGTTATGCCGGGCTTTTTGCAATCTGCGGGAGGGTAACGATTGCCTGAGCAAACCGGTCATTCGGGCTTGTTGCATGCGCTGGTCCTTGATGGGCGAGGCGGAGGACGACGGCTGGATCATGCAGATATCGCCTCGCTGCGCCTGGCGGTAGGGGAAAGCCTATGGTTGCACTGGGACCGCAGTCACCCGCAGGCGCAGGCCTGGCTGCGGCAGCAGAGCGGCCTGACGCCATTTGCATGCGATGTGCTGCTCGAAGAGAACACCCGTCCTCGCCTCCTGGCGCTGCCGGGTGACGAGGTGCTGCTGTTCCTGCGGGGCGTCAATCTGAATCCGGATGCGGAGCCAGAGGACATGGTTTCGCTGCGGGTATTCGCGGATGCGCACCGGGTCATATCGCTGCGCCTGCGCCCGTTGCGCTCGACCGAGGTCGTGCTGCAGCAGCTGGAGGCAGGAATCGGTCCCAAGACGTCGTCCGAGGTATTGCTGGGCCTGGCCGACGCCCTGACCGAGCGGGTCGACGAGCTGGTCGAAGTGCTGACTGAGCGGCTCGACGAAGAGGAGGACCGGGTCGAGACGGACGAGCGTTATACCCCTCCCCAGGACAAAATGCTGTCGCTGCGGCGTCAGGCAGCCGGCTTGCGCCGCTTCCTGCTCCCGCAGCGCGAGATATACGGTCAGCTCACGCGCAATCGATTGCCGTGGTTCGTCGACGACGACACCGATTACTGGAACGAGTTGAGCAACCGTCTGATCCGTTACCTGGAAGAGCTCGACCTGGTGCGTGAACGCGTCAATCTTATTCTGGAAGCCGAAGAACGGCGCATGCGCGAGCGGATGAACCGTACGATGTACCTGCTGGGCATCATTACCGGCTTCTTCTTGCCGATGAGCTTTCTGACCGGCCTGCTCGGTATCAATGTCGGCGGGATTCCCGGCTCGGACAATCCATATGGCTTCGCCCTGGCTTGCGGGCTTATCGGTGCGGTCGCGCTGTTTCAGTGGTGGATTTTTCGCCGGCTTAAATGGGTCTGATGTGACTGCTTTGGGTGCTGCGCCGTCTGAAGGTGACAGCTGGCGAGGTAACGATGCGCGACCCTTTCGAAGAATCCCTGCGGGACATGCTTAACGCACAGTCGTCGCGTGACGACGACGCCTGCCTGGACCGGGTATTGAAGACGGCCAATCGCCAGGTCGGTGCCGGCGATCTGTTCGGGCTGATGGGTCACTGGCTGCAAGCGGTGCTCATCGCCGTGAGCAGCGGCAGGCCCTCGGCCTCGCGCGGCAGCAAACGCCGCTCTTCCTCCTCCTCAACCATTCGATAAGGCTGACTGATCATGGAACTCGATCCCTGGAGCCAGAGCTTCCTGGGCGCAATGAGCGCGCTCTGGGCGCCGGTTGCCGCTTTCATTCCTCGCCTGTTTGGCGCGCTGCTGGTGGTCGCGATCGGCTTCGTCGTCGCCAAGCTTCTGGATACCCTGGTGTCCAAGGTGCTGGCCAAGGTCGGCCTGGATCGTCTGGTGGGGGGTACCGGCGTGACCAAGCTGCTCGGCCGTGCAGGCATCCGCCTCCCGGTGTCAGCGCTGCTGGGCAATATCATTTACTGGTTCGTGCTGCTGATTTTCCTGGTGTCGGCGGCCGAGTCGCTGGGCCTTGCACGCGTTTCGGCGACACTCGACATGCTCGCGCTCTACGTGCCGAAGGTCTTCGGTGCCGGCCTCATTCTGCTGGTAGGTATCCTCCTGGCGCAGCTGGTCAACGGGCTGGTTCGTGGTGCTGCCGAAGGGGTGGGGCTCGAATACGCCAGCGGGCTCGGGCGGATCGCCCAGGGCCTGGTCATCGTCATCATCATCTCGGTGTCGATCGGCCAGCTAGAGGTCAAGACCGAGCTGTTGAATTATGTCATTGCCATTGCGCTGATTTCCGTCGGTCTGGCTGTCGCGCTTGCGCTTGGGCTGGGCAGCCGCGGTCTGGTCAGCCAGATTCTCGCCGGCATCTATGTCCGAGAGTTGTACGAGGTCGGCCAGCGCGTGCGTCTGGGGGATCTGGATATCGAAGGCGCGATCGAGGAAATCGGAACCGCCAAGACACTCTTGCTGACCGATCATGGTGAACTGGTCTCGATTGCAAATAGTGTGTTGCTCGAGCAGGCCGTAAGCAGCCGTTAGGCCCGGTAATCTGTTAAAGTGCGCCGCCCCTTTTCTGCGCGACACTGCGCGGGGGCGGTCACGCCATTTGCCGGTTCGAGCGCCTTGACTGAAGCCCGCCTACCATGAGCTATGATCCGCGTCAGCTATCCGACGAAGAGCTGGTACAGCGCGCCCATGGCGAACTGTTTCATATAACGCGCGCATACGAAGAGTTGATGCGGCGATATCAGCGGACGCTGTTTAATGTTTGCGCACGGTATTTGGGAAATGACCGAGATGCGGACGATGTTTGCCAAGAAGTGATGCTCAAGGTTTTGTATGGCTTGAAAAACTTTGAGGGCAAATCAAAGTTTAAGACGTGGCTATATAGCATTACGTACAATGAATGCATCACCCAGTACCGCAAAGAGCGACGCAAGCGGCGACTACTTGATGCGCTGAGCCTTGATCCGGTCGAGGAAGCGTCCGATGAAAAAACTCCTGATGTCGAGGAGAAGGCCGGGCTAGACAAATGGCTGGTCCACGTAAACCAGATAGATCGCGAAATCCTGGTGTTACGGTTTGTTGCTGAGCTCGAATTCCAGGAAATAGCCGACATCATGCATATGGGCCTAAGCGCAACGAAGATGCGCTACAAGCGGGCACTGGATAAATTACGTGAAAAATTTTCGGGGCTGGCTGAAACTTAATCGGCGCAAGTTGTCTTATTGGTAGCGAACAGCTTGGGCCTAAAGACAGCCGGTTTCCTTAGATTGTTCTGATACTCACCATTAGATGGGGATTTACGGATGAAACTTAAAAACACCTTGGGCGTTGCGATTAGCTCTTTGGTTGCAGCCACTTCTCTTAGCGCGCTGGCCCAGGGCCAAGGCGCCGTAGAGGTGGAGGCGTTCGGTAAGCACTACTTTACCGACAGCTCTCGCGATGTTCAGCGCGACGGCGAATTGTACGGAGCTGGCGCAAGCTACTTCCTGACCGATGACGTATCGCTCGGCCTTTCTTATGGCGAATACCACGACCTGACCTCCCGTGACCCTGTAGGCGCTGGCGGCCGCAAGGACATCAAGGGCAGCCTGACCTCCCTCGATGCTACTTATCATTTCGGCGAACCAGGCGTGGGCCTGCGTCCTTACGTCTCGGCGGGTGCTGCTCATCAGAGCATCGGCCAGGCCAATCGCGGCGGTCGCGACCACAGCACCTTTGCCAACGTGGGTACCGGTGTGAAGTACTACTTCACCGAGAACTTCTTTGCCAAGGCCGGTGTTGACGGCATGTACAACATCGACGCCAACGAAGGCGAATGGATGGCCGGCGTTGGTGTCGGTCTGAACTTCGGTGGCGGTGCCCAGCAGCAGGTTGCCCAGGTCGAGCCGACCCCGGAACCCGCACCGGCCCCGATCGTCGACAACGAGCCAGAGCCGGAACCGGAGCTGGTTCGCGTGGAACTGGACGTCAAGTTCGACTTCGACAAGGCGAAGGTCCGCGAAGAGAGCTACAGCGACATCAAGAACCTGGCGGATTTCATGCAACAGTATCCGCAGACCAGCACCACCGTCGAAGGTCACACCGACTCCGTAGGCACCGATCAATACAACCAGCGTCTGTCCGAGCGTCGCGCTCAGGCAGTACGTGAAGTGCTGGTCAACCAGTACGGTGTTTCCGGTCAGCGCGTTGACTCGGTTGGCTACGGCGAGACCCGCCCGGTTGCCGACAACAGCACCGAGCAAGGTCGCCAGATCAACCGTCGTGTAGAAGCGGAAGTCGAAGCGCAGGTGCGTTGATCGCCTTTGCTTCGTTAGCCCTGTCGCTCGGCTGCTAGGCCGAGCGATTGGCTTACCGAGAATCCGATGCCATCGCATGGCATCGGATTTTTTCGTTTCTGGGTGACACTTTTCCTTGCGGCAGAACCCTTCAGTGCCCGGGCATGAGCCATGCGGCCAGCCATTACAGTCCAGACTGCAGATGCCGTGGTATGGCCGACCGGCTCGGAGGTTGACCAACTGTACGGAGGGTTTCAGCCACTGTTGCTGCCGGGGCCGGTTGCTGCGGGGAAGGGTAGGCGGCTGCGGGGCTGAAGCTCCCCGCTGCAACGGGTGTTGCTGGCTGCCCGGCGCACCTAGGGTTTACTGAGTCGCCGAGATTGGCACGATCTCGCGTGGGACGAGCGACGTGGTTTGGGGGCGTCCAAAGTGTCTGTTCCGTTGCGGCGGCGCTCGACAAGGGCTGTGGGCTGACCAGCCTCGGGTTTTAGCGCTGCGTAACGTAAGGCCGCCGCGGCGCCGCTCGTGCTGCAGACCCGTTGGCTGTGCCATAGGGTGCAGGCGCGCGGCTTGGCTCACGATGTGCGACAGACCGAATGCTGGCGGCGGCGCGCCAAGGTCCAGACAAGCAGAGGAATGCGTATCCGTGGTTGGCTCGAGCGGCGGGTATCACCGTGCAGACGCAAGGTTCCTCGGTTCGGATGACGGCAAGCGGCCGCGAACCAGCGGGGGCAGCATGGTTGCGAGCGTAGGCGAGAGTCTGTGTCGCGATAATGGGCGGGGCGCCTGAAACAAAAAAGCTGCGCCGGTGAGGGCGCAGCTCGGGCGGATACCGCAGTGTCCGCGTCACCACTGACCCGGGCGGTACCCGGGCCATACCAGGCCTTAGTGGAACTGGTTCATGGTGTTGTCTTTACCGCTTGCCTTCAGAGCCGCTTCGCCAGCGAAGTACTCCTTGTGGTTGTCGCCGATGTCGGAGCCAGCCATGTTCTGGTGCTTGACGCAGGCGATACCCTGGCGCAGCTCTTCGCGCTGTACTCCTTTGACATAGGCCAGCATGCCCTGATCAGCGAAGTAGCCTTTAGCGAGGTTGTCGGTCGACAGTGCGGCGGTGTGGTAAGTCGGCAGGGTGATCAGGTGGTGGAAGATACCGGCATGAGCGGAGCCATCCTTCTGGAAGGTACGGATCTTCTCGTCGGCAACTTGAGCCAGTTCTGTTTCGTCGTACTCGACGCTCATCAATTTGGCGCGGTCGTAAGCCGAAACATCCTTGCCTTCGGCAACGAATGCATCGAACACCTGCTGGCGGAAGTTCAGCGTCCAGTTGAAGGACGGGCTGTTGTTGTAGACCAGCTTGGCGTTCGGGATCTCTTTGCGGATCTCGTCAACCATGGCTGCAATCTGGCCAACATGAGGCTTCTCGGTTTCGATCCACAGCAGGTCGGCGCCGTTCTGCAACGAAGTGATGCAGTCAAGGACGCAGCGGGCTTCGCCGGTGCCTTTGCGGAACTGAAACAGGTTGCTCGGCAGGCGCTTAGGACGCAGCAGCTTGCCTTCGCGGTTCAGAACCACGTCACCGTTGTTCAGATCGGCAGCGGAAACTTCTTCACAATCCAGGAAGGAGTTGTACAGGTCGCCCAAGTCACCAGGCTCTTTGGTCACTGCGATCTGCTTAGTCAGGCCGGCACCCAGGGAGTCGGTACGCGCAACGATAACGCCGTTGTCGATGCCTAGCTCAAGAAATGCGTAGCGGACGGCGGCGATCTTGGCGAGGAAGTCGGCGTGAGGAACGGTTACTTTGCCGTCCTGGTGGCCGCACTGCTTCTCGTCAGAAACCTGGTTTTCGATCTGGATGCAGCAAGCGCCTGCTTCGATCATGCGCTTGGCCAGCAGGTAGGTGGCTTCCGGGTTACCGAAGCCGGCGTCGATGTCCGCGATGATCGGTACGATGTGGGTTTCGTAGTTGTCGATCTGGCTCTGGATCTCGTTCGCCTTGGCGGTGTCGCCAGCTTCACGAGCGGCGTCCAGCGCGGTGAACAGCAGGTCCAGTTCGCGGCTGTCGGCCTGGCGCAGGAAGGTGTACAGCTCCTCAATCAAATCGGAAACCGCGGTCTTCTCGTGCATCGACTGGTCCGGCAGCGGGCCGAACTCGGAGCGCAGTGCAGCGACCATCCAGCCCGACAGGTAGAGGTAACGCTTGTTAGTGGTCTTCAGGTGCTTCTTGATGGAGATCAGCTTCTGCTGACCGATGAAGCCATGCCAGCAACCCAGCGACTGGGTGTAGACGGACGAGTCGGCGTCGTACTCGGCCATGTCCTTGCGCATGATGTCGGCGGTGTACTGGGCGATTTCCAGGCCCGTCTTGAAACGGTTCTGAGCGCGCATGCGGGCGACGGATTCGGGGTTGATAGCGCTCCAGCTGCTTCCAGCTGCTTCTTTCAGAGCGGCAACGGCCTTGATGTCGTTTTGATAAGCGGACATGGTCAATCCTTCAAAAAATTCGTGGTTGGTTGAGCACCGACTTTCCCACTTGAACCTGCATGCTTGCGCTGATGAAGCGGGCGAACATGCGGCAGAGCGTCGAAATACCGACCGAGACGAGGATTGAACCGAGGAGAGGAGGGTGTGCAGTCACGACCGCAAGAAGACCTGAGCGAGCTGCGGGATGGTCGTGGCATCCCGTACACCGTGGCGTGGCGCCACCGGTGACCCAGCGTACTGACAATCTTCCAGCTGTACGTCAATCGCTTCCCCGTCCCTCAGGACGACTCGTTCCAGTCGCAACCTCGTCAGTCCACCTTGTGGGCAGTACAGTCACGGAGCGCCTCGCTGGTTGGCTGAGGGCGCGCCGGAGATCCGTTTCGGGACCCCTGGTTAGCGGGAGCGGGGCCATCATGCTCCGGCGAAAAAGGTTCGTCAAATGTTTTTGTAGTGGACTTTGGTAGGCACTACATTTTTTTACGGAGCCGCCAATCCGCCTGAACTTTCCTACTCGAGACTGTCAACTTTCAGTTTCAACGACAGGTTCTGGCTGCTCTCGGTCGAGTAGCGGCTTATGGTCCCGCTCTGACCGGAACTGGCCTGCTCGTCCAGCCCCCCCACCGAAATCCACTCGCCCAGGCGGCCACTGACGCGGGTCTCGGTCTGCTGGACATCGATGACGCCAGGCTGCGAACGGCTCAGCTGGTCGTTGTGGCTGCTGAGCGTGACCTGCACCCGGTCTCCCTGCACGGTGGCGGTCGCATAAAAGCCGCGCGTTACGTTCCGGTACTGCGTCTGCTGATAGATCTGGCCATAGCCATCGGTACCGGTGGAGGTCAGCGGCACGCTCTGGCCGACGTCGATGAACGCCGGATAGCCTTCGGTTGCCTGGACCTGCTGCACGCCGCTGCCTTGGGTGGCAGTACTGCGGCGAATGATGCGTACCTGGTCACGGCCGTGCCGTTCGCCTTGGCCGGCGCGTATTTCGACGTTGCCTGTGCCCAGAGAGCCGTCGACCCGGTAGCCGTTCTCGTTGCCCGCCGCGGTGCCCTGGGTGTCGACGCTGATCAGCAGGCGTCGGGGTTCGCTGTCGAGCCGAGACAGCACATCGCGTAGCTCGGCGATCACCGCAGCGGGGGCATTGACGATGAGCTGATTGCCGTACGCATTGACCTTCCCCTGGTCGCCGACAACCGACTGCGCAACCGGCAGCACATCCTCGGCGAGTCGGTAGTTCAGGGCGATGACTTCCGTAGCCGCCTGCACTGGCAGGCTGAACAGCAGCGAAAAGGCGAGCAGCAGGCAAACCTTCATAACAGGAAACTCCGTAGTTCCGGATCGGAAAGGCTATGGTCCCAGGCGCTGTCGAATTGCTGCTGTAGCTGTCGGACACGGCCTGGGTCGTGGTACAGCGCATAGCCGGCAAACGCGCCCGGTTCGGGACAGGCCAGCGCGCCGCCAGCATCGACCAGCACAAAGGCGGTTGTGGACACCTGGTAATCGGGATGCAGCAACCGAATCTGGAACTGGCTGGTCAATCTGCGCGCCAGCCGCAGCAGGCGATGGCCCTGACGGACGGCGCGGGATGAGTCGCGGAGCAGGACCCGGAAGCGGCAGCGCGGATTTGACCGAAGCAGGCATGAACAGGCCTGTTCGACGGCCTCGTCATCGTACAGCCAGGGTTCGAAATCCTGGCTGTAGAGGCTCAGGTTGCGCCGGGCGTGCTGCAGCAGGACGTCCAGGTGACGCCGTGCCTCGATGGCTGACTCGAATCGCTGAAGCTCGCGGTTCGGCGGTGGCGGTTTGCCTGAAGTCCGGGCGATTGCCGCCGGAATATCGAGGGCGAAGCGACCCGGCGACTGGAAGTCGATTGGCGTCAAGAGCTCAGCCCCAGACCGCTCCGGATCGTCCGTGCTCATGGGTGTCAGCGGCTTCTGCGCAACATATCGACGTGAGGGAGACCGGCCTCGAGGAATTCGTCACTGACGACCTCGAACCCGAGCCGTTCGTAGAAGGATGTCGCATGGACCTGCGCGGTCAACCGCTGCTCATGCAGGCCGCGGCGCTCGGCTTCTTCGATGGCAGCCTTCATCAACGCGCCTCCCACATTCATGCCGCGCCAGTCCCGCAGGACCGAAACGCGTCCGATATGCCCGTCGCTGAGCAGGCGGGCCGTCCCGATGGGATAGCCGCTCTCCAGTGCGAGAAAATGCACCGCCTCGGCGTCGTCGGCATCCCATTCCAGCTCGGGCGGCACTGACTGCTCTGCAATGAACACCGTCTCGCGAATGCGCCGCAAGTCGGCGTTATCGTGCTGCCAGTCGGCGATGCGAACTTCGATTTCACTCATCAGCGAACTCCAGACTTCCCTGTTTGACCAATTGCCGGACGAGATTACGCCCATCCTCGTCGCCCAGCCATGGGGCGAGATTGGCGGCATGCAGTGCCTCGGCCGCACATAGCAGCTTCAGCAAATCCTTGAGATGGGCAGGCAGCAGACGACTTTGTCCGCTGGCGAACAACAGCAGGCCGATGTCCACTTCGCTCCACGCCAAGCGCGCGCTGAGGTTGCGTACCAGTATCGCGCCATCGTCCAGCGCATCGAGCAGAGCTTGTTCATCGATATCCGGGCCCTGCACGCGCTCGGGATAGCGCGGCTCGGTCATGAACTGCCCGAACCAGGTCAAGAGCAGCCGCTCGTCGCCCATATGCTCGGTGAGCATGGCGCGCAGACGTGCCAGCGCATCGGCCTGGATCTGATGCGGGTCGTCGACCGGGGTGAGGTCGGCATCGCTGTAGCGTTCCTCGTCGGGCAGGAACTGCGCGAGAAAGTCGGTGAAATGAGTCAGCACCTCCGCGGCGCTCGGCGCGCGGAATCCCAGCGAGTAGGTCATGCAGGCATCTTCTGCGGTGCCGAAATGGGCGAGCCGCGGAGGCAGGTAGAGCATGTCGCCAGGCTCGAGTACCCATTCGTCGGTCTGCTCGAAGTCCGCGAGGATCCGCAGGTCGGCGTGAGCCAACATCGCGCTGTCACCGTCGCACACCTGGCCGACGCGCCAGCGCCGTTGCCCGTGGGCCTGCAGGAGAAAGACGTCGTAGTTGTCGAAATGCGGCCCGACGCCGCCGCCCGGCGCGGCAAAGCTGACCATGACGTCGTCGATCCGCCAGTTCGGCAGGAAGCGGAAATGTTCGATGAGTTCGGCGACCTCCGGAACCCACTGGTCGACCGCCTGGACCAGTAGGGTCCAGTCGCGCTCCGGCAATTGCTGATAGCTGTCCTCGGCGAAGGGACCGCGGCGCAGCTCCCAGGGCGTTTCGCCATGCTCGAGTACCAGGCGCGATTCGACTTCGTCTTCCAGCGACAGCCCGGCCAGCTCGTCCGGTGACACCGGGCTTTCGAATCCCGGAATCGCCTGGCGGATGAGGAGCGGCTTCTTCTGCCAGTAGTCGCGCAGGAATTCGCGCGCGCTGATGCCGCCAAGGATTTGCAACGGAATATCGGAGGTCATGCCAGTTACCTTGCTCTGCTACAGAGCTGCAAATAAAAACGCCCGGCACAGCCGGGCGTGCACAAGGATGAGGGTGCTCAGATCCGCTTGGCCTGGGCCGCGGCGTTGCCGACGTAGCCCGCCGGGGTGAGCGCACGCAACTCGGCCTTCGCCGCCGCGGGTATTTCCAGCCCCTCGATGAACGCCTGCAGGGCGTCGGGGCTGATGCCCTTGCCCCGCGTCAGCTCCTTGAGCTTCTCGTAGGGGTTTTCGATGGCGTAGCGGCGCATTACCGTCTGGATCGGCTCGGCCAGCACTTCCCAGCAGGCATCGAGGTCTTCGGCGATGCGCGCCTTGTTGAGCTCGAGCTTGCCGATGCCCTTGAGGCTCGCTTCGTAGGCAATGACGCTGTGGGCGAAGCCGACCCCGAGGTTACGCAGCACGGTCGAATCGGTGAGGTCGCGCTGCCAGCGGGAAATCGGCAGCTTGCTCGCCAGGTGCTGCAGCAGTGCGTTGGCGATGCCGAGGTTGCCTTCCGAATTCTCGAAATCGATCGGGTTCACCTTGTGCGGCATGGTCGAGGACCCGATCTCGCCGGCCACGGTGCGCTGCTTGAAATAGCCCAGCGAGATATAGCCCCAAATGTCGCGATCGAAGTCGATGAGGATGGTGTTGAAACGGGCGATCGCATCGAACAGCTCGGCGATGTAGTCGTGCGGCTCGATCTGCGTGGTATAGGGGTTCCAGGTCAGGCCGAGGTCGCCCTCGATGAAGTCACGGGCGTTGGCTTCCCAATCGACGTCCGGGTAGGCCGACAGGTGCGCGTTGTAGTTGCCCACGGCGCCGTTGATCTTGCCGAGCAGCGGGACCGCGGCGACCTGCGCAATCTGGCGCTCCAGGCGGTAGACCACATTGGCCAGCTCCTTGCCCAGGGTAGTCGGCGATGCCGGCTGACCGTGAGTGCGCGACAGCATCGGTACCTCGGCGTGTTCGATGGCGAGGGCGCGGATCGCGTCGGCGACCTGGCGCATCAGCGGCAGCAGGACATCGTCGCGACCCTCGCGAAGCATCAGCGCGTGGGACAGGTTGTTGATGTCCTCGCTGGTGCAGGCGAAATGGATGAACTCGTTGACCTTGGCAAGCTCGGGCAGCTGCCTGGCCTTCTCCTTGAGCAGGTATTCGACTGCCTTCACGTCATGGTTGGTGGTGCGCTCGAACTCCTTGACGCGTTCGGCGTGCTCGAGCTGGAAATGCTCTGCAAGCTGGTCGAGCACTGCGTTGGCTTCGTCGGAAAAGGGCGCGACTTCCGGAATGCCCGCATGCTTGGCCAGGCGCTGCAGCCAGCGGACCTCGACCTGGACGCGGCAGCGGATCAGGCCGAACTCGCTGAAGATTGGGCGCAATGCGCTGGTTTTGCCGGCGTAGCGGCCATCGACGGGGGAAACCGCGGTGAGCGAGGAAAGCTGCATAGAAGGCATTCTCGGGCAGTCGAGCAACGAAAAGAGGGCGCAGATTATACATGAAAGTGCAGGGAGCACGGTTGCCGCGGGCCGATTGCCGGCCCAGTGTTGGCCTAGTCCGCGCGTAGCATCGGATACAACGCATCCAGCATCTTGCGGCGGCTGAATACCATCTGCCAGCGATGACCGCCCAGCTGTCGCCAGAGGCGGGCGGAGCGGATGCCGGCGAGCAGCAAGGCGCGAATCTTGGCGGCATTGTCGGTCTGTTGCAGGTGACGCATGTCGCCCTGGACCTGGATGCGCTGGCGAAAGGTGCTCAGCGTGTCCTGGTACAGGCCGCCAAACGAGGCAATCACGTTGTCATGGGTGGGGCCGAAGTGGTCGACTTGCTGCTGGATCTGGTCCAGGCGGCTGCCGATCACCTGCAGCAGGTCGCTGCGTTTGTCCAGCTGGCGCTCAAGCCCGATCATGGCCAGCGCATAGCGCAGGGGTTCACGTTGCAGGCTGCTGGTGTCGCGCTCCAGGGCACCGACCAGCGCGCGGTAACCCTCGCGCAGGTTGAGGTCGTCGCCTCCGTAGATATCCAGTGCGGGTTTGTTCTCGCGTACCAGCAGGCTGCCCAGCATGGCGGCCAGCGCCGCGTTTGGCACCTGTCCGGTGCGGGCGATGCGGTCGACCAGGGCGGCGGACTCGAACACCGCGCCGAGCGCCACCAGCTGTTCCTGCAACGGCGTCATGGCCGGACTCCGGTAAACCAGGGCTCGGCAGTCTCGATTACGCCGCCGCCGAGGCATATCTCGCCATCGTAGAAGACCACCGACTGCCCGGGCGTGACGGCACGTTGCGGCTCGTCGAACACGGCTCGATAACCTGCGGCAGTTCGCTCCAGTGTGCAGGCCTGATCGCTTTGGCGATAGCGAACCTTGGCCGTGAGCCGCCGCGGCGCCCTCAGTTCGAGCGGGTTGACCCAGTAGATCTCGGATGCGAGCAGAGCGCGTGAGAACAGCCAGGGGTGTGCGTTGCCCTGGCCGGCCACCAGCACGTTGCGCTCCAGGTCCTTGCCGAGGACGTACCAGGGCTCATCTCCGGCGTCCTTCAAGCCACCGATTCCGAGACCTTGGCGTTGGCCGATGGTGTGATACATGAGCCCATGGTGACGGCCAATAACCTCGCCCTCGATGGTTTCGATATCGCCCGGCTGGGCTGGCAGGTACTGCTTGAGAAAATCGCTGAAGCGCCGCTCGCCGATAAAGCAAATGCCGGTCGAGTCTTTTTTCTTTGCGGTGGCCAGGCCGTGACGCTCGGCGATTTCCCGGACGGCCGGCTTTTCCAGTTCGCCGACGGGAAACAGGGTCTTGGCGAGCTGGTCACTGCCGACGGCATGCAGGAAATAGCTCTGGTCCTTGTTAGGGTCAAGTCCCTTGAGCAGCTCGCTGCGGCCGTCCACGTCGCGCCGGCGCACGTAATGACCGGTCGCGATCAGGTCGGCGCCGAGCGCCAGCGCGTAGTCGAGAAAGGCTTTGAACTTGATCTCGCGGTTGCAGAGGATGTCTGGGTTGGGCGTGCGTCCCGCCTTGTATTCGGCCAGGAAGTGCTCGAAGACATTGTCCCAGTATTCGGCGGCGAAATTGGCGGTGTGCAGCGTAATGCCGATCCGGTCGCAGACTGCCTGGGCATCGGCGAGGTCTTCTCGTGCTGTGCAATATTCGGTGCCGTCGTCTTCTTCCCAGTTCTTCATGAACAGGCCTTCGACCTGGTAGCCCTGCTCGAGCAGGAGCAGGGCGGACACCGAGGAGTCGACGCCGCCGGACATGCCGACGATTACGCGCAGGTTTTCACGAGTTGCTGAGGGTGTATCGGGCATAGAAACTCTGGGATGACTGCAAATCACACAATTCTAACAGGCAGGCCTGGGGAGTGGTGAGGGTCGATCAATCGCGGATCACCTCGAGCGGAAAGTGCGGTCCGGCCAGGTAGTCGTCGATGCAGCGCAGGACCAGCTCGCTTCGCCAACGCTGTGGCTGTGCGACCAGCTCTTCGCGCGTCATCCACGGCGCCGCGACGATCCCGGTATCCAGCGGGAGCTGCGGGTCGTGGCGAATCGGTGTGCCGGCAAAGCACACGCGCTGGTAGGTGACGCCGTTGCTGGGCGCGGTGTAGAGGTAGATGCCGACGACGCCCGTCAGGGTTATCTCCCAGGCAGTTTCCTCGAGGGTTTCGCGAACTGCCGCCTGGAGCAAAGTCTCATCGGGCTCGAGGTGGCCCGCCGGCTGGTTGAGGACCAGGCGACCCCCTTTGGACTCTTCTACCATCAGGAAACGACCATCAGATTCGACGATGGTGGCTACGGTTATGTGCGGGTGCCAGCTCATGTCCAGTTGCCCTCATACAATGGATAGGGCCCGTCGTCACCGGTCGGACGGGGCTTGCGGCAAAAGCAGAAACCCCGGCATTGCGCCGGGGTTTCTGGTGTCGGCCTACTGCCTGCGGCGGTTAGGCCAGGGCGGCAAGCGCGGCGTTGAAGGTCGCGCTCGGGCGCATCACTTGGCTGGTTAGCGTCGGATTGGACCGGTAGTAGCCACCGATATTCACCGGCTTGCCCTGAACTTCTGCCAGTTCGGCCAGGATGGTCGCTTCCTGCTCGCTCAGCTGTTTGGCCAGCGGCTCAAAGTGGGCTTGCAGCTCCGGATCCTCGGTCTGCGCAGCCAGTTCCCGGGCCCAGTACAGCGCCAGGTAGAAGTGACTGCCGCGGTTGTCGAGCTCACCTGTCCGGCGAGATGGCGACTTGTTGTTGTCGAGCAGTTTGCCCGTGGCGGCATCCAGCGTCTTGCCGAGCAGCTTGGCCTTTAGGTTGTCTGTCTTGATGCCGGTTTCTTCCAGCGACACCGCCAGGGCCAGGAACTCGCCGAGCGAATCCCAACGCAGGTGGTTCTCTTCGATCAGCTGCTGCACGTGCTTGGGCGCAGAGCCGCCGGCGCCGGTTTCGTACATACCGCCGCCAGCCATCAGCGGAACGATGGAAAGCATCTTGGCCGACGTGCCCAGCTCCATGATTGGGAAAAGGTCGGTGAGGTAGTCGCGCAGCACGTTACCAGTGACCGAGATGGTGTCCTGGCCACGGATCAGGCGTTCCATGCTGACGCGGATGGCTTCGTTGTAGCCCATCATGCGGATGTCGAGGCCGGTCAGGTCATGGTCCTGCAGGTAGGTTTCAACTTTCTTCTGCAGCTCGCGATCGTGAGCGCGCTCTGGGTCAAGCCAGAAGATTGCCGGCGTGTCCGATTGGCGCGCGCGGGTCACGGCCAGCTTGACCCAGTCGCGAATCGGTGCGTCTTTGGTCTGGCAGGCGCGCCAGATGTCGCCTTTCTCCACCGGGTGCTGCATCAGTACGGTGCCGTCGGCCAGCACGACACGCATGATGCCGTCAGCCTGCATTTCGAAGGTCTTGTCGTGCGAGCCGTACTCTTCAGCCTTCTGAGCCATCAGGCCGACGTTCGGCACGCTGCCCATGGTGGTCGGGTCGAAGGCACCGTTGGTCTTGCAGAAGTTGATCATCTCCTGGTAGATGCGGGCGTAGGTGCTCTCCGGCATCACTGCCTTGGTGTCCTTCTGCTTGCCGTCCTTGCCCCACATCTGCCCGGAATTGCGGATCATCGCCGGCATGGAGGCGTCGACGATCACGTCGCTCGGGATGTGCAGGTTAGTGATGCCCTTGACGGAGTCGACCATCGCCATTTCCGGGCGCTCGGCGTAGCAGGCGTGGATATCGTGGAGGATCTCCTCCTGCTGCGAGTCGGGCAGGCTCTTGATCTTGTCGTAGACGCTGCTCAGGCCGTTGTTGGGGTTGACGCCCAATTCCCTGAACAGGTCGCCGTACTTGTCGAACACGTCCTTGTAATAAACGCTGACCGCGTGGCCGAACACGATCGGGTGGGAGATCTTCATCATCGTCGCCTTGACGTGCAGCGACCACATCACCCCGGTGGCCTTGCAGTCCTGCAGCGTTTCCTCGAAGAACGCTCGAAGCTTCTTGCAGCTCATGAACATGCCATCGAGCACTTCGCCTTCCTGCAGCGACAGGGTCTTCTTGACCTCCATCTGTCCGTCGTTGTGCACAAACTCGATGCGAACGTCGCCGGCCTTGGCCATGGTGATGGACTGCTCGCTGGAGAAGAAGTCACCGCCGCGCATGTAGTCGGCGTGTGACTGCGACGCCTTGCTCCACTGGCCCATCGAGTGCGGATGCTTACGGGCGAAGGCCTTGACAGCTGCCGGAGCACGGCGGTCGGAGTTGCCCTCACGCAGCACCGGGTTCACCGCGCTGCCGAGGACCTTGCTGTAGCGCGCACGAATCTCTTTCTCGGAGTCCGTCTGCGGATCTTCCGGGAAGTTCGGGATGTCGTAGCCCTGGGCTTGCAGTTCGGCAATGGCAGCCTTTAGCTGCGGAACCGAGGCGCTGATGTTGGGGAGCTTGATGATGTTGGCGTCCGGCTGGTTAGTCAGCTCGGCGAGCTTGGCCAAGTCATCTTCGACGGCCTTGTCGGCGCCCAGTTGATCGGTAAAGCTGGCGAGGATACGCCCTGAAAGAGAGATGTCGCGGGTTTCGACGGCGATGTCGGCAGAGGCGGCAAAGGCTTCCACGATCGGTAGAAGCGAATAGGTGGCCAGCGCCGGGGCTTCGTCGGTGAAGGTATAGATGATCTTCGAGCGGGTGGACATGTAGAGTTGACTCTCTCTTGCTGAGCGAGCACAGAATCCCGAAATGCGTGGGTAGGCGCGCTGGCTACGCATGGCGTGCCAGGCTCGAGATTCGCCGCGATGATGTTGGATGCAGCACCACTAGAGTGTTGAGCGTTTTGATCCGGCTGGCTGCGGTTGGCAGTCGGGCGGGTGCAGGGGCAGGGATCTCGTGGAAGATTGGCGCGCCCCTCATGACTCGTTAGTCACCTAAGCAGTATATCACCGGCGCCCGTTGTCTAAGAATGCCCAAGCCATACGACGAATGAACATATGGTTTCAGCCGCTTCAACTGGGTTACCCTCCGGGGATGACAACTGTTTGATGTTTAACCACAACGACGGAGTCCAGCATGGGATACCAAAAGATCCAGGTGCCTGCCAACGGTGACAAAATCACCGTCAATCCCGATCACACCCTGAATGTGCCGAATAACCCGATCATCCCTTATATAGAAGGTGACGGAATCGGCGTGGACATCAGCCCGGTGATGATCAAAGTCGTCGATGCAGCTGTCCAGAAAGCCTACGGCGGCGAACGCAAGATCGCCTGGATGGAGATCTACGCCGGCGAGAAGGCAACGCAGGTCTACGACCAGGACACCTGGTTGCCCAAGGAAACCCTGGATGTCGTGCGTGACTATGTCGTGTCCATCAAGGGGCCGCTGACTACGCCCGTCGGTGGCGGCATCCGCTCGCTGAACGTTGCACTGCGCCAGGAGCTCGACCTGTACGTCTGTCAGCGTCCGGTCCGCTGGTTTACTGGCGTGCCCAGCCCGGTCAAGAAGCCTGCCGATGTCGACATGGTGATATTCCGCGAGAATTCCGAAGACATCTATGCTGGTGTCGAATGGAAAGCCGGTTCGCCGGAAGCGGAAAAGGTCATCAAGTTCCTGACCGAGGAAATGGGGGTCAAGAAGATTCGCTTCACCGAGAACTGCGGCATCGGCATCAAGCCGGTCTCCCTTGAGGGAACCAAGCGCCTGGTGCGCAAGGCGCTGCAGTATGCCGTCGACAACGATCGCCGCTCGGTCACCCTTGTCCACAAGGGCAACATCATGAAGTTCACCGAGGGCGCGTTCAAGGAGTGGGGCTACGAGGTCGCGCGCGACGAGTTCGGCGCAGAATTGCTTGATGGTGGCCCCTGGATGCAGTTCAAGAACCCGAACACCGGCAAGAACATCGTCGTGAAGGATGCCATCGCCGACGCGATGCTCCAGCAGATTCTGCTGCGCCCGGCCGAGTATGACGTAATCGCCACCTTGAACCTGAACGGCGACTATCTGTCCGACGCGCTGGCAGCGGAAGTGGGCGGCATTGGGATCGCGCCGGGTGCTAACCTCTCGGATACCGTTGCCATGTTCGAGGCGACGCACGGCACCGCGCCGAAATATGCCGGTCAGGACAAGGTCAACCCTGGTTCGCTCATCCTCTCGGCGGAAATGATGCTGCGCCACATGGGCTGGGTCGAGGCGGCAGACCTGATCATCAAATCGACCGAAAGCGCCATCGCCGCCAAAACGGTGACTTATGACTTCGAGCGACTGATGGACGGTGCAACGCTGATGTCGTGCTCCGAGTTCGGTGACGCCATGATCTCCCACATGTAACGATGCGGGACACAAAAAGGCCGATCGGTGATCGGCCTTTTTGTTGCCTGAATCAGGCGTCCACGGTTGCGTCCTGTGGCGCCGGTGCTGCGGTCTCCGCTGTGGTCTGCAACGACCTGATGTTGGTCGCATGCAGGCCCTTGGGACCTTGCAGGATGTCGAACATGACCGCTTGCCCAGCTTTCAGAGTTCTGTACCCTTCCATTTGAATGGCGGAGTAATGGGCGAACAGGTCCTCATCGCCGCCGTCTGCTACGATGAATCCGTAGCCTTTGGCGTTGTTGAACCACTTGACCTTACCGCTTAGCATGCTGTTATCCCTCTGCAAAGGAGTCCATCACTGGAGTAACATCCGTTTCATTCCGCGCTGATGCAGCACATGGCCCACATGCGCAGCCCGTTGCCGTTGTGGCACTTACTGTTTGTATCATCGTTTTGCCGATAGTCAAGGCGACTCGTCAGGTGGCTGTGAAGCCTTTCCAATTACCCGGCCTCGGCGCCCCGATCTAGAACTGTTATAGGCATGCGTGAATTCCCAGAGATTCGTCTAACATTCAATCAGGATCGTCCGAAGCCTTTGGACGACGACTCTTCAGGCCTGGCCGTCGAAGAAGCCAAGCCGCAACTGAAGGCACCACCGATGTTCAAAGTTGTCATGTTCAATGATGACTACACGCCGATGGATTTCGTCGTGGAGGTGCTGGAAGGGATCTTCAATCACAATCGGGAGCTCGCCACCAAGATCATGCTGGCGGTTCATACCGAAGGGCGGGCCGTCTGTGGCGTCTACACACGGGACGTCGCTGAAACCAAAGCGATGCAGGTCAATCAATATGCAAGGGAATGCCAGCATCCGTTGCTTTGTGAGATCGAGAAGGACGGTTAACCCCGACTGCTGGGTAAGAGGTGAAAGCTATGTTGAACCGTGAGCTCGAAGTCACTCTGAATCTGGCTTTCAAGGAGGCACGCACCAAGCGTCATGAGTTCATGACGGTGGAGCACCTCCTGCTAGCCCTGCTGGACAATGAGGCGGCCGCAACGGTCCTGCGCGCCTGTGGTGCCAGCCTCGACAAACTGCGACACGACCTACAGGAGTTCATCGACTCCACGACACCACTTATTCCCCAGCATGATGAAGAGCGCGAAACCCAGCCGACGCTGGGATTCCAGCGCGTCCTGCAGCGCGCCGTGTTTCATGTGCAGAGTTCCGGCAAGCGCGAGGTGACGGGTGCCAATGTCCTGGTTGCCATATTCAGCGAGCAGGAAAGCCAGGCCGTTTTTTTACTCAAGCAGCAGAATGTCGCGCGCATCGATGTGGTCAACTACATTGCCCATGGTATTTCCAAGGTGCCAGGCAGCAACGGCAATCCGGACGGAGATGCCGAGATGCAGGACGAAGAGGGCGGGGAGGCGAGTGCATCGGGCAACCCGCTCGACGCCTACGCCAGCAATCTCAACGAGCTTGCCCGTCAGGGTCGGATCGACCCGCTGGTCGGGCGCGAGCATGAAGTTGAGCGCGTGGCGCAGATTCTGGCGCGCCGGCGCAAGAACAACCCGTTGTTGGTCGGCGAGGCCGGGGTCGGTAAGACCGCAATCGCCGAAGGCCTGGCAAAGCGCATCGTGGACAATCAGGTGCCGGAGCTTCTCGCCAACAGCGTGGTCTACTCGCTGGACCTCGGTGCGCTGCTGGCGGGAACAAAATACCGCGGTGATTTCGAGAAGCGGTTCAAGGCACTGCTCAACGAACTGCGCAAGCGGCCACAGGCAGTGCTGTTCATCGACGAGATCCACACCATCATTGGTGCCGGTGCTGCATCGGGCGGGGTGATGGATGCGTCGAACCTGCTCAAGCCTCTGCTTTCCTCCGGCGAGATTCGCTGCATCGGTTCGACTACCTTTCAGGAGTTTCGCGGGATCTTCGAAAAGGATCGGGCATTGGCGCGTCGGTTCCAGAAGGTCGACGTCTCCGAGCCATCGGTCGAGGACACTATCGGCATCCTGCGGGGGCTCAAGGGGCGTTTCGAGCAGCACCACAGCATTGAGTACAGTGACGAATCGCTTCGAGCGGCGGCAGAGCTCGCGTCGCGATACATCAACGACCGCCACATGCCGGACAAAGCGATCGACGTGATCGACGAGGCGGGCGCCTACCAGCGCCTGCAGCCCGAGGACAAGCGGGTATCGCGGATCGATGTGCAGCAGGTCGAGGACATCGTCGCCAAGATTGCCCGTATTCCGCCCAAGCACGTCAGTACGTCGGACAAGGAGCTCTTGCGCAACCTGGAGCGCGACCTGAAGCTCACCGTCTTCGGTCAGGACGCGGCGATCGATTCGCTGGCGACCGCGATCAAGCTGTCTCGCGCCGGTCTCAAGGCGCCTGACAAGCCGGTGGGGTCGTTTCTCTTCGCCGGGCCCACCGGGGTCGGCAAGACCGAGGCCGCCCGGCAGCTTGCCCGCGCGCTTGGCATCGAGTTGGTTCGTTTCGATATGTCGGAGTACATGGAGCGCCACACGGTGTCGCGGCTTATCGGCGCACCGCCTGGCTACGTCGGTTTCGATCAGGGCGGACTGCTGACCGAAGCGATCACCAAGCAACCGCATTGCGTGCTTTTGCTCGATGAAATCGAAAAGGCCCATCCGGAAGTCTTCAACCTGCTGCTGCAGGTGATGGACCATGGCACGCTGACCGACAACAACGGACGCAAGGCGGACTTCCGCAATGTCATCCTGATCATGACGACCAACGCCGGCGCTGAAACGGCGGCGCGTGCGTCGATCGGGTTCACCCACCAGGATCACGCCTCGGATGCCATGGAAGTGATCAAGAAGAGCTTCACTCCTGAGTTCCGTAACCGACTCGATACGATCATCCAGTTCGGTCGCTTGAGTCATGAGGTGATCAAGAGCATCGTCGACAAGTTTCTCATCGAATTGCAGACGCAGCTCGAAGACAAGCATGTCACGCTGGAGGTTTCGGATGCGGCGCGCGGCTGGCTGGCCGAGCGTGGCTATGACGTGCAGATGGGCGCCAGGCCCATGGCTCGTCTGATCCAAGACAAGATCAAGCGGCCTCTGGCCGAGGAGATCCTGTTCGGTGAGCTGGCGGAGCACGGTGGCGTGGTGCACATCGACATTCGCGACGGCGAGCCGTTCTTCGATTTCGAGACGTCCGCCGAGTTGGCCTGATACGGCTCTGCTGAAAACGACGACGCCCGGTCAACAAGCCGGGCGTTGTTGTTTCCGCCGTTGGGCGAGTGGTATCGCCTGGTCCGGGCGATTGGGCGGAAACAAAAAAGCCCGGTCAGGACCGGGCGTTCGTTCTCGCGCGTCTGTCAGCGGGCGCGGTAGGTTATCCGACCTTTGCTCAGGTCATACGGTGTCAGTTCCACGCGAACCTTGTCACCGGTCAGAATCCGGATGTAATTCTTGCGCATCTTTCCGGAGATGTGCGCAGTAACGACGTGCCCATTTTCCAACTCCACGCGAAACATGGTGTTGGGCAGGGTGTCGACGACAGTACCTTCCATTTCGAAGCTGTCTTCTTTCGACATTCAGTAGAGCCCTCGGTGTCCAATGATAGACCCGGTGCGAAGAATGCCCGGGTAAAAGCGGCAAGTATTGTGCCTGAAAGGGCCCTGAGAGCCAAGGGTTCAGCTCAGGGTTATCCAACGCTGGTTAACCAGCAATTCGATGGGGCGGTATTCGGTCTTGTAGTTCATCTTCCGGCAGTTCTTGATCCAGTAGCCGAGGTACACGGCATTGAGTCCGAGGCGTGCTGCTTCACCGACCTGCCACAGGATGGCGAAGCGACCCAAGCTGCGGCGCTCCTCGCTCGGGTCGTAGAACGTATACACCGCGGAAAGGCCATTAGGGAGTAGGTCGGTCACGGCGAGTGCAAGCAGGCGTCCCTCCAGGCGGAACTCATAGAACCGGGAGAAGGGCAGGTCGCGGACGAGGAATGTGTGGAACTGGTCGCGGCTGGGCGGGTACATGTCTCCATCGGCGTGCCGCTGCTCGATGTAGGTGGCGTATAGCGCGTAGTACTCCTCGGTGAACGAGGGGCGCACGTTGCTGACGCTCAGGTCGCTGTTTCGCTTGAGAATGCGCTTCTGCTGGCGATTGAGCTGGATGCCCTCGGCGGGTATCCGTGCGGGAATGCATGCGGTGCAACGTTGGCAGTGGGGGCGATAAAGATGATCCCCGCTGCGCCGAAAACCCATCTCTGACAGCTCGGCATACACCTGGACGTCCATGGGCTGGCTGGGGTCGAGAAACAGCGTGGTGGCCTGCTCATCGGGCAGGTAGCTGCAGGCGTGAGGCTGGGTGGCATAAAACTTGAGGCGCGCCAGTGAAGTCATGGTCAGCTCTCGAAAATCTTGGGGTCAGTGTAGGTCAGCTTGGCTTCGTCGACTAGGATCCCCACTGGGTCGTGCCGGGTTCATCCAGATAGCGGCTGAGCGCCTCGGCAAAGGTCTCGCGCGGGATCGCTCGAGCGCCGAAACTGGCCAGGTGCTGCGTGGGCATCTGGCAGTCAATCAGTTTGAATCCCCGGTCCCGGAGACGTTCCACCAATGCCACGAACCCCACCTTGGACGCATCGGTCGCACGGCTGAACATCGACTCCCCGAAGAATAGCCGACCGATTGCGAGGCCATAGAGCCCGCCGACCAATCGCCCGTCCTGCCAGACTTCGACCGAGTGCGCTACCCCGAGCCGGTGAAGCGCAAGGTAGGCGCTCTGCATCGGTGTAGTGATCCAGGTGCCATCGGCATAGCGGCGCGGGCCGGCGCAACCTTCGATCACCGCTTGAAAGGCGCGGTCGAAGGTGACGGTGAAGGTTGCCTGGCGCAACGTCTTGCGCAGGCTGCGCGACACATGCAGTTCCTCGGGGAACAGAACCGTGCGTGGGTCGGGCGCCCACCAGAGCAAGGGCTGGCCCTCCTGGTACCAAGGGAAACAGCCGTGTCGATAGGCGGCGAGCAGCCGTTCGGGGGACAGGTCGCCGCCAGCAGCGAGCAAGCCGTTGGGCTCGCGCATGGCCTTGTCGAGGGGTGGGAAGCTCAGGTTGTCCCGCTGCAGCCAGGTCAGCATATCGATAGGCCGGGAAGGGCGGACCGGACGTCCGCCGGAAATGATGGATTACAGATCGAGGAATTTCTCGGCATCGAGCGCAGCCATGCAGCCGGCGCCTGCGGACGTGATGGCCTGGCGATAGACGTGATCGGCCACGTCGCCTGCTGCGAACACGCCCGGAATGCTGGTGCAGGTAGCATCCCCTTCGCCGCCGCCACGAATTGTCAGGTAGCCGTCCTTCATCTCCAGCTGGCCCTGGAACAGGTCGGTGTTTGGCTTGTGGCCGATGGCAATGAACACACCGGCCAGTTCCAGTGCCGTCTCTTCGCCGCTCAGGGTGCTCTTCAGTCGAATCCCGGTGACGCCACTGGCATCGCCCAGCACCTCTTCAAGGGTATGGTTCCAGTGCAGGCGAATGTTGCCGTTCTGCGCCTTCTCCATGATCTTGTCCTGCAGGATCTTCTCTGACCGCAGCTTGTCGCGACGGTGAATGAGGTGCACTTCCTTGGCGATGTTGGACAGGTACAGGGCTTCCTCGACGGCCGTGTTGCCGCCGCCGATCACGGCGACCACCTGGTTGCGGTAGAAGAAGCCGTCACAGGTTGCGCATGCCGACACGCCGCGCCCGGCAAAGGCCTCCTCGGACGGCAGGCCCAGATACTGGGCCGAAGCACCGGTCGCGATGATCAGCGCATCACAGCTGTAGCTGCCACTGTCGCCCTTGAGGATGAACGGGCGCTGCTGCAGTTCAGCCGTGTGGATATGGTCGAACACGATCTCGGTATCGAAACGTTCGGCGTGCTTCTGCATCCGGACCATCAGGTCGGGGCCAGTCAGGCCTTCGACATCGCCAGGCCAGTTGTCGACTTCGGTCGTCGTGGTGAGCTGTCCGCCAGGCTGGATGCCGGTGATCATCAATGGCTTCAGGTTGGCGCGCGCCGCATAGACCGCAGCGGTATATCCGGCCGGGCCCGAGCCAAGGATGATCAGACGTGAATGCTTGACTTCATTCATAAAAAGCCCTCATAAGCCTTTGTTGCCATTAGGGAAGCGTGCTGCAATCGAGACACGTCAAAAAAACTGGCGTTTATGCTACACCGAAGCATCGAGAAAAGCCCAAGCCGGCACGGAACCGGCATGCCATCGAGTCGACAAATCCGTACAATGCCAAGGTTCTGGCTGATTACGGTTCTCACAGAGCGCGCCCCGGGGCGCAGGAAATAAAGCGTTTTGAAGACTACCTCCTCTCCCGCGCCAGCTTCCGTCTGGCGACAGCAACTGCACTACCGTCTCAAGGAAGGCGCGCTGATTGCGCTCGGCGCGTTGTGCGCCTACTTGTGGATGGCGCTGCTGACCTACGACCCAGCCGACCCGGGCTGGACCCATACCAGCAATGTCCAGCATGTGCAGAACGCCGCCGGTCGGGCGGGTGCCTGGTTCGCCGACGTGCTGTTCATGGCGCTGGGCTATTTCGCGTTTCTGTTTCCCTTGCTGCTGGCGATCAAGACCTGGCAGGTCTTTCGTGCGCGTCACCAGCCCTGGAGCTGGAACGGCTGGCTGTTTTCATGGCGGCTGATCGGGCTGGTATTCCTGATCCTGTCCGGCTCCGCGCTGGCGTATATCCACTTTCAGTTCGCCAACGACCTCCCCGCGTCGGCGGGCGGCGCCCTCGGCGAAAGTCTGGGGCAGTTGGCCGAGGCCGCGCTCAATGTGCAGGGGAGCACGCTGCTGTTACTTGCGTTCTTCCTGTTTGGCCTGACGGTATTCACCGACCTGTCATGGTTCAAGGTTATGGATCTGACCGGCAAGATCACGCTGGATTTGATGGAGCTGATCCAGAGCGGCTTCAATCGCTGGTGGTCAGCCCGCAACGAGCGCAAGCAGGTCGTCGCTCAACTGCGCGAGGCCGATGAGGTGGTCAATGAGGTGGCCGGTTCGCTGGCCGATCAGCGCGAGCGGGCCAAGGTCAAGGAGCGGCTGCTCGAACGCGAGGAATCGCTGAGCAAGCACATGAGCGAGCGCGATAAACGGCCGGCGCCGGTCATTCCCCCGGCGGCCCCGTCGAAACCTGCCGAACCGAGCAAGCGCGTGCTCAAGGAAAAGCAGGCCAGCCTGTTTGTCGATCCGCTGATCGAGGGCAGCGTGCCTCCTCTGTCATTGCTGGATGTCGCCGAGAAGCAGCAGAAGCAGTATTCGCCCGAATCCCTGGAAGCCATGTCCCGGCTGCTGGAAATCAAGCTGAAGGAATTCGGCGTCGAGGTCATCGTCGAGTCCGTTCACCCGGGCCCGGTGATTACCCGTTTCGAAATTCAGCCGGCCGCTGGCGTCAAGGTGAGCCGGATTTCCAACCTGGCGAAGGACCTTGCGCGTTCGCTGGCGGTGATCAGCGTTCGCGTGGTCGAAGTCATCCCTGGCAAGACCACCGTCGGCATCGAGATTCCCAATGAGGATCGCCAGATTGTGCGCTTCTCCGAAGTGCTGTCGTCGGCGCCCTACGATGAAGCCAAGTCGCCGGTCACCATCGCGCTCGGCCACGATATCGGCGGCAAGCCCGTGATCGCCGACCTGGCGAAGATGCCGCACCTGCTGGTCGCGGGTACCACCGGTTCGGGCAAGTCGGTGGGGGTCAACGCCATGATCCTGTCGATCCTGTTCAAGTCGACGCCCGAGGACGCGCGCCTGATCATGATCGATCCGAAGATGCTGGAACTGTCGATCTATGAGGGGATTCCTCACTTGTTGTGCCCGGTCGTCACCGACATGAAGGAAGCGGCAAACGCGCTGCGCTGGAGCGTCGCGGAAATGGAGCGCCGCTACAAGCTGATGGCGGCGATGGGAGTGCGCAACCTGGCCGGCTTCAACCGCAAGGTCAAGGAGGCCGAGGAGGCTGGGACGCCGCTGACCGATCCGCTGTATCGCCGTGAAAGCATGGAAGACGAGGCGCCGCTGCTGAAGAAGCTACCGACCATCGTCGTGGTGGTGGACGAGTTCGCCGACATGATGATGATCGTCGGCAAGAAGGTCGAGGAGCTCATCGCGCGCATCGCCCAGAAGGCGCGGGCGGCGGGCATCCATCTGATCCTGGCGACCCAGCGGCCGTCGGTCGACGTTATCACCGGCCTGATCAAGGCGAACATTCCGACGCGCATGGCCTTTCAGGTCTCCAGCAAGATCGACTCGCGCACCATCCTCGATCAGGGGGGTGCCGAGCAGCTGCTTGGTCACGGTGACATGCTCTATCTGCCGCCCGGCACCGGATTGCCCATTCGTGTACACGGTGCATTTGTCTCCGACGAAGAAGTACACCGGGTCGTCGAGGCCTGGAAGGCGCGCGGTGCGCCCGACTACATCGAGGAGATCCTCGTCGGCGCTGAAGATGCCGGTGGCGGCTTCGACGGCGGTGGTGGCGAAAGCGGTGGCGGTGAAGGCAGTGAAGAAGATCCGCTGTACGACGAAGCCGTGCGCTTCGTGACCGAAAGCCGCCGCGCGTCGATTTCCGCGGTGCAGCGCAAGCTGAAGATTGGCTACAACCGTGCCGCCCGGATGATCGAAGCCATGGAAATGGCTGGCGTCGTCACCTCGATGAACACCAACGGCTCGCGCGAAGTCCTCGCGCCGCCTCCCACCCGCGACTGATCGCCCCGAGGGACTCATGCATTTGATACGCGTGCTGTTTGCATCCGCTCTGTTGTTCACCGTTTTGCCGGCACAGGCCGACCAGGCGGCATCTGTAGAGCGCCTGACCGGTCTGCTGCAGAAGGCGCAGACGCTGAGCGGGCGCTTTTCCCAGTTATCGCTCGATGGCACCGGCACCCAGTTGCAGGAAACATCCGGTGAAATGGCGCTCAAGCGGCCCGGCCAGTTCCGTTGGCACACCGACGAGCCAATGGAGCAGTTGCTCGTGTCCAACGGCAAGAAGGTCTGGCTGTACGACCCGGACCTGGAACAGGTCACCATTCAGTCCCTCGACCAGCGCCTGACCCATACACCCGCGCTGCTGTTGTCCGGCGACGTGTCGGCCATCAGTGAGAACTTCGAGGTCTCGCACAAGGAAGCCGGCGACGTCGTCGACTTCACGCTGACGCCCAAGGCCAAGGACACGCTTTTCGATACGCTGCGGTTGTCGTTCCGGGGTGATGTGATCAACGACATGCAGATGGTCGATGGCGTGGGCCAGCGCACCAATATCCTGTTTCAGGGCGTCAAGCTGAACGAGCCGTTGAACGACGGCCTGTTCACCTTCGACATTCCCAAGGGAACCGACGTAATCGCCGAGTGATCGCAAGCTGCATTCAACCAAAGACACGGCCTGCTTTCTGCGGGCCGTTCGCCTGAGAGACCGCCGTCGCCGATGGACCTGTTCAACCGCGAGCCCGTAGCGCAACCCCTGGCCGCCCGGCTGCGTGCCGCCAGCCTGGACGAATACGTGGGGCAGGAACATCTGCTGGCGCGCGGTAAGCCGCTGCGCGAAGCGCTGGAGCAGGGTGCTCTGCACTCGATGGTGTTCTGGGGCCCGCCGGGTGTCGGTAAGACGACCCTGGCGCGGTTGCTGGCCAAGGTGTCCGACGCCCATTTCGAGACCGTGTCGGCGGTGCTGGCCGGGGTCAAGGAGATTCGCCAGGCGGTGGAGATCGCCAAGCAGCAGGGCGCCCAGTACGGCCGTCGGACTATCCTGTTCGTCGACGAGGTGCATCGGTTCAACAAGTCCCAGCAGGATGCGTTCCTGCCCTACGTCGAGGACGGCACGCTGATCTTCATCGGTGCGACCACCGAGAATCCTTCGTTCGAACTGAACAACGCCTTGCTGTCGCGCGCCCGCGTCTACGTGCTCAAGAGCCTGGACGAAGCCGCGCTGCGCAGTCTGGTCGCACGCGCGCTGAGCGAAGCCAAAGGGCTCGGTGACCTGCACCTGAGCCTGCCGGAAGAAAGCTTTCAGATCCTCATGGCGGCGGCCGATGGCGATGGGCGCCGGTTGCTGAACCTGCTGGAAAACGCTTCGGACCTTGCCGAAGAGGGCGGCGAGATCAGCGTCGAGCTGCTCCAGGACCTGCTCGGAGACAGCCGCCGCCGCTTCGACAAGGGGGGCGAGGCCTTCTACGACCAGATATCGGCACTGCACAAGTCGGTGCGCGGATCGAACCCGGATGCCTCGTTGTACTGGTTCGCGCGAATGATCGACGGCGGCTGCGACCCGCTGTACATCGCCAGACGCGTGGTGCGCATGGCCAGTGAAGAGGTTGGCAACGCTGACCCCAGGGCGCTCGCGCTGTGCCTGTCGGCCTGGGATGTGCAGGAGCGCCTCGGCAGCCCCGAAGGGGAGCTGGCCGTCGCCCAGGCGATCGTCTACCTGGCCTGCGCGCCGAAGAGCAACGCCGTATACAGCGCTTTCAATGCGGCGATGCGCGACGTCCGTGAAAACGGCTCGCAGGAAGTGCCGTTGCACTTGCGCAATGCCCCGACCCGGCTGATGAGGGAGCTGGGCTACGGCAACGAATACCGCTATGCCCATGACGAACCCGATGCATACGCTGCCGGCGAGGATTATTTCCCCGAGGCCGTCGAGCCGCGCCGTTACTACCAGCCGGTGCCGCGCGGGCTGGAAAGCAAGATCCGCGACAAGCTCGAGCACTTGGCGCGCCTGGACCGGGAAAGTGCCCGGCAACGGAGGAAGCCATGATCCGGCTGATCTTGTTTGTCGCTGCCGGTGGCATCGTAGGCACGCTGATTCGTTTCGGCGTGTCGACCTGGGTGTCGACCCAATGGCCCCGGCACTTCTACCTGGCGACGCTGGCGGTCAACCTGCTCGGTTGCCTGCTGATCGGCTTTCTCTACGCGGCATTTCTGCAGCGTCCGGATCTCTCGGCGGAGTTGCGCAGCGCCTTGATCGTTGGCTTTCTCGGCGCGCTGACGACCTTTTCCAGTTTTTCGCTAGACGGCCTGCGGCTGCTGGAAAGCGGGCAGGTCGCCACGGCGTTCGGTTATATCGGCGTGAGCGTTCTGGGTGGTCTGTTGGCCGCCTGGGCCGGGCTCGCGCTTGCCAGGTTATGAAGCCGGACCGGATCACAGTAAACTCGGCGTCCGCTTTGCCTTTGTTCACCGCTTTCACAGACGAGACCCACCATGCTTGATTCGAAACTGGTACGCACACAGCTGCAGGACGTGGCCGAGCGCCTCGCGACTCGCGGCTACCAGCTGGATGTGGCGCGTATCGAGGCGCTGGAGGCCCAGCGCAAGACCGTGCAGACCCGCACCGAGCAACTTCAGGCCGAGCGCAACGCGCGTTCCAAGTCCATTGGCCAGGCCAAGCAGCGGGGCGAGGATATCGCGCCGTTGCTGGCGGACGTCGATCGCATGGGGTCCGAGCTTGAGGCCGGTAAGGCGGAGCTTGAGGATATCCAGTCCGAGCTGGACCAACTGATGCTGAGCCTGCCGAACCTGCCCGATGAGTCGGTGCCGGTCGGCAGGGACGAGGATGACAACGTCGAGGTTCGTCGCTGGGGCACGCCCCGGGTGTTCGACTTCGAGGTGCAGGACCACGTCGCGCTGGGAGAGCGCAACGGCTGGCTGGATTTCGAGACCGCCGCCAAGCTGTCGGGCGCTCGCTTTGCCCTGATGCGCGGCCCGATCGCGCGCCTGCACCGTGCGCTTGCGCAGTTCATGCTCGACTTGCACACCCGCGAGCACGGCTATGAAGAGGCGTACACGCCCTATCTGGTCCAGGCACCTGCGCTGCAGGGCACAGGGCAGCTGCCGAAGTTTGAAGAGGACCTGTTCAAGATCGGCCGCGAGAACGAGGCCGACCTGTACCTGATCCCGACGGCAGAGGTGTCGCTGACTAATATCGTCTCCGGCGAGATCCTCGACGCCAGGCAATTACCGCTCAAGTTCGTCGCACACACGCCGTGCTTTCGCAGCGAAGCCGGCGCGTCGGGCCGCGACACGCGCGGCATGATCCGACAGCATCAGTTCGACAAGGTCGAGATGGTGCAGATCGTCGAGCCGAGCCAGTCGTTCGAGGCCCTGGAAGGGCTAACCGCCAATGCCGAAAAAGTGCTGCAGTTGCTCGGGTTGCCCTATCGGGTCCTGGCACTGTGCACGGGCGATATGGGCTTCGGTGCCACCAAGACCTATGACCTCGAAGTCTGGGTGCCGAGCCAGGACAAGTATCGTGAGATCTCGTCCTGCTCCAACTGTGGCGATTTCCAGGCGCGGCGCATGCAGGCACGTTATCGCAATCCGCAGACCGGCAAGCCCGAACTGGTCCACACGCTGAATGGCTCGGGACTGGCGGTGGGCCGTACTCTGGTTGCCGTGCTGGAAAACTATCAGCAGGCGGACGGAAGCATCCAGATCCCGGACGCGCTCAAGCCCTACATGGGCGGTCTCGAGGCCATCGGCTGATCCCTTGCGCACCGGCCCCTGCGCGCGTCGCAGGGGCCGTCAGGGGCCTATAGCCAAGCGATTGGCAGGACTGCTTGATTCTCGACAAGGGCTGGCTCCGCGGTAATCGCTGAGATGGCTCCACCTCATCCGTCACCAGGATTCGCCCATGGATTTTCTGCCACTGTTCCACAACCTCAAGGGCCGCCGCGTGCTGGTCGTCGGCGGTGGCGAGATAGCCCTGCGCAAGGCGCGCCTGCTCTCGGAGGCCGGCGCGATACTGTGCGTCGTGGCGCCGGACATCGAGGCACAGCTGACCGAGCTGGTGACGCAGGGAGGCGGGCAGCTGTTGCGGCGCGGTTACATGCGCAATGACCTGGAAGGCTGCGTACTGGCCATCGCCGCCACCGACGACCAGCCGTTGAACGCCAAGGTCTCGGAAGACGCCAAGTCGCTCGGCATGCCGGTCAACGTGGTGGATTCACCGCAACTGTGCACGGTCATCTTTCCAGCGATCGTCGACCGCTCGCCCCTGATGATCGCCGTGTCCAGTGGCGGTGACGCGCCCGTGCTGGCGCGACTCATGCGCGCCCGCATCGAGACCTGGGTGCCGGCTGTCTATGGCGAGCTGGCCGGCCTGGCGAAGAAATTTCGCGGGCGGGTCAAGGCGCGGTTCGCCGACGTGCAGCAGCGACGGGTGTTCTGGGAGGACGTGTTCCAGGGGAGCATCGCCGAGCGGGCGCTGGGAGGGCAGCAGCAGGAGGCCGAGCGCCTGCTTGAGGAAAAGCTGGCCGGCGCGGAGCCGAGAAGCCTCGGCGAGGTCTACTTGGTGGGCGCCGGGCCGGGCGATCCTGATCTGCTGACCTTTCGGGCGCTGCGGCTGATGCAGCAGGCCGACGTGGTCCTCTATGACCGGCTCGTGGCACCGGCGATCCTTGATCTTTGCCGGCGCGATGCCGACCGGATCTACGTCGGCAAGCAGCGGGCCGCGCACGCGGTGCCGCAGGACCAGATCAACCAGTTGCTCGTCACCCTCGCCAGGGAAGGCAAGCGCGTGCTGCGCCTCAAGGGCGGCGACCCGTTCATCTTCGGCCGCGGCGGTGAGGAGATAGAGGAACTGGCCGCGAACGACGTGCCGTTTCAGGTCGTGCCCGGAATCACCGCGGCGAGTGGCTGCGCCGCTTATGCTGGCATTCCGTTGACCCATCGTGACCATGCGCAGTCGGTGCGCTTTGTCACCGGGCACTTGAAGGATGGCAGCTGCGACTTGCCTTGGTCGGAACTGGTCGCGCCAAGCCAGACCCTAGTGTTTTACATGGGACTGGTCGGACTGCCAGTCATCTGCCAGCAGCTGATCGCCCACGGGCGTGACGCCGCCACACCCGCCGCGCTGGTGCAGCAGGGGACGACCAGCAATCAGCGCGTCTTCACCGGCACCCTGGCGAACCTGGCCGAGCGCGTGGCCAGCGAGCAGGTGCAGGCGCCGACACTGGTCATCGTCGGCGAGGTGGTTCAGTTGCGCGACAAGCTGGCCTGGTTCGAAGGCGCCCAGCACCGCGACCGGTAGCCGGCGGCCCGGCGGCTGGCCGCATTATCTCGTCCAGATACCCTTGCCCTGCAGCCGTTCGCGATCGTGCGGACGGCCGAGCGCCAAATCCGGGCCCTTTGGCACAAGACCATTGCCGTTGATGTGGCGATGACTGGCGTAATAGTGCTGCTTGATGTGTTCGAGGCTCACCGTTTCGGCGATCCCAGGCCATTGGTAGAGCTCGCGCAACCAGTTGGACAGGTTTGGATAATCCTCGATCCGCCGCAGGTTGCACTTGAAATGACCGTGGTACACCGCATCGAAGCGAACCAGCGTGGTGAACAGTCGCCAGTCGGCCTCCGTCAGGTATTCGCCGGTGAGATAGCGATGGTCGGCGAGGCGTTGCTCGAGCGCATCGAGCTCGCTGAACAGTTCGTCGAACGCGGTTTCGTAGGCCTTCTGGGTCGAGGCGAAGCCGGCACGGTACACACCGTTGTTGACGTGCGGGTAGATGCGCTCGTTGAATTGGTCGATCTCGGCGCGCAACGGCTCGGGGTACATATTCAGTCGCGAGCCGGTGAGGTCGTCGAAGGCCGTATTGAAGATGCGAATGAGCTCTGCCGATTCGTTGTTCACGATGGCCTGCGTCTGGCGATCCCAGAGCACTGGCACCGTTACCCGGCCGGTGTAGTGCGCATCGTCGGCGGTATAGCGTTGGTGTAGCGCGCTGAAGTCGTCCAGTCTGTCGCCGGTCGATCCCGTCTGCCGGTCGAAGGTCCAGCCGCGCTCGCCCATCAGCCAGCTGACCACCGAGACGTCGATCAGCGGTTCGAGGCCTTTGAGCTTGCGGTAGATCAGCGTGCGATGCGCCCAGGGGCAGGCCAATGATACATAGAGATGATAGCGACCGGCTTGCGCCGGCACCGCCGGCTGGCCGTCCGGCCCCGACGAGCCATCGGGCGTAATCCAGCCGCGACGCTGCGCCTGTTCACGCTGAAACTCGCCTGCCTTGCTGTTTTCGTACCAGCGATCCCGCCACTGCCCGTCGACCAGAAGCCCCATGTCTACCTCCAACCTTTTGGTATGCAGGCAGTGTAGGAGGCAGCACCGGAGGAATCGGCCGGAATCCCCGGTCAAACCGATCGTTCAGTCCGATAGGTTGCGTCTGGACCAGTACTGTTGTGCCTGGTCGAATGCGGCCTGGCGTGGCTGGCCGAGCCCTCGAAGCGCCAGGGCCATGGTCGCGACCACGGCCAGCTCGCCGTAGGCATCCTCGGCCTTGCCTTGCCACACCGCCAGCAGGTGCTGCGGATCGAGCCCGGCCGGTTTGACATGGCGCTGGGCTGACAGCGCCGGCCAGTCTTCGTCCCAGGCCTCGCCCGCCTGGGTGCCATACAGGTGCCCAACACCGTCGGGGTTGACTTCGATTTCGCCACCTTCGCCCTTGATCACGATGGAGGTATCGCCCAGCAGTCGGCTGGCTTCGCGGTGGTTGGCCTGGTAGCCCGGGTGAAAGATGCTTTGCAAGCCGCAGCGTGCGCCCAGCGGGTTGAGGATCCGCGCCAGCGAGTGGATCGGCGAGCGCAGACCGAGGATGTTGCGCTGGTCGATCATCCGCTGTAGCCCGGGCATCCAGGCGCCGAGCGGCATGAACGCGAGCTTGTCACGGTCCAGGGCCGCGGCCGTGCTCGCCCAATCGTCGCAGCGGGGGATGCCCAGCAGTTCCAGTTGCTGCTCGGTGTACAGGCGCCCGTCCGTGTGCGCGCCACCGCCGTGCATGAATATGCGGACGCCATTCCGTGCCAAGCATTTCGCCGCGAGCAGGTACCACGGCAGGTGGCGTTTCTTGCCGGCGTAGCTCGGCCAGTCGATGTCCACGGTGATCGCCGGCGCCTGCAGGCGTTCGCGCACGGCCTCGGTAAAACCGGCCAGCTCTTCGGCACTCTCTTCCTTGTGCCGCAGCAGCATGAGAAAGGCGCCGAGCTGCGTGTCCTCGGCCTTACCGTCGAGCAGCATGCCCATGGCTTGACGGGCTTCCTCGCGGGTCAGATCGCGTGCGCCGCGCTTGCCTTTGCCGAGAATGCGGACGAAAACGGCGAAGGGGTGTTCAGGCGGGGTGACCAGGTTCATATGCAGTTGCTCGGTTTCGGCAGGCCTGCCAGCTTTGCCGCAAGCTTGGCCGGGGTGCCTTTGAAAAGACGGTTCAGGTGCGGGCTGTTGCCCTTGTCTGGGCCGAGCTTAAGCGCGGTGTACTTGATCAGCGGGCGTGTCGCCGGTGACAGCTGGAACTCCTGATAGAAGGCTCTGAGCACGTGCAGGATCTCCCAGTGTTCGGCCTGCAGGCTGATTCCTTCGGCGGCCGCCAGGGCCTCGGCAACCGGTTCGCTCCAGTCGTCGAGGTTCTCCAGGAAGCCTTCCTTGTCTACGGCGACGCGGCGGCCGCCTACGTCCAGTGCATTCATAACCAGGCGTTGGTCCGTGCGTAGCGGCAGCAGAGCGCGACGAAACCGGCGTAGTCGACAGACTGCACGCGCGCAGGCAGGCGATCCAGGCCGCGGGCGTCGAGGTCCTCATCCAGTGCGAACAAACCGATGCCGTCCGGCAGTGACTCCAGCGACTGGCGCTGGTTGGTGCCCTCTTGCAAGGCATACACCGCATCGCCGCTGAGCAGCAGCGCGTCGTCCACCGTCAACAGGCGCAGGCAACTGGCCAGGCGGCCGTCGGTAAAAGGGGAGTGCGAGAGCAAATGCAGGGTGGCCATCAGAGGGTGATCACATGGTCGTAACGGTTGATCAGAGCGCCGAGCTCGGCATCGTCCAGTCGCTCGACCGGTAATGCCAGGGTGGCGTGTTCGAGTCCGCGCTCCTCAAGGCTGCGGCGAGCTACGAACAGTGACTCGACGCCAAACATCGGCAATGCCTGCAGGTTAGCCGTCAGGTCCTTCTGCTGCAGCGAAGCGGCCCGCTGCGCCGGCGCCAGTTGGAACACGCCATCGTCGAGAAACAGCAGGGCGAGTGGCAACTCGAACGCACCGCCGGCCAGGACGATATCCAGGGCTTCGCGCGCCGTTGGTCCGGCCCAAGGCGCCTGGCGGGTGACGATTAGCATCGAACGCGCCATCAATGACCTCCGAAACAGACCAGCCGGTCCGCCTGCTGGCTGGCCTCGTGCAGTTGGCCGAGCCCCGACAGCTCCCAACCTGGGGCCAGGTTCGCCGCCGGTCGCTGATGACGGCTGGCCTCCTGCTCATCGAGGACGCCACGCCGCAGGCCAGCGGCGATGCAAACCACTCCATCAAGGCCTTGCTCGCGGACGAACTGGCTCCATTGCGCGGCGACATCCAGTTCGTCCTGGGTGCTCACGGTATTGGCCGACGCGCTGTGGACCCCGTCCTGGTACAGAAACAGCCTGGCAATCTCGTGGCCGCTGGCGAGCACCGCTTCGGCGAAGCGCAGGGCGCGCCGCGAGGCTGGGGAGTGGGCGGGGGCAAACAGGGCGATTACGAACTTCATGGGGGCACCGGTTCCTCAATGGCCGACATGATACGCCAGCTGCAGAAACGAAAAAGCCCGCCGAGGCGGGCTGATTAGCAGGGTGACGGTCAGTCGTCGCCCATGATGCCCATCAGTTGCAGCAGGCTGATGAACAGGTTGTATAGCGATACGTACAGGCCGATGGTGGCCATGATGTAGTTGCGTTCGCCGCCATGGATGATCGCACTGGTCTGGAACAGGATGCAGACCGACGAGAACAACACGAAGCCTGCACTGATCGCCAGCTGCAGACCACTGATCTGGAAGAAGAAGCCCGCAACCATCGCTCCCAGCAGGACGAAGAATCCGGCGGTGATGAAGCCGCTGAGAAAGCTCATGTCCTTGCGTGTGATCAGCACGAATGCCGACAGGCCGAAGAACACCAGGGCGGTCATCGACAGCGCCGAGGCGATCAGCTCGCCGCCGTTGGCGGTGCCCAGGTACATGTTCAGGATCGGCCCGAGCGTGTAGCCCATGAAGCCGGTCAGGGCGAAGGTCGAGACCAGGCCCCACGCGGAATTGCGCAGCTTGACGGTCAGGAAGAACAGGCCGTAGAAACCGACCAGCACGACGAAGATGTTCGGGTAGGCGGCATTGGCCTGCATCGCCATGTAGGCAACGAAGGCACTGAACGCCAGGGTGATGGCGAGCAGCCCGTAGGTGTTGCGCAGAACGCGGCTGACGTCCTTCTGTTCAACCTGCGTGTGTGTGGATGCGTATGGTTGCCTGAGCATGGCGACACTCCTGTAGATGGATTCAGCCTGGAACAAACTGCCTCGATCATAACAGAGCTTTCGCAACGGCCCAGTCAGAGAGTTTGACAGTGTGTTTCGTTCGGGTACTATTGCCGCCGCTGTCTGCGGAGGAGTGGCAGAGCGGTTGAATGCAACGGTCTTGAAAACCGTCGAAGGGGAAACTCTTCCGTGAGTTCGAATCTCACCTCCTCCGCCATATCGCAAGACGAAGGCCCCGGATTCCGGGGCCTTCGTCGTTTCATGGATGACAAATCGCGGGTCGGACGTCCAAGCTTCCGATCGACGAAGCGTTTGTTGGCCAAGCGGCAGGTACGCTTGGCTGTCAGATTGTCCGCTCAGACAAAGGAATTGTCGGATGACACGGATCAGGCTGCCCGAGGCTTTGGCGCTCGTGCAGGAACATTTCAAGCCATTGCGGTTCTGCGCCACGATGGATTCTCCCCGGACCATCCAGGCGATGCTGCTCGACGAACTGTCCGGCGAGTCGCTAGTTCTTCCCGGGCTGCCTTGTGGCGTATCGGTTACCCGGGCGCAACTGGTCACGCTCGTCAGCGTGATCGAACTCGACGTGGCCGCTGTGAGACCGGCTCTGCTCGAGCGCATGAGCAGGCAACAGCTCGCCGACCTGCGCCCTTCAGTCCACCTACCCGGCGCGTGAAGGTGCGCCGGCGTCCTCGGCGTAGTGGCAGGCGACCAGCCGGTCGTCCAGCGGCCGGAACGCCGGGACTTCGGCGCCGCAGCGCTCGGTGGCGTAGGGACAGCGGGTATGGAACGGGCAGCCGCTGGGCGGATCGAGCGGATTGGGCAGTTCGCCGCTGACCTTGATCTTCGGCCGCGCCGCATCGGGGCGGATGCTTGGGGTCGCGGCCAGCAGCACCTGGGTGTAGGGATGCAGCGGGCGGGTGTAGATCAGCTCGGCCGGGCCCATCTCCATCGGGCTGCCGAAGTACATCACCAGCACCTTGTCGGCCACATGACGCACCACGGCCAGGTCGTGGGAGATGAATACGTAACCGGCGTTGAACTGTTCCTGCAGGTCCATGAACAGGTTGAGCACCTGCGCCTGGATCGACACGTCGAGCGCCGAGGTCGGCTCGTCGGCGATCAGCACCTTGGGGTTGAGCATCATGGCGCGGGCCAGGGCGATGCGCTGCCGCTGGCCGCCGGAGAACATGTGCGGATAGCGCTGATAATGCTCGGGCCGCAGCCCCACCTGCTGCATCATCGCCTGCACCCGCTCGCGGCGCTCGCTGCGTGACAGCCCGGTGTTGATCACCAGCGGTTCGGCCAGCTGGTCGCCGATCTTCTGCCGCGGATTCAGCGAGGCATAGGGGTTCTGGAACACCATCTGCACGTCGCGGCGCAGTTGCCTGCGCTGGGCCTTGTCGGCGCCCGTCACCTCCTGGCCGGCGATCTGCAGCGACCCCGAGGTCGGTTCCTCGATCAGGGTCAGGGCGCGGGCTAGAGTGGATTTGCCGCAGCCGGACTCGCCGACCACCGCCAGCGTCTCGCCGGCCGCCAGCTCGAACGAAACACCGTTGAGCGCGCGGACGGTCGCGTGCGGTTTGAACAGTCCGCGTGAGAGCTCGTAGTGACGGGTCAGCGCGCGTGCCGACAGCACGCTACCGCTGGAGGGTTCAGTAGGCATGGCGATCTCCGCGTGGCTGGCTCGGCCGCTGCGACTGTGGCGGTGCCTCTAGCATCTGGTCTGGCGTCAGGTTGCGCGGAAAAAAACAGCGCACCTTGCCATGGTCGTAAGGCTCCAGCGCCGGCCGTTCTTCGCAGCGCGGCTGCGCATAGGGGCAGCGGGGCGAGAGCAGGCAGCCGGCCGGACGGTCGTAGCGGCCCGGCACGATGCCGGGCAGCGTCGCCAGTCGCCGACTGTCCGCGTGTTCCGGAATCGAGGCCAGCAGCGCCTCGGTATAGGGGTGCGCGGGAGCGTCGAACAGCTGCGGCACGCGCCCGGTTTCGACCGCCTGCCCGGCGTACATCACGCAGACGCGCTGCGCGGTTTCGGCGACCACGGCCAGGTCGTGGGTAATGAGGATCAGCGCCATGTCCTGGTCGCGCTGCAGGTTCAGCAGCAACTCCATGATCTGCGCCTGGATGGTTACATCGAGGGCGGTAGTGGGTTCGTCGGCGATCAGCAATTGCGGTTCGCCGGCGATCGCCATAGCGATCGCGACACGCTGGCTCATGCCGCCGGACAGCTGGTGCGGGTAGGCGTCGAGGCGACTGGCCGCGCCCGGTATCTCCACCCGTTCGAGCAATTCGAGCGCTCGCTGCCGGGCTGCCTTGCCCTTGAGTCCTAGATGCTGGCGCAGCACCTCTTCGATCTGGAAGCCCACGGTGTAGCTGGGGTTGAGCGCCGTCATCGGGTCCTGAAACACCATGGCCAGGTCCTTGCCAATCAGGCGCCGACGCTGGCGGCCTTTGAGTGTCAGCAGGTCCCGACCGGCGAAACTGAGGCGGTCGGCGGTGACCTGGCCGGGTGCATCGACCAGGCCCATCAGCGCCATCATGGTCACCGACTTGCCTGACCCGGATTCGCCAACGATCGCCAGGACTTCGCCCTTGTCGACGCAGAGGTCGAGCCCGTCGACCACCGGTGGCGCGCCGTCCGTGCCAAAACGCACGGACAGGTTCTGAATTTCAAGAAGGCTCATGAGCGCAGGCCCTCCGTAGCGGTGAAATGAGTCATCGGGCGAGCCCTCATGCGGCGTTCTTGAGCTTGGGATCGAGCGCGTCGCGCAGGCCATCACCGAGCAGGTTGATCGCCAGCACGCTGAGCAGGATCGCCAGGCCGGGAAGCGAGACCACCCACCAGGCGCGCTCGATGTAGTCGCGGGCCGAGGCCAGCATCGTGCCCCATTCGGGTGTCGGCGGTTGCACGCCGAGGCCGAGGAAACCCAACGCCGCGGCGTCGAGGATCGCCGAGGAGAAGCTCAGCGTGGCCTGTACGATCAGCGGCGCCATGCAGTTGGGTAGCACGCTGACGAACATCAGCCGCAGGGTGCCGGCGCCGGCCAGCTTCGAGGCGGTGACGTAATCGCGGTTGAGTTCGGTCATCACGGCCGCGCGGGTCAGGCGCACGTAGGCCGGCAGCGACACGATGGCGATCGCGAAGATGGTATTGATCAGGCCGGGGCCGAGAATGGCCACGATCGCCACCGCCAGCAACAGCGAGGGCAGGGCAAGCATGATGTCCATCAGCCGCATGATGAACGGCGCCAGGCGGGTCGGAGAAAAGCCGGCCAACAGACCGAGCAGGATGCCGGGGATCAGCGAGAAGACCACCGAGGCCAGGCCGATCATCAGCGATAGCCGCGCACCGTGGATCAGCCGCGACAGCATGTCTCGCCCCAGTTCATCGGTGCCCAGGATGAACTGCGACGTGCCGCCCACCTGCCAGGACGGCGGGGTCAGCAGAAAATCACGAAACTGCTCGCTTGGGCTGTAGGGCGCCAGCAGCGGGGCGAAAAGCGCGCAGACGATCAGCAATGCCATGAAGACCAGGCCGCCCAGCGCGCCTTTGTTGCGGCAAAAGGCGCTCCAGAATTCCCGCAGCGGCGACGGATAATAGGTGGTCGGCTCAGCGGCCGGTAGGGTCTCGATGCTATTCAAGCGTCCGCCTCCTCAGCGTTGGTGGCGAATGCGCGGATTGGCCAAGCCATAGAGAATGTCCACGGTGAAGTTGACGAGAATGACGAGGCAGGCCACCAGCAGAATGCCGTTCTGCACCACTGGGTAGTCCCGCGCGCTGATGGATTCGATCAGCCATTTGCCGATGCCGGGCCAGGAGAAGATGGTTTCGGTCAGCACGGCTCCGGCCAGCAATGTGCCGATCTGCAGGCCAAACACGGTCAACACGGGGATCAGCGCGTTGCGCAGCCCATGGATGAACACCACCCGATTCGGCGACAGGCCTTTCGCGCGCGCGGTCCGTATGTAGTCCTCGCGCAGCACCTCGAGCATGGCCGAGCGAGTCATGCGGGCAATCACTGCGAGCGGGATCGTTGCCAGCACGATGGCGGGCAGGATCATGTGGTGCAGGGCGTCGAGAAATGCGCCTTCCTCGCCGCTCAGCAGCGTGTCGACAAGCATGAAACCAGTCACCGGCGGAACGTCGTAGAGCAGATCGATGCGCCCCGATACTGGCGTCCAGCCCAGCCCTACGGAGAAAAACATGATCAGGATCAGCGCCCACCAGAAGATCGGCATCGAATAACCGACAAGCGATACGCCCATCACGCCGTGATCGAACAGCGAACCGCGTTTGAGCGCCGCTACCACGCCGGCAAGTACGCCCAGGGTGCCGGCAATGATCAGTGCCGCGATCGCCAGCTCAAGCGTGGCTGGGAACAGTGTGGTGAATTCCTTCCAGACGCTGGTGCGGGTGCGCAGCGATTCGCCGAGGTTTCCGTGGGCCAGATCGCCGATGTAATCGAGGTATTGAACGTAGAGTGGCTGGTCCAGACCAAGGCGCGCCATGGCCTGGGCATGCATCTCCGGGTCGACCTTGCGCTCGCCCATCATCACTTCCACCGGATCGCCGGGAATCATGCGAATCAGGGCGAAGGTGAGCAGGGTGATGCCGAAAAACGTCGGTATCAGCAGACCCACTCGACGAGCTATCAAGCTGAACATGGGGTTAGAACTCCTGGTAGGGCGGGTCTCGCCTGGCTGACGGAGGACAGCCAGGCAACCGCCAAAACGGCCTGAACCGCGACAGGCCGGCTGCGAGCAGCCCCAGGTCGCGGTCGCGATAGAAACAGCGCGGAGTGGCCGGGCAAGCCAAGGCTCGCCCGGTCACCCGTTCATTAGCGCTTGTTTTCCACGCCGTAGAAGGAGTTGAGTGCGAACGGGCTGATCTTGAACCCCTCAACGCTGTTGCGCATGGGCTGGTAAACAGTCGAGTGCGCGATGGGGGTGATCGGCACCTGCTCCTGAATGATGTGCTGCGCCTGCTGATAAAGCTTGGTGCGCTCAGCCTGATCCGTCATGCGCTTGGCCTGTTTGACGACCTTGTCGTATTCATGGTCGCACCACATGGAAAAGTTGTTGCCACCCACCGCATCGCAGCCATACAGGGTGTTGAGCCAGTTGTCCGGATCACCATTGTCGCCCGTCCAGCCGATCAACATGGCGTCGTGCTCGCCAGCATGGGCGCGCTTGATGTACTCGCCCCATTCATAACTGACGATGCGCGCCTTGATGCCGATCTTGGCCCAGTCAGCCTGGATCATCTGCGCCATCAGCTTGGCGTTGGGGTTGTAGGGGCGTTGTACCGGCATGGCCCAGAGGGTGATCTCGGTGCCTTCCTTGACGCCGGCCTGCTTGAGCAATTCGCGGGCCTTTTCCGGATTGTATTCGGTGCCCTTGATGCTCTCGTCGTAGGACCACTGCGTAGGCGGGAGGGCGTTCACCGCCAGCTGCCCAGCGCCCTGGTAAACCGCCTCGATGATCGACTTCTTGTCGATCGCCATGTCGAGCGCCTTGCGTACTTCGAGTTTGCCGAGCGGCTCGTGCTCCACGTTGTACGCGATGTAGCCAAGGTTGAAGCCGGGTTGGTTTGGCACTTTGACGTTGGGGTCGTCCTGCAGCGCCTTCAGGTCGGCCGGGCGAGGGTTCAATGTGACCTGGCATTCGCCGGCGCGAAGTTTCTGCGCGCGGACCGAGGCATCCGTGGTGATCGCAAAGATCAGGTTGTCGATCTTTACATCCTCAGGCTTCCAGTAGTCCTTGTTTGCTTTGTAGCGGACTGCCGCATCCTTCTGGTAGCGGCTGAACACGAATGGCCCGGTGCCAATCGGCTTGCGATTGATCTGCTCGGCGTTGCCGTTCTTCAACAGCTGGTCTGCATATTCTGCCGACTGGATGGAGGCGAAGTGCATCGCCATATTCTGGATAAAGGCCGCGTCCACCTTGTCGAGCGTGAACCGCACCGTCATGTCGTCGAGCTTTTCGACCTTGGTGATGTTCTTGTCCATTCCCATGTCGGTGAAGTAGGGAAACTCACTGGGATAGGCTTTTCGAAACGGGTGGTTCTCGTCCAGCATGCGCTGGAAGGTGAAGACGACGTCGTCGGCGTTGAATTCGCGGCTGGGCGTGAAGTAGTCGGTGGTGTGAAATTTCACCCCGGGGCGCAAATGGAAGGTATAGGTCAGGCCGTCGTCGCTGATGTCCCAGCTGGTCGCCAGGCCGGGCTTGGCAAGGGTGCCGCCGCGCTCGAATTGCGCCAGACGGTTGAATACGGTTTCGGCCGATGCGTCGAAGTCGGTGCCGGTGGTGTACTGGCCCGGGTCGAAGCCGGCAGGGCTGCCTTCGGAACAGTAAACCAGGTTGCTAGCGCCGAAGCTCAGGGGCGAGCCTAGGATCAGACCTGCGGCGAGTAACGCTCGGAGGGTGTTGTTGTTTCGCATGCAAACCTCATTCTTTTTTATGTTCATCGAGGGTTGGTCTTGTGGACCGAACAGTGGCTCACTGCACGCCGGTGTCGCCGTTGGGGTTCGCCCGCTCGGCGCAGAACACTGTTGGCGGCCGAGTCCGGAAGACTACAGCCTAGCCTGTCTCGAAATTAAGTCATGCTGAAAACACGGTCAACCGAAATTAAGTGCGGCTAAATATCGTTGGCGTGGCTTCAGGTTCGAGCTCAAGCAATAGCGATGCCAGTTAACGAGTGGCCAGGTCGTCGAACAGGCCCATGGTGGTGACAGTGAGCACTTCGGCAATCTGATCGCCGATGTTGGCCAGGTGATGGGATTTACCCGCATCGAAGTGAATGGAGTCGCCGCAAGCCAGCGGATAGTCGCGACCATCGACTGTGTAGACGATTCGCCCGGACAGTACATAGGCGAATTCGGCGCCTTCATGAGCGATGAGTTCGGACTGGTAACCCACCGGCATACTCACCTTGACGGCGTTGAGCAGATTGCCCGGAAAGTTCGTCGACAGCCGTTCGTAGGTCAACGGCTGGCCCTCGATGGTGTAGCGCACGCGCTCGCCCTGGTGTGAATCCGGTTGTGCCTGGCTGGGCTGGTCGAACAGTGAATTGAGCGGAACGCCGAGTGACTTGGCGATGTTTGCCAACGACGATATCGAGATGCCCGTGAGGTTGCGTTCGGCCTGCGAGAGAAAGCTCGCCGTCAGCCCGGACTCCTGGGCGACCTGGTTCAAGGTCTTGTTCGCGGCACGCCTGTGCCGGCGTAAACGCTCACCGATGCGATCGACTGTCATGGAGACCCGCCTTGTGAAAGTGGCCAGTATAGGGCCGGCCCGGTGCGCTCGCGCCAGCCATGCCTTTGGCTATTTGACCGCGAGGTGAAAAAACCTTTGCCTCAAAATTTAAGCTGTACTTAACTTCGATCGGCATTTTCAGCGGCGGGAGCAGAGCAAATGACCATCGGTGTGGGCGGCAGTACGCAGGAACAGGCGCTGGGGCGCTTGCGCAACATGGTCGAAGGCGTCGAGCCGATCGCTGCGGCTGAATACCGGGCGCGCATCGGCAAAGCGCAGCAACGCATGATGCACCTGGGCCTGGATGCGCTGTTCCTCAGTGCCGGCGCCAACCTCGAGTATTTCACCGGGGTGCGCTGGAGCCCGAGCGAGCGCATGGTTGGTGCGCTGCTGCCCGCTCGTGGTGCGCTCGAATACCTGGCGCCCGCCTTCGAAGAGGGCACCATCCGCGACTTCATGGCCGTCGAGGGTGTGGTCAACGGCTGGCAGGAACATGAAAGCCCGTATCGGCTGCTGCTCGAGTGCCTGCAGCGCATGGGTATCCGCCCCAACACCAGCCTGCGCCCGCGTATCGGTCTGTGCCCGTCGCTACCGTTCTTCATGTTCGACGGCCTGCGTCTGCTCGATCCGGGCTATGCCTTCATCGATGCGGGCGTGGTGACTACCTATTGCCGTGAGCGCAAGTCCGCCGCCGAAATTGCGCTGATGCAACGCGCCATGGATATGACCCTCGCCGTGCACCGGGCTGCGGCCAGCATTCTTCACGAGGGCATCAGCACCACTGAGGTGGTCCGCTTCATCGAGCGCGCGCACCGGGTCGTGGGCGCGCCGGGCTCGACCTTCTGCATCGTGCTGTTCGGCCAGGCCAGTGCCTTTCCCCATGGGGTGAAGCACCCGCAGACACTCAAGCGCGGCGACATGGTGCTGATCGACACGGGTTGCCGCGTGTACAGCTATCAGTCGGATATCACCCGCAGCTACGTGTTCGGCGAGCCGGACGCGCAACAGCGTGCCGTCTGGGGATTCGAAAAGGAGGCGCAGATGGCCGCCTTCGCCGCGGCGCAGCTGGGCGCTCGCTGCGAGGACCTGGACCAGGCCGCCCGCGATACGCTCGAGGCCTCGGGGCTCGGGCCTGATTACCAGCTGCCGGGGTTGCCGCACCGGACCGGCCACGGCATCGGCCTGGAGATCCACGAGAGTCCCTATCTCGTGCGGGGCGACCAGACGCGCCTGGAGGTGGGAATGTGCTTTAGCAACGAGCCGATGATCTGCGTGCCCGGCGAGTTTGGCATTCGTCTGGAGGATCATTTCTACATGACCGAGCAGGGCCCGCGCTGGTTTACCGAGCCGAGCCCCAGCATCGACGATCCCTTCGGCCTCGGCGGATGAGGCGAGCGCGACGGACCAACTGCACCGCTGAACAAATCACTGACTGTGCGTGTTCGGGGGTGCCCAAGGTTACCTAGAATCAAGAGTCCAACTACCCGTCCGGGCCTGCTCTCATGCCATCGCGCCGCTTCCCGTTGCTGCTCGTGGGCGCGTTTCTCGCGCTCTATCTGATCTGGGGCTCGACCTATTTTGTGATTCGCGTGGGGGTCCAGTCCTGGCCGCCGATGCTGCTGGCCGGGCTGCGCTTCGTCATTGCCGGCAGCCTGCTGTTCGTTTGGCTGCGCTGGCGCGGGGTTGCCATGCCGACGGCGAAGGAATGGCGGGGATGCGCCATTGTCGGCATCCTCCTGCTTAGCTGCGGCAACGGCGGCGTGACCGTTGCCGAACACCTGGGCGTGGCCTCGGCCGTCGCGGCCCTGGCGATCGCCACCGTGCCGTTGTTCGCCCTGCTGTTCGGTCTGATCTGGGGCCAGCGGACCACCGGGCTGGAGTGGGGCGGCATTCTGCTTGGGCTGCTCGGCATCGGCCTGCTCAACCTCGGCCACAACCTGCAGGCCAGTCCCCTCGGGGCGGTGATCGTGCTGCTCGCGGCGGCCAGTTGGGCGTTCGGTTCGATGTGGAGTCGCCACCTGACGCTGCCTGCCGGCGCCATGGCCAGCGCGGCGCAGATGCTGATCGGCGGCGGTGTGCTGTTGTTTGGCAGCGCGATCAGCGGCGAGCGCCTGCAAGGCATGCCGGACGCCGGCGGCTGGCTGGCGCTGGCCTACCTGACATTCCTTGGCTCCATCGTGGCATTCAGTGCCTATCTGTATTTGCTGAAGAACGTCCGCCCTGCCGCTGCCACCAGCTATGCCTACGTCAACCCTGTGGTGGCCGTGCTGCTGGGCATCACCTTTGCCGGCGAACGGATCGGTGTCGAGGAATGGCTGGCAATGACTGTGATCCTCAGTGCCGTGGTGCTCATCGGGTTGCCGCAATGGCGGCGGCCCAGGCAGCCCGTCGCGGCGCGGCCGGCCTGAATCGATTGCCGTGCGGTCCTGGCATAGTTGTATGATGACTTCGCTGCAGCGGCGATCGAAGGGTTCAGTCGAGGGTCATAACCCTGAGCGCCGCCGCGCTCGCTGACCAGTGCACCCACCCGTGCCGCTGGCGTTCCGGTCCTTCGTTCACCCACCGACAGGCAACCCGATGCCCGCAGAGAAAACGCCAGCCGCCAACGACACCGTGTTCATCCTGTCGCTGGTGGTGTTCAACTTCATCTCCTTCATATCCATCGGCATCCCGCTGGCGTCGTTGCCGGGCTACATCCACGAGAACCTTGGATTCAGCACCACGGTCGCCGGCATCGTCATCGGAGCGCAGTACCTGACGACGCTGCTGTGCCGCCCGCTGGCCGGCCGGCTGGCGGACGAGCGGGGCGCCAAGAAGACGGTGCTGCTGGGCATGGCGTCCGGTCTGCTGAGCGGCCTGTTGCTGTTCGCCTCGGCACTGCTTGACGCGTGGCCCGCCGCCAGCATCGCGGTGATGGTGGCCAGCCGCCTGGTGCTGGGTTTCGCCCAGAGCCTGATCGGCATCTCCGCCATCAGCTGGGGCATCAGCCGGCTGGGGCACGAAAGCACCGCGCGGATGATTTCCTGGAACGGCGTCGCCGCATACGGGGGCGTGGGCATCGGTGCACCGCTGGGCGTGTTCCTGTCGCAAACACTGGGGTTGTGGAGCCTCGGCGTGGTGACCATGGCGCTGGCCGCCACCGGCCTTGCGCTGGCCTCGCGGCGTGGCGACGCACCGCTCAATCCGGGGCAGCGGCTGCCCTTCGGCAAGGTGTTGTGGAAGGTTGCCCCGCCCGGTGCCAGCCTGGCCCTGGCGACCCTCGGCTACGGCACGCTCACCGCGTTCGTCGCCCTCTACTACGATGCCCGCGGCTGGGATGGCGCGGCCTGGTGCCTGACCGCGTTCGCCTTCGCCTTCATCGGCACCCGGCTGCTGTTCCCCAATCTGATCAACCGGGTGGGCGGCTATTCAGTGGCGCTCGTCTGCCTGTCGGTGGAGATCGTCGGACTGCTGATGCTCTGGCTGGCCGAGGCGCCAGGCGTCGCGCTCGCCGGTTCGGCGCTCACCGGCTGCGGGCTGTCATTGCTCTATCCGGCGCTTGGCGTCGGCGTGGTGTCGCGCGTGGGGGTGTCAAACCGCAGTTCGGGCCTGAGCGTGTTCGCCATGTTCTTCGACCTGTCGCTGGGGCTGTCCGGCGCCATCATGGGCCTGGTAGCGAGCTACATCGGCATGCAGAGCATCTTTCTCGGCGCCGCCGCGGTCGCGGTTGGCGGCCTCGGCATTGTCTGGCTGCTGTGGCGCCAGGAGCGTGCGGCACACGGATGAGGCGCTGCGGCTCCGGCTCAGTCGACGGTATCGGCGTCCGGGAGCGCGCCGTGCGCCCCCCCGGCCCCTGCCAGCGCGATGCCGCCGAGGCCGGCCTGCAGCTTGCTCAGGTAATGCAGGAAGTTGACGTTGTCGTCGAAGCTGAAGCCCGTTAGCCCCTGCTCGTAGAACGCCTGGATACGCGACTGCAGCGAGTCCCAGAAATCGCGCCCGGTGTCGGTCAGCCTCACCAGCCGCGCGCGGCCGTCGTCGGGGTGCGGGACGCGCCGTACGTGCCCGTCCCGCTCCATGCGCTTGAGCACCCCGTCCAGGCTCTGCCGGCTCACCACCAGGTATTCAGTGAGCTGGTTGAAGGAGATGCCGTCCTCATACCCCGGTCGGGACAGGGCCCCGAGCACGGCCCATTGCACCGTGCTGATGCCCATTTCCTTCTGCACCTGCCGCTGCAGCACGTTGCCGGTCTGGAACAGCCGGAAGAACAGGCGGTTGGGGATGCTCTTGGTTTCGATCGAGGACATCTGGATTCCTAGCGGGACAGGGGCTGCGCCGCCGACGGCGGTCAACGGTCAGTGCGGGAGGCATTCGCGCGCAATGATATTTTTCATGATCTGTGCGGTGCCGTCACCAATCTGCAGCCCGAGTACATCGCGCATCCGCTGCGAAAAGGGCAGGTCTTCGCCCCAGCCGGTGTGCCCGTGGGCCAGCATGCACTGTTTCACCACGTCGAAGGCCAGCTTCGGTCCCCACCACTTGTTCATCGCCGCTTCGGCGTTGTGGCGCTGGCCGCTGTCCTTCAACCAGAGCGCGTAATAGCACTGCAGCCGAGCGGCGTGGACGTAGGTCTGGTATTCGGCGAGCGGGTGGGTCAGGCCCTGGAAGCCGCCGAGCTTCTGGCCGAACGCCTCGCGCTCGGTCAGCCATTGCCAGGTTTCATCGAGCGATTGCTGCGCCGTTGCCAGGCACTGCAGGCCGATCAACGCGCGGCTGTAGTCGAAGCCCTGCATGACCTGCCGGAAGCCCTGGCCTTCCTCGCCCAGCCGGTGGCTGGCGGGCACGCGGACATTATCGAAGAAGATCGAACCACGGCCGATGCAGCGCTGGCCGGCATCCTCGAAGCGGGTGGTGCTGATGCCGGGCGTGTCCATCGGAACCAGGAAGGCACTGATCCCGCTGGCGCGTGATTCCTGCGTGCCGGTGCGGGCGAATACCACTGCCACGTCCGCCTGGTCGGCCATGGAAATGGAGGTCTTCTCGCCGTTGAGCAGGTAACCGTCGCTGCTGCGCTCGGCCTTCAGGCGCAGGTTCGCCGCGTCCGAGCCGCCGCCCGGTTCGGTCAGCGCGATGCAGACGACCTTGCGCCCGGCGGTGATCTCGCACAGCCATTCGCGGGCCAGGTCGGGCGGCGCGTGCTGGGCGATGATCTGGCCGTTGAGCGAGGCCAGCAGCGGCACATAGCCGACATTGAAATCCCCGCGCGATACCTCTTCGATGATGACTCCGGCGGTGACGCAGTCCAGCCCGCTGCCGCCCAAGGCCTCAGGCAGCTCGCCGCCCAGCAGCCCCATCTCGCCCATCTGGCGGATTAGCGGAGGTTCGATCCGGCCCTCGCGCTCGCGCCGGCGATAGCCCGGCATGAGCACCTCGCTGCTGAAGCGCGCCACGCTGTCGCGAATGGCGCTCTGCTGCTCGTTCAATGCGAAATTCATGCTGTTCTCCCTGGTACGAGGGCGAGGAGCGCGACCGCTCCCCGGCTGGGCACTCACTTGTGGAACTGGCGGAAGTCCGGCTTGCGCTTTTCCTTGAATGCCGCTACGCCTTCACGGGATTCCTCGCTGTCGTAGTACAGGCTGAGCGCCTGCATACCGAGGCCGCCAATGCCGGCGATGTTGGCGCTGTCGGCGTTGAAGGAACGCTTGGCGATGGACAGCGCCGTCGGGCTCTTTTCCAGAATCTCGTCGCACCAGCGTGCGACTTCCGCGTCGAGCTCGGTCGCGGGCACCACAGCATTGACCAGACCCCAGTCGTATGCCTGCTGCGCGCTGTACTTGCGGCACAGGTACCAGATCTCCCGGGCGCGCTTTTCGCCGATAACCCGGCTCAGGTACGCGGTGCCGAAGCCGGGGTCGACCGAGCCGACCTTTGGGCCGACCTGGCCGAACACCGCCGTCTCTGCTGCGATGCTCAGGTCGCAGACCACGTGCAGCACATGGCCGCCGCCGATGGCGAAGCCGTTGACCCGGGCGATGACCGGCTTGGGCACGTCGCGAATCAGGTTGTGCAGCTCCTCGACCGGCAGCCCGATCAGCCCGCGGCCGTCGTACTGTCCCTCGTGCGCACCCTGGTCGCCGCCGGTGCAGAACGCCTTGTCGCCCGTGCCGGTCAGTACGATGACGCCGATCGCCTTGTTCCAGCCGGCGCGGTGGAAGGCGTCGATCAGTTCCATGCAGGTCTGCCCGCGGAAGGCGTTGTAGCGCTCGGGGCGGTTGATGGTGATGGTCGCGACGCCGTCGGCTTCGCGGTAGAGGATGTCTTCGTAGTGCATGTCGTTCTCCTGTCAGCCGGCCATGGTCAGGCCGCCGGACACGCTGATGACCTGTCCGGTGATGAAGTCGGCGTCGTCACTGGCGAGCAGGCAGACGATGCCGGGATAGTCGTCGGGTTGGCCAAGGCGGCGCTTGGGCACGGCGTTGCGGAACGCCTCGAGCAGCTTTTCCGGATTGTTGGAAGTGGCCGCGACGCTCTTCAGCAGCGCGGTGTCGGTCGGGCCGGGGCAGACCACGTTGAGGTTGACGTTCTTGCCTGCCAGCTCACGGGCGAGCGTCTTCGACAGGCCGATCAGCCCCGCCTTGCACGCGGCGTAGACCGCCTCGCCGGAAGAGCCGACCCGGGCGGCGTCGGAGGCGATATTGACCACCTTGCCACCGCCGGCCTCGATCATCTTCGGCAGTACCACGTGGTGCACGTTGAGCGCCCCGGTCAGATTGACGTCGATCAGCGTCTGCCACATGCCGGGCTCGGTCTTGAGAAACGGCATGAAGCGGTCGAAGCCGGCGTTGTTGATCAATACGGTCGGCGTGCCCAGGTCACGCTCCAGCGCATCGACAGTTTCCGTGACGGCGGAGTAGTCGGTGATGTCCGCGGCATAGGCCAGCGCCGTGCCGCCGGCTGCTGTGACCTGTTCGACGGTGGCCTCGGCAGCGGCGGCGTCGCGGTCGAGAACCGCCACACGGCTGCCTTCGGCGGCAAAACGCAGGCACAACGCACGGCCGATGCCGCCGCCGCCGCCGGTCACGATCACGGTCTTTGCTGAAAGGCCTCTCATGGCAGTTCTCCAGATGGGTGGGCTTTTGTTGCAGAGGAAGGAGCAGCCGCCAGGCTCAACTGCCGGGCCTGCTCGCGCAGCTTGAATTTCTGGATCTTGCCGGACGGGGTGCGTGGCAGCGCCGGCAGCACCTCAAGGTACTCGGGCAGATAGTTACGCGTCAGGCGCTGGGCCAGCAGGAAGTCGACCACCTCCGCCAGGCTGAGCGAAGCGTGCCCGTCATGCAGCGTGACGTAGGCGCAGAGACGCTCGCCTAGGCGCGCATCGGGGCAGCCGACCAGTGCCACCGCCGAAATGGCCGGATGCTTGTAGAGCAGGTTTTCGATCTCGACCACCGGCACGTTCTCGCCGCCACGGATCACCACGTCCTTGGTCCGCCCGGTGATGCGGATGTAGCCCTCGGCATCCATGCGCGCCAGGTCCCCGGTGGGAAACCAGCCCTGCGCGTCCAGGGTGTACAGGTCCGGGCGCTTCAGGTAGCCGACGAAAAGGCTGGCGCCGCGCACCAGCAGGTTGCCTTCCGCCCCGCGTGGCAGCTCCGCGCCGTGCTCGTCGACCACGCGCACCTCCATGTAGGGGAGGGCGACGCCATCGCTGTGGATGGCGCGTTCGGTGGGGTCGTCAGGGTGCGTCATGGTCACGGCGCCGTTCTCGGTCATGCCCCAGGCCGACACGACACGCGCATTGATCGCGGCGGCTGCGCGCTCGACCAGCGCGCCCGGAATCGGCGCGCCGGCGGAAACGAAAATGCGCAGCGAGGCGAGTGCCTGCCGATGGGCCGGCGCCACCTCGATCAGGTCGGCCAGAAAGGGCGTCGAGGCCATGGTGAAGGTTGGCTGCTCGGCTTGCGCGACCTCTACGGCAAGGGCCGGGTCCCAGACATCCTGCAGCACGGCCGTGCTCTGCAGGTAAACGGGCATCATCAGGCCGTAGAGAAAACCGGTCTGGTGGGCCAGCGGGGACGCCATGTAGACGATGTCATCGCGGCCCAATTTCAGGCGTTCGGCATAAGGCCGCACGTTGCTCCATAGCGTGTTGCTACTGTGCAGCACGCCCTTGGGTTCGCCCGTGGTGCCGGAGGTATAGAGCAACTGCACGACCTCGTCTGCCCCCGGCCGGCGCTCGGCGAACAGCGCGGCGGTGTCGGTTTCCGTCTCCCAAGGGCGGTCCAGCAAAACGCGCTGAAAGCTGCGGTTGTCGTCGTCGCTGTCGATCACCAGCAGGTGCGCCAGTGCGGGCAGCTCGTCCCGCAGCCCGTCGATCATCGCCGCGTAATCGAAGCCGCGAAACCGCTGGGGTACCACCAGCACCCGGCTCTCGGCATGGCTCAGCATGAAACGCAGCTCGTGCTCGCGGAAGATCGGCATCAGCGGGTTGAACACGGCACCAATGCGCACACAGGCCAGGTGCAGCGCGCTCATTGGCCAGCCGTTGGGCAGCTGGCAGGACACCACCTCGCCCTTGCCGACCCCCAGCGCGGCCAGCCCGGCCGCCAGACGGTCCACCACGGCGCCCAGCGCCTGGTAGGTCAGTACGCTGCGCTGTCGCGGGGTACTGCGGTAGGAAACGATCGCCGCTGTTTGCGGCCGCTCGGCAATCGCCCGATCCAGATAATCCGTAATGATCATGTCATTCCATGCGCCGGATCGACGCATGGCATCGCGTCTGTAACCCGGCACCGTTGTGGTGATCGTCATGGCTAATTCCCATTAAACTTGTTGTTGTTCAGGGGCGACTGAACGTCTGGCCGCTGGGGATGAGTAAAGGCTGGCTGCTAAACTATGTCAATACATTGTCCTAATAATTGTTCGGACAGTCGTCGTGATGCGGAGGGTGCCTGGACGACCCCTGGTGTCGCCCAACGCGCATTACGGATCGGTATTGGTTCGGTCTCGTGCGGCAAAGCGGCGGGCTAAGTCCACGCTTGGCTGCGGTCGGGCCGGGCA
>DAMBNU010000001.1:299786-319882 GCA_032064305.1 Pseudomonas sp. | reverse complement strand
CTCGTGCGGCAAAGCGGCGGGCTAAGTCCACGCTTGGCTGCGGTCGGGCCGGGCAAGTTGGGTCGGCGCTTTTGTAGGCTGGGCCTTAGCCCACCAACAGGCGCTGCGACATTCCGGTCATGGATCGGTGGTGGTTCGGACGCGAGCCGCAAGTGGAGGACGACAGCCCAACTTCCGGGCTGCTACCGGGCGCGGTGGGGGCGTGCGTGAGTGATCGAGGGCCTCAACCGCGGCCGGCGCACAGGTCCAGGTCGCGGGACGCTCGCCTGGCGAGGGCGGCGGCACTGGGGCGCCAGGTCGCCTTGGTGCGCTGCAGGTGGCGCCAGACATCGGCCGGGCCCTTTGCCGAGAACTCCGATTGCTTGACCAGCTGTTCCAGTGTCTTGCTCATATGGCCTCCAGTAGCACGCTTCCAGGGTCGGCAGAGAGTCGCATCCTTGCGCCAGCCGTCGCGGCTTTCCATGGGTTGGAGAATGGCGGCAAAGGGTGACAGCTAGTTGACAATCGGGCCGGTGACGCCGCCAGCAGACGAGCGGCGACAGGCACCGCGGGCGGACGGTTGCCGGGCCGTTTCGTTGCTATCGAAGTGCAACTATTGAAGCTGTCGAAGTTATATTAAAGTGCTATCGGTCACTGCCCATGAAGTTTGTGTGGGCTAACTACCGTTCATCACTACAGCGGATTTCGATCGAACTCTGCAGCGCTTGCTGGCCTCCGATCAAGTGAGGCGGTTGTGAAGCAGTCGCCGCATTGTTTCATTCAAGTATCACCACACTGGAGAAATCTCATGTCGAATGATAAGAGCGGAAATCCGGGTAACTTTGCAAACGATCGCGAGAAGGCTTCCGAAGCCGGTCAGAAAGGCGGACACAATAGCGGCGGCAACTTCGCCAACGATCCGCAGCGCGCATCCGAAGCCGGCCAAAAAGGCGGGCAGAACAGTGGTGGAAACTTCGCCAACGACCGCGAGAAAGCGTCTGAAGCCGGCCAGAAGGGCGGGCAGAACAGCCACGGCGGTGGTCGTAGCTCCTGATCGGCTTCGCTTCTAGCGACGCTTGACAAGGTGAGCCCCGATATATCGGGGCTCGCCTTTTTTTATGCCAAATGAATTTTCATTCAGTCGCGTTAGGCTGAGCGCTAGTTGTCTTGGGTTATATGAATTCCATTTAGAGTAACGATGGTTTTAATTGTTGAACTGAATCGAAATTTTCGTTTCTTGTTGAAAATACCTGCAAGGCGCAGCCATTGATCTAGTAAGCGCCATGACCGCTTCGACCCTTTATATTGAGGCGGCGGCGCTCCCGTCCAAGCGATGTAGTGACAGCCAGTGGACATGCCCGGCTGCGCGCTCCGCGGCGCCCTGTCAACGCGTCGCCTGCCGTGCTGTCAGACCAGCGGGTCAAGACGCGATGCCGCAGTTGAATGCGCCGGCAAACCTTGCGGCGTCCGGGCTGTGCTAGGCATCTTCAGCCAGGCGCGCGGTGGCGACGGGCGCCGGGCCCGGGTGGCGTGCATAGCGCCGCGTCAGCGGGGCGGCGGTCACGCCGTGGAGCATGATCGACGCGAAAATCACCGCGCTGGCTGCATACCAGTAACGTGGGTCGTGCAGGTGACTGTGCGCGAAGGCAGCGTAATAGATGGCTGCAATTCCCACCGGGCCGAACCAGCCGAGAAAGGCGCTGTCGTGTCGGTTGAGGCGCGAGCCCCAGGTTGGCGCTAGCAGCGCCAGCACCGGAGGCCGGCGCAACAGCAGGAGCAGCAGGGCGAAACCGGCGAGCGGCCAGCCCAGGGCTGCCCATTGGTCCAGGGGCAGTGCGATGCCGAAGATGACGAACATCGGCAGCGTGAACAGCTTGGCCACGGCTTCCTGGATGTTTTCCTCCTCGCGTTCTTCGCGCCGGTCACTGCACAGGTTGAAGGCCAGGCCCTCAATGAAGACCGCCAGCACGCCGTCGGTACCCAGCAGCTTGGCCAGGCCCAGGGTCAGGAGGGAAAAGGCCACGCTGTAGCCCAACAATGAGGCGTCGGCGACCAGCTGGTGGCGCTCGGCGAAGGTAAGCAGCCGGGCCGCGGCAAAGCCGATGCAGGCGCCGACGGCCGTGGCGCCGAGAATACCGATCAGTACCGCGTCGACCAGCCAGCGTTGCAGAACCGGTTCGCTGCCATGGCCGAGCATCAGCAGCGGCAGCATGACGAAGCCGTAGGCCAGCCCATCGTTGCTGCCGGATTCGGCTGACAGGGTGTCTCGCACGCGTAGTGGCAGGTGTCGCTTGGCGAACTGCCCGGTGACGATGGAGCTGGAAACCACCGGGTCGGTTGGCGTCACGATGGCGCCTAACAGCAAGGCCGCCCATAACGACAGGCCGAGTAACCAGCTGGCCAGTAATGACGACACCAGCCACATGCCGAGCATGCCGAGTGTCAGCAACAGGGTGACCGGGCGCAGCAGTGTTCGAAGTGCCTCGCGCTTCAGGCGCAGCGCGACCCCCATCAGGCCGATGGCCAACGTCAAACGTGCCGCCTGCTCGAGGATTGCCAGCGGATCACCCCAGCGCGAAAGGTCCAGCCAATCCATGCCGAAGGGTCCGACGGCGACCCCAATCAGGACGGCGATCGACGCGTCAGATATCGGGTTGCGCTTGAGCGCAGCCGACAGCAGTGCGGTGGTGACCGCAACGGCGCCCATGATGGCGAGGGCGAGATTCAACTGGGTCATAGCGGCTCCCTGTGACGTTTCTTCTGCGAGTCACAGGGCGCCGCAATTGTTCCGCCGCAGGTCAGTCTCCGGCGCGCTTCATACAGGCGAGATAGCGATCGTTCACCCGGTGGGCGAACCAGGCAGTGGTGAGGTTGCGGGTGATCTTGGGGCTTTCCAGGCGGATGCCTGGCAGTAGCTCGCGCGGCAGTGCTTTTCCAGTGCGTCGTTCGGCCAGCGTGAACACCTTTGCGTAGAGATCGGTCTTCTCGAACCCCTCCGTATCGCCGCGTTCGAGGGCGTTGCGGATCGCCGTATCGCTCATGTCCAGTTTGGCCGCCAGCGCTTGAACGGCTCGCTCGGTCTCGCCCGCTGCGCTACTGCCGTGGATGATCAGGTCGCCGTCGAGTGCCAGCTTCCTTCCGCTGGCTCGCGCCACAGCATTCTGGAAAGCCGCGTTGCGGCTGGCATACCAGCCGGCGTTGAAGTCGGCGAAGCGGTACAGCGGCTTGCTGTAGCTGGCGGGATAGTCAAGCAGGTGGGCGATACCGAAATACAGGCCGCCGCGGCGGCTGAATACTTCGTCTCGTATGCTGCCGTGATAGTCGTACGGGTAAGTCCAGCGGCGGTCTTCGGCGAAGGCGATGCTGACCTGCATCGGGCCGCCGGTCTTGACCGGGTTGAGCGTGCCGAACAGCTGTTTGCCCAGCGGAACGATGCTGATGAAATCATCGAAGATGGCGCTCAGCTGCTCTTCGGTGCGCACGGCGTTCAGGCGGTCGCTGTAGCTTTTGCCATTGGGCGAACGTACTTCAAGCGCTGCATCGACCAAGAATTGCGGAACATGCAGGCGCCCGGCGCGGCGGTAGATTTCGTTGCGGGCAATTTTCGCCAGGCCCGGCACCGACGGCGTCGCCTGAAAAGTCGATTCCTGCGCGGTCACGGCCAGCACCGCACACAGGTTCTGGTTGGAAGCCGGCAGATCCAGCGCCTCGAAAGCCGACTGGATATCGGCCGCCCAGCCTTTGCGGTCGGGCACGCTGGTCGGGATCAGGCGGGTTACCGTTGCACGAACCTGCTCAGGCGGCGGCGAGGGTTCCTCTGCCTGGCGGCTGCCGCAGCCGGACAGTGCCATTAGCGCGACCAGGCTGATGGCCGTTGGCATGGCCCTGCGGACCGGCATGGCCCGCTGCGGGCGGGGAAGCGTTGGAGCGAGATCGATCATGCGCTGGCAATCGTCCTTGGAAAAAGTTGGGTGGCGATGGGGTAGGACAATAAAACACCATCGCTTGCTGCGCACGGTTGCCTCAATGGTGGGCTTCCCGACCATTCGATGTTCGGCTACGCGGCGCTTTCGGCTAGGCTGAGGGACAATGCTCGGCCCTGGAGACCTGTCCATCCATGCCGCGGTCCGACCCCCACTGCCGACGTTCCGATCCCGGCTCGCGCTTCTGGCGAGACGCGGCGCTGCCCTTTATCGAGGCGCGCAGCGTGGCCGATGGCCGCCGCATCGGCTACGGCCTGCACAGCCACGAAAGCTTCTCGGTCGGCCGGGTCGACCATGGCACCAGCACCTACCTCAACGGTCAGCACAGCTGTTGCATCGAGGCCGGCACGCTGGTGCTGATGAATCCGGGAGACGTGCATGCCTGTAATCCAGTGCAGAACCGACCATGGGCCTATCGCATGCTCTACGTCGAGCCGGACTGGCTGGCAGCATTGCAGGCAACGCTGGGGTTCGGCGACGAGGGGCTGCGCCGGTTTGCACCGATCCTTACCCGCGACGCACCGTTGCAGGACGGGTTCGACCGGCTTTTCGCCGCCCAGGTCGACGAGACGCGCCCGCCATCGGACAAGGAAGCTGTGGCGGAGGCGTTTTTCAGCGAACTCTATTGGCGGTTGCCGTTGCAGGAGCGGCCGCCGCCGGATCCACGGCTGCGGCGCGCTGTCGACTTCATCGGCGCGCATTACCAGCGCCCGCTGCGGCTGGAGGAAATTTGCGCCACGGCCGGCGTCTCGCCGTCGGGGCTGATCCGCGCCTTCAAGAAACACTTCGGCATTACGCCGCACGCCTACCTGACCAACCGGCGCGTGCAGTTCGCCCGTGCCGAGCTGCGGCGTGGCAGGGCTATTGCGGACGTCGCGCTGGCCGCCGGCTTTGCCGACCAGGCGCACCTGCAGCGCGCCTTCAAACAGCTGCTGGCTGCCACGCCGGGGCATTACCGTGAGGCGCGCACCGGGCGCAACGCCTGGCTCCGGCAGCTCAGCTCAGTAGCAGATAACCCGCACAGCCGACCAGCAGCAGGGCGATCGACCGATTGAACAACCGCAACCGCTCGGGCGCTTCCAGATGGCGCCGCAGGCAGGCGCCCGTCAATGCCCAGCAGCTCAGCGAGGCATAGCAGATCACTCCATAGATGGCCACAAAGCGGCACACCGACGCGGCATCGCCGGCGGCGGCAAACAACCCCATGCCGGCGATGGAGGCCAGCCAGGCCTTGGGGTTGAGCCACTGCATCAGCGCACCATGGCGTAGCGTCGGACGCCGCGATGGAGGCCGGCCGTCGAGCTGGCCATCAGCCGTGGCCAGGCGCAACGCCACATACAGCAGGAACGCCACGCCGGCCAGCCGAACCGCCTCGGTCAGCCACGGCCAGCGCATCAGCAACTCGCTCAGGCCCAGGCCGGTCAATAACAGCAACAGGCTGAAGCCCAGCGTCGCGCCGCTGACATAACGCATTGCCGGGCCGAGGCCGAACTGGGCGCCGGCGCCCAGCGCCACGATGTTGACCGGACCGGGCGACAGGGATGAGGCCAGCGCAAAGGCGGCCATGGACAACGACAGACTCATGAAAGCTCCGGGGCGAAGGGAAGGGCGTCCGGGTACCCCGGACCGACAGCGCGACGTTATCGGTCGATCCTGGCACTGGTATTGAACGAAATGCGCGACGGGTCTTCGTGACCTGCTGGGTCGCAGGCGCGGCAAACTTGCCGTCGGCAGCGCAGTCCAACGCGAGGCCCGGCGCCGGGCCTCGCATCCACCCAGGGAGACCCCATGGCTTCAATCGACCTGCTGATCAGCGACTGCGACGGCGTGATCGTCGACAGTGAAATCCTCAGCCACCGCGTGCTATTCGACGCCCTGAGCGAGCACGTGCCGGCCGAACGGCTGCACGACGCGCTTGAAGGCACCTTTGGCCTGACCGTGCCGAGCATCATCGAGCTGATCGAAAGGCGCTTCGACCTGAAGCTTCCGGCGACTTTCGACGATGACCTGCGCCGGCACAGCGAGCAGGTGGTGGCCGAGGAGGTGCAGGCCATTGCGGGCGTGCGCGACGCGCTGCTGGAGATCGACCTGCCGCTGGCGGTGGCCTCCAACAGCCGGCGGCACAACGTCGAAGCCTCGCTGCGCCGGGCCGGACTGACCGAGCGAGTCGCCGGGAATATTTTCTGCGCCGAGATGGTGGCCGCACCGAAGCCGGCACCGGATGTCTACCTGCTTGCAGCCGAGCAAATGGGTGTGGCGCCGGGCCACTGCCTGGTGATCGAGGACAGCCCCACCGGGGTATTGGCTGCACGCACCGCCGGCATGCAGGTGATCGGTTTCACCGGCGCCAGCCATATTCCCGCCGGGCACGATCGTGCCTTGCGCGAACTAGGCGTAGCCGCGGTCATCGCCGACATGCGCGACCTGCCGGCCACCGTGGCCAGGTTGCGCGGTGCCTGAGCGAACCGCCGGCAACAAACTGCCTGGGCCACGCAACGCGTGACGCCGGGTCGGGTCTGTATTGAAACGGTCACGGCGGGCAGCAGATGGTCAAGCGTTGGAAGTGGTTTCTTATCCGCATCAGCAAGCGGCCCTGGTTCAGGGCGAGCCTGTATTCGGTGCTAGGCGTGGTCACGGCATTACTCGCGCTGGTCGTGGCGCCCTACATACCGGATGACCTGCCGGCCAAGATCGGCTCCGATGCGGTCGACAATATCCTTGGCGTCCTGGCTTCGAGCATGTTGGCGGTGACTACTTTCTCCCTGAGCATCATGGTGGCGGCCTATGGCTCGGCGACCAATAACGTCACGCCACGGGCCATTTCCCTGCTGGTCGAAGACCCGACGACGCAAAACACGCTATCGACGTTCATCGGTTCATTCATTTTCAGTCTGGTGGGCATCATTGCGCTGAGCACCGGGCTCTACGGCGACAACGGACGTGTCGTGCTGTTTGCCGCGACCATCGGGGTAGTGGTGCTGGTGGTGTACGCGCTGCTGCGCTGGATTGACCAGCTCTCGGGGTTGGGCCGCGTGGCGGAAACCACCGCAAGAGTGGAAAAGGCGGCCACGAGCGCTCTGTGCCAGCGAATGGAGCAGCCATTTCTGGGGGGGCGCCCCCTGGAGCTAGACCCTATGGCCTTGCCGGGCGCACGGCCGCTTTATTCGCACAAGGTTGGTTTCGTTCAGCATATCGACATGCCGGCACTGGGCGGCCTGACGTCGTCCGAGGACTGCGCAGTCTATATCTGTGTGTTGCCGGGCGTTTTCGTCGAGCCGACACGTCCCATCGCCTGGTCGGTCGGCATCGATGAGGCATGTGAAAGCAAGCTGCGGGACGCCTTCGTCGTCGGCGCGCAGCGCACCTTCGAACGCGACCCGCGCTTCGGTATCACCGTGCTGGCCGAGATCGCGTCGCGCGCGCTGTCGCCCGGTATCAACGACCAGGGCACTGCTATCGACGTGATAGGTCGAGGCGTGCGCGTGTTGTCGCATCTGTCTCGACCGACTCCGCCAGAAGAGCCCACGTTCGATCGCGTGTTCGCACCCGGTCTGAGCGTGGCCGACATGCTCGATGACCTTTTCACGCCGATCGCGAGAGATGGAGCTGCCATCGTTGAGGTGGGGACGCGGTTGCAGGACGGACTGGCGTCGCTTGAGCGCATGGGGGACGCAACGGTTCGCCTGGCGGCTGCACGCCATTCCGCCGCTGCCCTTGCGCGCGCTGAAGCCGCGCTGACACTGCCCGACGACCTGCAACGTGTTCGTGACGCCGCACGGGCGGCTTCGGTACTTGGCTCGGCAAGCTGATCGGTATGGGCTCCGTCTACTCAGCAAAAACCTTACTGTTCCTTTACGCGCGCTTCACACGATGCTGACTATCTTCGGCGTAAAGTCCGTTCCAGGCTGACGGAACAGCCCGCTCCATTGGGTGGGTGCCGCAACCGGGCCGTTCCCCCTTCGGCCTTTGTGGGGCGGCAACCCGCTGCTTTTTTCAACTCTAGAGCCGGCTCTTGCACGTCATAGGCTTCAACCTTTTTTTCATTGTGGAGAAACCCGTCACCATGATCCTTCGAAGAAATTTTCTAGCTGTCATGGCCGGCGTAGCGCTGTTCGGTCAGACGCTCCTGGCCCATGCCGAACTGCCCGACTTCACCCCGCTGGTCGAGGATGCGTCGCCCGCGGTGGTGAACATCAGCACCAAGCAGACCCAGCCGATGCGCGGCGCCCAGGCGCAGATGCCGGATCTGGAAGACATCCCGCCAATGTTCCGAGACTTCTTTGAGCGAGGCATGCCGCAGCAACCCGAACGCCGCCGTGAAGTGCAGTCGCTGGGTTCGGGTTTCATCATTTCCGAGGACGGCTATATCCTCACCAACAATCACGTGGTCGCCGACGCCGACGAGATCATGGTGCGCCTGCCGGATCGCAGCGAGATGCAGGCCAAGCTGGTGGGCGCTGACCCGCGCAGCGACGTGGCCCTGCTGAAGATCGAAGGCGATGGCCTGCCGACCGTCAAGATCGGCAAATCCGAGGCGCTGAAGGCGGGCGAGTGGGTGGTGGCCATCGGTTCGCCGTTCGGTTTCGACCACACCGTCACCGCGGGCGTAGTCAGCGCGACCGGGCGCAGCCTGCCTAACGAAAGCTATGTGCCCTTCATCCAGACCGACGTGGCGATCAACCCGGGCAACTCCGGTGGCCCGCTGTTCAACCTCGATGGTGAAGTGGTAGGCATCAACTCACAGATATTCACCCGCTCAGGTGGCTTCATGGGCCTGTCGTTCGCGATCCCGATCGACGTAGCGATGGACGTTGCCAATCAGCTGCGCGACAACGGCAAGGTGAGCCGCGGCTGGCTTGGCGTGGTTATCCAGGAGGTCAACAAGGACCTGGCCGAATCCTTCGGGCTCGAGCGGCCAGCCGGTGCGCTGGTGGCCCAGGTGATGGACAGTGGTCCGGCAGCTAAAGGCGGCCTGAAGGTTGGCGACGTGATCCTTAGCGTCAACGGCGAATCGATCGACATGTCCGGCGACCTGCCGCACCTTGTTGGCTCGATGAAGCCTGGCAGCAAGGCCAAGCTGGAAGTGGTGCGCGACGGCGAGCACAAGACGCTGAACATCGAGATCGGTGCGCTGCCCGAGGATGGCGATGTCATGGCGGCCGACGGCTCGGGCGGCATAAGCCACAGCAGCAACCGCCTCGGCGTGACAGTTACCGAACTGACCGATGCCCAGCGTCAGGCGCTGGAGATCTCCGGCGGTGTGGTAATCCGCGAAATCAGCCAGGGCCCGGCGGCGATGATTGGCCTGCGTCCGGGTGACGTCATCACGCACCTGAACAACGAGGCGATCGACTCGGTCAAGGAATTCACCAAGGTGGTCAAGGACCTGCCGAAAAACCGCTCCGTGTCGATGCGCGTACTGCGCGAGGGGCGCGCCAGCTTCATTACCTTCAAGCTGCCGAAGTAAGCCAGCGCGATACGACGAGGCCCGCCCAGTGCGGGCCTTCTTCGTTGGGGCAGCGGCAAAAAGCCGGCGAACTCCTTTGGCGGCCAGCGGTTCCATATGCCGAACAGACGGAGGACATCCGAATGACCCGAACCGGGCTACTGACGATGCTGTTGCTTCCAGCCGCGGCCATGGCCGTTCCGCCGGGACTGGAACTGGAGCGCGAGTTGAACGACCTGAATGTCGATGTGGAGGTCAGCGATCTGCATACCCGGACCGATGCGGGCATCGAGTCCGGGCGCGTGCAGGTGCAGATTACCAACCACGAACGCTTCAAGGTCGCCTGCCAACTGCATCCGGGCGAGACCGAGGCGTCACCTGGCCTGGACGCCACGCCGGTGACCATCATCGTGCCCGAAGGCCGCCGGGCGCTGACCATGAGTGGCGAATACGGGGACTCTACGCTCAACGCCCTGTTGACCTGCGTACAAGACGAGTAGCGGCGCCGTCACGTCGTCCACGTGTCGTCAGGCGTCTGCGGCCTCGCTGCAGCCCTGTGGCGCATGAATGCGTCGGGTCGACGCCGGGGTGTCGGCCAGCTTGGCTTCGGGCCGGCGCGGCCGGGCGACCAGCTCGCCGCCGCAGTTGGGGCAGGTAAAACCCAGTCGCGCAGCGCACGAGGCGCAAAAGGTGCATTCGAACGAGCAGATTCGCGCGTCGGCCGATCCGGCCGGCAGATCGCTGTCGCAGCATTCGCAGCCGGGCCTGTTCTAGCATGGGGCGTCTCCCGTGATCAGCCTGGCAAAACCGCCAGGCCGGAAAAATGACAGGTTGTGAGGAAGTGAACGGCCTTCGCCGAATGTTTTCCAACAGCCCATGCCAGGCCGGCCTGCGATCGCTTAAGCTCAGGCGTTTCGTTCCGGGCGCGCCCGTTCCAGCGACCATCCAGACCTGCCCGGCCAGGGCCTGAGGGTAGGATTATTTTGAGTCATTCCATGGGCAATACACCGCAGCGGTCCGTTCCGTTGCGCAGCCGCCTGCTGATGATTGCACTGGCCGGGATCCTGCCGCTAGCGCTGGTCGCCGGGCTCGGCATGTTTTCGATCATCAACGAGCAGAAGGCGCTGGCCAAGCAGCGCAGCCTGGAAGCGACCCGTCTGGCGGCGACGGCGGTGGAGGTCGAACTCAACCGCACCCTCAACTTGCTGCAGGCGTTGTCGCAGTCACCGCTGCTCGATGTGGACGACGTGGACGGCTTTGCCGAGCTGGTCCGGCGTGTCCTGCCGTCATTGCCCAGCTGGTACGCGATGCTGATCATCAACCCCGATGGCGAGGTGCTGCGTCGGGTGTCGATGAACAATCCGCCTGCCTCCAAGGCGGTTGCCGAGCCGGGCAGCTTTGCCGAGGTGATCCGTACCGGTCTGCCGCAGGTCGGTAGCTTGAGCCAGGGGCCCGGCGGCGTGTGGGGCATCCCGTTGCGGGTCCCGGTGAGCCTGGACGGTGTGGTGCGCTACGTGCTGACCGCCGTGCTCAAGCCGCAGGCCATTGCTGACGTCATCGGTAACCGCCGGCTGCCGCCGGGCTGGGTCAACACCGTGCTCGATGCCAACGGCCTGCGCATTGCCCGGTCGCTGCGCCATTCGGAAACCCTCGGCCAGCCGGCATCGCCCACCCTGGCGCGAATGCTGCGCGATGACCCTGCCGAGGAAGGCATCGGCCTGTCGATCACTATGGAGGGCGCCAGCGCCTACACCTCGTTCGTGCGCCTGCAGCCGTCCGGCTGGATCGTCGCCACCGGTGTGCCCACCGAGTTGGTCGAGGCCGGCGCGGCGCGGGCCTACACCCTCTACGGCGGCGGCCTGCTGCTGTCGCTGTTGCTGGCGGTGGCCGCCGCGCTCGCCGCCAGCCGCAACATTAACGTGCCGATGCGGCAACTGCGCCGCGCCGCGCAGGCGATCGGCCAGGGCCAGCGGGTCGAGGCGCCCGACAGCGAGATAGAGGAAATCCGCGAGGTCGGCCAGGCGCTCGCCAATGCCGCCGAGGCGCGCCAGGCCAGCGAGATCGAGCGCGACGGCATGCTGTTGCGCCTGGAGTTCGCCCAGCAGGACCTGACCCAGCAGATCAGCGATCTCGAACAGTTGCAGGCGCTGAGCAACCGACTGCTGCAGATGCCGTCGCTAGATGCGCAGCTGCAGGCCATCATCGAAACCCTCTGCGCACTGCACGGCGCGGCGCACGGACTGCTGGCCCTGAGCGACGGCGGATCGCCGCTGCGCATCCACGCCTCGAAGGGTTTTTCGGCGGCTTCCCTGGCGGTGATGGACGACGTCCAGCCCGGCCTTGGTGCCTGCGGTAGCGCCATGGAACGCGGCGAGCGGGTGGTGGTGCTGGACACCGAGACCGACCCTTGCTTTCGCGAGTTCGTCGAGGTGGCGCGCCGCGAGGGCTTCCGCTCGGTGCACAGCACGCCGATCCGGCACAGCGACAACAGCGTGCTCGGCACCCTGACCGTGCAACTGCGCGACGCGCGACCGCCCACCGAGCGCGAGATACGCCTGGCCGACCTGGCGGCGGGGTTGGCTGCGGTGTTCATCGACCGGGCCCGGGCCAGGACCAAGGCCGGCATGCTCGAGCAACGTCTGCAGGTGGCGCTCGATTCCTCCACCGTGCCGTTCGCCATTGTCTCGCCATTGCGCGACACGGCCGGCACGCTGGTGGATTTTACCCTGGACTTCATCAACCCTACGGGTGCTGCGGCCTTGCGCGGCACGGTCGGCGACCTCAGGGGGCGCCAACTGAGCGCACTGCTCGGAGCCGGAGCCAATCCCCAGGCGCTGGAGACCCTCACCGACGTGTTCCGCCTGCAGCAGCCGCGCGACCTGGAAATGCGCAGCACCGCCTTTGCCAGTGAGCGTTGGGTGCGCCTAGTCGCCACGCCCTTCGATCAGAGCGTGGCCGTATGGTTCGCCGACGTCACCCAGGCCAAGCAGCAGGAACAGGCCATCCTCGAATCCGACCGACGCAAGGACGAGTTTCTCGCCACGCTCGCGCATGAATTGCGCAACCCACTGGCGCCGATCCGGCTGGCGGCCGGGCTGGTCGGGGCGCCCGGCGCGTCGGATGCACAAAAGCTACGCAGCCAGCAAATCATCGAACGGCAGGTGCGGCACATGGCGCTGTTGCTGGACGACCTGTTCGACATCTCGCGCATCACCCTTGGCAAACTGGCGCTGCGCAAGACGCCGCTCGACCTGCGCAGCGTGGTCGAGGCGGCCATCGAGACGGCGCGTGACAAGATCGAGTCGCGCCAGCACCAGTTGCTGGTGAGCCTGCCTGATGAGCCCGTGCTGCTCGAGGCCGACCCGCTGCGCCTCGAGCAGATACTCACCAATCTGCTCAATAACGCGGCGAAGTTCACCCCGCCCGGCGGCCACATCAGCGTGCGTGCCTGGGCCGGCGACGGCGTGGCGACCGTGTCGGTAAGCGACAACGGCATGGGCATCGCGCGTGAACACCTGCGGTTGATCTTCGAGCGGTTCGCCCAGGTGCCGCTGGGCGGCAGTCACGTCAACAGCGGCCTGGGCATTGGCCTGGCGCTGGCCAGGGGCCTGGCAGCCCTGCACGGCGCGGACCTGCGGGTGCGCAGCGCCGGCCTGGGGCAGGGCGCGGAGTTCAGCCTGGTGTTGCCGCTACCGGCGGTGGTGCCAGGCGGCAGCGCTGGTCGCCCGGACTTGGCGCAGCGCAGGCGCACCCGCCGCGTGCTGGTGGCCGATGACAACCAGGACATCGCCGAAACCATGGCCGACGTGCTCAGGCTCGAAGGCCACGAAGTGCACTTGGCCGCGGACGGCGTCGAGGCGTACTCCCGTTACCAGGCGGTTGCACCGGACGTCGTGTTGCTCGATATCGGCATGCCGGGGCTGCGCGGTGACGACGTGGCGCGGCTGATCCGCCGCACCGACAGCCAGGTGCGCCTGGTGGCGATTACCGGCTGGGGCCAGCCGAGCGACAAGGAAAACGCGATGGCCGCCGGCTTCGATCTGCACCTGACCAAGCCGGTGGACATCGAGCGGCTGATCGAGGTGGTGAGCGGCTAGCAACAGGTGGCGTCGTCTGGGGGCTATCTTCCGCCGGCTGACTGCGGTAAAACGTCGCAGTGCCTGATGACGGCCGGCGGACTTAGCCGATCGATCCAGGCCCACGCTTCAGCTGGAAGGCGCCCCAGGGCGGCTCCCAGCGCGGGATATCGGGAGAGACTGCAGCGCCTGTCGCATGCAGCGCCGAAGGAGCAACCGCCCCGGAAACTCTCAGGCAAAAGGACCGATATCGCAGGTGAACTCTGAAGAGCCGTCGGGTTGTCGCCCGGCGCACCGAAGGAGCAAGCGGGCAGCGCCCGTGAAAACTCTCAGGTCCAGCACAGAGGGGGCGCCCGATTCGCATGTCGCGGACGGGCATCAACCCTGACGTGCTGGAGCTGCATCATGAAGACGATCGCTGTCGTGGGTGGTGGTATCACCGGTATCACCACTGCCTATGCGCTGGCCAAGCGCGGATTTGCCGTCACCCTGTTCGAGAAGCACCGCTACGCGGCCATGGAGACCTCGTTCGCCAATGGCGGCCAGCTATCGGCCTCCAACGCCGAGGTCTGGAACCATTGGTCGACCATCCTCAAGGGCCTCAAGTGGATGCTCAAGAGCGATGCACCGCTGCTGGTCAATCCCAAACCCAGCTGGCACAAGCTGTCCTGGTTCGCCGAGTTCATCGGCGCCATCCCGCAATACCGCCGCAACACCATCGAAACCGCCCGCCTGGCCATCGCCGCGCGTGAACACCTGTTCGCCTGGGCCGAAGAAGAGGGTATTGACTTCGACCTGAAGAAGGCCGGCATCCTGCACATCTACCGCGACAAGGCGGGCTTCGACCACGCCGGCAAGGTCTCGACGCTACTGGCCCAGGGCGGCCTGCCGCGGCGCAGCGTGACACCGGAGGAGATGCGCGCCATCGAACCGACGCTGGCAGGCCAATACTACGGCGGCTATTACACCGAGTGTGATTCCACAGGCGACATCCACCTGTTCACCAACGGCCTAGCAGCGGCCGCGGTGCGTCTGGGCGTCGAGTGTCGCTACGGCCACGAAGTGAAGGGCGTCTCGACCAGCGGCAGCCAGGCCAGCGTGGTGCTTGCTACGCCGGCGGGTGACGAAACCCTGGCATTCGACGGCCTGGTGGTCTGCGCCGGCACCGCCAGCCGGGCGCTCGCCGCGCAACTGGGTGACCGGGTCAACATCTACCCGGTCAAGGGCTACTCGATCACCGTCAACCTCAAGGATGAGGCCAGCCGTGCCGCGGCGCCCACCGTCAGCCTGCTCGACGACGAGACCAAGCTGGTCACCAGTCGCCTGGGTGAAAGCCGCCTGCGGGTCGCCGGCACGGCCGAGTTCAACGGCTACAACCGCGACATCCGCGCCGATCGGATTCGCCCGTTGGTCGACTGGGTGGCCGAGTGCTTTCCGGGGGTCAGCACCCAGAGCGTGGTGCCCTGGGCCGGCTTGCGGCCGATGATGCCGAACATGATGCCGCGGGTCGGTCGCGGTCGTGCGCCCTGCGTGTTCTACAACACCGGTCACGGCCACCTTGGCTGGACGCTCTGCGCGATCACCGCGGACATGATCGGCGAGCTGGTTAGCCAGTCCATGGCGCCTCGCGCGGCCTCGGCAACGAGCTCGCAACGCCCAGCCCACGCCTAGCCTGGGCGGACCCGGGCGGCGGCACATGCCGCCGCCCGGTGCGGTTGCCCAAGGTCGCTGCGCGGTCGCGCTCAGTTCGCCGGATCGCGGCGGGTGAGGTCGGCGATGGCCTGCAGCAACGCGCGCTGGGAGAACGGCTTGGCCAGCAGCGGCAACCGATGCGCGGCATTGCCAGCCGGGATTTCGGCGTAGCCGCTGACCAGCAGGATCGGCAGCTCCGGCTGAAAGCTCCGGGCTTGCTGCGCCAACTGGGCGCCGGTCATCTTCGGCATCGCATGGTCGGTGATGAGCAGGTCGAAACGGGTCTCGCGCAGCAGCTCCAAGGCCTCTGGTGCCGCCTGCACGGTGGTGACCTGATGGCCTTCGTCGCGCAGCATTTCGGCGGTGTTGAACAGCACCAGTACATCGTCGTCCACCGCCAGGATGTTCAGTCCGGTGGTGGCCTCGTCCGCGTGCTCGGCTATTCCAGTGCCGCGCGGCGCGGCGCGGTCGTGGTCGCAGGCCGGCAGCCAGATCTGCGCAGTGGTGCCCGCGCCGACCCGACTGCGCAACAGCAGCCTGCCGCCGGATTGCTCGGCGAAACCGTGGACGATGGACAGCCCCAGCCCCGTGCCCTTGCCGACGCCCTTGGTGGTATAGAAAGGTTCAGTGGCGCGCTGCAGGGTCGCCTCGTCCATGCCTTCGCCCTCGTCACTCACCGCCAGGCACAGGTAGTTGCCCGCGGCCAGGCCGTGTTCGGTCGTAATGCGCTGGCTGTGGGCGCTGATGACGATGCGGCCCTCTCCGCCGATCGCGTCACGTGCGTTCAGCGCCAGGTTGAGCAGGGCAGTCTGCAGCTGGTTGGGATCGGCCTCAATGGTCGGCAGATCGGCTTCGACCCGGGTCTCGATGATCACCGTGGGGTCGAGTGAGCGCGCCAGTAGCTCGGTCATCTCCGCGATCAGCCGCCCCGGCTGAATGCGTTCGGCGAGCAGGTCCTGCTTGCGCGCGAAGGCCAGCATGCGTCGGGTCAGCGATGCCCCTCGCTCGGCGCCGATGCGCGCGTTGTCGATCAGGCGCAGCAGCGGCGAATCGGCGGGCACCCGCTTGCGCAGCAGTTCGAGGTTGCCCATCACGGCGGTCAGCAGGTTGTTGAAGTCGTGGGCGATGCCGCCGGTCAGGTTGCCCAGCGCTTCCATCTTTTGCGCCTGCTGCAAGGCGCGCTCGGTTTCGATCCGCACCGTGCTGTCGACCGCCTCGGGGACCACGCCGACCACCTGTCCGCTGGCGTCGAGCACCGGGCGCACGGAGAAGTCGAACGAGCGCACACCGCCCGGCAGGTGCAGCTGCATGTTCAGGCTGTCACTGCTGCCGCGCCGGGCGGCCGCGACGAGTGCACGTACGCTGGCGTCCATGCCCTGCGTCGCGGCGAACCAGGGGCTGTCCCAGAAATCCACGCCCACCACGGCGTCACGCTCGGCCTGGGCGGCGGCAAGCGAGGTAGGGTTGGCATAGATGATCCGCCCGTCGACATCGAGCAGCCATTGATAGAGATGCGAACTGGCCGCGACCGTGCGGATCTGCGCTTCGCTCTGGGCCAGCGCAGCGGTGCGCTCGGCCACCTGCCGTTCCAACTCCAGGCGAAAACGCCGCTCGGCGTGGCGCACCGCGGCCTCCGACCGAACGCGCTCAATGTGCGCCCATGAGCGCTCCGCCACTTCGGCGAGCAGCGCCAGCTCCTCGGTTTTCCACACCCTTGGCGTGCGGTCGTGGATCGCCATCAGGGCGGTCAGCTTGCCTTCCTTGGTCAGCGGCATGCAGCTGGTGGCCGCCAGATCGAGGTCGAGAAAAGTGGCCGCTTCGTCGCCGGGCAACTGCCGGGCGTTGTCCTCGAGGATCAGCGGCAGGCCCGCACTCAGGTTGGTCACGGCAAGACGGCCGAAGTCGGCCAGGCGATAGCGCCCGACGATGCCTCGCGCTCCGGGCGCCGTCCAATTGCCGCGTATGGTGAAACCGTCCTCGTCCGGGTCCATGTCGGCGTAGGCGCAGACCGACGCCCTCAGGTGTTCGCCGAGCAGCCGGGTGGTGATCGAGAGAATCGTGTCGGCGTCGGTGCTGGCGGCGGTGGCCCGGCTCAGGGTGTCGAGAAACCGCATCCGCCGCTCGGCGAGGGCACGCTGGGTGACGTCGTGACCCTGGACGAAGATCCCGGTCACCGCACCGCGGCTGTCGACCACCGGCTGGAACACGAAGTCGAGGATGTAGGCCTGCTCGGCATCGTCAGGCGCGCGGCGAATGTCCAGCTCCACTGAGTTGCCGACGTAGGCGATGCCGCTGCGGTAGACCTGATCGAGCAGCTCGACGAAACCCTGGCGGGCGATCTCCGGCAGGGCCTCGCGTACGGACAGCCCGACCAGGTTGCGCTGGCCCACCAGCTTGACGTAGGCCGGGTTGGTCATTTCGAACCTGTGTTCCGGGCCGCGGAGCATGGCCATGATGCCGGGCGCCTGTTCGAAGAGCAGGGTCAGGCGGTCCTTCTCGGCCAGCAGGCGGCGCTCGGCGCGCACCCGATCGGTGGTCTCGACGACAAAGGCGATGACGCCGGCGGGGCGCCCCGACTCGTCGGGTACGGGTGAGTAGTCGAGGTTCATCCATACCTGCTCGGGGCGGCCATTGCGGTGCAGGGTGAGCTCCTGATCGCGGTAGGCGAGGGTGCCACCGGCCAGGCACACGGTCATCACGTGGTCGTTGAATTCGGCGACTTCCGGCCAGCCGCGGCGCACTTCCGAGCCGAGCAGCTGCGGATGGCGGCCGGCGGCGAATACGGAATAGGCGTCGTTGTAGAGCATGATCCCCCTGCTGCCCCACAGCAGCACGATGGGCACCGGTGAGCCCAGCAGCATGGCGGTCATGGTCTTCAGGCTCTGCGGCCAGGAGGCGAGCGGCCCCAGCTCGGTGGCGGCCCAGTCGTACGCGCGTATCAGCTCGCCGAGTTCGCCACCGCCGAGGGGGAATGCAGCGGGGCCGGAGGCTTGGGTGGAGCTTGAGCTGTCGGGTGTCATGGTCAGGATCCGGCGTGGCGCACGCCCGGCTAGCGGATAGTTGGATGTCAGTGCCAGCGAGCGAATGGAAGAGGGAGGGTGAACGTGCCCCAGGTTGGATTACGCGCGCCCCGCAAAGTTGGCCGGACGGGGCGTCAATGTGCGCTGCGTCACGGTCAGTCGTCGCGGGTCAGGACGTCCAGCAGCTCAATCTCGAACAGCAGGTTGGCGTGCGGCTTGATGTGCGCGCCGACCTGACGCTCGCCATAGGCCAGGTGCGCGGGCACGAAGAGCTTGCGCGTGCCGCCGACCTGCATGCCCATCAGGCCCAGGTCCCACCCCTTGATGACCCGGCCGGTGCCGATCACGCACTGGAACGGCTTGCCGCGCTCGTAGGACGAGTCGAACAGGGTGCCGTCCTCCAGGTAGCCGCGGTACTGGGAGACGATCAGCGCGCCCTTGACCACGGTCTTGCCGTGGCCGAGCTTGATGTCCTCGATCTGCAGTTCGTCGCTCATGAAGGGCTCTTCGGAAATGGCTAGACCAGTACCTGGCGGGTGCTGGCGATAAGGCGATGGACCTGCTGCTCCACGCCGGCACCGGTCGGCTGCAGCGGGCCGCGTCCGCGCGGGCAGGGCAGGCTGGCCGTGGTGCCGAACAGGCGGCAGATCAGCGGGCGTTCGGCATAGGCGTTGCAGCCGTTCGGACCCAGATGCACGCAGTCCCAGCGCGCCAGGGCGGCGTCGTGTTCGGCGTCGCTGCGCCGCGGAAGGCGGGCCAGTTCCTCGCTCGATGCGGTCACCGGACCGCAACAATCGTGGCAGCCTGGCTCGCAGGCGAAGCCCGGAATCTGGCGGCGCAACTGGTCGATCCTGCGGTCGGTGCAGCTCATGGGGCGGGTCCGAAAGGGGGCGCGCGCATGGTACGCGACACGCAAGGGCGGTGGTACGTCGCCGCGCATTATTCCCGAGGGACGTCGACGATGTCGTTCCAGCCCGGATGGCGTTCGACGTAGGCCGCGACGAATGCGCAGGCCGGCACGATGCGCTTGCCCTGCCGGCGGGTGTCGTCCAGCGCCTGGCGCACCAGCGTGCTGCCCATGCCCTGGCCTTCGAGGCTCGGGTCCACCTCGGTGTGGGTAAAGACCCGTCGCTCGCCCTGCGGCTGATATTCGGCGAAGCCAAGCGTCTCGCCGCCGACCTCGAGCAGATAGCGGTTCGCCTGTTCGTCGTGTCTGACCTGTGCGTTGTCGTCGCTCATTCAAATGCTCCAGTGATGTAAGAGGGGGAGAGCCCGCCGGGCGATTACAGTGCATCCACCAGGGCGCGGCCGAGGTCGCAGCCATGTTGCAGCGCCTCGTCGAAGTCGCGGAAATGACGTGACGGCTCGACGCTGACCGGGACGACGATCTCGCGGTCCCTGACCACCTCGGCAGCGACCGCCCATAGCGTTTCGCCGAAGGTTTCGTACTCATACCCGGTGAGGTGCACGATTACGTCGTAACCGCGGTAGTCCAGCCGGTGACTGTGGGGAATCTGGTGGTCGCTGCCGCTCGGGATGTGGGCAGGCGCCTCGAAATAGGGCTGTTCGGCATCCGGTTTTACGGCCTTGGTCATGGCGGGCCTTCTGTGCATGGCTGATCGGGGGGCTTGTCAGGTTTGGGCCGGGCCGACAGCCCATCGTTCCCCTTGCCAGAAAAAAGCGGACCAGTCTCTGCAGGAGCGGGCCATGCCCGCGACACCGGGGGGTCGGTTTACGCCGCGGTATAGGGCCCCACCCACGGTCGCAGGCAGAGCCTGCTCCTACAGGCGCTGCCGCAGGCCCGGATTCTGTAGGAGCGGGCCATGCCCGCGACACCGGGGGTTCGGTTTACGCCGCGGTATAGGGCCCCACCCACGGTCGCAGGCAGAGCCTGCTCCTA
>DAMBNU010000001.1:234233-299686 GCA_032064305.1 Pseudomonas sp. | reverse complement strand
CTGTAGGAGCGGGCTCTGCCCGCGACACCGGGGTTGGGTTTACGCCGCGGTATAGGGCCCCACCCACGGTCGCAGGCAGAGCCTGCTCCTACAGGCGCTGCCGCAGGCCCGGATTCTGTAGGAGCGGGCTCTGCCCGCGACACCGGGGTTGGGTTTACGCCGCGGTATAGGGCCCCACCCACGGTCGCAGGCAGAGCCTGCTCCTACAGGCGCTGCCGCAGGCCCGGATTCTGTAGGAGCGGGCTCTGCCCGCGACACCGGGGTTCGGTTTACGCCTCGGTATAGGGGCCACCCATCGGTCGCAGGCAGAGCCTGCTCCTACGAAGAGCGCGCCATCGCGCCAGATGGGACTTCCTTAACATTGGCGGCGACTTGCGGCCTGCGCCGGGTCGCGACCTAGACCGAAGTACTGGGTCACCGACCAGCAAGTCGCATGGCATCGCCGACACGGCCGATTAGCATGGGTGCATAACTACAAAACCGAGAGGCCCTCATGGCTCGCCGCGCCTGTCTGTCATCATCTCTGCGCACCCTGCTGGTGTGGCTGTGCCTGCTGGTCAGCCCGCTGTTGGCTGCGCAGGAGCTGGACGAGCAGATCCTGCAACTGTTTCCGAAGGCGACGCGCATCGAGCCGAAGCAGGACAACCCGCCGGTCTACAGCGCCTACCAGCTCGACGAGCTGCTTGGCTACGCCTTCGAATCCACCGACTACTCCGACCTGCAGGGCTTTTCCGGCAAGCCGATCAGGCTGCTGATCGGCATGAATCCGCAGGGCGTGCTGGCTGGCGTCCGGGTGCTGGAGCATCACGAGCCGGTGTTTCTCCACGGCCTGGGCGAGCAGGCGCTGTTCGACTTTGTCGACCAGTATCGACAGCAGTCGATCGCCAGGCCCATCGTTGTCGGCGGCCGCGAAGGCACGGCCACCAGCAACGATTCGGTCACCCGTATCGATGGCGTGAGCAAGGCCACGGTATCGGTGGTGATCGTCAACGAGACGGTGCTGCTCTCCGCGATGAGCGTGGCGCGGCAGCTGCTCGAAGGGTTCTCCGGCGGCCCGCTGGCCACGGCCAAGCCGGACCTCTACGAGCCGCTCGGCTGGGATGAACTGCTCGAGCGCGGTTACGTCGAGCATTGGACGGTGAGCCGCGAAGCGGTAGAGGCGGATATCGGCCATTCCCTCGACGGCTACCAGGCGCTGGATACCGACAGCGACGAACCGTTCAGCGAGCTGTATTTCGCCTACCTGAACGCACCGATCATTGGCCGCAACCTGCTCGGCGAGGCGGGCTTCGACAAGCTGATGGGCGAGCTGCTGCCCAACGAACAGGCCCTGCTGGTGCTGTCGTCCGGGATGTATCCCCACGTGCCGAACGACTTCGTGCCGGCCACCGCCCCCAGCCGGCTGGTGCTGATGCAGAACGAGCATCCCATCGACCTGCAGGACATGAACTTCAACAACGGGGCGGTCATGGACCTGGTCGACTCGCCGGTGGAGCCAGCCGAGGCGCACATCTTCCGGATCAAAGCGCACAACGCCTTCAACCCCGCGGAGTCGGCCGGACTGCGGTTGAATGTCAAGCTGCAGCGCAATCACCTGGTGGAAACCAACACTCAGTTCACCCGCGAGTTCCAGCTCGATCCGGCGCTGTTCGACATTCAGGAAGCCCAGGTCGTGGCTGAGCCGGTGCCGATCTGGCTGCGCATGTGGCAGGAGCGCTGGTGGCAGGTCGGGCTGGTCGGGCTGGCGCTGCTGCTGCTCACTGGCGTATTCGTCTGGCAGCACCGCATCAGCCGGCACAGCCGCGGTTTCCACCTGTTTCGCGCCGGTTACCTGCTGTTCACCCTGCTGTTCATCGGGCTCTATGCCCAGGGGCAGTTGTCGGTGGTGAACATCTTCAGTTTGCTGCTGGCGCTATGGAAGGACTTCGACATCCGCGTGTTCCTGATGGACCCGGTGATCTTCATGCTCTGGAGCTTCACCTTCGTCAGCCTGTTTCTTTGGGGCCGCGGTGTGTTTTGTGGCTGGCTGTGTCCGTTCGGCGCGCTGCAGGAAATGCTCGGCTGGGTGGCCAAGCGCCTGCGCATTCGCCAGTGGAAGATTTCCGACCGCACCCATTCGCGGCTGCAGTGGCTAAAGTACCTGATCCTCATCGGCCTGCTGCCGGTGGCCTTCTATTCCCTGACTCTGGCCGAGCGGCTTGCCGAAGTGGAGCCGTTCAAGACCAGCATCACGCTGTTCTTCGTCCGTTCCTGGCCGTTCGTGCTCTATGCGGTCGTGCTGCTCGGGCTCGGGTTGTTCGTGCACAAGTTCTATTGCCGCTACGTCTGCCCGCTGGGCGCCGGGCTGGCGATCCTCGGCAAGTTCCACCTGTTCGCCTGGCTCAAGCGCATCGATGCCTGCGGCCAGCCTTGCCAGCACTGCAAGAACCACTGCGAGATCGGCGCGATCAAGCGTGACGGGCGCATCGACTACGACGAGTGCATCCAGTGCCTGGAATGCATCGTCATCCTTAACAACGACGATCAGTGCGTGGCCACCATCAGCGCGCGCAAGCGGGCGGAGAAGGCCGGCCGTCACGGCCAGGCCGAGCTGATCGCGACCGATGCCATGGCGTCGCAACCGCTGGCGGCGCGCTGATCGCAGGCCTGCGTACATGGGAAATGACCGCCCGGTTCTGCATCGCTGCACAGCGGCTCTGCGTCCGTGGCTATTGTCCGCTCACGTGACTTCGCTAGCATCGGGTGCTTTTGGCGCCGGCGCGTCCGGTCCGCTTGTACTCCTTTCCGCGAAGAGGGCCCCATGGCTGAACGTGAAATCGTCGTTGTCGGTGCGGTGCGCACCCCTATCGGCTCCTTTGGAGGCGCGCTGAAGGATGTCGACCTCATCACCCTTGCCACCACCGCCTGCCGCGGGGTGCTGGAGCGTTCCGGTACACCGGCCGATGCCGTCGGCCATGTGGTCATGGGCAACGTGATTCCCACCGAACCACGCGACGGCTACCTGGCTCGGGTGGCCGCGGTGGATGCCGGGATTCCACTGGAAACTCCCGCTTTCAACGTCAACCGCCTGTGCGGCTCGGGCCTGCAGGCGGTCATCTCGGCGGCGCAGTCGATCCTGCTGGGCGACACCGATATCGCCATCGGCGGTGGCGCGGAGAGCATGAGCCGCGGTCCGTTCATCCTGCCGAACCTGCGCTGGGGCGCGCGGCTGGGGGACAGCCAGGCGATCGACTACATGAATACCCTGCTGCATGACCCCTGGGGCAAGTTCCACATGGGCGTGACCGCAGAGAATGTCGCCGCGCGCTATGGCATCAGCCGTGAGCAACAGGACGCGCTGGCGCTGCAAAGCCAGCAGCGCGCCGCCCACGCCATCGAGCAAGGTCGCTTCCGCGAGCAGATCGTCCCGGTGGCGGTCGAGACGCGCAAGGGGACTGTCCAGTTCGAGGCCGACGAGCACGTCCGCGCGGACCTTACCGCTGAGCGGCTCGCGGCATTGAAGCCGATCTTCAAGAAGGAGAACGGCACAGTGACCGCTGGCAATGCCTCGGGCCTCAATGACGGTGCCGCGGCGCTGGTGCTGGCCGAGGCGGGGCGGGCTCGCGCCTTGGGTTTGCAGCCGATGGCACGCCTGGTCGGATATGCCCACGCTGGCGTCGACCCGGCTTATATGGGCATCGGTCCGGTGCCCGCGGTACGCAGGTTGCTGGAGCGCACCGGCATCCGCCTGGAGCAGATCGACGTGATCGAAGCCAACGAAGCCTTCGCCGCCCAGGCCTGCGCGGTGATGCAGGAACTCGATCTGGACCCGGCGCGGGTCAACCCCAACGGCTCGGGGATTTCCCTCGGGCATCCGGTGGGCGCGACCGGGGCGATCATCAGCGTCAAAGCGATCCACGAGTTGCAACGGGTCCAGGGGCGCTACGCACTGGTGACCATGTGCATCGGTGGCGGGCAGGGTATTGCGGCCCTGTTCGAGCGCGTCTGAACCGGGCGGTGCGCGTTCATCGACCCGGTGTGTGCGCGACTGAAGTTTTTCCCCGGGCGGCCGACAAGCCGGGAGCGAGGTGACCGCCCGCCGCGCGCCCGGCTTTTTCATCAGGACGACCTATGAACAACGTATCCGCCACCGACTCCTTATCGCTTCTGCTGTTCACGCTGCGCAGCGGCAAGCAGATGGCGATCAATCTGTTGAAGGTCAGCGAGATCATCCCGACCCCCTCGCTGACCCGCCTGCCCGAATCCCACCCCCACGTGCGCGGCGTCGCGACCCTGCGTGGCCAGCCGCTGTCGGTCATCGACCTGAGCCTGGCGATCGGCATGGCTCCGCTGCAGGACCCCAATGGCGGCTGCCTGATCGTCACCGAAATCAGCCGTTCCAAGCAGGGGCTGCACGTACAGGCGGTGGTCAAGATCGTCCATATCCAGTCCTCGAAGATCCTGCCGCCGCCCTACGGTGCCCGGCAGAACTCCTTTATCACCGGCACGGCCGAGGTCGACGGCGAGCTCATCCAGATACTCGACGTGGAAAAGGTCATCCACAATATTTCGCCGGTACCGGGCGATGCCGACATCTCCCACCTCGACGACCAGGACGCCCAGCTGCTCACCGAAACCCGCGCCATCATCGTCGACGACAGCCAGGTAGCGATCCATATGTCGGTGTCGGCGCTCACCAAGATGGGCGTCACCTGCCATGCGGTGCGCAGCGCACGCGAGGCGTTCGCCAAGCTCGACAGCCTCAAGGGCACGGCCGACGAGATCAACGTGGTGGTATCGGACATCGAGATGCCGGAAATGGACGGCTATTCCTTTACCCAGGCCCTGCGCAAGCATCCGGATTACGCGTCCATCTACGTGCTGCTGCACACCTCGCTGGACAGCACCATCAGCACCGACAAGGCCAAGGCGGCCGGTGCCAACGACATCCTCACCAAGTTCTCCCCGCCGGAAATGGCCAAGTGCATGCTGCGTGCGGCCCGGGTGATCCACCTCGGGGAGGATGCATCGGTCGCCTGAGCGCGACGCCCGCGTAATGCACCGGCCCTGTCGGAGCGGGCTCTGCCCGCGTCCCGGGGGTTCGTTCTACGCCTCGGTGCATGAGCTCCGCCACCGGTCGCAGGCAGAGCCTGCTCCTAGACGCGATGCTGAAGGCCCAAACGCGGTGCGGGTTAGTGCACCGGCCGCTGTAGGAACGCCCGCCGGTCAGCTGCCGTACTTGCCGAAGCTCGCGTCGCGCGTGTTGACGTAGAGCGCGTACAGCGAGTGGCTGCCGGCCATGAACAGGCGGTTGCCCTTGGCGCCGCCGAAGCAAAGATTGGCGCAGCGCTCGGGTAGACGGATCTTGCCGATGGGCTTGCCCTGCGGGTTGAAGATCATCACGCCGTCCAGGTCGGCGGTCACCGCTTCCGGCGCGCCCGAACTGCCCCAGCCGCACCAGAGATTGCCGTCCTCATCGCACTTGATGCCGTCCAGCGCGCCGTACGCCGAGGCCTCGATGTGCTTGCGGCGCTCCCCAAGGGTGCCGTTATCGTTGACTGGGTAGGCCCAGACCAGCCGGTTCGGCTTGGCGCGGCCCTCGACCACGTACAGCGTCTTCTGATCGGGCGAAAAGCAAAGCCCGTTCGGGCCGGAGATCGAGTCGATCACCCGGGTCACGGCACCGCTCTCGCCATCGATGCGGTAGACGGCATCCGACAGCTCGGTCTGGATCTTGTGGCCTTCGTAGAAGTTGCCGGTCTGAAATGGCGGGTCGCTGAACCAGATCGAACCGTCGCCGCGAACCGCCAGGTCGTTCGGCGAGCTGAAGCGCTTGCCCTCGAACTGATCGGCCAGCACGGTGATGCTGCCGTCGGGCTCGGTGCGGGTCACACGGCGGCCCTGGTCGTTGGTCGTCGAGCCCTCGCACACCAGTAGGCGCCCCTGCAGGTCGCGCGCCATGCCATTGGAGTGATTGGATGGCTGCCGATAGACGTCGAAGGACCCGGTGATCTCGTCCCAGCGCATGATGCGGTTCTCGGGGATGTCGCTGACCAGCAGGTAGCGGCCGTCGCCGACCCACACCGGGCCTTCAGCCCAGCGCATACCGGTGGCCAGACGCTCGACACTGGCGTTGAACAGCCGGTATTTGGTGAAGCTCTCGTCAAGGATTTCTACCAGTTCATCCGGGTAGCGCTGGGTCAGCGGCTCGGCCAGTGCCAGGCGGGGCACGCCCAGGCCGCCGAACGCGGCGGCGCCGGCCGTTAACATCAGCGAGTTTTTCAGAAAGGCACGGCGCGCGTGCTGCGGTTCGCCAGCGGCGTCGGTGGGTGTCGTGTCGATCAGGTCTGTCATAGGAATGTCCTGACAAGGTGTCGGTCGGTCGTTCTGCAGGCCGAGCGCGGCCATTGCGCCGGGCGGTGGCCGGGTGCAGGTCGGTGGCTCAAGGGAATCAGCGATTTGGTCGCGGCGGGCTCTGGGCGTGTTGCGAAGCGGGCCAGGTGGATGTGGAGCGGGGCGGCTTTGAGCAGGGCATGGCGTCTTTCCGTTGTTATTATTTTGTGCAGTCATCGTACAACAGTGGTGAATATTGGCAGGCTTTTTCCACTTGTCAAAGTCAGCTTGCGCTGGAAAGGCGGTTTGCGTGCTTGGTTAAGACAGATGACGTCAGATGACATGTTCGATCAAGGCCGAACTCGGCGTGCGGTTGCCACGTAGAATGGCGTTTTCTGGCAGAGGCGCGGCTCACGGTGGAACAGCAACAGGGGTTTGTCCTCACGCGGCACTGGCGCGACACCGCGAAGGGCACCGAGGTGGAGTTCTGGCTGGCGACCGATGCCGGTCCGCGTCGCCTGCGTGTGCCGCTGCAGCCGTCGGTGGCCTTCGTGCCGGTTGTGCAGCGGCAGGCGGCCGAGCGCCTGCTGGCCGGGGAGCGTGATATCGAACTGCGTCCGTTGAGCCTGACCGATTTCCAGCACCGCCCAGTGCTCGGGCTGTACTGCCGGCAGCATCGGCAATTGATGGCGCTGGAGAAGCGCCTGCGCAGCGCCGGGGTCGATGTCTACGAGGGCGACATCCGGCCCCCGGAACGCTTCCTGATGGAACGCTTCATCACCGCGCCGGTGAGCTTCACCGGCGAGCCGGACGCCGCCGGCGTGGTGCACAACGCCCAGCTCAGGCCGGCTCCCGGCTATCGCCCGCCACTCAGGCTGGTCTCGCTGGACATCGAGACCACCATGCGCGGCGAGCTGTATTGCATCGGCCTGGAAGGTTGTGGCCAGCGGCAGGTGTACATGCTCGGGCCGGCCAATGGCGACGCATCGGGTGTGGATTTCCAGCTGGAATACTGCGCCAGTCGCAAGCAGCTGATCGAACGGCTGAACGACTGGATGGCGCGGCACGACCCGGACGCCATCATCGGCTGGAACCTGGTGCAGTTCGACCTGCGCGTGCTGCGCGATCAGGCCCAGCGCTACCAGGTGCCGCTGCGTCTGGGCCGAGGTGGCGAGGAAATGACCTGGCGCGAACACGGCAGCCGCGGCAATCACTTCTTTGCTGCAGCGGCGGGGCGGCTGATCATCGATGGTATCGAAGCGTTACGCTCGGCCACCTGGAGCTTCACGTCCTTCAGCCTCGAGCATGTCGCGCAGACCCTGCTCGGCGAGGGTAAGGCAATCGACACGCCGTACCAGCGCATGGACGAGATCAACCGCCTGTTCGCCGAGGACAAGCCAGCCCTGGCGCGCTACAACCTCAAGGATTGCGAGCTGGTCACGCGGATCTTCGACAAGACCGAGCTGCTGACCTTTCTGCTCGAGCGCGCCACCGTCACCGGTTTGCCGGTAGACCGCAGCGGCGGTTCGGTGGCCGCCTTCGAGCACCTGTACATCCCCCTGATGCACCGCCAGGGCTTCGTCGCGCCCAACCTCGGCGAGCGACCGCCAGAGGCCAGCCCCGGTGGTTTCGTGATGAATTCGCAGCCGGGCCTGTACGAGTCGGTGCTGGTGCTGGACTACAAAAGCCTCTACCCCTCGATCATCCGCACCTTCCTGATCGATCCGGTGGGGCTGGTCGAAGGCCTGCGCCAACCGGAAGACAGCGACTCGGTGCCTGGCTTTCGCGGGGCGCGCTTCTCGCGCACGCGGCACTGCCTTCCGGCCATCGTCGAGCGCGTCTGGGACGGTCGCGAAACAGCCAAGCGCGAGGGCAACAAGCCGCTTTCGCAGGCGCTGAAGATCATCATGAACGCGTTCTACGGCGTGCTCGGCTCCAGCGGGTGTCGCTTCTTCGATCCGCGGCTGGCCTCGTCCATCACCCTGCGCGGCCACGCGATCATGCGGCGCACCCGCGAGCTGATCGAGGCCGAGGGCTACCAGGTGATCTACGGCGACACCGATTCCACCTTCGTCTGGCTCAGGCGCGCGCACAGCGACGAGGACGCGGCGCGCATCGGCAAGGCGCTGGTGGGACAGGTCAACCGCTGGTGGCGCGAACAGCTGCAGCACGAGCTCGGCCTGCGCAGCGCGCTGGAATTGCAGTACGAGAGCCACTTCAAGCGCTTCCTGATGCCGACCATTCGCGGCGCGGAGGAGGGCAGCAAGAAACGCTATGCCGGACTGGTAACGCGCCCTGACGGCAGCGACGGCCTGGTGTTCAAAGGGCTGGAGACGGTACGCACCGACTGGTCGCCGCTGGCGCAACAGTTTCAGCAGGAGCTGTACCGGCGGATCTTCACGCGTGAGCCCTACCAGGACTACGTGCGCCGCTACGTGCAGCGGACACGCGCCGGTGAGCTGGACGACCTGCTGGTCCTGCGCAAGCGTTTGCGCCGACGCCTGGACGACTACGAGCGCAACGTCCCGCCGCACGTACGGGCCGCGCGCATCGCCGACGAATACAACCTGCAGAACGGTCGCCAGCGGCAATACCAGAACGGTGGCTGGATCAGCTACCTGATGACCGTCGCCGGCCCCGAACCGCTGGAGGTGCGCCGCGCGCCGATCGACTACGAGCATTACGTCAGCCGCCAGTTGCAGCCGATCGCCGATGCAATCCTGCCGTTCGTCAACGATCGGTTTTGCGACCTGATCGATGAGCAGCTCGGGCTGTTCTGAGCGCCTCAGCCCTCAGCCTGGGTCGCCTGCGGCCAGCACCATGACCGCGCCGGCTGCGTAGAGGCCGATCAGGGTCACGCTTTCAAAGCCGATCCGGCCGAGGCCGTGCTTTTCGCGGCGCAGCAGGCCCATGAGCAGCACCCCGGTCATCAGGATCGACAGCGCCACCCAGAGCAGCACGCTGTCGGATAGCTGGTGGTAGATCGATCCATTGCGGTAGGCGACGTCCGAGGCGGCGACGAACAGCGTGTCGAAGGCATTGCCGCCGATGATGCCGCCCACCGCCAGGGTCAGCGCGCCGCGGCGCACGGCGGCGATCGAGGTGACCAGTTCCGGCAGCGAGGTGACCACCGCGGTCAGCAGCGAGCCCACCGCCGCCTCGCTGAGCCAGGTACGCGCGGCGATCTCGCGGGCGGAGGCTTCAAGCAGCCAGCCACTGACGCCGAGGGCAAGCGCCATGATCGCGAAGCGCAGCCAGAGCGAGGTCAGCGAATGCTTGCTGGGCGACGCGTCCGGGGTGTCCTCGCGGGTTTCGCGGGTGCGCGCCGGCCGCCACATCGCGGCTTTCTGGCCTTGTGAGATCACGCGCAATCCGAACAGGTAGCCGAGCAGCAACAGCGGGGTGACCGGATGAATGCTCCAGAGGCTGACCTCCGGGGAAAAACTGCCCACCAGGATCAGCGCCAGCAGGCACAGCACCAGCGTGCCCTGCAGCAGGTTGCCGATCGAGGCGGCCGCGTGCTCGAGGTTGACGCGCCGCAAGCAGAGGTCGGCGATAGTGAGAAACAGCGTCTGCACCGCAATGCCACCGAGCGCATTGCTCATCGCCAGCTCGGGCTGCCCCTCGGCGGCGGCCTTGACCGACAGCACGATGCCCGACAGCGAGGTCGCCATGCCCAGCAGCACCGCGCCGGCCATCGCCTCGCCCATGCCGGTGCGGTCTGCCAGTTCGTCGACCACGCGGGTGAGGCGGGTGCCGACGATGCCGATCACCGCCGCGCACGCGACCAGCAGGGCCAGGCTCATCGACAATCCCATTGCCTGGAGATCGGGCATGGGCCCTCCGCTCGGGTGCGTTGAACTCGGTAGAGCGGCAAACCGGTGCGGGGTTCAGTACCAGAGACAGGGCCGGCCGACGCCGCGCGCCGGCGAAGCGTGTTCTCAGTCCTGCCGGGGAGGCGTGGGGGCGTAGCGCTGGGCGAGGCGTTCAGCCGGCACGCCGCAGCTGAATTGCAGGGCCAGCAGGCGATTGCGCAGCGAGCGGCGCCACCAGCCGTCACGCTGCCAGCGGCGCGGGTCGACCCGCACACCGTCGTCCAGGCGGACAAACGGCCCGCAGCGGCGCAGGCGTTTGACCAGTTCGACCTCTTCGAACAGCGGCCATGGGCTGTGCTGGCCGCAGCGCTGATAAGCCGCAGCCGTGGCGAACAGTCCCTGATCGCCGTAGGGCACGCCGACACGGCAGCGCCAGCCGATCAAGCGTTCAAGCACGCGTCCCTGCCAGCTGTCACTGGCGAAGCGAAATCGGAAGTAGCCACCGACTGCGCCGGTCGAGCAGGCAGCGAGCATTGCCTGCAGGGGTTCGCCATGCAGTTGCGCATCGGCATGCAGGAACCACAGCACGGGGTGTCGCGCCTCGGCTGCACCAAGTCGCAGCTGCCGGCCGCGGCAGGGCTCGGCTGGCAGCCAGCGCGCCGCGTATCGCTCGCACAAAGCCCGGCAGCTGTCGCTGGCGGCGCCGTCGACCACGATGATCTCGCCTGGGACGGCGGCGTCAATGAATAGCTGGACCAGCCGGTCGAGCAGCCGTGCCAGCGCCCGCTCATCGCGCCAGCAGGGGACGATGACGCTAATTGCCAGTGGCTCAGGCATCAACGGCGTGCCCCAGTGAAACGAGCAGGTCCAGCAGGCGACGGCGCGCCGGGCGAGGGTCATCAGCCAGCGCCCGGGCCAGCGGCGGCAAGTCGACGGCGTGGTCGATGTCGAAGGATTGGCCGCCGATCAGGACCTGCTGTCCGGTGTCGCGGCAACAGTCAGCCAGGGCGGCGCCGAGCTGTGCGGTGCTCCAGGGCAGGCCGGCGAGGTCCGGCCAGGGATGGTTCGAAGCCATCAACACGACGCCGCCGTCACGGGCAGCCAGCAGGACGGTATCGGCGTCCTGCAACTGGAGGTGAACGTTGCGGTAGACCTCCACGTCGAGAAGCGGGCAGTCGCTGCCGAAGAACATAAGCGCGCGCTCGCCAGCGCTACGCAAGTCACGATCCAGTGCATTGATCCGTTGCCCGAGGTTGCCGTCGGCCTGGGCCAGGCAGCGGGCCTCGCTCGCAAGCGAGCCGGCCCAGCCCAGATGCGCCGGATGGTCCGGCGCGATGACCTTCGGGCCAGGCCAGGCGTGCAGGTCTTCCAGAGCGCAATCGAGCAGCCCCTGCGCAAGCGTTAGTGCGCACGCCGGGCCCAGGGTGCCCGCCAGGCGCTGCTTGGCGTGGCCCATGGCCGGCCGCTTGCACACCAGCACCAGGCAGGGCAGGTCGTCAGGCAAGGCATCGCAAGGGCGTGACGGCATATCGGTTTCTCCAGTGAAGCGGGGTGGCGGTGGGGAAGCGCAGGTGCATCGAAGGTTACCTGCAATCCGCTCCGCCCGGGTTCAGCCTAGGGTCCCGTGGCACGGCCTGCCAGCAAGGCATGCTCGCTCCATGGCCCAATCGGTTTGCGCGGTGCCTGTAGCGCGGCGCGCCTGCAGCATCAATGGCGCGTTGGCAGCCAGAGGCGGGGCCTCGTTGCAGTGGATTCGGTGCTCTACGGATACGAATTAAAACATTGAAATAATACGGGTGCGTATTAAGCTGTAGCCAATACAGCCACGCAGGCGGAGTCCGGATGAATCTTGAACAGGCGATCAGCAAACCCGACGTCGGCTCGCCCGAAGCAGGGCGGGTGGCGCTGACCTTCTTTTTCAACCTGATGACGTTGTGGCAGTGCAGCGCCGAGCAGCAGCGTGTGCTGCTGGGGTCGATCGGCACGACGACCTACTTCAAGTACAAGAAGCGCCCCGACGTACGCCTGCCGCGCGACACCCTGGAGCGGATTTCCTACCTGATGGGCATCCATAAGGCGTTGCGGATCATCTTCAGCAACAACGGCGAGCGCGCCTATGAGTGGGTGCACAAACCCAACACGGCGGCGCCGTTCAATGGTCGGTCCGCGTTGGACTACATGCTTGGCGGGCAGGTGGTCGACCTGGCGGACGTGCGCCGCTACCTGGACGGGGTGCGCGGCTGATGGTGCTGGGTGCGGTGCTGCCCGGCTGGCGCAAGGCCTACCGGCTGGTCAACAGTGCTTTCCCGCCGCTGGGGGTGTTCGAAGACACCCTCGACCCCGACGACCTGGAAATGGCGTTCGCCATCGAGGCGATGACCAACGACCGCCTGCGCGAGGAGGCCGGCATCCTGCAGCGCGTCGCGCCGGGCGATCGCGTCAGCGGGCCGGGTTCCACGGTGGTGATGGCGGCGTTCACCCATGTCGGCAACCCGAGTCGCTTCAGCGACGGCAGCTATGGCGTCTACTACTGCGCCAGTTCCGTCGACGCCGCCATCGCCGAGACCAAGTTCCACCAGGAACGCTTTCTCGCCGCCACCGGCGAAGCGAACGTCGAAGTGACTCTGCGGGCCTATGTGAATCGGGTTGTGAAGCCGCTGATCGATGTGCGTGATGAATTGGCGCTGCACCGGCCCGAGCTCGAGGCCTATGCGGCGAGCCAGGCCTTTGCGCGAGAAAAGCGCGACGGCGTCAACTGGGGCGTGCTCTACCGCAGCGTCCGGCTTGAAGGCCACGAATGCGCCGCGGCGTTTCGCCCGCCGGCGGTGTCTCTGCCGGTGCAGGGCGCTCATTTCCGTTACGTCTGGGATGCCCGAGCAGGCGCCATCACGCACGTCATGCAGCTCACCGAGGTAAAGGTCTGAATGCGGATTGCGTAATGGCCTTTCTTGCGTCTGGTCAAGTTCCGCGGCGCACGGCCTCGTTAGCCTGAGGGCTCACCCTTCAGCAGTCGACGGGGTCGCCATGGCCAAGAAATTTCCCCTGAACCCACCGCATCCCGAGCGCATCTGCTGGGGCTGCGACCGCTATTGTCCGGCCGACTCGCTGGCCTGCGGCAACGGCGCGGGGCGAACCCAGCACCCGGCGGAGATGATGGGCGACGACTGGTACGAATACGGCGACTGGGGTGACCTGATCGCTACCGACAAGCCGGACAAGACGCCTCGGTGACACAACTGCTGCCCGCTCAGCGCGGCGCCCAGTCGAGCATCTGCCGGACCTTGTCGAGCAGATCGCCGATCTGGAACGGCTTGACCACCATGTCCATTCCGGCCGCCAGAAAGCGATCCCGGCGCACCGCGTTTTCCGCATAACCGGTCATGAACAGCACCGGCAGGGCCGGGCGATGCAGGCGCGCGGCATCGGCGAGCGCCCGGCCGGACAGCTGCGGCAGCCCGACATCGGTCAGCAGCAGGTCCACGCTCAGGTCTTCGTGCAGCACCGCCATGGCCGTGGCCACGTCGCCGGCCTCGCTGCAGCGGTAGCCGGCCTCGGTCAGCATCTCGACCACCAGCATGCGGACTGCCGGCATGTCTTCCACGACCAGGACGTGCTCGCCGCTGCCTTGGGGCAAGTCCCGCGGGTTGATGGCCGGGGCGGAGGTTGCCAGCGCCGCGGGCAGGACCAGCGACACCTCCGTACCGACGCCGACACGACTCGACAGCCTGGCCTCGCCACCGGACTGCCTGGCGAATCCGTAGATCGACGACAGGCCGAGCCCGGTGCCCTGGCCCAGCGGTTTGGTGGTGAAGAACGGATCGAAGACCTTGCCGAGGATCTCGGGCGGGATGCCGGCGCCGTTGTCTTCAACCGATAGGACGACGTAGTCGCCGTCGTCCAGTTCCGCGTGACCCTGCACGGCCAACGGGGCGGTACGCAGAGTGATGGTCCCACCGAGGGACAGCGCATCGCGGGCATTGATGACAAGGTTGAGGATCGCGCTTTCAAGCTGATTGGCATCGACCTGCGCCACGGCGCCCTGTTCGCAGAGCGCCAGGTTCAGCGAAATATGTTCGCCGATGGTTCGCTGCAGCAGCTCCTCGAGCGAGCGAATCTGCTCGTTCAGGTCGGCCGGGCGCGCATCCAGCGGCTGCTGCCGGGCAAAGGCCAGCAGGCGATTGGTCATCGATGCAGCGCTGCGTGCGGAATTCAGCGCCGTGTCGGCAAAGCGCAGCACGGCGTCGGTGCGCCCCTCGTGGGCGCGTCGCTTGAGCAGTTCGATGCCCGTGATGATGCCCGTCAGCAGGTTGTTGAAGTCATGCGCGATGCCGCCGGTCAGCTTGCCCAGCGCATCCATTTTCTGCGCCTGCATCAGCTGGGCCTCGGTGCGCGCGCGTTCGGCGACTTCCCGTGCGAGTTCCGTGTTGGCGTCGTCCAGCTGCTGCCGCTGCGAGCGCTCGCGCTGGCGCTGCTCGGTAACGTCTTCGATGAACACCAAGCCGAGTTCGGCCGTTCGATAGGGCGAAACCTGCCAGTTGGTTTCGCGTTGTGCGCCGCCCGCCTGCATGATCAAGCTGTCCTGCCAGCGCGCCCCGGTCACCAGGGCATCGCGCAATGCCTGCAGCTTGGCCTCCTGTCCCGGGGCCAGGCTGCCGATCAGCGCCGAGTCCCCGGACTGATCGCCGAGCAACAGGGAAAGCGCCGGGTTGCGTTCATGAATCACCAGTTGTGCATCGATCACGGCGATCGGCGCGGCGACCTGCGAGAAGATGTCGCGAAAGCGCGCCTCGCTCTCGCGCAACGCGTACTCGGTATCGCGTACGCGCAGCAGCGTGCGCAGCGTGGCCAGCAGCACGTCGGGGTCGACGGGGTGGATCAGGTAGGCGTCGGCGCCGGCGTCCAAGCCGGTAATGATGTCGCCGGTCTGTATCGACGCGGCCGAGACGTGGATGACGGGCAGCAGTCGGGTGCGGTCGTCGGAGCGCAACTGGCGCACGATGTCGAACCCGCTCATGTCCGGCAGATTGACATCAAGGATCAGCGCGTCGATGGGGCCACGGGTGATCCGCAGCCCCTCGGTACCGGTCCCCGCTTCGAGCACCTCGTAGCCATGGCGTTCCAGGACGCGGCGAATCGCATAGCGCGTCGCGGCGTTGTCATCGACCACCAGCAACCGGCTAGTCGTGTTCATCAGCCTGCTCCGCTGAGATGGCGACCGGGATAACCACAAAAAACGTCGAGCCGACGCCGGGCTGGCTGGTGACTCCGACACGCCCACCCAGCAGCTCGGCGAAGCGCTTGCAGAGCGACAGTCCAAGGCCGGTGCCACGCAGGCGTTTCTGCAGCGGTGTGTCGATCTGGACGAAGTCCTCGAAGAGGTTGCCGTGCAGGTCTTCCGGGATGCCGATGCCGGTATCGCTGACCGCGAAGCAGACCTCGCCATCGCCTTCGGCCCGCGCCGATACACGGACCTCTCCCTGCTGGGTGAACTTGAGCGCGTTGGAGATGAAGTTTCGCAGGATCTGCGCGAGCTTCTTGTCGTCGGTGTACAGCCGCGGCATGTCCTGCGGTTCTTCGAAGATCAGGTCGACGGCATTGGCATCGACGATGGGGCGAAACATGCCACGCAACGCGGAGAACAGGTCCAGCATGTCGAACCAGGCGGGCGAGATGGTGATGCGGCCGGCCTCGATCTTCGCCAGGTCGAGCAGGTCGTCGACCATGTCGCTGAGTTCGCCGGCAGCGCCGCTGATGAACAGCACCTGCTTGTGCTGCTCGGGGCTGATGGGGCCGTCCAGCTCGTCGCTGAGCAACCGGGTAATGCTGCGAATCGACCCCAGCGGCGTGCGGAACTCATGGCTCATGTACGACAGGAACCGGCTTTTCAGGTCCGAGGCCTGGCGCAACTGCTCGGCCTGGGTGTCGAGTTCGGCGTACAGGGCCAGCACACCCTGGTTGGTCTCATCGAGTTCGGCGCGCAGCGCCTCGTTCTCGCGTCGCAAACGCTCCAGTTCGGTCAAGGTCGCATCAGTCACGAACGGTCTCCAGCGCAATCACCATCACGGTCACGTCATCGCGCCCGCGGCAGAAGTCGCGGTGCAGCAGGGTTGAAATAATCGCCGGGTGACGCTGGGCGAGTCCCGGATAGTCGCGCAGGTTCCAGCGCGTTTGCAGCCCATCGCTGTAAAGGATCAACAGGGAGGCGTCCTCGACCGGGTAGTCGAACACCTGCGCCTTGCGGAACTGCGAGCCGACGATACCGGGATGAGAGGCCAGGCCGCGGCTTTTCTCGGGTGTAACCAGGCAGGCGCCGATGTTGCCGATGCCTGCGAAACGCAGCGTGTTCGATGCGGCATCGTACCGCGCGATGGCTGCCGCGCCGCCGCGGGTGCCGTTCATGGCCTGGTGCATGTCCTGCAGGCTGCTTGCCGGGTCGGCAAGGGGTGCGACTGCGAAGACCGCGGCGCCCGCCAGGCCGGCCTGCTCGGCATCTTCCCCGTGGCCGAGGCCGTCGATCACCAGCGCACTGAGCTGGCCTTTGCCCACGGCCAGGTGCCAGACGTCCCCGCACGCCGGATCGTCGTTCAGGGCGTGCTGGCTGACCCCGAAACGAACCGGGCAGGGCGCGACGTGCCGCGGGAACAGCTGCGCCAGGACCACTGACCCGCGGCCATCGGAATAGATATCGAACAGCTGCGACAGGCGGGACAGGGCTCCGAGCCCCGTTCCCGGGGTGCCGCCGGTGGAAAACCCGTCTGCCAGGCAGCGTGCTGCATCGAAGCCGGGGCCACGGTCCACCGCGACCAGCTCGATGCCACTGGCGCCCTGGGCCGGCAACGCTCGCAGGTGCAGCGCGCCGTGCCGGGCGTGCTTGAGCAGATTGGTCGAAAGCTCGGTGGCAACGATCGCCACGCGACCGGCATCGACTTCGCTGAAGCCCAACTGGCTGGCCAACGCGAGCGCGACCCGTCGGGCATGGCCGACCTGGCTGTCGTCCTCGACGGCCAGCGCGATGGTCGTCGAGCCGTGGAGGTTCATGTCCATTTGGTGATGCTGATGCGGGTGCCCACACCGACGGTGCTGTCGAGCTCGAACTCGTCGACCAGGCGCCGCGCGCCGGTCAGCCCGAGCCCCAGGCCGCCACCGGAGGTCCAGCCGTCGGTCAGGGCCAGCTTGAGGTCGGCGATGCCCGGCCCCTCGTCGCGAAACGTCAGGCGGATGCCGGTGCGCGGCCCTTCGTCGAGCACCGCCCAGTCCATGTCGCCGCCACCGCCGTACACCACCGTGTTGCGCGCCAACTCACTGACCGCAGTGACCAGCTTGGTCTGGTCGATCAGGCGCATGCCGCTGTCCTGAGCCAGCTTGCGGACCGCCTGGCGCGCAATCACCACGTCCTGCTCGATACGAACCGCAATGCTGCCGCTCGCGCGAATGGTCATTTAGCCGCCATCCGTTTGTGCAGCAGCTGCATCCCGCGTTCGACGTTGAGTGCCGTGCTGACGCCCTGGAGTGTCAGGCCCAGCTCGACCAAGGTAATGGCCACGGCAGGTTGCATGCCGACGACCACCGTCTCGGCATCCATGATGCTCGACAGTCCGGAAATCGAGCTGATCATCCGCCCGATGAACGAATCGACCATGTCCAGCGCGGAGATGTCGATGAGCACGGCGCGGGCGGAGGTGCTGCTGATGCGCTCGGCCAGGTCGTCCTGCAGCGTCAAGGCCAGTTGGTCGTGCATGTCGACCTGGATGGTGACGAGCAGGAACTCGCCCATCTGCAAAATCGGGATGCGCTCCATTACACGGCCTTGCTGACAGTCAGCCCCGAACGGCGCAGCGCGAGCGCCAGCGCATCAGCCAAGGTGGCCTTGGTGACGATGCCCTGCAAATCGAGCCCCAGATGCACGATGGTCTGCGCAATCTGCGGACGCACGCCGCTGATGATGGCATCGGCGCCCATCAGGCGGATCGCCGTGACCGTCTTCAGCAGATGCTGGGCCACCAGGGTATCGACCGTCGGGACGCCAGTGATGTCGATGATGGCGATTTCCGACCCGGTGTCGACGATGCGCTGCAGCAGTGATTCCATCACCACCTGGGTGCGCTGGGAGTCGAGCGTGCCGATCATCGGCAGCGCCAGCACGCCGTCCCACAGCTTGACCACTGGCGTCGACAGTTCCAGCAGCTCTTCCTGCTGGCGCTTGATGACCGATTCCCGGGACTTCTGAAAGGCGCGTACGGTTTCCAGACCGAGCTGGTCGACCAGCTCCGACAGGGCCCAGAGCTGTTCGGCGAGCAGCGCCGGCTCGTCGGCATATTCGTGCTGCAGCAGCGGCATCAGGGGACGCTTGAAGGAAAAGATGAAAGCGGCGGTCTGCTGCGAGTCGAAGCCCAGCAACACCCGGCTGTGGGACAGCTGCTCGAGGAACTGACGCATGCCGTCCCAGGTGGAGGAACGCAGGCTGGTCGATTCGGTCTGCCGCGCGGCAGCGATCAGCAGCCGGATGAACTCGGCGGTCTGCTGGCGAAACTCGTCGACCTTGACGGTGCGATACAGGCCGCTGGCCTCCAGCTCGGCGGACCAGCTGTCGAGGAGCTCCTGCTCATGATCGGCGATGACGGTGAAGGTGCGTTGTTGCAATGAAGCCATGGGCGCTATTCCTTATCGGGCGGCAGCAATAGTCGTGTTCGATTCAAAAGTCGTGCAGGCGTTCCGGTTTGGCGCCGGAACCTGCTTGACGGATGCTGCATGATGGGCCGGAAATTTTGACCCAAAGGCGCTCAGGATACGTCAAACAACCGGTTGAGCTGACAGCCTTTTTCTGTACCCGGACGTGTTGTTCACGCGCCATCTGCGCCTGCCGGGCATCGGTGCGCCACGTCGAGGCCGTTCGCTTGTGATGGCGGTCGTTTGTCAGTGGGTCGCAACTGCGCCTGCTACAGCCCGTCGCCTGTTCGGGCTCCAGTGCCTACAGGGTTTGTTAAGTCCCGACTTTGCTCGACAACCGAGCGGTGCGGTGTGGGTTGTACCGAACCGCTACACAACCGTCCGTCGACCGCTCGCTGAAAGCCGCGCGGTGAATCGCCGAATCCCTGACAGCGGTCAATGCACACTGATAGCATTTAGCCTCTATCGGGTCTTGAGTGAGAGCCGTGCGTGCTTCAGGAAGTCGATCCCATGTTGATCGGTAGCTACAACAACGTCCTTGTCTTCTTTTCCTTCGTGGTGGCGGTGCTGGCGTCCTATACGGCGCTGGACATGGCCGGCCGCATCGCCACCTCGTCCGGACGTGCGGCACGGCTGTGGTGGATCGGCGGCGCGTTTTCCATGGGCCTGGGCATCTGGTCGATGCATTTCATCGGCATGCTCGCCTTCAGCCTGCCGATCGCGCTGGGCTATGACCCACTGATCACGGTCTTGTCGCTGGTGGTCGCCATCGTCGCGTCGGGCCTGGCGTTGTGGCTGGTGTGCCAGCAGCAATTGCGTGCGCGACGGCTGGTGCAGGGCGCCGTACTGATCGGTGCCGGCATCGCGTTGATGCACTACAGCGGCATGGGCGCGTTGCGTATGCAGCCCGGCATCGTCTATGACGCCGCCTGGCTGGTTGCGTCGGTGGCCATCGCGGTGCTCGCTTCCGGTGCTGCGTTGTGGCTGGCCTTCCACCTGCGCGCCAACCTGCAGCACGTGCGCATCTGGCGCAGCGCGGCGGCATTGGTGATGGGGCTGGCGATCGCCGGCATGCATTACACCGGCATGGCCGCCGCGGGATTTCCCGAGGGCAGCTTCTGCGGTGCGGCCAATGGCGTGGACACCAACTGGCTGGCGCTGCTGGTGATCGTGCTGACGCTTGCCGTGCTGGGTATCACGCTGACCGTCTCGGTGCTTGATGCGCGCCTGCAGGCGCGGACCTCGGTGCTGGCCCGCTCACTGGAGAAGGCCAATGGCGAACTGATGCAACTGGCCCTGCACGACAACTTGACCCGCTTGCCGAACCGGCTGTTGCTCGAAGATCGACTGAGCCAGGCGCTGAACGTGGCGCGGCGCGAGCAGGGCAGTTTTGCGGTCATGTTCATGGACCTCGATGGCTTCAAGGCGGTGAACGATGCCTACGGTCACCACCTGGGCGATCAGTTGCTGGTCGGCGTCAGCGACCGGCTGCGTGCCTGCGTGCGGGCCCAGGACACCTTGGCGCGTCTTGGTGGCGATGAGTTCGTGCTGCTGGCGGCGATCAATGAGCCGGACGATGCGGCCACCCTGGCGGCCAAGCTGGTCGAGGCCATCGGTGAGCCGTTCGTGCTGTCACGTTACCGGCTAAGTGTTTCGCTGAGCGTGGGCATCGCCGTGTATCCGGGCGACGGCCTGGTCGAGCGTGACCTGCTGCTGCACGCCGACGCGGCGATGTATCACACCAAGAGCGCCGGGCGGAACGGCTACAGCTTTTTCGAAGCCTCGATGAACGCCAACGCGGTGGAGCACCTGCAATTGCTCAACGATCTGCGCCATGCCGAGGCGAACGGCGAGCTGCGGCTGCACTACCAGCCCAAGTTCGAAGCGCCGGCCGGTCCGGTGCGTGGCTTCGAGGCCTTGCTGCGCTGGAACCACCCGCAGCGCGGCATGCTGTCGCCGGACCTGTTCCTGCCGCTGGCCGAGAAGACCGGCCTGATCGTACCGATCGGGCATTGGGTGCTGAACGAGGCCTGCCGGCAGCTGCGCGAATGGCACCGGCAGGGCTTAGGGCACTGGACCGTCGCGGTCAACCTGTCGGCGCTGCAGTTCGAACAGCCCGACCTGCTCGAAGGGGTCGTCGCGGCCATCGAGCGCCACGGCATTGCACCGTCCATGCTGACCCTCGAGGTCACCGAGACCGTGGCCATGCGCAACCCGGAAAGCACCATCGAGACCCTGCGGGCGCTGACCGAGATGGGGGTGAAGGCGTCCATCGACGACTTCGGCACCGGCTATTCGAGCCTGCTCTACCTCAAGCGGCTGCCGGCCACGGAGCTGAAGATCGACCGCGCCTTCGTTCGCGAGATGAGCGACGGCAACGAAGATGCGGTGATCGTTTCGGCGATCATCGCCCTGGCCAAGGCGCTGGGCCTGGAAGTGGTGGCTGAGGGCGTCGAGACCGCCGAGCAGCAGGCGTTTCTCACCGGCCTGGGTTGCGAGACGCTGCAGGGCTTTCTGCTGGATCGCCCGATGACGCCAGCTCAGATACGCACCCGGGTCGAACGGCTGCGGCCGGGCGAATCGGACTTCGCCCCGGCGCGTCAGGCCTGCACCGAGCCGGCCTGAAACAGCCGGCAGCGGTCAGAACCAGCGGTCGTTGCGCTTGCGGCCGCGGGTCAGCGCCGGAATGATCAGGCCGGCCAGCAGGCCCGCGCCGGCGATGCTGCCGCCATAGACCATGTAGCGCATCAGCACCTGGTTGTTCTCGTCGCCGAGGCGCGCCTCGGCGTCGCGCAGTTCCGATTCGGTGGCGGTCAGGGCTTCGTCCAGCGCCTTGCGCCGGGCTTCCAGCTCGTCGATCAGCGCCTTGCGCGAGTCGAGGGTTTCCTGCATGCCCTGGACGCGTGTCTTCCAGCTGTCATCGATGGTTTTCAGCTCCTCGCTGAGTTCGGCCACCTTTTGTTCCAGCTCCGGCAGCCGCTCGCCTTGACCGGGCATTTCCTGCAGGTCGCTGGTGCGAATCCAGACGCGGTCGCCGCTCTCGCCTCGGACCTGGCTGTAGTCACCCTGGGTCTCGAGCAGCTCGACTTTCTGTCCGGACGTCAGCGTGCCGACGATGCGGTAGCCATCGGTTGGCCCGCTGCGTACGTAGGTGCTGAGGCTGTCGCTGACCCAGCGGTCGCTGTCGGACTGCTGGGCCTGGACCGGGGCGACGGCGACCAGCAGGGCGCCCAGCACCCCAGCGCGAACGACGTGGCGCCGGGCGGCTGCGAGGGAAAAACGGGAAAGACGTGCAACTGAATGACGGGATAAGGACATGGTGGTCTTCGCGTTGACTGAATATGAAGGCCTCGGTGAACAGGCCGAAACACATGTAACGGAGCGGTGGCTTACCAGAAACCCCGCCACAGGGACGATTGGCAGGTGTGCCGGATGAACGGAGCGCGTACGGGACCTGACCGCTCCCGGTGCGAGGCAATGGGCGCCCGCAATGCTGCAGCCTGGACTGACAACGGAAATCGCCCCGGGTTCACCAAATTGTCATGGCGGCGAGTGGCGCCGTTTCGCCTGCCGAGGCGCTGCCTAATGGCGGCCGGGTGCCCCGGGCGCTACAGCACCTCGACCGGGAGTGCCCGGATCAGCAGCTGCTCCTGACGGAAACGACGCTCCAGCGTCGTCCGGTATTGGCGCCACCAGGCATGGTCGAGCGTGGCGGCCACCACCTCGTAGATCAGCAGGTCGTCGCGTACGGCGTGGCTGTCGTCGTCGCGCCACAGGCCCTTGACCGGCGCGCGGGTGTGCGCCGTGAGCCCGCCGAACCTGGCAGTGAGCTCCTCGCGCACCTGGCCGAAGAGGTCGGCAGGCAGGGCTTCCTGGTCGTTGTCGTACAGCGGCAGCAGCAACTGAATCAAATGCATGGCGGGCTCCATGACGGATCTGGCGCAGGATTGGACCCTGTCCGGACAAGCCCGATGCCGGCCTGCGGACAGGCGGCAGCGTTGGCTGTTGCCACGTCACCAACGAAACGGGCCAGCACCGGCGGCGAATTCATCAGCGCCGTTAGACTCCAACGCTCATGAATAGCCACTGGAGGCCGTTGGCGATGGAATCTACAAGCCCACTGATCCGCGCGCTGCAGAGCGCCCAGGACATCACCTCACGCTGGTCCGACGGCGAACTGGGCGCCGAGCAGGCGCAGCACGCCCTCAAGGCACTGTTCCAGCAGTGGCCGCCGGGCGATGCCACCAGCGAGGCCGAGCAGGTCGCCGCGGCTTCGCTTCATGCGGCGCGCATCGCCTTCGAGGACTGGCAGCAGCGCGGTGAGAACTGCGACGAGCTGGTGACGCAACTGCGCTGGATCCTCGACCCGTCGAAGGACGGCGTCACCGATCCGGCGCTCAACGTCTACGCGCCACAACGCCCCGAGTGAGTCCGGCGCTCAGCGCACCAACAGCCCGACTAGGATGAGCGCCAACACCACGGACACGCCCTGCCAGAACAGCACAGGGTTACGCTCCATCAGCGGCGGCCGCGCCTTGGCAAGGAAGGCCGCGTTGGGCTGGCGCAGCTCGAAGACGAATTCCGACAGATCCTCGTAGCGCTTGCACGGGTCGGGATGCAACGCCTTGCGCAGCACGTCGTCGATCCAGGCCGGAATGCCGCGGTCGTGCTCGCGAATCGGCTGGTAGCTGAGCCTGTTCTGCGCTGCTCGGGTGCGACACTGCGCGACCTGGGTGCCGTAGGGCAGTTTTCCACTGAGCATCTGATAGGTGAGGACCGCCAGGGAGAACTGATCCGAGCGCGGCGTGCCGCTTTCGCCGAGGAAGTACTCCGGCGCGGTGTAGGGCGCGGTGCCGAGCAGGTCGCTGCGCTCGAGCGGTGAAGCGATCTCCAGCAGCCCGGCGACGCGCGCCGAGCCGAAATCGATGATCTTGACCGTACCGGTGGCGTCGATCATGACGTTCGCCGGGCGCAGGTCCTGGTGCAGCATCTCCAGCCGGTGAAAGGCACGCAGCCCCTTGGCGACCTGCTCGACGATGCCGCGCACCGTTTCCAGCTCCGGCTGCGGGTGGTCGATCATCCATTGGGCCAGCGTCTGGCCCTCGATGAATTCGCTGACGCCATACAGGTAGCGCCGCTTGCGGGTCTGCAGGCACGGCTTGGCCACGTGTGCGCTGTCGATCCGCCGTGCGACCCATTCCTCGGTCAGGAAGCGCTCGAGGTAGGCGGCATCGCGCTGCAGGTCGATCGAGGGCGTCTTGATCACCACCCTGGCCTGGCTGTCATCGTCGATCGCGAGATACACATGGCTGCGGTTGCTGGCGTGCAGTTCGCGCACGATGGTGTAGCCATCGAACGATGCCCGCGCCTCGAGCACCGACGGGAAGGGCAGTTCGGTCAGCTGCTGGTAGCGCTCGTCGGCCTGCTGCAAGGGCAGGGCCTCGATGCGCAGGATCTGCACCGTGAGGTTGTCGTCGCTACCTTGGTCCAAGGCCTGTTGGACGATGGCCCGGGCGGCGGCGTCCAGGTCATCGGGATTATGGGCAATGGCACCGATCATCGACGCCGCGCTGATGTATTCGTAGACACCATCGGTGGCAAGAATGAAGACGTCGCCGACCTCGACCGGCTCGGCGCGGTAATCCGCCTCCAGCTGCGGATGGATGCCCAGCGCCCGGCTCAGATAGCTCTGGTCCTCACCCAGCCACAGGCGGTGATCCTGGGTCAGTTGCTCCAGCGCCGTGCCCTGGACGCGATAGATGCGCGAGTCGCCGGCGTGGAAGATATGCGCGGTGGTGGATTTGATCACCAGCGCACTGAAGGTGCAGACGTAGCCGCGGTCCGGGTCGAAGCGATAGGGGCTGTGCTGCCCCTGCGCATGCAGCCAGGAGTTGGTCGCCATCAACACCCGCTGCGCGGAAGTCTTGACCGACCAGGCGTCGGAGGTGCTGTAGTAGTCGGCGAAGAAGCCGGTGACAGCCGATTCGCTGGCGATATGACTGACGGCGCTGCTGCTGATGCCGTCGGCCAGGGCGATGGCAATGCCCTTGCTGCTTCGTTGTGGTTCATCGGGAATGTAGACGCCGTGGAAATCCTGGTTGGTTTCCTTCACGCCCTTGTCGCTGCATTGACCCACCGAAACCTTGAGTTGACTGCTCATGTGCTCGAAATCTGGTCCAACCCAGCCTTGCGCTTATCGCTGCTGGCTTGCTGTTGCTGTTGCTGTTGCTGTTGTAGGAGCCAGCTTGCTGGCGAAGCTTGTCTGCCGTCGCGCTTGATCGCGGTGTTGGCTTGGCTGTTCGCGAGCAAGCTCGCTCCTACAGGAAGGTGCGCTGTTGCGAGCCGGCGTCACCCGCTGCCGCGTTGCTGTTGCTCTTGCTATTGCTATTGCCCTTGTAGGAGCCAGCTTGCTGGCGACGCTTTTATCGCGTCGCTTCAGCGCACCAGCACTCGCTTGGCGCCAGTCTTGACGTGGGTGGTGTAAAGCGTCAGACCGGTAAAGGCCAGACCGCCCACCAGATTACCCAGCGCCGTGGGGATCTCGTTCCAGATCATGTAGTCCATCACCGAGAAGCCGCCGCCCATGATCATGGCCGAGGGGAACAGGAACATGTTTACCACCGAATGCTCGAAGCCCATGAAGAAGAACAGCATGATCGGCATCCACATCGCGATGACCTTGCCGCTGACCGAGGTGGAGATCATCGCGCCGACCACGCCCATGGAGACCATCCAGTTGCAGAGCATGCCGCGCACGAAGATGGTGAACCAGCCGGCCAGGCCGTACTCGGCGTAGCCGAGCGTGCGGGCCTCGCCGATGTGCGCGATCTTCTCGCCGATCGGCCCCGGTGAGGTGGAAAAGCCGTAGGTGAAGACAAAGGCCATCATCACGGCGACGGTCAACGCGCCGGCGAAGTTGCCGAGAAACACCAGCCCCCAATTGCGCAGTACGCCATTGACCGTAACGCCTGGACGCCGATCCAGCAGGGCCAGCGGCGTGAGCACGAATACGCCCGTCAGCAGGTCGAACCCCATCAGATAAAGCATGACGAAGCCCACCGGGAAGAGCACGGCGCCAAGCAGCGGCGAGCCGGTCTGCACGGTAATGGTCACGGCGAATACAGCCGCCAGCGCGAGAATGGCACCGGCCATGAAGGCACGGATGAGGGTATCGCGGGTGGACATGTAGATCTTGGACTCACCCGCGTCGACCATCTTGGTGACGAATTCCGAAGGCACGAGATAGGACATTTCAGTTTCCCTGGTTGTGTTGGCTGGGCAGGACTCGGCCTGCCATTGCGTATCGCTACCTGCCACTCGCTGCGGTCAGCGTGCGGCGATTTCCACTGCATCGCCGTTCAGGCGTACGGGCCAGACCTTCAATTGTTGTTCCGGGTATTCCACGCAGCGGCCATCGGCGAGGCGAAAGTGCTGCTTGTACAGCGGCGAGGCGACCACCAGCTCCCCCTTGAGCTGCCCCACAATGCCGCGCCCGATCACGTTGGCGCCCGATTTAGGGTCCTTGTTGGCGATGGCGAACACCTGTTCGCCGGTCTCGCCCTGGGGCAGGTGAAACAGTGCAACTTGCTGGCCATCGAGCCAGGCGACCACACCCGAATGGGCGACGAGGTCGCGGCGGCTGCACAGCGCGCGCCAGTTAGTGGACTCATGCGGTTGCTTGCGTACGGCGTTGGACTGGCTCATCAGAGCACCTCCTCGTTGACGGGAATCAGGTGAAGCTCGTGCGCGTGCACCGGACGGCGCTGGCCGCGCTCCTTGACGAAGTGGATGTCCGGGTCGCCGCGCCTGTCGTTGACGAAGGTGCGGAAGCGCTTGAGTTTTTCCGGGTCCTTGATGGCGTTGGCCCACTCGCATTCGTAGCGGTCGACCACCAGCTGCATCTGCGCTTCCAGCTCTGCAGCGAGGTTCAGGCTGTCGTCGATGACCACTTCCTTGAGGTAGTCGAGGCCGCCTTCGAGGGATTCACGCCACACCGAGGTGCGCTGCAGCTTGTCCGCGGTGCGGATGTAAAACATCAGGAAGCGGTCGATGTACTTGATCAGGGAGGCGTCATCGAGGTCGGTGGCGAACAGCTCGGCGTGACGCGGGCGCATGCCGCCGTTGCCTGCGACGTACAGGTTCCAGCCGTTCTCGGTGGCGATGACACCGATGTCCTTGCTCTGTGCCTCGGCGCATTCGCGGGTGCAGCCGGAGACACCAAACTTGATCTTGTGTGGCGAGCGCAGGCCCTTGTAGCGATCCTCCAGGCGCAGCGCCATGCCGACGCTGTCCTGCACGCCGTAGCGGCACCAGGTGCTGCCCACACAGGATTTCACCGTGCGCAGGGATTTGCCGTAGGCGTGGCCGGTCTCGAAGCCTGCTTCGATCAGCTCGCTCCAGATGTCCGGCAGTTCGTGCAGCTGGGCACCGAACAGGTCGATGCGCTGGCCTCCGGTGATTTTGGTGTAGAGGTCATATTTCTTGGCTACAGCGCCGAGGGCGATTAGCTTGTCCGGGGTGATTTCACCCCCGGCGATGCGCGGCACTACCGAGTAGGTGCCGTTCTTTTGCATGTTCGCCATGAAGGTGTCGTTGGTGTCCTGCAGCGGGATCAGCCCCGGATCGGTGATCGGCTGGTTCCAGCAGGAGGCCAGGATCGACCCCACGGCCGGTTTGCAGATGTCGCAGCCGGTGTGGCCGCGGCCGTGTTTGGCGAGCAATTCATCGAAGCTGATGATCCCTTCGACGCGAACGATCCCGTACAGCTCCTGGCGGGTGTGGGCGAAGTGCTCGCAGAGGCTTTTATCGACTTCGACGCCGCGTGCGGTCAGCTCATGCTCGAAAACCTGCTTGAGCAGCGCGCTACAACCGCCGCAGCCAGTACCGGCTTTGGTCGCGGCTTTCAGCTCGCCGAGGTCGGTGATGTTTGCGTCGACCTGGCAGCACACGGCGCCCTTGGTGACGTTGTGGCAGGAGCAGATCGTCGCGGTGTCGGGAAGGGCGTCCGCGCCCAGCGTCGGAGCACCATCGGACAGCGGCAGGATCAGGCTGGATGGATCGGCCGGCAGCTTGATGCCGTTCTGTGCGTACTGCAGCAAGGTGTCGTAGTAGCTGTTGTCGCCGATCAGCACGGCGCCGATGACCCGCTTGCCGTCCTCCGACAGCACCAGGCGGCGGTAACTGGCATTGGCTTCGTCGATGAAACGGTAGCTTTTGGCTCCGGGCGTGGCGGCATGGGCGTCGCCGATGGAGCCGACATCGACGCCGAGCAGCTTGAGCTTGGTCGACATGTCAGCGCCGCTGAACGGCTGATGCGGTTCGCCGCAGAGGACGGCGGCCAGGTTACGCGCCATGGTGTAGCCGGGCGCGACCAGGCCGAAGACCATGCCGTTCCAGGACGCACATTCACCGATGGCGAAGATCGAGGGGTCGCTGGTGCGGTAGTCGCTGTCGATTACCACGCCGCCGCGCGGCGCGATGTCCAATTCGGCGCTGCGGGCCAGGGCATCCTGCGGGCGGATACCGGCAGAGAAGACGATCAGGTCGGTTTCCAGAAACTCACGTCTACCATCAGCACCGTCTTGGAAGTTCATCCGGTAGGCGTATTCCTCGCCGACGATGATTTCCTGAGTGGCGCGCGACAGGTGCACGCCGACGCCCAGCGCCTCGATGCGGGCCTTGAGTGCCTTGCCACCTTCTTCATCCAGCTGAACCGGCATCAGGCGCGGGGCGAACTCGACCACATGGGCTTCGAGGCCGAGCGACTTGAGCGCGTTGGCGGCTTCCAGGCCGAGCAGGCCGCCCCCGACCACCACGCCACGCTTGGCATTGCTGGCCGCGGCGCGGATGGCATCGAGGTCATCGAGGGTGCGGTAGACCAGGCGCGAGTTGCCTTCGGCGCCCGGAATCGGCGGCACGAAGGGGTAGGAACCGGTGGCCAGAATCAGTTTGTCGTAGGCCTGGCGGCCGTCGTTGGTGACCACCTCCTTGCGCTCGCGGTCGATTTCCAGCACCTGCACGCCGAGGTGAATGTGTACGCCGTGAGCGGCGTAATAGTCGGCTTCGCATAGGGCCAGGGAGTCGGCATCGCGGCCGCCGAAGTACTCGGACAGATGCACCCGGTCATAGGCCCGCTGGCGCTCTTCGCCATACACATGGATCTGGTACTGGCCCAGCGCGCCGCGCTCGACCAGTTGCTCGACGCAGTGATGCCCCACCATGCCGTTGCCGATGACGATCAGCGTTTCACTTTTGAGCGGGGTGACGATTGCGTTCATGCCGGTTCCTCCGTCGAAGCCGTGTTCGGCGTCGTCGTACAAAAACAAAAAGGCGCCTGGAGCTGTCGGGCAGCTCCAGGCGCCTTTGCCTGGTATTCGTAAGGTGTGGAGGTGACTGTTCGAGCCTCGTTGCCCGTCGCACCTGTCCCGCGCCGTTTATGGCTGATGGTCTTCGCTGACCGCGGGAAGCTCTGCCGAATCGCTCGGCAGGCGTTGCTTAGGTGTTTGCAGGTTGCGTGCCAGCGGGAGAGAGATGTTCCGCGATCGGGGGCGCTGAACAGAAGCTCGACGGAACTGCTGGGCTGGGCGCAGCCCTACGGACGGATTGGCGGGCGGCTTCGTCAGCAGGGTGACCACGCCGCTGCGCGCCAGCTCGGCGATGTCGCTGAACCACAAAGGTGCGGCGCTTGGCGTGCGCTCCCTTTTTTGGGGCGACCTTCCTGGCGCAATTGCGGATAAGCCTCCTCGGCGCCTCGGCTCGCCAAATCGAAGAGGGGTGGGCTTCAGCCCACTAACGGATGCCTCAACCGATCAGCGACTGGCCGCTGTCACGCCTCGTCCACCCGCACCACCAGCTTGCCAAAGTTCTTACCTTCGAGCAGGCCGATAAAAGCGTCGGGCGCGTTTTCCAGGCCTTCGACGATCTGCTCGCGGTATTTGATCTTGCCCTCGGCGTACCAGGTGCCCATCTCGCGGGCGAACTCATCGTAGCGGTGGCCGTAGTCGTTGAAGATGATGAAGCCCTGCATGCGCATGCGCTTCTTCAGAATGGTGTCGAGTAGCAACGGCAAGCGATCCGGCCCGTCAGGCAGCTCGGTGCTGTTGTATTGCGCCACCACGCCGCACACCGGTACCCGGGCGCTGGTGTTGAGCAGCGGCAGCACCGCGTCGAAGACCCTGCCGCCGACATTCTCGAAATACACGTCGATGCCGTCCGGGCACTGCGCCGCCAGGTGCTGCGCGAAGCCCTCGGCGCGGTGGTCGACGCAGGCATCGAAGCCGAGCGTCTCGACCGCATGCCGACATTTTTCCGGCCCGCCGGCGATCCCCACCACCCGACAGCCCTTGAGCTTGCCAATCTGCCCGACCGTGGCGCCGACCGGCCCGGTGGCGGCTGCCACCACGAGGGTTTCGCCGGCCTGCGGTTGGCCGATGTCGAGCAGCCCCATGTAGGCTGTGAAGCCGGGCATGCCCAGGACGCCGAGGGCGTGCGAGGGGTGCGGCATGTCCGCGGCGAGGCGGATCAGCCCCTGGCCGTCGGACAGCGCATAGTCCTGCCAGCCATTGCCGCTGAGCACCAGTTCGCCAGCCTGGTAGCCCGGGTGCCGGGACTCGACCACCTCACTCACCGTGCCGCCGACCATGACGTCGCCAACCTCCATTGGCGGGGCATAGGACGGGCCCGCGCTCATGCGGCCGCGCATGTACGGGTCCAGCGAGAGAAAGCGGGTCCGGAGCAGCAGCTGCCCATCGCCCGGCTCTGGGACCGGGCCGGTCTCCAGGCGGAAGTTCTCGGCAGCCGGTGCGCCGTGCGGGCGGGAGGCGAGGCGGATGCTGCGGTTGTGCGCGGTGTGGGGCGACATGGAGACTCCAGAAAATAGACAGATCGATAGACAGGGAACCTGGCGTCGCCAGCCGCGTCGAGGCGACGTGAGCAGGCTGGGCCGCGCAGGCTGCGTACGATGCGCTATTCGATTTCACCTGGCGTAGCAGATCGATGTGGCGGGTCCTCAGTAATGGTTTCCTGCTCGGTTCGATGCATGTTGCGGTTGGGCACCGTATCGTTCTCCGGCAGCCCTTGGACCAGCCGGCCATCCTCGGTCACGATCTGCCCCTGCTCATTGCGGTGGGTTTCGAGCTTTTCCTGGGGCGTCGGCACGCCCATGGGGCTCGGCCGTACGACGATGCCATCATCTGAAGGTTCGCCGGCTGCCTGCGCCGCGTTGGGCAGGACAGTGGCGCAGAGCGTGGCGAATGCCAGAGATGTCAGAAACCTGCTGTTCATGGTCTTCTCCTCATTTAACAAGTACACACGGCGAGCCGCCGATCAGCGGCTCGGAACGCCTTCCGGTTGGCACACCAGTAGCGCCTTCGGTCCACCCGCCGAGTATTTGCCTGGAACGCGCATCACCACCTGTTCGTTGGGGCTTACCGAGACGGCCGGCGCTGCGGTCATCACGGTTTCTTCGGGTAAGGCATGAAACTGACAGGACGCAATTTCCGGGCTGTGGTTGGTGACCTTGATCGCCGGCACGCCTTTCAGGTCGACCTTGTCTGACGATGCGGACTGCACGCCCAGTTGCTCGATCTGCAGGTCCATGCCGTGCAGCCGCGTCGTGATCTCCGGTGTCTGCGCCAGGGCGGGGGCGGCACAGGCCAGCCCGACCAGGGTCCACAGCGATCTCATCATCCTCGTTCTCCCGTCTTGACCTGTACAGCATGGGAACAACGCGGGCGGGGATGAGTTCGAGCAGACCATCAGCAAGTCGTGGCTGCTGCCCTCGCGCTGCGGCAGGCGCTTGGCCACTTTTATCTGCCAGTGTCTGAACCACATTTGTCTTACTGGGTCAGAGCTGAGCGTCACGGCCAAGCCGTTTGGCGACTCCAGCGCAGCAGATCGGCGCTGTTCGGGTCACGGGCGGTCGGCCGGATCGATTGACTCTCGCCAGAACCGAGCACCCCCATGGACCAGATATACGCGGTCGTACTTTCGTACAAACGCAAAGGCCTGCTGAAACGCTGCCTGCACGCCATCGATGCCCAGACGCGCCCCTGCGCGGGCATCATCGTCGTCGATAACGCCAGCCACGACGGCACCGAAGAGATGCTGATGGAGCAGGCCCTGCCCAACCTCAAGGTGTACGTGCTGTCGCACAACACCGGGGCGTCCGGTGGTTTCAGTGCGGGCTTCCGCCTCGCCTATCAGCACGGCGCCGATTTCGTCTGGATGATGGACGACGATGTGATTCCCGAGCCGGACGCCCTGCAGCAGCTGCTCGACGCCGGCGATCGGCTGGCCGCCAGGGACCAGCCGCATTCGTTCCTGTTGTCGCTGGCCTACACAGAGGACGGCCTGCTGACCAACGTGCCTGGTGTCGACACGCGCGCCAACGCCATCGATTACGAAAACTGGCCAGCCCTGCTCGACGAGGGGCTCGTTCCCGTGCGCCCGGCAACCTACGTTTCCATCCTGGTGCCGCGCGCCTCGCTGCAGCGCTACGGCTTGCCGCTCGCCGCCATGTTCATGTGGGGCGACGACACCGAATACACGCTGCGCATCAGCCAGCACGCTCCCGGCTACCTGGTGGCGGCGAGCAAGGTGCGCCATCTGCGCAAGGTCAGCGGCTCGATCAACATCCAGCGTGAGGTCGATCCGAAGCGCACGGCCTTGCACCGGCATTTCGTGCGCAACGAGCTATTCATCGCGCGCCGCTACTACAACCGTCGCCGGGCGCTGACCGTGTTCCTCTCGCGCCTGTTGCTGGCCGCGCGGATGCTCAGGAGCGGCCAGGGCGCAAAGTCGCGCATCGTGCTCAAGGGGCTGCTGGAAAGCCTTCGCTTCAAACCAGTGCCCGAGCCGGCTGAGGCGCCGGTCGAGGCGCTCGGGGTTACGGTGCGGGAGCTGAGCCCAAAGCCGCTGGCGGGACCGGCGCCGGTTGAGGCCGGCGCCGCGGCGAGCGTGTCCGGCGATGCGGCCGCACCCGGGGCCGGCGCGGATGAGCCGGCTCCCGAGCCGCGACGCCACACACGGCAGAATCGTCGTGTGCTGGTCTGCGGCGCCGGCGGCCAGGTCGGCTATTGCCTGGTCAACCAGGCCGCCAGCTTCGGCCTGGAGGTCATCGGGCTGCCACGCGAAGCGCTGGACATCACCTCGGTGCAGCAGGTGCACGCTGCCATCGAGCGCTATCAGCCCGCCGTGATCATCAATGCCGCGGCCTACACCAACCTCGATCACGCCGAGGCCGAAGTGGCCCAGGCTCAGGCGGTCAACCGCGACGGCCCGGCGAACCTGGCCGCTGCCGCCCGGGAGTACGACATCCCGCTGTTCCATCTCTCCAGCGAGTTCGTCTTCGACGGCGAGGGCAACGTGCCGTATCGCGAAACCGACACGCCAAAACCCAACTGTGTCTACGGCTCGACCCGATTGGCAGGCGAGGCCGCGATCAGCCAGACCCTGGACCGCTACCTTATCCTGCGAACCAGCTGGATCTATGGCGAGCGCGGCAACAACTTCGTCAAGACCATGCTCAACCTGGGCTCCAAGACCGAGGAGATCTCAGTGGTCAGCGACCAGGTCGGTTGCCCAACGCGGGCGCGCAGTGTCGCGCGGGTGCTGATCGAATTGGCGCTGCGCTATTGCCGCGACGGTGACCTGGAATGGGGCCTGTACCACTACAGCGGCTCGTCGCCGTGCAGCTGGGCGGAATTCGCCAGCGAGATCTTTCGCGAGGCGGAGCAGGCTGGCCTGATCGACACCGCGCCGCGGGTGCTGCCGGTGACCAGCGAGCAACTGCCGCGGGCAGCGAACCGGTTGGCCTGGTCGGTGCTCGATTGCGCGCGCATCGAGGCCACCTTTGGCATCCGCCCCAAGCACTGGCGCAAAGAGCTGCACCACGTGATCCGGCGCATGAGCGACATGCCGGCCGTCCCGTTCGGGCCGGCGCCCAGCCGCGTCCCGTACAAGGCGTATCCGTTCAGCATCGCCGACGACCCCACGCAACTGGCTACTCCGCAGGCGGCGCACAACTGATGCGGGTGGTTCGATCAAAACTTTTTCCGGATGTTACGGTCGGAAGGCGAGGACCTAACAGGGGCAGTTCGCTATGACAGTCGAAACGATAAAAAGAGTGGGTGTGTCAGGTACAGGGATGATTTCGCACTGCCTCGTTCGCCTGATCAAGCAGCATTACAAGGACATGGTTGTGAGCCGCGTGCTGACGCGCCGGCGCATCGACAGCCTGGCGGATTTCCCGCTCAGCGACCGGCTGACCAACTCTATCGACGAGTTGCTCGAGCATTCCGACATCATCGTCGAATGCACCGGTGATGTGTTCTTCGGCACCGAGGTAATCGAGCGGGCGTTCGAAGCAGGGTTGCCGGTGGTGACCATCAACGCCGAGCTGCAGGTGACCACGGGTTCCTATCTGTCGACCAAGGGGTTGCTGACCGAAGCCGAGGGCGACCAGCCCGGCTCGCTTGCCGCGCTGCGCGAAGAGGCCCTGCAGATGGGCTTCCGCCCGCTGGTCTACGGCAACATGAAGGGCTACCTGAACCACAATCCGAGCCCCCAGGACATGGCCTATTGGTCGAAACGCCAGGGCATCAGCATCGAGCAGACCACCTCCTTCACCGACGGCACCAAGGTGCAGATCGAACAGGTGGTGGTGGGCAACGGCTTCGGCGCGACCATTTCCCGCCGCGGCCTGGAAGGCGTGCCGTCCACCGACCTGAACCTGAGTGGCAACGTGCTGGGCCTGCTCGCCGAGGGCATCGGCCAGCCTATCGTCGACTACGTGCTGCCCAGCGGCTATCCGGCTGGGGGTGTGTTCCTGGTCTGCCGCCATGACGAGGACCAGGCGCCGGCGATCGAATATTTCAAGCTAGGGCCCGGGCCGTACTACGTGCTCACGCGGCCGTTTCACCTGTGCTCGCTGGAAGTCGGCAAGACGCTGCGCCGGGTCCTGTCCGGCGGCGGCGTGCTGCTGAACAACGGCGCAACTCCGACCCTTGGCGTCGCTGCCGTGGCCAAGCGCGAGCTGCGCGCCGGTGAGATGATCACCCGCGGTATCGGGGGCTTTGACGTGCGTGGCGAGGCGGTGCGGCTGGCTGACGAGCTGGACCACGTGCCCATCGGCCTGTTGCGCAATACGGTGCTCAAGCGCGCGGTGGAGCCCGGCCAGTTGATTACCTTCGATGACATAGAAATCCAGCCCAGCCGCGTGCTCGACATCATTTCGCACCAGCAGCGCAAGCTCATCGAGCAGGCCGAGGCAGGTACCGCGCGGGTCGAGGGTGTGCTCAGGCAGGCCTTGTCGTGAGCGAAGAGTGCCGTGGGGGAGAGGCCTGGGCGGATGGCTACAGCGTCGTTGAATTCGAGCGGACTGCCCTGGGTTTGATTCCCTATCACCAGGAATTCCGGCCCTCACCCGGGGAAGCCGCTGCCGGGCAGCCATTGCCCGTCCAGCCAAACAGCAGGTTGGGCGATCTGGACACACCGTTGGGCGTCCTGATCGCCTGAATCGTGCGACGCCGGGCGGCTATACCGCCTGCTGGTCGATGGGCGAGGCGGCGAGCGCCGCTTCGCTGATGGCATTCCAGACCTGTCGTGCCAGGTTGACCACCGCTCCGCCGAAGAGCGTGGCTTCGTTTTGCGCGTCCTGTTCGCTGTCGAAGACTGCAAGCACGCTGCCATAGGAATACACCACGCCCCACTGCCCGTGGTTTTCCGTTTCTGTCGCCGATCTTTCCATGTTGGTTCTGCCTGAAATGCCACGCATGTGACGGGAATGCGTCGCATAAATAGCATGCCGTCAAGATGCCGCCAATCGCCGTTCGGCGGCTGGCGCCGGTAGCCGATGAGCGACGTCCAAATAGCCCTGTCGACCCCCGGAAAGCGCCATGCCGTGCGCCACTGGATCTAGGGCCAATGCGGTCAACGGCGCTCGTTGCCGGCGGTGGGATGGGTTTCGTGGCCCATGGGCGTTGCGTCCGGCAGGGTCACATCCGGCTCGTCGAAATCGGGACTGTGGACTTCGGAGTCGAGCGGCATATGGCTGTAGCGCAGCTTGTCCGGCAGGGCGCGCTGTGCCGGCGGCGTTGCGCTGGCCTCGCCAAGGATCCGCTTGGCCTCGCAGCGTCCGCTGATTCCCCGCGCCAGCGCCAGGCCGCCAACCGCCAGCTGAACCAGGCCGCCCAGCCCACCACGGCTCAGGCCCTTGCCGAGCAGCGCCAGGCCACCCGCGATAGAGGCGGCGCGCTCCCAGCCGTGTACGTTCTGCCCGGGTTTTTGCGGATACAGTGTTTTCATCTGGTGTGCTCCTGAGGATGGCGAAAAAGGGCGGCCACGCGGGCGCGGAACATTGCTACAAACAGCCGGCCGCAGTCTTGGCCCTGTTCTGGTTCGGCAAGCGAGGCGGGTGATCGTTCTCAGCCGCAGACCAGCGGGCGCGCAGGGCGCGGCGCAGCGACGCGCAGGCGGCAGTGCTTGACAGCATGGCGTCGGTCACGCAAATTCCCCTAAACGTAATCTGATTACGCAAAACAATAACGGCGCTCCGATCAGGACGCGACAGCAGGCCATCCCAATGCACCTCGACACGCAGTTCGTCCGTTCTTCGTTCCCTCTCCGCAGCACGCCCCGGCATCTTGAGCCAGGCTTGTGGCTGGGTGGCCGGGAGTCAACCGCCGGAGTTGCGAGCATGACGGTGGCGGCATATGCGACAGCCGGCCTGCCCGTCACTGCCGTACCCGCTGCCATACGCCGGGAGCGCCGATCACCATGAAAATCCGCGGTTTCAAGCTACTGATGGGCGACCACCTCTCACGCAGCGTGAGGGGCATTTCCTGCGCACCACCCCGAAACAGGCGCTGACTCGTTCACCCTTTGCCTTGTTCCGTTGCGCTTGAAAGGAGCCAATCATGGCCGATCTCTACGAAAACCCCATGGGCCTCATGGGCTTTGAATTCATCGAATTTGCCTCGCCCACGCCAAACGTCGTCGAACCCGTGCTGGAAAGCATGGGCTTCAGCCACGTCGCCAATCACCGTTCCAAGGATGTCGCGCTGTACCGCCAGGGCGAGATCAACGCCATCGTCAACCGCGAGCCGAACAGCCACGCGGCGTATTTTGCCGCCGAGCACGGGCCTTCCGTCTGTGGCATGGCGTTTCGTGTCAGGGATTCGCACCAGGCCTACGCCAAGGCGCTGGAGCTGGGCGCGCAAGCGGTGGACATGCCGCCAGGACCGATGGAGCTGCGCCTGCCGGCAATCAAGGGCATCGGTGGCGCGCCGCTTTACCTGATCGACCGCTTCGGCGAGGGCAGCTCGATCTACGACATCGACTTCGTGTTCCTCGAAGGCGTGGACCGGCACCCGGTCGGGGCCGGCCTCAAGCTCATCGACCACCTGACCCACAACGTCTACCGCGGGCGCATGGCTTACTGGGCGGACTTCTACGAGAAGCTGTTCAACTTCCGTGAGATCCGCTACTTCGACATCAAGGGCGAGTACACCGGGCTGACGTCGAAGGCCATGACCGCGCCGGACGGCTTGATTCGCATCCCGCTGAACGAGGAATCGAGCAAGGGCGCCGGGCAGATCGAGGAATTCCTCATGCAGTTCAACGGCGAGGGCATCCAGCACGTCGCCTTTCTCACCGACAACCTGATCGAGACCTGGGACAGGTTGAAGGCCAGCGGCACGGTGTTCATGACGGCACCGCCAGCCACCTACTACGAGATGCTCGAAGGGCGGCTGCCCAACCATGGTGAGCCGGTCGAGGAACTGAAATCGCGCGGCATCCTGCTCGACGGCGCATCGGAGAACGGGGAACAGCGCCTGTTGCTGCAGATATTTTCCGGCACGCTGCTCGGCCCGGTGTTCTTCGAGTTCATCCAGCGCAAGGGCGACAGTGGATTTGGCGAGGGCAACTTCAAGGCGCTGTTCGAATCCATCGAGCGTGACCAGATCCAGCGGGGCGTGCTGAGCACCACCGACTGATCCCCCGGCGGCGGTCGATTAGGCCGCCGCCGCTGTTGCGGTCCGCTGTCCTGGTGGGTCGCCTCTCCGGTGTTCAGCGCACGCTGTGTGCCTGGCCCAATCGCCCCGTCAGCAACTTTCAATCGTTCCGCTCCGGCTCGCCTGAACCACGACGCCAGCGGTGCCAGCGCGCCAGCCAGCGCAGTGCACGGGCCGGCGCATGGGCGCGCTTCCATTCGCCGGCGACGTATTTGTTCGCCTCTGCCAGGGTCGGGTAGATGTGCAGGGTGCCGAGGATGCGGTTCAGTCCCAGCCCGTGCTTCATTGCCGAGACGTATTCGACGATCAGCTCGCTGGCGTGCTCGCCGACGAGGGTGGCGCCGAGGATGCGGTCTTTGCCAGGCACCGTGAGCACCTGAATGTAGCCGCTGGTGGCGTCGTCGACGATGGCTCGATCGAGTCCGCCCAGGCCAAAACGGGTCGTTTCGACCGGAATGCCCAGCGCCCTTGCCTCCTGTTCGGTGAGGCCGACCTGCGCCACTTCCGGGTCGGTGAAGGTGGCGCGCGGGATCACCCGGTAATCCACGTTGAAGCCGCGCAGGACGCCAAACAGCGCGTTCACCACGGCGTACCAGGCCTGGTGCGCAGCCACATGGGTGTACTGCAAGGGGCCGGTCACATCGCCGACCACGAAGATGTTCGGGAAGCGCGTGGCCAGGCAGGCGTCGGCGGCGAGGCTGCCGTCGTCGCGTACGTCCAGCCCGAGCGCCTCGGCGCCAAAACCCTCGACAGTGGCGTGGCGCCCCAGGGCCAGCAGCAGCTGGTCGAAAACGATGGCGACGTCCGCACCGGCTGCCTCGTCGCGGCAGATCAGCTGGCGGTCGCCACCAGCCGCCGCGAAGAAGCGCAACGCGCTGTGTTGCAAACGCACATCCACGCCGTCGGCCCGAAGGGCGTCGAGCACCACGGCACTGGCGGCTTCATCCTCTTTGGGCAGCAGCCGGGCGTTGCGCTGCACCAGGGTGACGGCCGAACCGAGTCGCTGGAAGGCCTGCGCCAGCTCGCAACCCAACGGGCCACCGCCGAGAACCAGCAACCGCGCCGGGCGTTCGCGCAAGCTCCAGACCGTGTCCGAGGTCAGCGCGGCGACCTGGTCGATGCCGGGAATTGCCGGTACATGGGGGCGGGCTCCGGTGGCGATCACCATGGCCCGGGTGGACAGCACGCGGCCATTCACCTCGACGGTCCAGGGCGAGGTGATCCGCGCCTCGGCCTCAATGACCTCCACGCCCATGGCGGTGTAGCGCTCGACCGAATCGTGGGGCGCGATGCGGTCGATCACGTCGCGGATGCGTGCCATCACGGCGGCGAAATCCACCTCGCCGCTCGCGCTGACACCCAGCCGCCCGGCATGCTTGAGCTGGTGGGCCAGCCGCGCCGAGCGGATCAGCGCCTTGGAGGGCACGCAGCCGGTGTTGAGGCAGTCGCCGCCCATGCGGCGCTTTTCAATCAAGGTGACCTTCGCTTTCAGGGCCGCGGCGATATAGGCACTGACCAGGCCACCGGAGCCCGCGCCGATCACGATCAGATTGCGGTCGAAACGGCGCGGCTTGCGCCAGCCGGCATAGACCTGCCGGGTTCGATAAGCCTGAAGCAGCTTGCGCGACAGCAGCGGCAACAGGCCGAGCAGCATGAAGGCGCCGATCAGGCCCGGGGACAGCAGGTCGTTCGTGGAGCCGAGCGCGCCCAGTTCGCGTCCCGCGTTCACGTAGGCCAGCGTACCCGGCAGCATGCCGAGCTGGCTGACCCACCAGAAGGTGCGCACCGGCAGCGACGTCAGCCCCATCGCCAGATTGACCAGGAAAAACGGAAACAGCGGAACCAGGCGCAGGGCGAACAGGTAGCGGGCACCGTCCCGTGTCACGCCCCGATCGATGGCCGCGAGCCGTTGGCCAAAGCGCGCCCGAACCCAGTCACGCAGCAGGTAGCGGCTGAGCAGCAGGGCGCCGGTCGCGCCGAGGGTCGAGGCGAACGAGACCAGCAGCGCGCCACTCACCAGGCCGAACAGTGCGCCGCCGACCAGCGTCATTAACGCCGCGCCGGGCAGCGACAGTGCCGTGATCAGCACATAGGCAAGGAAGAACGCGCCGCGGGACAGCCAGGGTTGCGCGGCGACCGCGGCGTCGAGTGTCGCCAGCCGGGCCTTGATGCGCTCAAGTTCGAGGTACTGGCTGGCATCCAATGCGAAGAGCACGGCAATCGCCACGACCAGCAGCGCCAGGACGGCGAAGCGCCCGCGGGTCATGTGGCGGCTCCCGGTTCGCCGCGCTGCCGCAGGCACCCGTTCGGCGTGCCCGCGCGAGGCGTCCGCCTGGCGGCGCCGTGGCTCACTCGATTCGCCGGACGCAGGGGCCGGCGGTGGCTATCCATGCAAGGTCCTCAGCCGTTCAGGCTCCCGCCGCAACTCGAGCCTTGCCCGGCCGTGCAGGCGTAGCAGTGGTCGCGGGTGACGATGGGATTGCCGTCCAACCGCGCGCCGCGCAGCAGGTCACGCAGATGCGGGCGTTCACGGCCGATCAGCCCGGGCATCGCCAGCGGTAGCCCGAGCATCTGGTTGAAGTCGCAATCGTACAGATAGCCCTGCCAGTCGACGCTGACCAGGCTGCGGCACATCACGGCGTCGAGGTTGGCGGGCCGGTAGCTGTCGCGCAGCAGCTGCAGGTAGTCGCCAAACTGGCCGCGGCTGATCAGGGTGCTGCCGAAGCGGGCGATGGGCTGGTTGGTGATGGTCAGCAGGTGGTTGAAGCTCACGCCGAAGTCGTCCGCCAGATGGACCTTGTAGTCGGCCTCGAGGGCGGCTTGGGGTGGCGGCAGGCTCGGCCCCTGCGGGTTGTACACCAGATTCAGGATCAGCCCGCTGTCAGAGGCGCCGTAGCCGAGCCGGTTGAGCTGCCGCAGCCCGGCGATGCTGGCGGCGAACACGCCGTCGCCGCGCTGCTGGTCGACATTGCCGCGCGAGTAGCAGGGCAGCGAGGCGCTGATTTCCACGCCCTGCTCGGCGAGAAACGCGGCCAGGTCCTCGTGACCCGGCTCGCTGAGAATGGTCAGGTTGCAGCGGTCGATCACCCGCAGGCCCTCGCGCCGCGCATGGCGAACGATGTCGCGAAAGCGCGGGTGCAGTTCGGGGGCGCCGCCGGTCAGGTCCAGGGTGTGCACCGGGTGTGCATCGATCACCTGATGCAGCAGCGCCAGGCTGTCGTCGGTCATGGCTTCCTCACGGGTCGGGCCGGCGTTGACGTGGCAGTGCAGGCAGCGCTGGTTGCAGCGGTAGGTGAGGTTGACCTGCAGCGCCTCCAGGCCGCTGCGACGCAGCGGTGGAAAGGCCAGGCGATCGAGCAGCGGAAGGGTGGCGTGCATGGCAGGACGGTTCCGGTAGCGTTGGTGGGGCGCGAGCGTCAGGCCTGGCGCAGGCAATCGGGCAGGGCGTCCAGGCCGCCGAGGATGTACGTCGGATCCACGCCCCAGGGGTCGAACGGCACGCCCGGATCGCGACGCAGCCAGGCGGTGGTCAGCCCGGCATGCGCGGCGCCGAGGATGTCGAACGGGTTGCCGGAGACCAGGCAGATGCGTTCGGCGGGCTCGTCGGCAACCCGGCACAGGTGAGCATAGACCTCGGGCGCCGGTTTGAACGTCCGCACGTCCTCGACGCTCACCACCGCGGTAAAGGCCGCCAGCACGCCGGCGCGTTGCAACAGCCCCTCTACCGCGCCGCGGCTGCCGTTGGAGAACGCGTATAGCGCGAGCCCGCTGTCGGCCAGGGCCTGCAGGCTGGCCGGCACGTCGGCGAAGGCCTCCAGCTCGGTGTAGGCGTGCATCAGCTGTTCGATATCGGCGGGGCTCAAGTGCTGTCCGCAGGACTGCGCGGCGAATACCAGGGCGTCGCGGGTGCATACCGAAAAGTCCCGGTAATCGCGCATCAGGCCGCGGCGAAAACTGTATTCCAGCTGCTTCTGGCGCCAGAGCTGCGACACCGCCGGCGCCGCGCCGCCCACCCGTTCGGCCAGCTTGCCAAGCACTGCCTGGGTGTCGATGAGTGTTCCGTAAACGTCGAACGCGACGGCTTTGAGCATGGAGCCCCCTGAGCAGTAAACGCGGGCGCGGCCCGCCGGTGACCGAACTCTAGCGCAAAGCGCCCGTTGCGGCGCCCGTCACGTGCCCGGTGCAGGGTCACGGGGCAGGCCGGTCAGCTGGCTGGCGATCGGCGTCGAGTTGCTCAGGGTCGCGCGGGAATTGTCGAGCGACGGGGAAGGGCGGCAGCCAGGCTTCGCGCCGGCTGACCCAGCACTCGTAGGTCGGCGTCAGCTGGTCCGGCCTGTCCAGCGCGCCGAGATGGACCTCGACTTCGCCATCGCTGCGCGCGAACACCGACCCGCCGCAGCGCGGGCAAAAATGGCGCCCGGCGTACGCGTGGGTGATACCGACCACACTCACTGCTGCCTCGGCGAACACCGCCGCGGCGTAGAACAGGGCGCCGTGGTGCTTGCGGCAGTCCAGGCAATGGCAGATGCCGACCCGGTCGGGTTGGCCGGTTGCGACGACGCGGACCTCGCCGCACAGGCAGCCAGCGGTGTATCGGTCCATCTCCGGTTTCCTCGTAGAGCGTGCGTGACGGCGCCTAGGTGCGTCGCGGTACCGCTCCGCTTTGCTGGTTGAGCAGGGTCAGGTAGCGCCGCGCAGCCAGCCCGAGCGGGCGGTTCTTGATCCAGATGACGTCAACCCACAGGCGCAGCTGGCTGGCCATATTGTCGAACACGACCGGATTGAGCGCGCCCGAAGCGATCAGCGGTTGCACCAGCGGCTGCGCCAGGTAGGCCCAGCCGACGCCGGCCTGCACCAGTTCCAGCGCCGCGAGGTAGCTGTCGGTGAGCCAGATTCGGTGCGACAGGACCAGCTGCGGGTCCGAAGCGGTGGGGTCGCCGCTGGCGACGATGATCTGCCGCATGTCCGCCAGCTGAGCCTCGCCCAGCGGCGCGCCGCTGCCGCGTGCCAGGTAGTGCGGCGCGGCGACCGCCACCAGCAATTGGCTGCCGGCTTCCTGGAACGCTTCGCGCTCGTCGATGCCGGGGCGCTCGAAGACAAGGGCCAGGTGGGCGCTGCCCTCGTGCAGCATGCGCGCGGCATCGGCCTGGGCGGCGGAGCGCACCTCGATTTCCAGCGTTGGGAATTCCGCGGCCAGGGTCGTCAACGGGCGGCTCCAGGCACCGGTCTGCAGCTCGGGTGGCATCGCCAGGACCAGCCGCCGCTCGAGCCCGGCGTGCAGCTGCAGGGCGTGGGCATCGAGCAAGTTGAGCTGGCTGGCGACCTGCCGCGCCTGGGGCTCCAGCGCGCGGGCGGCCGCGGTGGGCTGCGCCTTGCGCGTCGAGCGGTCGAACAGCACGAGGTCCAGCTCGGCCTCGAGCTGAGACACCGCCATGTTGACGGCCGAAGGCACGCGACCGAGGGCGCGCGCCGCGGCGGAAAATGAGCCCTCGTCGAGCACCGCAAGGAAGAGTTTGATGGAGTCGCTGCTGAATGCCATGACTGGTTGTCAGTTCCGCTGATAACGATTGTCTTTGTTTAGCAGAGCGGCAGGGCTATGTTCCAGCACTACGACAGTTGATAACGGGCAGGACGATGAGCGAATCGGCGTGGGAAGGGCAGGTCGCGGTCATCAGCGGCGCGGGCAGCGAGCACGGCATCGGCATGGCCATCGCGCGGCGCCTGGGTGCGGCCGGCGCGAGGCTGGTGGTTACGGCGAGCAGCGCGCGCATCGCCGAGCGGGTGGCCGAATTGCGTGCGGCGGGTTTCGAGGTGCACGGACGGGTGGCCGATCTAACCGATGAGGCCCAGGTGCAGGCCTTCGCCGACTGGGCAGAGCGCTGCTGGGGCCGCGTCGACATCCTCGTCAACAACGCCGGGATGGCCATGCTGGGGAGCCCCGAGCCGATGGCCGAGGTCGCCACGATGAGCCTCGATGTCTGGAACCAGTCGCTCGCGCGCAACCTGACGACGGCGTTCCTGCTGACCCGGGCGCTGCTGCCGGGCATGCAGGCCCGCGGCTACGGGCGGATCGTCCATGTCAGCTCGACCACCGGAACCCGCGGCAGCAATCCGGGTGAGGCGGCCTACAGCGCTGCCAAGGCCGGCATGGTCGGGCTGCAAATGGGCCTCGCGCTGGAAGTCGCCGGGCGGGGCATCACGGTCAATTCGGTTGCCCCCGGCTGGATCGCAACCGCCTCGAGCACACCGGAAGAAGCGCGCGCCGCGGCCTATGTGCCGGTGGGCCGCGCAGGGCGGCCGGAAGAAGTGGCCGCCGCCGTGGCGTTTCTCGCTTCACCCGAGGCCAGCTATATCACCGGCGAACTGCTGGTCGTCGATGGCGGCAACTGCCTGATCGAGAACAAGGCACCATGAACGTGCCGATGACGCCTGTGGTGCTGGTCACCGGTGCTGCCGGTGGGGTGGGCCGCGCACTGGTCGAGCGCTTTGCCAAGGGCGGCTGGCGAGTCTTCGCCACGGATCTGGACGCCTCCGGCCTGCAGCAGCTGGTTGCCGATCAGCCGCTGCTCGGCAGCCTGGCCCGCGACCTGCGCCAGCCGGACGCCTGCCGCGAGGTGGTCGAGGCGGTGATCGCCGCCGCTGGCCGCCTGGATGCGCTGGTCAACGCCGCCGGCGTCTGGCGCGAGGGTCCGGTCGAGCATTTCAGCGAGGCGGATTTCGACCTGGTGATGGACGTCAATCTCAAGGGCACCTTCTTCATGTGCTCAGCCGCTATCCCGGCGTTGCGCGCAGTGGCTGGCTGCATCGTCAACATCTCCAGCGATGCCGGCCGCCAGGGTAATCTCAACGCCGCCGCCTACTGCGCCAGCAAGGGCGGCGTGACCCTGCTGACCAAGGCCCTCGCGCTGGACCTGGCGCCTTCCGGCGTGCGCTGCAACGCCATTTCGCCCGGCGACATCGCGACCCCGATGCTGCGTTTCCAGGCCGAGCGCTACGGCGACGGCGACCCGCAGGGCTATTACCGCGCGCTGCTGGAGAAATACCCGCAGGGCGAGGGCGCACGCTTTATCCAGCCCGGCGAAGTCGCTGAGCTGGCGTTCTACCTGTGTCAGCCGGCGGCGCGCTCGATCACCGGCGCGGATCTGGCCATCGATTGTGGGGTCTCGGCCGGGCACTAACGCCGGGCCCGTCATCAGCAAGGGAGTGAATCATGTCCATCAGCGGGATCAACGAGGCGGCCATCGCCGCCTTCGCCGCCGCCGAGCGTCAACGGTTCGTCGAGCGAAACCCGCGTTCGGTCGCCCTGGCCGAGCGTGCGCGTAGCCATCTGTTCAATGGCGTGCCGATGCACTGGATGAATGACTGGTCGATGCCGGTCCCGTTGTTCGTCGAGCAGGCCAGCGGCGTGCGCTTCGTCGATGTCGACGGCCACGAGTATGTCGACTTCTGCCTTGGCGACACCGGCAGCATGTTCGGCCATTCGCCGGCGCCGGTCGCCCGTGCCATGGCAGAGCAGGCCAGCCGCGGGCTGACCACCATGCTGCCGGGTGAGGACGCGGTGGTCTGCGGCGAGCTGCTGGCGGAGCGATTCGGCCTGCCGTTCTGGCAGATCACGGCGACCGCCACCGATGCCAACCGCTACGTCCTGCGCTGGGCGCGGGCCGTTACCGGGCGCAAGACCCTGCTGGTATTCGACGGTTGCTACCACGGCACGGTGGACGACGTCATGGTGCGCTACCGCGAAGGCCGCACCGTGCACCGCGCCGGGCTGGTCGGCCAGGCCTACGACCTCACCCAGTACACCCGCTCGATTCCGTTCAACGACCTGGCGGCGCTCGAAGCGGCGTTGGCGCAGGGAGACGTCTGCGCGCTGATGTGCGAACCGGCGATGACCAACATCGGCATGGTGCTGCCTGATCCGGGCTTCATGCAGCAGTGCCGCGAGCTCACGCGCCGCTACGGCAGCCTGCTGATCATCGACGAGACCCATACCATCTCCACCGACGTCGGCGGTTGCACCCGGCTGTGGAACCTCGACCCGGACTTCTTCGTGGTTGGCAAGCCGATCGCCGGCGGCGTGCCCTGCGCGGTCTATGGTTGCTCGGCAGCAGTCGCAGAGCGCATGCGCACGGTGCAACAGCAGGGCAGCGAAGCATCGACCGGGCACGGCCACAGCGGCATGGGTACCACGCTCTCGGCCAACGCGCTGGCGATGCACTGCATGCGCGTCAACCTCGAGCAGGTAATGACGGCGCAGGCCTATCAACACATGCTGCCGCTGGCGGCGGGCCTGGCGCAGGGGCTGCGCGACCTGTTCAGCCGGCATCGGCTGGGCTGGTCGGTCACCGAGCTGGGTGCGCGCTGCGAATTCCAGTTCTGCCCCATTCCGCCGCGCACCGGCGCCGAGGCTGAGGCGGCCTTTCACGACAGCCTGCAAATGGCGCTGCACCTGTTCCTGATCAACCGCGGCGTGCTGATAACGCCGTTCCACAACATGATGCTGTGCTGCCCCGACACTACCGCGGCGGACACCGCACGTCTCCTTTCCACGCTGGACGAGGCGCTGCACGAGCTGCTGTCCATGGACAACGCGCGCAGCGCCTGAGAACCCGTCATGCCTATCGACCGACACGAAGCGCAAGCCTTTCTGGACGCACATCCCGAGGTGCGCTGCATCGAACTGTTTCTCATCGACGCCAATGGCATTCCGCGCGGCAAGCTGTTGCATCGCAACGAACTGCTGGCGATTTACGAGCACGGGCGGCCGCTGCCCAGCTCGATCCTGGCGTTGACGGTGCAGGGCACCGATGTCGAGGAGAGCGGGCTGGTCTGGGACGTCGCTGACGCCGACTGCTGGACCGAGCCGCTACCCGGCAGCCTGACCCTGCAACCCTGGCGCAACGCGCCGACCGGCCAGGTGCAGGTGAGCATGCACCCGAGCCGCGGGTTGCCGGCGGCAGTGGCTGATCCGCGGCATGTGCTCGTCCGTACGCTCGAGGCGTTGAAGGCCGACGGCTATCACCCGGTGATGGCGGTGGAGCTGGAGTTCTACCTGCTCGATCGCGAGCGCGACAGCGACGGTCGCCCGCAGCCGGCCCTGCAGGCCAACGGGGTCCGGCCGGGCGCGCCGCAGGTCTATGGCGTTTATGAGCTGGAGCAGTTGCAGCCGTTTCTCGACGACCTCTACGTGGCCTGCGAAGTGCAAGGGCTGCCGGTGCGCACGGCCATTTCCGAATACGCGCCGGGCCAGCTGGAACTGACCCTCGAGCATCGGTTCGACGCGCTGCGGGCCATCGACGAGGGCGTGCGCTACAAGCGCCTGGTCAAGGGCGTGGCGAACAAGCACGGGCTGACCGCCTGTTTCATGGCCAAGCCCTTCGGCGATCAGGCCGGCAGCGGCATGCACCTGCACCTTAGCCTGGCCGATGCCGAGGGCAACAACCTGATGGCCTCGGACGACCCCTGCGGCACGCCGCTGTTGCGCCATGCCATCGGCGGCATGATGGCCACGCTCGACGATGCCCTGGCGATCTTCTGCCCCAACGCCAATTCCTTCCGCCGTTTCCAGGCCAACAGCTACGCGCCGCTGGCCCGTAGTTGGGGTGTCAACAACCGCACCGTCTCGTTCCGCGTCCCGGGCGGGCCGGCGGCCAGCCGGCACGTCGAACACCGCATCTGCGGCGCCGACGCCAACCCGTACCTCGCGGCAGCGGCGGTGCTGGCCGGCGCGCACCACGGCATCCGCCATCAGCTCGACCCAGGCGCGCCGACCGTCGGCAACGGCTATGAGCAGGTCCGCGACACCCTGGCCACCGACTGGCTGACGGCGCTGCGCAACCTTGAGGCATCCGCCTGGGCGCGCGAGGCGTTCGGCGCCGGTTTCCTCGACGTGTTCCTGGCAATCAAGTGGGCCGAGTACCGCCAGTTCATGGGCGAAGTGAGCGAGCAGGACTGGCGCTGGTTCCTCAATCACGCGTGACTCTGCAGAGGCCGCGCCCCCACGTGACACCCGGGCGCGTTGCTTGAGGACAGTCCGGCTCAGCCATCGAGGCCCTGAAGGAAACGCTCGACCGTTGCCAGCACCAGGGCCGGCTGCTCCCGGTGCGGGACGTGCTGGCAGCCGTCAAGCAGCAGCCGCTCGACCGGGCCCCGGGCGAGCGCAGTGACCCGCTCCAGATGCGCCACGCTGCCGTATTCGTCGTTCCGGCCGTGAATGGCCAGCAGCGGACAGGCGATGGCCGGCGCACTCTGCTCCAGCGTCCAGCCGGCGAAGCTCTCGGACAACCAGGTATCGATCCAGGCCGACAGAATCCAGTCGGCCTTGTCGCCGTGGTACTTGTTCAACCGATCGCGCTGGGCCGGCTCGGCGAAGGTTGCCTGCGCCTGACGGATGCCCTGCAGGGTGCGATCCTCGACGAACGCGAGCGCGGCCACCGTGATCAGCGCGCGGCAATGCCGGGCATGGTGCGCCGCCACGCTCGCAGCCATGATGCCGCCGACGCTGTGGCCGAGGACGATGAACTCCTCGCTGTCCAGCGCCTGCCACACCGGTGGGAAGTAGCGCTCGGCTTCCTCGCGGATGAAGTGGTTCGACCAGCCACCCGGGTGCGCCGCCGAACGGCCATAGCCGAGGCGATCATAGGCGATCACGTCGCGCCCGCTGGCGGCGGCCAGCTGCTCGGGAAAGTCGCGCCACAGCTCGACGCTGCCGAGCGAGTCATGGAGCAGGACGATGGGCGTCCGCCGCGATCCGGTGCGCCAGCGCCGGGCGAACACCTCACCGTCGGCAGTGGGAAGGAAGCGGTCTTCGGTAGCGATGTTCATGCGGTTCCCTGTGGCCGTGGCGGCCTCTGTGTTCGGCGGGCTGGCGGCTGTGCCCGGGCGCATTCGGGTTGGTGGGATCAGGCAAAAAAGTGCGGCCGCGGGGGCCGCACAATCCCGTCACGCCACGGGCCGATCAGACGTCGATGTGCCGCCGGGCATCCGGGTGCCTCAGCTGGCGGCCTTGGTCGCGGCGGCCGGTTGCCCGGCGGCCTTTTCGCGGTCGCGCAGCAGGAAGCGCTGGATCTTGCCGCTCGGAGTCTTCGGCAGCTCCTTCACGAACTCGATTTCCCGCGGGTAGGCATGCGCGGACAGGCGTTGGCGAACATGCAGCTGCAGCTGTTCGGCCAGCGCCGGGTCGCCGGGGTGACTGGCGTGCAGCACGACAAAGGCTTTCACCAGCTCGGTGCGCTCGGGATCGGGCTTGCCGATCACCGCCGCTTCGATCACCGCCGGGTGTTCCACCAGGGCGCTTTCCACATCGAACGGACCGACGCGGTAGCCGGAGGTGGTGATCACGTCATCAGAACGGCCGACAAAGCTGATACTGCCGTCTTCGTTCAGCTCCACCGTGTCGCCGCTGAGGTAGTAGTCGCCGACGAAGGCCTTGGTCTTCGTCCCGACGTAGCCGCCGAACCAGAGCAACGGCGAGCGGCTGCGATCGAGCGCCAGCATGCCGGGAACCCCGGGCGCCAGTTCGCGCTGTTGATCGTCGAGCACCACGACCCGGTGGCCCGGCATCGAATAGCCCGCCGCGCCAATGCTGACGTTGTGGCGCAGGGCGTGGTGGTTGCACAGCACCATGCCCAGTTCGGTCTGGCCGTAGTGGTCGTGGATGGCGCAACCCAGGCCACTGGCGAACCAGCGTATGACTTCCGGCGTGAGCGGCTCGCCGGCACTGCTGACGGCGCGCAGCTGGCCCTTGAGGCAGGCCTCAACCTCGTTGCGCGAGGCCAGCAGCAGGCGAAACGCGGTGGGCGAGCCGGCCATGTTGGTGATGCCGTATTCATTGACGACGCGACAAGTGCTGTCGACCGTGAAGCCGCCCTCGTAGAACAGCGTGCTGTGGCCCATGGCGAGCGGCCCGGTGACGGCGTAGTACAGCCCGTAGGCCCAGCCCGGATCGGCAATATTCCAGAACGTGTCCTCGGGACGCAGGTCGACCGCGTCGCGCATGTAGGTGACGAACGCGACGATGGCTTTGAGCGGCACATGCAACTGTTTGGCCGGGCCGGTGGTGCCGGAGGTGAACATGGCGAGGAAGGGCGCCTCGCCGTCGAGCAGCACGGGTGCGAAGTCGGGTGACTGGCCCTTGAGCTGGGTCCAGAAGTCCTCGGTCTCGTTACCCACCACCAGCCGGCGCGGCGCGGCGTCGATGGCATCGAGCTTGTCGCGGTTGGCCGTGTCGGTAACCACCAGGCGGGCGCCGGATTCCCTGATGCGGTGCTCGACGGCCTTGGGCCCGAACGCGGTGAACAGCGGCTGGTAGATGGCGCCGGCCCGCCAGGTGCCGAGGATGGTGATCAGTAGTTCGGGCGTGCGTGGCAACAGGCCGGCGACCGTATCGCCCGGCTGGATGCCGTAGCTGGACAGGAGGTTGGCGAAGCGCGAAGCAGCGTCCTTCAATTGGGCAAAGGTCCAACTGGCACGCTCGCCGTCGCGGCCTTCCCAGATCAGCGCGACCTTGTCGGAATCGGCGTGGCGGTCGCAGCATTCGATGCAGGCGTTCATCGCTGACAGGTCGCCGCGGAGGATGGCCGAGACGGTCTGGTCGTAATCGAACTCACTGGCCGCAGTGGCATAGTCGCGCATGGCGGGCTCCTGATTTTCTTGTTATGGATGCCCGGATAGTGGCGCCGCCCGCGTTCGGCAACAATGGCAAAAGCCGGCAAAGTGGATGAGCGGTTTGGACAAGCTCGCCTGTCGGCGACCGACACGCGGCGCGCACGATTCCGGCGGATTCGCCTCGAAAGAAAGAGCCATTGGCGGCTCAGCCGGAGGAGTTTCATGAGTATCGATCCGCTCGACCGTCCCCACGACCAGCAACCCGTCCCGGGCCAGGACCAGAACCCCAGCCATTCACCAGAACCCGACTTCATCACCGATAACCCGGATGTGCAGCCGGGCTCCGGTAGCGGGGCAGAGCGCCCCGAGCGTCCCGCTCGGCAGCCAGAGCCGGACCCGAACGAGCCCGGCCTGGGTAATCCATTGCCCTGACCCAGTGGCGCGTCAGCCCAGCCCAGCCCAATGCTGGGCTTTTTTAGGCGTGGCTGTTCGACTCAGCCTTCAGTAGCCGACCGCCTCCGACGGAGGTGTGTTGGCCTTAAGACCCGCTTGCATCGGTGTGTTGGATAATTGACTTACTTTTAGTAAGTGATAGTATTTTGACATCATTCTGCGTCAGGCGCGGTCGTGGTCCAGTGATCACACCGGGTTCGGCGGGTGCGCTACCCAATCTTAATCTGGAGTTGGTAATTGTTCCGACGCTGTTCTATCGAGACCAAGGCTGGGCTCATTGCGGTCGTTGCATTGACGGTGACCCTGTTGCCCATGTGGCTCACGCTCCACGCCTGGCTCAAGCATGAGCGCCAACTGGTGCAGCAGGCGGCTGGAAATGACGCCATGAACCTCGCCGTTGCCTTCGAGGAGCATGTACACAGTGTCGTCCGTTATGCCGATGCCCTCCTGCTGGACACCCGAGAGCACCTGGAAACGGACCCGGACGCCTTCCGGCGGTTGGTGCATAGAGAACTGCATCGGGACGGCAACATGGTGGCGCAGTTCGCGCTGACCGCTGCCAATGGACGGCTGACCGAGTCCTCGATCCAGTCGGATCGCGATGTCGATCTCAGCGATCGCGAGCATTTTCGGGTTCACCGTGACAATCCTGGCCGGGATCAGCTGTTCGTCAGTAAACCGGTGCTGGGTCGTGTATCCGGCATCTGGTCCATTCAGCTCACCAGAGCGGTCTTCAAGCACGGAACATTTGACGGCGTGCTCGTGTTATCCATGCCGGTCGCTTTTTTCACTGACTTCTACAAGCAGATCAATGTGGGGCAGCGGGGTCTCATCGCTCTGGTGGGCCTCGACGGGGTCCCTCGCGCTGCCGCCTCCAAGAGCACCATCGCCGGCCGACTGGACACGATGATCGTCCCGGCCGACAGGCCGTATTTCGATCCGCGATTGCCCACGCATGGTTTCTATTTCGGGCCGAGCGCCCTTGACCAAACCGAGCGGCTGACCGCCTATCGCCGTTTAGCCGACGCGGGGCTGGTCGTGCTCGTCCAGCTCTCTCCCGCGGACTATCTGGCGGCGGCGGAGGAGCGTCGGCAGTTCCTCCAGTTCTGCGCGGCGGCAATATCCGCGCTGTTGCTCGCTTTTGCGGCTTACCTGTACTTCGCGACCAGAAGGCATCTGACCAACACGGCAGCACTCAGAACCGCTCACGATTCGCTGCAGCAGATCATCAACATCGACCTGCTGACTGGCGCACGAAGCAGACGCGATTTTCTCGCAACGCTGGACAACGAAACGACGCGTGCGCAGCGCCACCTGACACCCTTGAGTCTGGTGCTGCTGGATATCGACCTCTTCAAACGTGTGAACGATACCTACGGGCATCCGATCGGCGATGTCGTGCTGAAGCGGCTCTCCGAAATGTGTCGCGACATGCTTCGCGGCCATGACGTTTTCGGCAGGCTGGGCGGTGAAGAGTTTGGCTTGATCCTTCCCCACACGGACGGTGACAGCGCGATGCTTGTCGCCGAGAAGCTGAGGGAGGTCGTCGAACGCACCGTCATCGACACCGAGCGGGGGCCGATCAGGATCAGCTTGAGCGCGGGCATCGCGTCTGCGGACCAGGTCGCCTATGACCCTGGCCGTCTTATCGTCCGCGCTGACGACGCGCTTTACACCGCCAAGCAGACCGGCCGGAACAAAGTCTGCATGGCGCCGGCCGAAGAAAATCCTGCATCGCTTGGCGGGCCCGAACAGGTCGGCGCCTAGCACTTCCGTATCGCGGCTGTGTCAGGCTCCCGCTGGAACGGCCGCCGACCCACCCAGCCGCTCGCTGATTCGCTGCGCGACAGCCAACAGCCGCTGCGCATGCAAGCCGCCGGGTTCGGCCATGAACCCCGGTTCGGCGCCAACCACAGTGACCACACCGGCCAGGCGCTGCTGCGCGCTGAAGACTGGGGCGGACAGGGCATTGACCCCGGCCATCAGCAGGCCGTGCACTGCCTGCACATGGCTGCGTTGCAAGTCGCGCATGCCCTCCTGCAGGGCGTCGGCGGACGGCGCCGAGGGTGCCTGCATCTCAGCCTCGCGCAGCGGCGCGGTTTCGGCGTCCGGCAGGAAAGCGTTGAACACCAGCCCGGTGGACGAGCCCAGCAGCGGCAATACCGAGCCGACCTGGGTTACCAGCGTCACTGCACGCAGGGCCTGCTCGACATGCACCACAGCCGGGCCGCGGTTGCCCCAGACGGCGAGAAAGCAGGTTTCGTTCAGCTCGTCGCGCAGCGCGGCCAGGTGCGGCGTCGCCACCTTCACCACATCCAGCCGGCCCAGCGCGGCGAGGCCGACGAACAGCGCGGCGCGTCCCAGCCCGTAGTGGTTGGTCAGCGGATCCTGCTCGGCAAAACCGCTGGCCATCAACGCTTGCAGGTAGCGATGCACCTTGCTCGCCGGCATGCCGACGTGCTCGGCCAGGCGTGACAGCGAGGTGGCCGGCGCCAGCTCGGCGAGGGCGGTAAGGATGTCGGTGCCAACTTCGGCCGCCTGTACTTTCTGGCGGCGTGGTGCCGTATCCGCAATGCTGTCTGCCATCGGTTCGGGTGCCTGTTTCGATGCTTGCCGGAGGAGGCGCTGTTTATAGCTTGACGCCCCTGTGAGTTCAAATTACTTTTTGCGTAACCGAATTACGCAAAGTGAGCATCGGCATGCAAGCACAACAACAAGACCGCGACGACGCCCATGGCCTGCGCGTCGGCTACCAGTCCGGCTTTGGCAACGAGTTCAGCAGCGAGGCGCTGCCCGGGGCATTGCCGGTCGGGCAGAACTCGCCGCAGCGGGTGCCATACGGGCTCTTTACCGAGCTGCTGTCCGGCACCGCCTTCACCGTGCCGCGCAGCGAGGCGCGACGGACCTGGATGTACCGCATCCGCCCCTCGGCTCATCATGGCCAATACCAGCGCATGACGCGGCAGCTGGGCAGCGAACTGGGGCCGGTGACGCCCAACCGCCTGCGCTGGAATCCCGAGCCGTTTCCCACCAGTGCCACCGATTTCATCGACGGGCTGAGTGCCGTGGCGGCCAATGCCGAGCCCGGCCAACCGGCTGGCGCGAGCCTCTACCGCTACGCGGCCAACCAGTCCATGGAGCGGGTGTTCTTCAACGCCGACGGCGAGCTGCTGCTGGTGCCGCAGCAAGGCGCGCTGCGCCTGGTGACCGAGCTGGGCGTGCTGCATGTGGCGCCGCTGGAAATCGCGGTGATCCCGCGCGGTATGCGCTTTCGCGTCGAGCTGCTGGACGCCACTGCGCGCGGCTACGTCTGCGAGAACCACGGCTGCGCGCTGCGCCTGCCGGACCTGGGGCCCATCGGCAGCAATGGCCTGGCCAACCCGCGGGATTTCCTGGCGCCGGTCGCGCATTTCGAGGAGCGCGAAGAGCCGGTCGAACTGGTGCAGAAGTTCCTGGGCGAGCTGTGGTCGACGGCGCTGGACCACTCGCCGCTGGACGTAGTTGCCTGGCATGGCAACAACGTGCCCTACAAGTACGACCTGCGACGCTTCAACACCCTCGGCACGGTGAGCTTCGATCACCCCGATCCGTCGATCTTCACCGTGCTGACCTCGCCAGGCGCGGTCGCCGGCATGGCCAATATCGACTTCGTGATCTTTCCACCGCGCTGGATGGTGGCGGAAAACACCTTCAGGCCGCCGTGGTTCCATCGCAACCTGATGAACGAGTTCATGGGCCTGATCGATGGTGCCTACGACGCCAAGGCCGACGGCTTCGCCCCCGGCGGCGCGTCGCTGCACAACTGCATGAGCGCCCACGGCCCGGACAGGATATCGACGGAGCAGGCGATCAACGCCGAACTCAAACCCCACAAGATCGAGAACACCATGGCCTTCATGTTTGAAACCGGCCAGGTGCTGCGTGCCACGCGCCAGGCGCTGGAGAGCCCGCTGTTGCAGAGCGACTACGACAGCTGCTGGGCCGGCCTGGCCAAGACGTTCCAGAACCCGAAATGACAGGACGGCACAGACCATGACCGTACACAACGAACAACACAGCTGGGTCGAGTCGGCCAACGGCCATTCCGATTTTCCCCTAGCCAACCTGCCGCTGGGCGTGTTCAGCCGTGACGGCGACACGCCGCGCGGGGGCGTGGCTATTGGTGATTACATCGTCGACCTGCGCGCCGCCTGCGAGGCAGGTCTGTTCGAGGGGCAGGCGCTGGACGCGGCGAAAGCGGCCAGCGCGAGCAGCCTCAACGGCTTCTTTGCGCTCGGTGCCGGGGCGCGCAAAGCGTTGCGCGGCGCCTTGCAGGTTCTGTTGGGCGAGGGCAGTGCGCAGCGTGAACGGCTGCAGGCCATGGGCGAGGCGCTGCTGCAGCCGATGGAACGATGCCAGCTGCACGTGCCGGCGAGGGTCGGTGACTACACCGATTTCTACGTCGGCATCCACCACGCCAATAACATCGGCAAGCTGTTTCGCCCCGACAACCCCTTGCTGCCGAACTACAAGTACGTGCCGATCGGTTATCACGGCCGCGCCTCGACCATCGACGTGTCCGGCGCGAGCGTGCGGCGGCCCAATGGCCAGACCCTGCCGGCCGGCACCAGCGAGCCGGTGTTCGGGCCGAGCAAACGGCTCGACTACGAGCTGGAGCTGGGGATCTGGATCGGCCCGGGCAATGCCCGCGGCGAGGCGATCGCGATCGGCCAGGCGGGCGACCACGTGGCCGGTTTCTGCCTGCTAAACGATTGGTCGGCGCGCGACCTGCAGGCCTGGGAATACCAACCCCTGGGGCCGTTCCTGTCGAAGAGCTTCGCCACCAGTGTGTCGCCCTGGGTGGTGACGCCCGAAGCACTGGAACCGTTCCGTTGCGCCCAGCCGCAACGACCGGCTGGCGACCCGCAGCCGCTGCCGTATCTCCTCGACGCGCGTGACCAGGAGCACGGCGCGCTGGACATCGAGCTGGAAGTGCTGCTGCTCACCGCCGCCATGCGCGACAAGGGGCTGCCGCCCCAGCGCATCGCCCTGAGCAGCACCGGCGCCATGTACTGGACCGTCGCGCAGATGGTCGCGCACCACAGCGTCAACGGCTGCAGCCTGCAGCCGGGCGACCTGTTCGGCTCCGGCACTCTGTCCGGAAGCACCCCGGATAGCCTCGGTAGCCTCCTGGAGATTACCGGTGGCGGCAAGCAGCCATTGGAGCTGGCCAGCGGCGAGACGCGCACCTTCCTCGAGGATGGCGACGAGATCATCCTCAAGGCCCGCTGCCGCCGCGACGGTTACGCCCCCATCGGCTTTGGCGAATGCCGCGGACGCGTGGTGCCGGCGCCACGCTGAGCCAGTAGCGCCAGCAAAACCTGCGGCGCGGTACGAGGCGACTCGAACCGCGCCGTTTTCATGTCCGCCATTTCAAAGCCGCCATCGAAGGCGCCAGGGATTGGTTTGCTGGTCAGAGGGGGCAGGGCAGGGCTGGGCGGCGCCTGCCGGGACCCGTTGTGTATCAGGCGCAGGGGATCGAGCCCTGTTTCGCGAGCATGCTCGCTCCTACGCAGGAGACGAGCCGGCTCAATTAGCGGGCGCCTGCAGCTGTTCGGCGAGCGCGGCGGTAAATTGCTGCGCGGCCGACCAGCGCATGTGCACTGCGTCGACAAAGGCTTCGGGCGGAGTCGTCCAGTCCTTGTCGGCATTCCAGTAGGTGCCGCCGCTCTGGCTCAGGCTGCGCTGGATGCGCCGGTCGAAGTCGGCGAGAAAGCGGCCATCGGGGTCGTATTGTTCTTTCCACTCGGGGTTGATCGGCGTCGAGACGACGGTCAGCGACCGGCCTTCCTCCGCCAGCCGCGCACCCAGGTCGCGCAGCGCCGCGAAGCACTTCCTGTCCAGCGGATCAGGCCGGCCGTACATCAGTTCACGGGTGTTGCCGGTCACCAGCGGGCCGTCGCCGAAGCGGTTGAACACCAGCGGGTCCCACTCGATTTCGCCGGCGCGCTGGGCCTTGACCGTCAGGGCATTGCGGGCCAGGGATTTCGGTGCGAAGTAGCGCATGTAATAGCCCCAGGGCGAGGCCTGGTCATAGACGTAGGGATCGACATGGGCGCGGTTGAACACCGCGTCCGGCACGCGCCAGCAGCCGGCGAAGTCCTGCGGGTCGGCGATCATCACCACGCTGCGGATGCTCGGGTGGCGATCCAGCAACCAGTTGCCGACGTAAGCGGACTGGTTGGCGAACAACCCGCAGAAGGCGCCATTCATCGGCCGCACGCCCGGCGCGGCAGCCGACAGCACCGCGCCGTCCACATGCCGCCAGGCGACCGAAGAGCCGATCACCAGCAGGTTCGGCGCGGCGATCGGGTTGTTGCGCAGGAAGTTGAGCTTTTCATCGACGCAGAGGTTGTTGGAAAAGGCCGGTGGCGGCAGATGCCCGGTTCGCTCGAGGCCGAACAGGGTGGCGCAGAACAGCATCAGCGCGCCGACCAGGCCGACGAAGATCGACATGAGATACCGCGACCGCACCCGGCCAGGCACGCTGGCCGTGCTGCCCGTATCCCCGTCGGTGGCGTGCCCCTCTCCGGGGAAATCAGCGGCATGCACCATGATCTAGCGGGCCTCCAGCTTGCTGGCGATGACCTGGGCGAAGTGGCCGACGTTGCGCAGCGACTCCAGCTCCGCGGTGCGGAACTTGATGCCGAAGCGCTGTTCGGCCGCGACGGTGAGCATCACGTGGGTCTGGCTGTCCCAGCCATCGATGTCGTTGGCAGTCATCGAGGGGGCGAGCACCAGGTCGTCGTCGTCGAACACGTCGCGAAAAACCGGGGTGAGCTGCTGGAGAACTTCTGCTTCGGTCATGCCTGTACCTCGATGAAATGATGGGGGGCGGGGACAGCGGCGACGTCCAGGCGCCAGAAGGTGGCGCCCGCGTCGGCACCCGGCGGTGACGGCTGCTGGACGAAGCCCAGCCGCGGGTAGTGCTCGGCGACCATGGCGTTGCGCTCGGTGGGCCGGTACTCGCCAATCAGCGTGCGGTAGCCGGCAGCGGCCGCGGCGCGGGCGAGCACGTCTAGGACCGCTTCCTCGACCTGCCGGCCCAGCACGCGACAGCTCATCAGCCAGGTATCGATCAGCAGTTCGTCATCGCCGAGCGAGTCGTCCGGGCGCGCGAGCACGACGCTGATCAGCCCGTTGTCGCCGAACTTGTCCGCCAGCCGGATGGCCAGCGCCACGGCACGCGGATCGCCGGCCATGCGCTCGACTTCCGCCTCGCCGTAACGCCGCGTGGTGAGGTTGAACTGGTTGGTCTTGTTGACCAGCTGGGTGCTGCGTGCCAGCTCGGCGGCACCGATGGGCGTGGCGGTCAGCCGCATTTCCAGGCCGCGCAGGTAACCGTCCATGTCGGTGGCCTGGCTCATGGCGGCCTTGCGCTCGGCATTCAGCGCGTAGTTGCGCCCGCGCGTGGCGTCGTCCGATGTAAAGGACACCGCCTCGAAATAGCCGGCGGCCGCGACGCGCGCCGGGTAGTCGGCGACGTCGTCCGGCAGCTCCGGCACCGCGACTTGCGGCAACTCGCGGCGGACGATGTCGCGCTCGGCCGGGTTGTCGTCGACGAACACCAGGCTGTCGAGGCCGATGTCCAGCATCGAGGCGATGCGCCGGAGATTGCCGGCCTTGTCCTCCCAGTTCGCGACGAAGGCGGCGATGTCGCCTCGCTTGAGGGCCATTTCGGGATGATTGAAGGCCGCTTCGGCCACGCTCAGGTCGTTCTTGCTACACACCGCCAGGATGATGCCGCGCCGGGCCAGCAAGGCGGCATAGCGCTGGAAGGCGAGAAAGGCCTCGCCGCTGGGCGAGCCCTGGCCGAGCTGGATGCCCTCGACCCCGTCATCGCCGACCACGCCGCCCCAGAGGGTGTTGTCCAGGTCGAGCACCAGGCATTTGCGTGACAGCCCGACACTGGCCGCGGCGATGCGCGCCAGCTGGTCGCCATAAAGAGGTGCCAGGTGCGGGCTGACCAGCTGCTTGGCCTGGTGCCAGCGCAGCGGCTCGGCCAGGCCGTCTCCGTAGGCGCCGCTGGCTGCCTCGCACGCAAGATCCATCAGCAGGACGCCGTCTTTCCGGGCCGCCTCGCGAATGGCGCCGTTCAGGCGATCCATCAGCGATTGCGGAGAGGCCGGGACCAACGCATCGAAGGACCCGAACAGGGGTGGGTCGGCCGGCACGATGGTTTGCTGGACGACCTGTGCGGCATATCGTTCACGGGCCCGGCGCCAGAGCAGGCGCAGCTCCTCGATGCGCGCGGCGACCGCTTCGTCCACCTCGGCCTGGGTGGCCTCCAGCGGCACTTGCAGGGGCGCGTCACGGGCGTCCAGGGCCAGGAGGATCAGCTGCGGGGCAAAGGCTCCGAGGGCGGCGTCATCGAGGAGCAAGGCCTGGCGATACTGGCCGTAGGGTGCGACATGCACGGCCAGCGCTAGGCGCCGCGCTAGACCGGCGACGCGGATCGCCGGCACCAGGTGATCGACGGTGTGGGAGGCGAGGAGGGCGATGCGCAGCGGCTGCAACCCGGTGGCGGTTGCCTCGCTGTTGGTCACCGCGGCCAGGCCCTCGCCCGCAAGCCGGTCGAGGCGGGTGGTCTGGGTGAAATCGCGGCGGTAACCGGCCAGTCGCGCCGCGTGCTGCAACCGCGCCTGCGGGTCGCTGTCGCGCTTGGCCTCGCTGATTGCGGCGCTCAGGTCAGGGTGTCGCGGTAGCCAGAGCAGCTGTTCCATTGGCCATCAACTCCTTGTGTTGCCTGTTCTTGTGATTGGAAATCGTGCCTAGCCGGTGTATCGAGTCATTGCCACCTGGGGCGTTGCTGACCGTTCGCTCGGACCGGCGCCGTTCAGAACTGGAAATAGAGAAATTCGGTCGGCGCCACGGAAAAGGCCACGGCGAGGGCAAAGAAGCCCAGCACGCCGATGGCCACGCCGACCGCTGGCGTCGGGCTCCAGGCCGCGACGGGCAGCCAGCGCAACAGCCAGTTCTCGCGGGGCGGTGCGTCGAGCGCAGTGCGCACCTGCGCCATCCACTGCTGCACGTTGGGCATGCTCCAGACGAACCCCAGCAGCACGGCCAATGTGAAAAAATCGGACTTGTCGAATTTGGTGCTCAGCTCGCTCAGGCCGACCATGCCCGAGAGCATCGCCAGCGCGGCGCCGACGCTGCTGGCGCGGAAGAACACCATGGCCACCAGCACGCAGAGAAACGTCAATAGCACCGCAGCGCCCTGGTGCCAGTACTTGTCGCTGTCCAGCGGCAGGCCGCGGCGCGCCTTGTAGGCGCGAAAGCCATGGGCCACGACCAGGTAGAAGCCGTGCAGCAGCCCGAACGCCACGAACTGCCAGCCCGCGCCGTGCCAGACGCCGGAGATGAACATCGTCAGCACCGTGGGGTAGGCGACCAGCACCACGAAGGTGCCCAGGCTCATCTTGCCGCGGCGGGGCATGGGTTTGCCGGCGGCCATGCGCGAGCGGGTGATGCGCATGACGATGGGGTTGTAAAGGTAGGCGGTGAGAAAGCGGGTCAGCGTCATGTGCCAGCGCGACCAGTAGTCGATGACATTGCGCGCCTTGAATGGGCTGTTGAAGTTCATCGGCAGGCGCAAGCCGAACATCAGGCCCAGGCCGATGGCCATGTCGCTGTAGCCGGAGAAATCGAAGTAGATCTGCAGGGTGTAGTTGAGCGCGCCGTACCAGGCATCGTAGAGCGAAGGCACCGTGCCGCCGGCGGCGACGGCAAACACCGGCGAGGCATGGGCGCCCAGCGGGTCGGCGATGATCACCTTCTTGAACAGGCCGAGCAGGAAGACCGTCAGCCCAAGCGCCAGGTTGTCCAGGCGCGGGCGAAAGGTGGTCGAGTCCTTGAATTGCCTGAGCATTTCGCCGTGGTGGGTAATGGGGCCGGCGATCAGTTGCGGGAAGAAGCTGATGAACAGGCAGTAATTGACGAAGTCATGTTCCTGCACCTCGCCGTCATGGGCGTCGACCAGGTAGGCGATCTGCTGGAAGGTGAAAAAGGAAATCGCCAGCGGCAAGACTATGTCGCCAAACGACCAGCCCAGGCCGAATGCCTGGTCAAGGGCGCCGAAGAGAAAACCGGTGTACTTGTAATAGCCGAGCAGGCCGACGTTGGCAGCCACGCCGAGCACCAGCACCGTGCGCGACGGGTGTCGCATCAGGTAGCCGCCGATCAGGTAGTTGACCACCATGCTGCCGACCAGCAACGGGACGTAGCCGGGGTTCCACCAGCCGTAGAAGACCAGTGACGCCAGCGTCAGCCAGACGGCTGCGAGACGTTGCCGGCCACCGAGCAGGATGAAGCCGAGCAGTACCAGCGGAAGAAAGCCTGCGATGAATACCGTCGAGTTGAAGAGCATCGTCCCTATCCTTGCCCAATATTTCCATGCCGCTTCCCGAATCGGGTCGGCGGCTGCACCAGCGGAACACGCACCGCGACGTTGTCGTCGACGCACGTTCCACTCCCCCAAAACACACAGAACCAGTGTTGCAGCGAGGCGTCGTTCCTTGTCGCTACTACGGAGCCGAATGCCAGTCTGTTAAGTCCGACTCAGTGCTGAGATAAAAAGTTGCAGGCTATTTCGAGAGGAAAACTGCTGCCCGGACGGGTGGGTTGCGACTGGCTCAACAAGCGTAACGGCCTGAATCTTCTAGACTTCTGATCCTAGAGCTGCGCGGCAGACTAGAAGGCGGCGCATCGCCGCAGGACGATCGTCCAAGTCGGATCGACTTGCCCGATCAGCGGGCGGCCAGCCCGCTGCCTCGGAACGCCCCGTACAAAGCCACCGCCCGTGCCGGCGCGGTCGAACACGCCGTTCATCCGCCGACTGGCGCGTCGCAGCCGGGTGCGCTGAAGTTTCCCGCGCGCCCGCCGATGACCCGCCGGTACCCACTTCAAGCGGAAACCTCCATGCGACTCACGCTCAAACTCAAGGTCCTGCTCCTTGCGCTGGTCCCGGTCATCCTGTTTGCCCTCGTGCTCAGCGGCGCGGCCGCGCGAATCCTCCATTCCCTCGCCGACGAGGAGCTGGAGAACACCCGTGCGCGGATGCTCGACGATGCCCGTACGAGGCTCGAGGACTACATGCGCATCGGCGTGAGCAGCGTGGCGCATCTGTACGAACCAGCGGCGCAGGGCGACCTGGAGAGCCGCGCCAAGGCGATCGAGATCCTCAAGAAGATCAAGTTCGGCAAGGACGGCTACTTCTTCGGCCACGACTCCAATGTGGTGCGCCTGTTTCGCGGCGACAGCCCGGTAGATGTCGGCGTCAACCTGAGCGACCGTCGCGACCCCAACGGCGTCTATACCAACCGCGAACTGGTGGCGGTGGCGAAGAACAACACTTACTTCGTCAACTACTCCTCGCCGCTGCCCAGCAACGACAAGGTGCTGGTGCCCAAGCTCGCTTACAGCTACTACCTGCCCAAGTGGGACATGGCACTCGGCACGGCAGTGAACCTGGACAACATCGAGCTGGCCCTGGCCGATGTCCGCCAGGAGATCGACGCGCGGGTCAAGTCGATTCTTACCAGTATCCTGGCTATCGCGGCGGTCATGCTGGTGGCGCTGGGCATCGCCGGCGTGCTGATCAGCAATTCCATCGTGCGGCCGATCCAGGTGATCCGCGGGCAGCTCGACGACATCGCCGCCGGCGATGGCGACCTGACCCATCGCCTGCCTGAAAACGGAAGGGACGAACTGGGTCAGTTGGCAGGTTCGTTCAACCGCTTCGTCGGCAAGATCCACAGCATGGTCAGCCAGGTCGCGGAGATGACCGGGCAACTGACCGGCATGGTCGGCGAGGTGGCGGCGCAAGCGCAGCGTTCCGAAAAGGCCATGGAAAGCCAGCGTCACGAAACCGACCAGGTCGCCACGGCGATCAACGAGATGTCCGCCGCCGCCCAGGAGGTCGCCCACAGCGCGCAGAACGCGGCCGAGGCGGCCCAGCAAACCGACCGTGAAGGGCTGCAGGCCAAGGCCGTCGTTGACGCCAGCATCCGGCAGATCCATGCGCTGGTCGAAGAGATCCGCAGCAGCGGCCGCTCGCTCGACGCGCTGCAGCACGACGTGCACGCCATCGTCGGCGTGCTGGACGTGATTCGCTCCATTGCCGAGCAGACCAACCTGCTGGCGCTGAACGCCGCCATCGAAGCGGCCCGTGCCGGCGAGGCGGGGCGCGGCTTCGCCGTGGTCGCCGACGAAGTGCGCGCGCTAGCCGGCCGGACGCAGCAGAGCACCCAGGAAATCCAGGGCATGATCGACCGGCTGCAGACCGGCACCGGGCAGGCTGTGGCAGCCATGAGCCGCTCGAGCGAGGCCGGGAGCGCCAGCAGCACGCAGGCCAACCAGGCGGGCGTGTCGCTGGACGCCATCGCCCAGTTGATCGCCACCATCAACGGCATGAACGCGCAGATCGCCAGCGCCGCTGAAGAGCAAACGGCGGTGGCCGAGGAGATCAACCGCAGCGTGCATCAGATCGCCAGCGCGGTGGAAAACGTCGCCGAGGAAACCCAGCACGGCGCTCGTACCGCACGCAACCTTGCCGACCTGGGCGATCGTCTGGGCGGCCTGGTGCGCCAGTTCCGCATCTGAGCCGTGACGCGGCGGGCGCCTGCCCGCCGCCGTCGTTCATGGCCGCATCCGGCCGCCACCCGCACGCCGAGCCGTGCAGGCCTGCCGCGCCCCGTGTAATTGGCTAAAATGCCGCGCCTGATCATCAACCAAGGCGCGCTGGCGGTGTCCGAACCAGTACGCCACAGCCACGGCTTCCCTCTATGCCCTCCGCTCAAACCGCCGCCGCGCGCATCGCCGAACTGCGCAGCGAAATCGACGCCCACAACTACCGCTACTACGTGCTCGATGAACCCAGCGTGCCCGACGCGGAGTACGACCGCCTGTTCCAGGCGCTAAAGGCCCTTGAGGCGGAACACCCCGAGCTCGTCACCCCGGAATCGCCCACCCAGCGGGTTGGCGGCGCGGCGCTGGCAGCGTTTGGCCAGGTGCGCCACGAGGTGCCGATGCTCAGCCTGGGCAACGCCTTCGAGGAGCAGGACCTGGTCGACTTCGACCGGCGCGCACGCGAAGGCCTTGGCCTGGGGGCGGGCGATCTGTTCGGTGATGGCGTCGAGCTGGAATACAGCTGCGAGCCCAAGCTCGATGGCCTGGCGGTCAGCCTGCTCTACGAGGACGGCCGGCTGGTGCGCGGCGCGACCCGTGGCGATGGCAGTACCGGCGAGGACATCAGCGCCAACGTGCGCACGGTACGCAACATTCCCCTGCGGTTGCAGGGCGAGGGCTGGCCGGCCGTGCTGGAGGTGCGCGGCGAGATCTACATGCCCAAGGCCGGCTTCGAAGCACTCAATGCACGGCAACTGGAGGCCGGCAACAAGCCCTTCGCCAACCCGCGCAACGCCGCCGCCGGCAGCCTGCGCCAGCTCGATTCGAAGATCACCGCCAGCCGGCCCCTCGAGCTGTGCGCCTATGGCGTCGGCCGCAGCGACGGCGAGCTGCCGGACACCCATGTCGGCATCCTCGAGGCGCTCAAGCGTTGGGGCTTGCCGATCAGTCGGGAATTGAAGGTGGCGCGGGGCGTGCAGCACTGCCGCGACTATTACCAGGCGATCGGCGAGAAGCGCGATGCCTTGCCGTACGAAATCGACGGCGTGGTGTTCAAGGTCAACGCCATCGCTCAGCAGCGCACCCTTGGCTTTCGCGCTCGCGAGCCGCGCTGGGCCATCGCCCACAAGTTTCCGGCGCGTGAAGAGGTGACCGAGCTGCTGGATGTGGAGTTCCAGGTTGGCCGCACCGGCGCCATCACCCCGGTGGCGCGACTCAAGCCGGTGCAGGTGGCTGGCGTCACCGTCTCCAACGCGACGCTGCACAACATGGACGAAGTGGCGCGGCTTGGCGTGATGATCGGCGATACAGTGATCGTGCGCCGCGCCGGCGACGTGATTCCGCAGATCCTCGGCGTGATTGCCGAGCGTCGGCCGGCCTCGGCGCGGGCGGTGCAGGTGCCCGACCAATGCCCGGTATGCGGCTCGGCGGTCGAACGCACCCAGCTGATCAAGCGCAGCAAGGGCCGCGAATCGGTCAGCGAAGGCTCGATCTACCGCTGCGTGGGGCGGCTGGCCTGCCAGGCACAGCTCAAGCAGGCAATCATCCACTTTGTCTCTCGCCGGGCGATGGACATCGACGGGCTGGGCGACAAGATCGTCGAGCAGCTGGTCGACACCGGGCTGGTCGCCTCGCCGGCCGACCTCTATTCACTGACCGTCGAACAGGTGCTGGCGCTGGACGGCTTCGCCGAGACCTCGAGCCGCAACCTGATCGCCGCCATCGACAACAGCCGTACCCCGGCGCTGGCGCGTTTCATCTTCGCGCTGGGTATCCCGGATGTCGGCGAGGGCACCGCCAAGCTGCTGGCGCGGGCGCTAGGGTCGCTCGAGCGCATCAGCCAGGCGCTGCCGGACGTGCTGGTCTACCTACCGGACATCGGGCTGGAGGTTGCACACGAGATCCGCAGCTTCTTCGAGGA
>DAMBNU010000001.1:27753-234223 GCA_032064305.1 Pseudomonas sp. | reverse complement strand
CGCGCACAACCAGCTGGTGATCCGGCAGTTGCGCGAGCGCGGCGTCGTGCTGCAGGAGGAGGGCGAGGTGAGTCCGGAGTTCGCCGCCTGCGCTACCCTGGCCGGGCTGCTCGACCGGCTGAATATTCCCAACATCGCCACCACCGGTGCCCAGCGCCTGGCGGAGCGTTTCGGCAGTCTCGAGGGGGTGATCACGGCCGACTGGCTGGATCTGCGTCAGGTCGAGCGGCTCAATGAAAAGGCCGCCCGCGCCTTGCGCGAGCATTTCGATGATCCCGCGAACGCCGCCCGCGCCCGTGCCATCGAGGCACAGCTGCAGGCGTTCGGGATGCACTGGTCCAGCGAGCGCAAGCAGGCGCAGGGGCTGCCCCTGGCCGGACAGACCTGGGTGCTGACTGGCACGCTGGAGAGCATGAGCCGCGACGAGGCCAAGGCGCGCTTGGAGGCGCTGGGGGCAAAGGTGTCCGGTTCGGTGTCGGCGAAGACGACTGTGGTGGTGGCGGGGCCGGGTGCCGGCTCCAAGCTGGCGAAAGCCAACGAACTGGGTGTGACGGTGGAGGACGAGGCGTCCTTTATCGAGCGGCTCGTCCAACTGGAAGGCTGAGCCGACCGGCCACCGGAGCGTCGGTGGCCGTCGCGGCACCGGTTCAGTCGCCGCGGTATACGCAGCCGCTGGTGCAGGTCTCGTGAATGCGGATGGCAGAGAGCTCCGGCAGTAGCGGCTTGAGTTCCTGCCACAGCCAGCGGGCGAGGTTCTCACTGGTGGGATTGTCCAGGCCGGGAATGTCGTTCAGGTAGTGGTGGTCGAGCCGCTCGTAGATGGGCTGGAAGACCTGCTTGATCTCGGCGAAATCGCGTACCCAGCCGGTCCGCGGGTCGACCTCTCCTTCCAGATGGATCGCGATGCGGAACGAGTGGCCGTGCAGGCGGCCGCATTTGTGCCCGTCGGGCACATGTGGCAGCCGATGCGCCGACTCGAAGGTGAATTCCTTGAAGATTTCCACTGCTGACACCTCGGCGCGCAAAAGCGCGAACTGTACCTGATCCTGCGGCCAACACGGCGCTTGCGTGCGGCGATCTGCCGGTTGTCTCGCCGCGTCAACGGCGCCAGCCGCTTCGTTTTTGACAGGCCCGCAGGCATGGGGCAAAGTGCCCCGCTTTTTATCGGCGTGTGGCCAGTTGGGGAGTTGAAATGAATGCAGTGGTAGCGGCGGTTGGGATCATGCTGATCCTCAGCCTGTGCAGGGTGCATGTGGTCGTGGCGCTGATCGCCGGGGCGATTGCCGGCGGCGTGCTCGGAGGCCTCGGCCTGGAAGGGAGCCTGGAAGCGTTCAACAAGGGGCTCGGCGGCGGTGCCACCGTGGCGCTGTCCTACGCCTTGCTCGGCGCCTTTGCCGTGGCGATCGGCAAAAGCGGCCTGGCCCACGCCCTGGCCGACCGCGCGCTGGCGATGGTTGGCAAACAGCAGACCGCCGGTGGCGGCTCGGTGAAGTGGATGATGATCGGTCTGCTGCTGGCGGTCGCCGTGTCCTCGCAGAACATCCTGCCGATCCACATCGCCTTCATTCCGCTGCTGGTGCCGCCGCTGCTCTACGTGCTGAGCAAACTGCAGATCGACCGCCGGCTGATCGCCTGCGTGCTGGCCTTCGGCCTGGTTACGCCCTACATGTTTTTGCCGGTGGGGTTCGGCAGCATCTTTCTCAACGAGATCCTGCTGGCGAACGTGGCCAAGAGCGGGGCCGACGTCAGCGGCATCAACGTCAGCCACGCCATGCTGATCCCGGCGCTGGGCATGGTGGCGGGCTTGCTGGTCGCGCTGTTCAGCTACCGCAAGCCGCGCAGCTATGACCTTGCCAAGGTCGACCAGCTGCAGACCGTCAGCGTCCACTACAGCCCGCTGACCCTGCTGGTGGCGGGGCTGGCGGTCGCTGCAGCCTTCGTCGTGCAGCTGTGGCTGGACTCGATGATCATCGGCGCGCTGGTGGGCTTCGTGATCTTCTCCGTGTCCGGCGTGGTGCGCTGGAAAGAGGCCGACGACCTGTTCACCGAAGGCATGAAAATGATGGCAATGATCGGCTTCATCATGATCGCCGCGGCGGGCTTCGCTGAAGTCATGCGCGCCACGGGCGAGGTGAAGACCCTGGTCGACGCCTCGGCCGAGTGGATCGGCAACAGTAAGGCGATCGGCGCCCTGATGATGTTGCTGGTCGGCCTGCTGGTGACCATCGGCATCGGCTCCTCGTTCTCCACGGTGCCGATCATCGCGGCCATTTTCGTACCGCTGGGCCTGCAACTGGGCTTCAGCCCGCTGGCCATCGTCAGCCTGGTGGGCACCGCCGGGGCGCTCGGCGATGCCGGGTCGCCGGCCTCGGATTCGACCCTCGGCCCCACCGCGGGCCTGAACGCCGATGGCCAGCACAACCACATCTGGGACACCGTTGTCCCGACCTTCCTGCACTACAACCTGCCGCTGCTCGGCTTCGGCTGGATCGCCGCGATGACGCTGTAAGGGGCATCAAGGCAACGCGCCTGACCGTGGTGCAGATGTCGGTGGGCTGAAGCCCACCCTACGGGGTCGATGCGTCCGCGCAGGCGCCGCCAAGCGTCCAGTTTTGCGACGGCACCATACGTAGGGTGGGTGTCAGCTCACCAAAACGCACGGTCGGCGACCATAGCGGAGGGCTGTACGCTCCCTTTGGCCCATACCGGGCCCCCGCACTCCTGGCGGCAAACGCTGACTAAGGAATACCGCCGCAGCGATAGGAAGCACACCGTGAATTCAACCCTCGAGCAGAAAGTCTTTCTGGCGCTGCTGCTTGTCGTGACCCTGGCCTTTGGCTGGATTCTGTTCCCCTTTTACGGTGCGGTGTTCTGGGCGGTGATCCTTGCCATTCTCTTCGCGCCGCTGCAACGCCGGCTCTACGACCGGCTGGGCCATAGGCCGAACCTGACGGCGCTGATCACGCTGCTGGTTGCGTTGGTCGTGGCGGTGCTGCCGGTGATCCTGATCACTGGCCTGATCGTTCAGGAAGGCTCCTCGCTGTACCAGCAAATCGAGAGCGGGGAACTCGACGTCGGCGGTTTCGTCAACGGCGCGAAGGAAATGCTCCCCGAAACCCTGCAGTCACAACTGCGTCGTTTCGGTCTGGGCGATTTCGACCAGATGCGCGACCGGTTGGCCAGCGGAGCGTTGGAGGGCAGCCAGTTCCTCGCGACCAAGGCGTTCAGCTTCGGCCAGGGCACTTTCCAGTTCCTGGTCAGCTTTTTCGTGATGCTCTACCTGCTGTTTTTCCTGATTCGCGACGGCCGTGAACTGGTGGCCAAAATCCGCCGGGCCATGCCGCTGAGCGACAACAAGAAGCGCCGGCTCTTCAGCAAATTCACCCGCGTGGTCAGGGCGACGGTGAAGGGCAACATCGTGGTCGCTGCGACCCAGGGTTTTCTCGGCGGGGTGATCTTCGCAATCCTGGGCATTCCCGGTGCGCTGCTCTGGGGCGTGCTGATGGCGTTTCTGTCGCTGTTGCCGGCGGTCGGGGCGGGGCTGATCTGGACGCCAGTGGCGATCTATTTCCTGCTGCAGGGCATGATCGTGCAGAGCGTGATCCTGACGCTTTACGGCGTGCTGGTAATCGGTCTGGTAGACAACATCCTGCGCCCGATTCTTGTCGGCAAGGACACCAAAATGCCGGACTACCTGGTGCTGATTTCCACCCTTGGGGGGCTTGCGCTGTTCGGCCTGAACGGCTTCGTCATCGGGCCGTTGATTGCCGCGCTATTCATGTCGGCATGGGGCTTGTTCACCGCATCCGAAGGGCGGCCGCCGGCCTAGCGCGGTGCCGGCGACCGCCTCGCGGCCTAGAGGATACGACTGCCGTCGTCGCGGGTGATGACGACGGTCGCCGAGCGAGGTCGCCGGCCCGGGCCGTCCGGCCAGGTGCTGCTGTACTCGGTGGAGGAGGAGCCCTCACCGGGGTGCTGGATGTTGACGAACAGCGTCCGGAAGTCTGGCGTTGCGGTAATGCCAGTGACTTCGGCGCCTTGCGGGCAGACGAGGAAGCGTTTGGTCTCGCCGCTGGCCGGGTCCGATACCAGCATCTGGTTGTTGCCGAACGGCCCGCTACTCAGCTGGCTGCCGCTCATGTCGGTCTGGATCCATAGCCGCCCATCGGCATCGAACCAGAGCCCGTCCGGGCTGGCGAGAATATTTGCCTCGGTCAGTGGCCGACCGCGCGGGTCTCGGCTATCAGCAGCCGTACCTGCAAGCAGATAGATGTCCCAGCGGAAACGCGCACCGATGTGGTTCCGACCCTCTTCGCGCCAACGGATGATGTGCCCGGTCGGGTTCGGCGCACGGGGATTCGCTGCGTCCGCTTCCTGCCGGGCGGTGTTGTTGGTCAGGGTGAAGTACACCTCGCCCGTATCCGGGTGCACAGCGCCCCATTCCGGCCGGTCCATCTTGGTCGCGCCGACGATGTCTGCGGCGAGGCGGGTGTTGATCAGCACTTCGCCCTGATCGGCGAAGCTGACGTTGGCGGTAGCGCAGGCCTGCTGGAAGCTTTCGTCTTCGATGTCCAGCGCCAGCCAGTCACCGCTGCCGTCGGGGTTGAAGCGGGCAACGTAGAGCGTGCCTTCGTCGAGCAGGCGGCCGTCGCTGCGCTGCGGGCGATATTTGTCGCGGCTCACGTACTTGTAGATGTATTCGTTCTGCGAGTCGTCGCCGGAGTAGCAGACCACCGGCCAGCCGGCCTTGCTGGGCGCGAAGACCAGCCCTTCATGGGCGAAGCGGCCGAGCGCGGTGTGCTTGATCGGCGTGGCGTTCGGGTCGAAGGGATCGATCTCAACGATCCAGCCGAAGGTGTTGGGCTCGTTGCGGTAATCGGCGCGTGCATCCTCGGCAGTCGCAGTGGCATCGAACCGCTGAAATTCGTCGCCGCTCAGGGTTTCCCACCCGTAGCGGCTGCTTGAACGCACGCCGTAACGCTGAAGATGACGAGGCAGTTCGGTATCGCGCGAAGCGAAATAGCCTGCCCAGTTTTCCTCGCAGGTCAGGTAGGTTCCCCACGGGGTGTAGCCGTTCGAGCAATTGTTCAGCGTGCCGCGTGTGGATGTGCCGCTCGGGCTGTAGCGCGTCGTCATCAGCGCATGGCCCCGGGCTGGGCCGGCGATCTGCATGGGCGTGGCGCCGGTGATGCGGCGGTTGCGATCCGAAGGCAGGACCGCCCAGTCGCCCTGGTTATTCCGCCGGATCTCGACGATCGAGACGCCGTGCGCGTTGATTTCCTTGCGCACCTCGTCGGCGTCGACGCGCTTGCCGGCGACCACGGTGGGGCCGTTGGGGTGCAGCAGCGGGGCGTCGATGTATTCGTGGTTCAGGGCGAGCATGCCGTGGTCGCTTTTGCGAGCTCTGAAGCGGGCGTCCATCGGGAAGAAGTGCATGCCGTCGTGGTGCATGCCGGTCTGTTCGGCCTGGTCCGCGGCGGTATTGCTCGCATCGTCCAGGTACGCCGGGTAGCGCCCGCAGATCGGCGTGCCCCAGGGAATGAAGGCTTTGGCGGTATAGCCAACCGGCACGCTGACCGTGTCGGCGCGGGTGACGGCTATCGCAGCGAAGGGCAGGCGATCACGGTGTCGCAGTGGCAGTCCTTCGCCGATGCGCGCCGGTTCGGCAGCGCCGGCAAGGCCCGGCATGCCACCGAGAAAGGCCAGTGCGCCGAGCGCGGCGCCGCCGGCCAGCACCTGGCGACGTCCCGCGTCGATGACATCACGCAGGTGGGGATTGCCGGTGTGGTTGCTCAGCGGCTCATCGCCGTTGCCGAACATGATCGGGTTGTTATCGTCACTCACGACGCAGCTCCATAGGTAATCGACGGACCTGTGACGCTAGGTTTGGCGTGCGACAACCTGATGACACACTGATCGCTGACGACGGACGGTCAACGCTTTCGGAAGCGGCCGGCGGCCTGCGTTACCATCGCGGCCGGCCCACCCGACACGGCGATCCGATGTCCAGCACAACCCCACTATCTCTATACCGCCAGGCTCTATACCGCCAGGCGATCAGCCGCGAAGGCTTCGTCAGTGATGCTGCCCAGGAGCGCGCGGTGGACGCGCTGCAGCGCTGCCACGCGGCACTTCATCACGCCGTCTCCGGGCCAGCGCCCTGTGGCGTCTACCTCTGGGGGCCGGTAGGGCGTGGCAAGACCTGGCTGATGGACCTGTTTGTCGGCTGCGTGCAGGTGCCTGTGCGGCGGCAGCACTTTCATCATTTCATGCGCTGGGTGCACACACGCCTGTTCCAGCTCAATGGCACGGCCGATCCGCTCCAGGCATTGGCCAGGTCACTGGGCGAGGAGATTCGCGTGCTGTGTTTCGACGAACTGTTCGTCGCCGACATTGGCGACGCCATTATCCTCGGGCGGCTGTTTCGGGAGCTGTTCGCCCATGGCGTGGTGATCGTGGCGACGTCCAACCAGCCGCCCGGACAGCTTTACGCCGACGGGTTCAACCGCGAGCGTTTCCTGCCGGCGATCGCAGCCATCGAACAGCACATGCACGTGGTCGAGGTCGATGGCGGAAACGATCACCGGCAGCGACCCGGGGTGGAGCATCAGCGCTATTGGATCGCCCAGCCCGACCGCGAGAGCGCGCTGCGGTCGGTGTTCGATCAGCTGACTGCCAATTCACCCGACGCGCCGCGAGACATGGCTGAGCCTGAGCCTGAACCGACCCTGGGCCGGCGGCCGCTGCGGGTGGTGCGCTCTACCAGCACAGTGGTTTGGTGCCGTTTCGCCGATCTTTGCGAGGCATCCTTTTCGGCGCTGGACTATATCGAACTCTGTGATCGCTATTCGGCCATCCTGGTGGGCGAGGTGCCCCAGCTGGGCAGCGCGCCACGCGAGGGCCGCATCGCACGAGGTACCGAGGACGCAGCCAGTCGGGTCGCGGCGGGGGATCGCGAGTTGCCGAAGCTGGCAGCGCGTGACGATGCGGTACGGCGCTTCATCGCACTGGTGGACGAATGCTACGACCGCGGGGTGCCGATCTATCTGGAAGCGACGGTGCCCCTTGAGGCGCTTTACACGCAGGGCTACCTGTCCTTCGCGTTCCGCCGGACGTTGAGTCGTCTGCAGGAGATGCAGCTGCAACGCTTCGCGGCAAGCACCGGTCAGTCGCGGTAGAAGACTTGCACCAGGTGATAGCCGAAGGTGCTCTTGATCGGACCGTGCACTTCGCGCAGCGGCTTCTTGAAGATCACCTGATCGATGCTACGCACCATCTGGCCCGGGCGCACTTCACCCAGATCGCCACCGCGTTTGCCGGAGGGGCAGGTGGAATACTTCCTGGCCAACACGTCGAATGCCTCGCCATCGCGGATGCGCTTCTTCAGCTGGGCGGCTTCGGCTTCGGTTTTCACCAGGATGTGGCGGGCCATGGCTTTGGGCATGGAAGACTCCTCTGAGGGCCGCGATTGTAGGGGGACAGGGGAGAAAACCGAAGCGCTGGCTCGCAGCCGGTATCCGGCTGTCGGCGCTCAATCCCGACGAACGGTAGTTTGGGGTTCCGCATGTTAGCGCTACCATCCGGCCCAACAAACATAATGCGGCACAACGATGCCGTCGGAGACCTTGCAGTGGACCTTCAATCCCACAGCGATTTTCCCGCAATCAGCCAGGCCCTCGTGGTCATGGGCGTCAGCGGGTCAGGCAAGACCGAAACCAGCCATGCTGTCGCTGACGCGCTGGGCTTTCGGCATATCGAGGCCGACCATTTCCATCCCGAAGAGAACGTCGCACGCATGCGTGCCGGCACGCCGCTGTCGGACGCCGACCGCGTCGAATGGCTGCAAAAACTCATCGTCGAGATGCAGCGCGCAATAGCCGACGATGTCGGCTTCGTCCTTGCCTGTTCCGCGCTCAAGTGCCGTTACCGCGACCTGCTGCGCGACGCCGTGCCCGGCCTGCGCTTCGCCCACCTGTCCATTGACTACGAGACGGCGCTCGAGCGGGTAGGCGGGCGCGCCGGCCATTTCATGCCGACGTCCTTGGTGGACAGCCAGTTCGCCACCCTCGAATCGCCCGAAGGCGAGCCGGGCGTGCTGGTGGTGGATGCCAGCCAGCCGCGCGGCGCGGTGCTCGAAGAGATTGTCGAATGGATGCAGCGCGCACCGGGGCTGGCGATCAACGAGGCGGAGGGCTATTCAGCGGCTCCGCTTGATAGCGCTAACAAGCGCGGCGGCACGCACGGCGGTCAGCGCGGCGGCCAGCCTGGCCGCGAGAGTTGCAGCGGCGAGCCTGCGCCCGACGGCGCGGAGCTTACCGGCGCACCTATCTACGGCGGGAAAGTCGCCCAGGGCTTCGATCGCGTGACCGACTGGCTGATGGCAGCACTGCTGGCTTTCATGGTCGTCGTGGTGTTCAGCAGTGTGGTGCTGCGTTACGCCTTCGGGACCGGCTGGACGGGTGCCGAGGAGTTGTCGCGGCTGGCCTTCGTCTGGCTGGTATTCGTCGGCGTGGCCTCGAGCATGCGCCGTGGCGAATTGATGGCGTTCAGCATGATCCGCGATCGCTTCCCCCTGTTGTTTCGCCGCGTGGTGGATTCGCTCAGCTGGATCATGGTCGCGGTCGCCAGCGGTCTGGCGGCGATGGGCGGTTGGAACCAGATGCAGTTCGGCTGGACGATCAACAGCCCGGTGGTGGGTTACCCGTTGGCAATCGCCATGGTGCCGGTGGCGGCAAGCATGGTGGCGCTCACCGTGCTGGCGCTGCTGCAGTTGATCAACGTCTGGCGACGACAACCGCCGGCGCACGTCGCCGAAGCCAATGTCACGGCCGATTGATTCTCCATAACAACAAGGGCGCCCGCCCACCCGAGGTCCGTACATGACTGTTGCCGTCTTTCTTTCGTCATTGTTTGGCTTCATGGCCTTTGGCATGCCGATCGCTTTCGCGCTGATCCTGACCGGTGCGGTGCTGATGTGGTACCTGGATTTTTGGGACGTGCAGCTGATCGCCCAGAACCTGCAAGCCGGGGCCGACAGCTTCCCGCTGCTGGCCGTGCCGTTCTTTATCCTCGCCGGTGAGCTGATGAACGCCGGTGGTATCTCGCGCCGCATCATCAACATGGCGCAGGCCTATTTCGGCCACAAGCGCGGCGGCCTGGGCTACGTGGCAATCGCCGCCTCGGTGCTGCTGGCGAGCATGTCCGGCTCGGCCCTGGCGGATACCGCAGCGCTGGCGACGCTGTTGCTGCCGATGATGCGTGAGCGCGGCTATCCGTTGAGCCCGTCCTCGGGGCTGGTTGCAGCGGGCGGCATCATCGCGCCGATCATTCCGCCGTCGATGCCCTTCGTCATCTATGGCGTGGTCACCAATACCTCGATCAGCCAGCTGTTTCTCGCTGGTATGGTGCCGGGCCTGATCATGGGCGCGGGGCTGGTGATCGCCTGGACGCTCATCGCGCGCAAGATCGAAGAGCCGCCACAGGCGAAGGCGACCAAGGCCGAGCGGCGCCGTGCGCTGATCGACGGCGCGGCCGCCCTGATGTTGCCGGTGATCATCGTTGGCGGCTTGCGCGGCGGGCTGTTCACGCCGACCGAGGCCGCGGTGGTGGCGGCGGTCTACGCTTTGCTCGTCTCCACGCTGCTGTATCGCGAACTGAGCTGGCGCGGCGTGATCGAGGTGCTGACCCGCGCCAGTCGCACGACGGCGTCGGTGATGTTCCTCTGCGCTGCGGCCATCGTGTCTGCCTACATGATCACCCTGGCGCAGCTACCGGACGAGATCGCCGCGATGCTCGGGCCGCTGGCCGAAGATCCGAAGCTGCTCATGGTCGCGATCATGGTGTTGATGATCGCCATCGGCATGGTGCTCGACCTGACGCCGACCATCCTGATTCTCGGGCCGGTGCTGGCGCCGATCGCGGTCAAGGCCGGCATCAACCCGGTGTACTTCGGTGTGATGTTCGTGCTGATCGGTTCGATCGGCCTGATCACGCCGCCGGTCGGCACGGTGCTCAATGTCGTCGGTGGTATCGGGCGGTTGCGCATGGAGACCCTGGTGCGCGGCGTGATCCCGTTCTTCATCATCTACCTGGCCATCGTCGTACTGCTGGTGGCAGTGCCGTCGATCATCACCGTGCCGCTGCAGTGGCTGCGGTGACCGGGCAGAACATCCATTGCTTCACCCAACCCTCCACAACAACAAAAGGTACGAGAGCATGAAACGATTCCTTATTGCGGCCCTGGCGGCCACCACCCTGGGCAGCGCGATCACTGCGGTCACCGCACAGGCCGCCGACGATATCCGTCCGCGCATGATCCGCTTCGGCTATGGGCTCAACGAGGACAGTAACCAGGGCCGAGCAGCGAAGGTACTGGCGGAGGAGATCGCCAAAGCCTCCGACGGCAAACTCAAAGTCCGCACTTTTGGTTCGGCCAGCCTCGGCTCGGATGACCAGATGCAGAACGCGCTGATGGGCGGCGCCCAGGAAATGATGGTGGGCTCGACTGCCACCCTGGTGGGCATTGCCGAAGAAATGGCCGTCTGGGATACGCCATTCCTGTTCGAGAACGAAAAGCAGGCTGACTACGTGCTCGATGGCCCGGTCGGCCAGAAGGTCATGGACGCCTTGGAGGACAAGGGCCTGGTGGGGCTGGTCTATTGGGAAAACGGCTTCCGCAACCTGACCAACAACGTGCGTCCGGTCGAGAAGATGGAAGACTTCGACGGCATCAAGCTGCGCGTCATGCCTAACCCCGTCTTTATCGACACCTTCAAGCAGATGGGCGCCAACGCCGTGCCGCTCCCGTTCTCGGAGTTGTTCACCGCGCTGGAAACCAAAGCCGTCGACGGGCAGGAAAACCCCTACAACACCATCCTCTCGTCGAAGTTCTACGAAGTGCAGAAGTACCTGAGCGTGACCAACCACGTCTACAGCCCGTGGATCGTCACCGCGTCCAAGCGCTGGTGGGACGGCCTGTCCGAGACCGAGCAAAAGATCATCATGGACGCCGCGAAGAAGTCGCGTGACTCGGAACGCCAGGACACCCGTGCCGAGGCCCAGGAGGCGCTGGCGAAAATCAAGGAGCACGGCATGGAAGTCAACAAGGTCAGCCCGGAACAGATTCAGCGCATGCGCGAGCAGGCCAAGCCGGCGATCCAGACGGTGATCGATACGGTTGGCGAGCCGCTGTTCAACGAAGTCCAGGCCGAGATCAAGAAAGCACCCAAGTAAAAGGACTTGCTCCGTACCGCCTGTGCGGGCAGCCGTGCCGAGAGGCTCGCGCTGTTCGCGCATCTGGTGCGGCGCGCCTTCCCGTATAGAATTGCCGCCCCCGGTCGCTGGATCCTGCCATGAGTTCTCGCCGTCGTCGTTCACTGGAACGGGCCACATTGTCGGACGTGGCGCGCAGTGCCGGCTGTTCGCTGATGTCTGCCTCGCGCGCGCTGTCGCAGCCGGAGCGGGTCTCCGATGCCCTGCGCGAACGCGTGATGGCTGCGGTCAAGGCGCTCGGGTACGTGCCGCACACGGCCGCACGCAACCTGGCGAGCGCTCGCTCGAACCTGGTGGCGGTCATTATTCCCTCGCTGTCGAACGCTGTGTTCGTCGACACCGTCGAGGCCATTCAGCGTGTCCTGATGCCGGCTGGCTACGAGCTCATGATCGGCGTCAGTCACTACCATCCCGAAGAAGATGAACGCCTGCTGCGCGCCTACCTGGCGCACCAGCCGGCAGGCCTTCTGGTGACCGGCTTCGAGCGCAGCGATGCCGCGCGCGAAGTGCTGGGCAGTTACACCAGTCCCATCGTTACCTTGATGGAACTGAGCGATGCCGAGGAGGAGTACTGCGTCGGGTTCTCCCAGTTCGAGGCCGGCGCGGCGATGACACGCAAGCTGCTCGAACGCGGCTATCGTCACATTGCCTTCGCTGCCGCTCAGCTCGATCCGCGCACCTTGCAGCGCGCCGAGGGCTACCGCAGCGTGATGCGCGAAGCGGCCCGCTACGATCCCGCACTCGAGTTGCTGACGCCGCAGGTGTCGTCCATTGGCCTCGGGGCCGAACTGCTCGACCGCTTGCTGGCTCAGCATCCTGAGATTGACGCAGTCTTCTTCAACAACGACGACCTGGCACTGGGCGCGCTGTTCAGGGCGCGCCAATTGCAACTCGCCGTGCCACAACGCCTGGCGATCGCCGGATTCAACGACCTGCCCGCGGCTGCCTGGATGAATCCGGCGCTGACCACGGTGCGCACCATTCGCGGCGAAATCGGCAGGCTGGCCGGGCAGATGTTGCTCAACCTGATGCGTGGTGAGGCGCCACCGCAACGGTGCATCGACGTGGGTTTCGAGGTGGTCATGCGCGACAGCGCCTGAAGGCGCCGTCGTTGCAGGCGGTTGCGTTTACTCGACCTGCTGCTGGGCGGCGGTGACCTGCTGGGCGATCTCGATCATCTGTTCGCGCATCCAACGGTTGGCCGGGTCCTGGTCGGTGCTTTCATGCCAGTAGATGTGGGTTTCCAGCGGAGGGATGTCCACCGGCAGCGGGATCTGATGCAGCTCGTGTCGGCGGGCGAAACGCTCCGGCACGGTGACCGCCATGTCGGTCTGCTGAATCACTTGGGTCGCCATCATGTAATGCTGCGAACGCAGGGCGATCTTGCGCTGCTGACCCATCTTGCCCAGCGCCAGATCGACCATCCCGAGACCGCTGCGCCGGCTGGAAATGTGGATGTGCGACAGCGACAGGTATTCCTCGACGCTGAGCTTGTCCTTCGCCAGCGGATGGCCGCGGCGCATGGCGCATACGTAGCGGTCCTCCAGCAGCTTGACGTGGCGCACCTGTGGATCGGTATTCAGCGGCGCGTCCATGGCAAAGTCCAGGCGGCCGGCCGCCAGCTCCTTGGTGGTCTCGCGACGCTTGGCCAGCATGCTCTCGATCTTCACGTTCGGTGCCAGCCGGCGCAGGCGCTGGAACAGCGGCGGCAGCACCACGGCCTCGGTGAGGTCGGTCATGCTGATGCGGAACGTCTTGTTCGCTTGCGCCGGGTTGAAGGTGCGGCTTTCCTGCACCGACACGCGCAGCAGCTGCAGCGCGTTGCGCACCGGGCCGATGATGTTCTGCGCCATCGGCGTCGGCACCATCCCCTGTGCGGTGCGCACGAATAGCGGGTCGTTGAAGGTTTCGCGCAGACGCGCCAACGCGTTGGATACGGCCGGTTGGGTGATGCCGACGATCTGCCCGGCGCGGGTCAGGTTGGCCTCGGTATAGATGGCGTCGAAGACAATGAATAGATTCAGATCGACCTTGTTCAGGTTCATTGTTGTGCTCTCTGGCGTGTATCGGAATTCGCCGATCATATATCGGTGATGAATGTTTATACACGAGGAAAATAGCTTAGATAAATCCACAAGCCTCCTCTAGCATTCAAAATTACAAAACATTACCTGCCAGAAGGTTATCGCCCATGGATTTCGCCTACTCCCCGAAGGTTCAAGAGCTGAGAGAGCGCGTGCAAGCGTTCATGGATGCTCACGTCTATCCCGCCGAAAAGGTTTTCTATCAGCAGGTCGCAGAGGGTGACCGCTGGCAGCCGACCGCCGTCGTCGAGGAGCTCAAGGCCAAGGCCAAGGCTGAAGGACTGTGGAACCTGTTCCTGCCGGAGTCCGAGCTGGGTGCGGGCCTGACCAACACCGAATATGCGCCGCTGGCCGAGATCATGGGCAGCTCCGGCCTCGGCCCGGAGGCGTTCAACTGCTCGGCGCCGGACACCGGCAACATGGAAGTGCTGGTGCGCTATGGCAGCGAAGAACAGAAGAAACAGTGGCTCGAACCGCTGCTGCGCGGCGAGATCCGGTCGGCATTCGGCATGACCGAGCCGGGCGTGGCGTCCTCGGATGCCACCAACATGCAGGCCCGCGCCGTGCGTGAGGGTGACGAGTGGGTCATCAATGGTCGCAAGTGGTGGACGTCCGGCGCCTGCGATCCGCGCTGCAAGATCATGATTTTCATGGGCCTGACCAACCCCGATGCTCCGCGCCATCAGCAGCATTCAATGATTCTGGTGCCGATGGATGCGCCAGGCCTGAAGGTACTGCGTCCGCTCCCGGTTTTCGGTTACGACGACGCGCCGCACGGCCATGCCGAAGTCCTGCTGGAAAACGTTCGTGTTCCGTACGAGAACGTGCTGCTGGGTGAGGGCCGCGGCTTCGAGATCGCCCAGGGCCGTCTTGGCCCTGGGCGGATTCACCACTGCATGCGCTCGGTCGGCGTGGCCGAGCGCGCGCTGAAACTGCTTTGCGAACGCTCGGTGAACCGCACTGCGTTCGGCAAGCCGCTGGCGCGACTGGGGGCGAACTTCGACCACATCGCCGAATGTCGGATCGAGATCAACATGGCGCGCCTGCTGACGCTCAATGCAGCCTTCATGATGGACACCGTCGGCAACAAGATCGCCGCCAGCGAAATCGCGCAGATCAAGGTCGTCGCGCCCAACGTCGCGTTGAAGGTCATCGACCGCGCGATCCAGATCCACGGCGGGGCGGGGGTATCCGACGACTTCCCGCTGGCTCATTGGTGGGCCATGCAACGCACCCTGCGCCTGGCCGATGGCCCGGACGAGGTGCATCGGGCCTCTATCGCCAAGCATGAGCTGGGTAAATACGTCCCGCGTGAAGCGCTGCGCAGCCGCTAAGCCGCTCGGCCGGAGAGGCGGGAAGAAGCGTTGTCCGAGATTGGGCGACGTGAAGAGCAAAGCCACCTGAGTGGCTTTGCTTTTTTGTGCGCGGCTATCGGTTAAAACGCAGCATCATTCGCGAGTAAGCTCGCGCCTACGCACAGCACGGAACGCCGTGGAAGCGAGCTGGCTCGCGAAAGGGGTTGCGCCCACAACCGGAGCTGAGCAACAAGCCGAGCAAAGCCACAACTGTGGCTTTGTTTTTTTGTGCGACTACCGGTTAAAACGCAGCATTGTTCGCGAGCAAGCTCGCTCCCTGGAAACCGCGTAGAACCCTTGTAGGAGCGAGCTTGCTCGCGAAAGGGATGTGCACCGACCGCCATAGCAGCGCTCACTCGCGGTGCCCTACGGCACTGCGGTGCTCAGGTCGGTGGTGTCTGTTGGCGATGGCTGCTGGCGACCAGATGTCGATAGCGGCGGTAGGCCCGTTCGTAGGCCTCGACGGCGTTCGCTGACGGCTCGACTGCGGTGCCTTCGTCGAGGCGGACGCAGCGCCCGCACAGCGTTTCGAGGCTGGCGGTGGGGTCGTGCTGGCGGGCGTGGCACCACGCTGCCTGGATGGCGCCGCCAAGAGCCGCGGCTTCGCTGTGGGTGGTGCAGACCACCGGGGTGGCCATTAGCTCGGCGACGATCTGGCGCCATAGCGGGTTCTTCGCGCCGCCGCCGATCAGCTGGATGCGCTCGCTGCGCATGCCGCTTTCGCGCAGCAGATCCAGGCCATAGCGCAGGCCGAAGGTCACGCCCTCGACGACGGCCCGGCAGAGGTTCGCACGGGTGAGGTTTTCCGTGGTCAGGCCGTGCAGGCTCGCCGTGGCCCGGGGCAGGGCGGGCACCCGTTCGCCGTTGAGAAAAGGCAGCAGGGTGACGCCTTCGCAGCCGATCGGGGCCTGTGCTACCAGCGCGTTGAACGCGCCGAGGTCGAGCTCCAGCAGATCGCGAATCGCCGCGTTGGCGTTGGTCAGGTTCATGGTGCAGATCAGTGGCAACCAGCCGCCGCTGGATGCGCAGAAGGTGGCGACCGCGGGCTGTGGGCTGATTCGCGGTTCCTCGGAGAACGCATAGAGGGTTCCTGACGTGCCCAGGCTCATGGTGATGGTGCCCGGGCGGATGTTGCCGGTGCCGATGGCGCCCATCATGTTGTCGCCGCCGCCGCTGGATACGATGGCGTCAGGGTTCATCCCCAATTGCTCGGCGATCTCCGGGCGCAGCCGGCCGACCGCTTTATCCGGCTCGATCAGCTCCGGCAGTGCGGCTTCCAACCGACCGCTGGGGTCGATGTGGCGCAGGATGCCGAGGTCCCACTCACGCGTTCGTACGTTGAAATAGCCGGTGCCGGATGCATCGCCGTACTCGGCGCAGGCGCGCCCGGTGAGCCAATGATTCAGGTAATCGTGCGGCAGCAGGATGTGCGCGATCTGCTCGAAGAGTGCTGGGTGCTGCGCCTTCATCCACAAGAGCTTCGAGACGGTGTAGCCAGGCGCGATCACGACGCCGAGGCGCTCGAGCGAACCCTGCTCACCGCCCAGCCAGTCGAGCAGCGCGGCGTTTTCCTCCGCCGATTCCGTGTCGCACCAGAGCTTGGCCGGGCGCAGCACCTGGCCGTCGCGGTCGAGCGTGACCAGCCCGTGTTGCTGCCCGGACACACCGATGCCCAGCACCTCGCGACCATCCACTCCGGCCTCGGTCAGGGCGGCTCTCGTAGCGGTGGCGAGCGCGGTCGTCCATTGCGTGACGTCTTGCTCTCGGCGGCCATTGGCGCCGCTGATGAGCGCGTGCGTCGCCGAGCCCTGGCCCAGCACACGCCCGCTGGCGGCGTCGAGCAGCAGTGCCTTGGTGCCTTGGGTGCCGCAGTCGATACCGAGATACAAGGGGCCGTCCTCAGCGCGTCAGCAAAAGATCGAGCGTGCCGCTGACACCCAGCGTCCGCAAGCGCAGCAGGTTGCGCTCGAAAGCGTCGCGAAATGCCAGCGAGTGGACGATCTGGCTGCCGAAAATCTCTTCGCGACCCAACAGCCGCTCGGTTAGCCCTTCATCTTCCTCGACCAGCGCCTGACAGAACTCGGCGCGTGGATCGGGAATGCTGTAGCGAGCGCCGTTTTCATCGATGCCTTTGAGGTACAGCGCCCACGCCGCGACGACCAGCGCGGCGCGGTCCAATTCGGCGTTATCGACGATCAGGCGGTTGATCGTCGGCACGGTGAACTTGGGAAACTTCGACGAACCGTCCGAGCAGACCCGCTCAAGCTGGTCGGCGATAGCGCGGTTGGAAAAACGGTCGATGAGGGTCTGCTTGTACTCGGTCAGATCGATGCCGGGAACTGGCGCCAGCTGCGGCGTGACATCGTCGTCCATGTAGCGGCGGATGTAGGCGACGAACAGCGGATCGGCCATGGTCTCGTGAACGAACCGATAGCCGCGCAGAAAACCCAGGTAGGTGAGCGCCAGATGACTGCCGTTGAGCAGCTTGATTTTCATCTCTTCATACGGTGAAACGTCGTCGGTGAACTGCACGCCAACCTTGTCCCAGGCCGGCCGACCCGCAACGAACTTGTCTTCCAGCACCCACTGCACGAACGGCTCGCAGACCACTGGCCAGGCGTCGTTGACACCGTGCTGCTGCCTGAGATTCTTGCGGTGCGCCGCGCTGGTGATCGGCGTGATGCGGTCGACCATGGCGTTGGGAAAGCTGACGTTGTTGTCAATCCAGCCGGCCAGCTCAGGATCGACCAGGCTGGCGAAGGCCAAGGTCGCCTTGCGGGTGACGTCGCCGTTGTGCGGGAGGTTATCGCAGGACATGACGGTGAAGGGGGGCGAGCCTTGGCCACGACGTTTGGCGAGCGCCGCGCAGATCAGGCCGAACACGCTGATCGGAGCGCGTGGATTTTCCAGGTCATGCTGAATGTGGGGCAGCGCGGCATTGAACTGACCGGTGCTGTCGTCCATGCAGTAACCGCCCTCGGTAATGGTCAGCGAGACGATGCGGATGGCTGGATCGGCCAGTCGGGTGACTACTGCCTCTGAGCCGTCCTGGCCGACCAGCAGCATGTCGCGGATACTGCCGATCACACGTACTTCCGTGTCGGGACGGTCGTCGAGTTCAACCAGGGTGTAGAGGTAGTCCTGGGAGGACAGGGCATCGCGCATGCTCGACTCGTCGGTGCGCGTCCCGATTCCGCAGATACCCCACTCGAGTCCTTCGCCGCTGTTCATCAGAGCATCGGTGTAGGCCGCCTGATGGGCGCGGTGAAAGCCCCCGATGCCGATGTGCGCTATTCCGGCCTTAACCGATTCAAGCGCATACGACGGGCGAGCGATGTGCGCCGGCAGCTGCGGCAGGTTCTGTTCATTCAACTTCATGTCAGGCCTCGCTGGGCGTGAAAAGTGGGAAAGCCGCCGCCGTGATGACCGCGATTCGATGGCGAGCTAACCGTTGTTTGTACGGGGGCGTATCACGCGACCTGTTGCAGCGGCTGGCCGACCGCGAGTCCATCGCTGTCGAACAGATGGCAGTGGCTGGCATCAAGGTCCAGGGTCAACGGCTCGCCATAACGCGGTGTGAAATCGCCACGGATGCGCATGGTCAGCGGCTCGCCAGTCTGGGTGATGACGTGGCAGTAGGTGTCGCTGCCCAGCCGCTCGCTGACGTCCGCCTTGACGGTTAGCTGGCAGCTGCCTTCGCTGCCACGGTTGAGGTGTTCAGGCCGGATACCCAGCGTGACCGGAGTACCCACTGCCAATGCAGCGCCGCCCAGCGGTAGAAACAGGCGGCAACCGGCTTCCATTTCGACTTCCACACCGGTGGCTTCGACCTGGCTGACGCGACCCTTGAGGAAACCCATCTTTGGGGTACCGAGAAAGCCCGCGACGAACAGGTTGGCCGGATGATGGTAGAGCTCCATGGGCGAGCCGACCTGCTCGATGCGCCCTCCGTTGAGCACCACGACCTTGTCGGCCAGGGTCATGGCTTCGACCTGATCGTGGGTGACGTAAATCATCGTGGCCTGCAGCTCCTGGTGCAGGCGCGACAGCTCCAGGCGCATCTGGACCCGCAGCGCGGCGTCGAGGTTCGACAGCGGCTCGTCGAAGAGGAACACCTTGGGGTTGCGCACGATGGCGCGCCCGATCGCGACCCGCTGGCGTTGACCGCCCGAGAGCTGACGGGGTTTGCGCTCGAGTAGCGGTTCAAGCTCCAAGGTGCGAGCGGCGGCTTCGATCTTGCGCGCCACTTCCTGCTTGTCGGCACCGGCCAGGTCGAGGGCGAAGGACATGTTCTTGCGCACCGTCATGTGCGGATACAGGGCGTAGGTCTGGAACACCATGGCCAGGTCACGCTTGGCTGGGCTGAGATCAGTGATGTCCCGGCCGTCGAGCTCGATGGTGCCGCTGCTGACTTCTTCGAGACCGGCAATCAGGCGCAGCAAGGTGGACTTGCCGCAGCCGGAGGGGCCGACGAAGACGACGAACTCGCGGTCGCGGATATCCAGGTCGATGCCCTTGATGATCTCGTTGCCGTCGAAGCCTTTCTTCAGGTTGTGGACTTTCAGGTCTGCCATGTTCGAATCCTCTGTTGTGCTTGTCGGTCTTGTTGATACGGCGGCCGCTACTTCACGGCGCCGAACGACAGGCCGCGGACCAGCTGTTTCTGGCTGATCCAGCCGAATATCAGAATGGGGGCGCAGGCGAGGGTGGAAACTGCCGAGAGCTTGGCCCAGAACAGCCCCTCGGGACTGGAGTAGGAGGCGATCAGCGCGGTCAGCGGCGCGGCGCTCGAGGAGGTCAGGTTCAGCGACCAGAAGGCCTCGTTCCAGCACAGGATGAGCGATAGCAGCATGGTCGAGGCGAGCCCGCCCTTGCTGATCGGCAAGAGCACGCGAAGCATTTCCTGCATGAGCGTGGCGCCGTCCATGCGCGCCGCTTCGAGGATGTCGCGGGGGATGTCCTTGAAGTAGGTGTAGATCATCCACACCAGAATCGGCAGGTTGATCAGCGTATAGATGACGATCAGCACCGTGCGGCTATCGAGCAAGCCGAACTGCTTGGCCAGCAGATAGATCGGCACCAGCACGCCCACCGGCGGCAGCATTTTGGTCGAGAGCATCCACAGCAAGGTGCCCTTGGTCCGCTTGGTTTCGTAGAAGGCCATGGAGTAGGCCGCAGGGATGGCGATCAGCATCCCAAGCGCGGTGGCGCCGAAGGAGATGGTCACCGAGTTCCAGGCGTACTTGAAGTAGCCGCTGCGGTCCTGGATGTGCAGGTAATTCTCCAGCGTCGGCGTGAAGATGAACTGCGGTGGCGTGGCGAATGCGTCGATCTCGGTCTTGAAGCTGGTGAGGATCATCCAGAAGATCGGAAAGAACAGCAGCAGCGCCACGGCCCAGGCCAGTAACCCGACCACCAGGGTATTGAGGCGGCGACTTTGTTTGAGCGTCAGCATCGGTCTTCCCTCAGTGTTGTTCGGTGAGATTCTTGCCGAGCATCCGCACCAGAATGATCGCCGCGATGTTGGCGATCAGTACGGCGATCAGGCCGCCGGCCGAGGCCATGCCGACATCGAATTGCAGCAGCGCCTGGTTGTAGATCAGATAGGCGAGGTTGGTGGATGCGTAGCCGGGACCACCGCTGGTGGTGGTGAAGATTTCGGCGAAGACCGACAGCAGGAAGATGGTTTCGATCATCACCACCACGGCGATGGGGCGCGCCAGGTGCGGCAAGGTCAGGTGCCAGAAAATCGCGATCGGGCCGGCGCCATCGAGGCGGGCGGCTTCCTTCTGTTCCTGGTCGAGCGACTGCATGGCGGTCATCAGGATCAGGATCGCGAAGGGCAGCCATTGCCAGGAGACGATGATCACGATGGAGGCCAGCGGATGCTGCGCCAGCCAGTCCACCGGCTGCGCGCCGAAGAACTTCCAGACGGCGGCGAGGATGCCCGAGACCGGGTGGTAGATCAGGTTCTTCCAGACCAGTGCGCTGACCGTTGGCATGATGAAGAACGGCGAAATCAGCATCACTCGGACGACGCCGCGGCCGGGAAATTCCGCCGCCTCCAGTAGCGCGGAGATCAGCACGCCGAGCACCACGCTGATCAGCAGCACGCTGCCGACCAGGATCAGCGTGTTGACCATCCCTGGAATGAACCCGGCATCGGTCAGGAAATACTCGAAGTTTTCAAAGCCGACGAAGTCGTTCTCGCCGGGATAGAGCAGGTTATAGCGGATCGTCGAGAAGTAGACGGTCATCGCCAGCGGTACCAGCATCCACAGCAGCAGGAGCGCAACGGACGGGCTGACGAGAAACCAGCTGGGTCCGAACCGTCGCGGCTGGCGCCTGGGCGAAGCGTTTGCCGTGTCGATGACGGGGGCCTTGGGCAGGGCAGAGGTGGTGGTCGCCATGGGCGTGCTCCGGGAGAAGAGGGGCCGTGGGGCTCCAGGGAGCCCGATCCGGTGGTGCCGGTGTGGCGCTACTTGGGATAGCCGGCGCGCTTCATTTCCCGGGCGGTGGACTGCTGCACCGCCATGAGCATCTGATCGACCGGCATCTGCCCCGTCAGGGCGGCGGAAAACATCTTGCCCACCTGGGTGCCGATGGCCTGGAACTCGGGGATGGTCACCAGCTGGATACCGACATAGGACACCGGTTTGGCGGACGGTGCGGCAGGATCGGCCTGTTTCAGCGAGTCGAGGGTGATCTGGGCAAAAGGCGCGGCCGCCATGTAGGCGTCGCTGTAGGTCGATTCACGCGTGCCCGGCGGCACGTTGGCCACGCCGTCGGTTTCGGCGACGAGCTTGGCGTAGTCCTTCGAGGTGGCCCAGGCGGCGAACGTTTTGGCCGCGTCCTTCTGCTGCGAGCTGGAGGGAATCGCCAGCGCCCAGGAATAGAGCCAGGCGGAGCCTTTGTCGGTCTTTTCATGGGGGGCGAAGGCAAAACCGACCTTGTCGGCCACCTTGCTCTGCGACTCATCGGTGACGAAGGAGCCGGCAACGGTGGCATCGACCCACATCGCGCACTTGCCGCTGTTGAACAGGGCCAGGTTCTCGTTGAAGCCGTTGCTCGACGCCCCCGGCGGGCCGTACTGGCCGAGGGTGTCGACATAAAACTTGGCCGCTTGGGTCCATTCCGGCCCGGTGAATTCCGGCTGCCATTGCTCATCGAACCAGCGCGCCCCGAAGGCGTTGGCGATGGTGGTGACCAGGGCCATGTTCTCGCCCCAGCCGGCTTTGCCGCGCAAGCAGATGCCGTACTGGTCTTCGCCCGGCTTGTGCAGTTTCTCGGCGAACCCGGCCATCTGCGTCCAGGTGGGGTGCTCGGGCATCTCCAGCCCGGCCTGCTCGAACAGGTCGGTGCGGTAGTAGGTCATCGAGCTTTCGGCATAGAACGGCAGGGCGTACAGGGTGCCGTCTACCGACAGGCCTTCGCGCACCGAAGGGAAGACGTCGTCGAGGTCGTAACCTTCCGGCAGGTTGGTCATGGGGGCCAGCCAGCCTTTGTCGCCCCAGAGCGAGGCTTCATACATGCCGATGGTCAGAACGTCGAACTGGCCACCGTCGGTGGCGATGTCAGTGGTCAGTCGCTGGCGCAGGACGTTTTCTTCGAGCACGACCCAGTTCAGGTGAATGTCCGGGTGTTGGGCTTCGAAGGTCTTGGACAGGCGTTGCATGCGGATCATGTCCGCGTTGTTGACCGTTGCGACGGTCAGGGTCTCGGCGGCCTGCACGAGGCAGGGGGCGGCCACCCAGGCCGCAGCGAGCAGCAGTTTGACTGGTTTCATCGGGACTCCTCTTCCGGCTAAAGCCTGGAAGCACGTATTGTTTTTGTTGTAACCCGCGTACGGCTGTACGAGCGTCTGGCATGCATTACAACGCCGGCGAAGGGCGTGCGACAAAGCCGTGACTGCACTTCGTTAGATACTTTTTTGCACTCCGGGCTTGGACGGACCGCGTCCGCAGAACAGCGTTCCCGTAGGGCCGCTGCCGCTCAAGAACAAGGCTTTGCGGTGCTCAATGGAACGCTCATGTGGGCGCCGAAAGGCGAACGAGACGGTGCAGGCACGGCCGGAAGCGTATCAGCTGGCGAGGTTCTGCTCGGTCAGGCGCTGCTCGACCAGCCGGCGATAGCACGAGGGGGTCATGCCCTTGAGCTGCTGGAAGCGACGATTGAAGTTCGACAGGTTATTGAAACCCGAATCGAAGCAGACATCGGTCACCGGCCTGGCTGAGTCCAGCAATAACTCGCAGGCCTTGCTGATACGCAGGCTGTTGACGAATTCCACGTAGCAGCGGCCGGTGGCGCGTTTGAAGAAACGCGAGAAATAGGTGGGCTTCATCCCTAGATGGCTGGCCACCTCGTCCAGTGGAAGCTCCCGGAGGTAGTGATCAAAGATGTAGTTGACCGCCATGTTGGTGCGATCAGCCTGGTGCTCGTCACTGAGCTGCGCCGAGGTAGCGCCGGACAGCAACAGGTAGTCATCGCAGCGGGCGAGTCGTTCCAGCAGGATCAGAAAGTAGCCGAGGCGGGTGGCCCCGCGGCTATCGGCGATCTGCTGCATCAACTGACGCGCCTGGGCGATTGCCTGCGGACAGCGAAACTCGATGCCGTAACGGGAGCGTTCGAGCATGGGCATGAAGCTGCGCAACTCGGAGAATACGCTGTGGCCGGCCTCGAACAGCTCGTCAGTGAAGTTGACCAGCATGTCGCGTTTGGCCACTACTTCGCCTTCCTCGACCTGGCTGATCCAGTTGTGCGGCAGGTGCGGGCCGGTCAGGAACAGGCTGTCCGGGCCGAAGTTGCCGACGTAGTCGCCGACGAAGACCTTGCCCGAGCTGGCGACGATCAGGTGCAGCTCGTACTCCTTGTGGTTGTGCCAGCGCACCAGCGGACAGGGGAAGCCATGTTCGCGGTAGATCAGCGAATTGCCGTGGTGATCGTCCATCAGCTCGTAGGATGGATCGGTGATCTTTAGGGCTTTCATGCTCGGTTTGGCGTCCTTGTTATTGTCCCCTTGGGGTTATAGACGTTCACTCCGATGTGGCCAACCGGTCAGGCAAATTCGTACCGGTAGGGCAGGTCAGGCCCGCGGCGCGAGCAGGTGATGGCTGAGGCCTCTACGGCGAAGGCGAGCATCGCCTGCAGCTGTTCGCGACGTATGTCTGCCAGCCCAACCGGTGAGTCCAGCGCATGGCCATGGAGATAGCTGAGCAACGCGGCCTGAAAGGTATCCCCCGCGCCGACCGTGTCGCAGACATCGATTGCCTTTGCCGTTGCCGTGATCGGCCCATGCCGCCGGCTGAACAGCAGTGCACCGTCGCCGCCGCGGGTCAGTACGACCAGCTCGCAGTGGCCCTGCAACCACCGCTGGGCGATACCGGCTGGAGATTGGCCGGGGTACAGCAGGGCCAGGTCTTCGTCGCTGACCTTGATCAGGTGCGCCAGCGCTGCGATGGCCTCGACGCGCTCGCGCCAGCGCGCCAGGTCGGGGTCGACATTGAGTCGGATGTTAGGGTCGAACGAGATCAGTCGCCGCCCGCTTTCGCGGCGAACCAGCGACAGCAGTGTGTCAGCGACTGGCGAGGTGACAATGGTATAGGAGCCAACATGGATGCCTCTTATCCGATCCCCTAGCGGCGCCAGGTGCTGCGTTTGCAGTAGACGATCCGCGCAGCCTTCGCCGCGGAAGCTGTAGTCCGGCGAGCCGCTGGCGTCCACCGCCACCATGGCAAGGGTGGTGGGCGCGTCGAAGTCCACCAGATAGTTGGTATCGACACTTTCGTCTTGCAGGAGCGTTCGCAGCTGCCGGCCAAAGGGATCCCGGGACAGGCCGGCGAACAGCGCGACTGGCGTGCCTAGCCTGGCCAGGCCGATCGCCACATTGAAAGGCGAACCGCCGGCCACCGCTTCCAGATTCAGGCGGTTGCGCTGACCCGCCGGGGCCGCGAAGACATCGAACAGGGCTTCACCACACACCAGGTACATAATTGTTCTCGCTCTGGCAATGTCCCGAGCTTAGCTGCACGGCTGACCCCCTGACAGTACGTCACAAGCTCACGGCTGATACGAATTTGCACCTGGTCGGATAGAAGTCAGTAGACCCAGACTTCGACGCGGCGATTCTTCACGCGGCCGTTCAGGGTATCAGACGCTACTGGAAGAGTATCTCCCAAACCATTGATTTCCTTAACAAGAATTCCGCCTCTTGAGAGCTCCCGTCGCACCGCCATGGCCCTTAGCTTCGACAGCAGGGCGGTCCGCGCCGGATCGCGCCCGGTATCGCCGAACCCCACCAGAACCGCAGCTTGCATCGTTTTGCCACTTGCCTGCAGGTAGGCGGTCAGGCGCTCGACGTCGCGTTGGGCCTTGTTGTCCAGTTGCGCACTGCCTTCGGCGAAGCGAAAGTTCACGGTCAGTCGGCGCGCCTGGCTGGCGAGATCTCGGTAGGTCTGCGGCATGCCGGCAGCCACGGGCAGGCTGATCGCCTCGATGGTCTGGCCGATGTAGCCGGACTTGAAGACGATGGCTTGACCGGCCGGGCTGTGGACGAACTCGAGAAAAGCTCGCGTCCAGTCCGACTGCTCGCGCGGATCAGCGTAGAAAAACAGCCGGCGCGACAAGGGATAGTCTTCCGTTGCGACCAGGGCAGGGGTCGGCAGCATGGGTTGTGATTCGCCATCTGCGATGGCCACCGCCCGCGCTTTGCCTACTGCCGCAAGGCCGACGAAGCCAATAGCGCCCGAGTGTTGGCTGACGACCTGCGCGAGCTGATCGTTGGACTCGTATCGCGCTGCGCTGCCAGCGAGCGTCTTGCCCTGCGTGCCAAGCACCAGCTCGTTGAACGTGTCATAGGTGCCCGAGTGGTCATCCCGCGCGTGCAGTTCGACAGCAAGATCGGGACCGCCCACCGACTTCCAGTTGCGGATATCGCTGGCGAAAAGCCTGGCTACCTGTTGCACGCTGAGCGAGCGGACCGGGTTGTCGGGATGGACGACGATCGCCAACCCGTCGATGGCGATGACCTGTTCGGCCTGGGCCGCGCGCAGGTCGCCGAGGCTGGCCAGGCTGGCATATTCGCTGTCCTTGATCGGGCGGGACGCCGCGGCCAGGTCGCCGGAGCCATCCTTCAGCCCGGCAAAGCCGGTCCCGGTACCGTGGGCGGCAATCGTGGCAAATAACCGACGACCGCTGCTGTCCGTGGCGCTGACGCGTTGCTCGTTCTCCTGACCGGTCGGCGCGATGCCTATATCACGCAAGCCCTGCGCCTCGAACAGGCCGGCGATCAGCATCGGCGCAAGCTTGGCACCGACCGTGTTCGATCCGTTGATGCGCAGAACGGCTTCGCCAGGCGCGGGTGTCGGAAGCGTCGCGGCAGAGACAAGGCTGCCGACACACAGCAACCCGGCACACAGCAGGCGCAGCGCCCTTTTTCCATGGATGCGTCCGGACGCGGAACCTTTCATGCAGCGACACTCCCTTTCAAAGAAGTGGGGAGATTAAGACGCTTTGTTTGCCGTTATGTGACAGTGCGCCGTGACCGCTCCAGGCTGTGATGCAGCGCTTGTTGCAACGTCGCTACGGCGTACTGGCCTTAGCGAAATTCGATCCAGACCGGACAATGGTCTGACGGTTTTTCCATTCCGCGGATGCCATAGTCGACACCACAATCGACCACACGCTGGTGCAGCCCTGAGGTGGTCAGGATCAGGTCGATTCGTAGGCCCCGCCGCGGGTCGTCTTCAAAGCCGCGGCTGCGGTAGTCAAACCAGCTGAAACGGTCGACGACCTCGGGATTGAGCGTGCGGAAACTGTCCTGCAAGCCCCAATTCTTGAGGCGAGCCAGCCACTCACGCTCTTCGGGCAGAAAACTGCACTTGCCCGTGCGCAACCAGCGTTTGGCGTTTATTTCGCCAATGCCGATATCACAGTCTTCGGGGGAAATGTTGAAGTCACCCATCACCGCGACCGATTGCTCCGGTGTGAAGCGTTCTTCGAGGAGTGCCTGCAGGTCGGCATAGAACTTGGTCTTGGCCGGAAATTTGGTCGGATGCACGCGGCTTTCGCCCTGCGGGAAATAGCCATTCATCACGGTGACCTGTACGCCGTCGCCATCGGCGAAGCGACCCCAGATGAAGCGCTTCTGCGACTCCTCGCCATCGCCGGGAAAGCCCTTGTGGATTTCCAGCGGCGCCTGGCGCGACAGTAGAGCAACGCCGTAATGCCCCTTCTGGCCGTGGTAGTGGACGTGATAGCCCAGCGCTTCGATCTCCGCCTGGGGGAACTGCTCGTCGGCGACCTTGGTTTCCTGCAGCCCGATGACGTCCGGCTGGTGCTGTTCGATCAGCGCAGACAATTGATGAGGTCTTGCGCGTAACCCGTTGATATTGAACGAAACGAGCTTCATGGTTGTGGCTCCGGCAAAACGGCGATTCTAAAGCCTGGCGGCGCGGCCGCGCGACCCGTATCAGCCCGCTCGTGCGCCCCGGCTCCGGAAGCGGCACGAGTCCGATGGCGGTGCTAACGTCATACAAGCGCTTCACAACGACAAGACCAAGCGAGAACCGCCATGCCGATGCCTGCCGAAGTGCGAATGCTGGACAGCGGGTACGCCCGCGAAGCCCGCTCGCTGTTGTACAACGCCTATCGCCACGAACCGACCTTTGCCTACCTGTTCGAATCCGACCGGCCAGGCTACGACCAGCGCGTGCGCGCAACCGTGCGTGAGTTGGTCAACCAGCACCTGCTGCAGGACCAGCCGTCGCTCGGGCTGCTGGTCGAGGATCGCCTGATCGCCGTGGCACTGATCGCGCCACCGCAGCGGCGCCTCGACGTCACCGAGAGCTGGGCGTGGCGCATGCGCATGCTGTTGACTGCGGGTTTTCGATGCACCCGGCGCTACCTCGACTACCACGCGGCGGTGCTTGGCTGCCTGCCGCCTGGGGCCTTTCATGTGTTGCCGCTGATGGCCGTCCATCCACAGTTCCAGGGTCAGCACTACGGTGAGCAGCTGCTCGAAGCCTTGCACAACTGGTGCGCCGCTGACCCGGTCTCGCACGGGCTGGTCATCGACACCGGAAACCCACGCTACCTGCATTTCTATGAGCGCCAGGGCTATGAGGAGGTCGGGCAGGTCGCCATCGGGCCGGTGGTCGAGCACGTGTTTTTTCACCCGGCGCCACGGCAGGTCATGGCAAGCGGCAGCTAGCACGAATTTTGTTGGCGGTCGGCAGTCCTACGCAGGGATGTCCGAAGAAGTACGCCAATGCCTTGCCTCAAGCTGTATGCACTGCGCCGCGGCGGCCCATGCCGAGCGGGACGGTGGTGACCGTCATGGTAGGATCGCCGCCCATGCGATCCCTGTTCCTGCGCCGGGTACTCCCGGCCGGTCTCCTGCTGTGCCTTGGCTGTCCGGTCACCGCGGCTGAGCTCGACGTGAAGGTCGAGCCGGGCAACCGCGCGCTGCGCGAGAACGTGCAGAACTACGTAGGGGACCTGGGCGACCGAAACGAGCAGGAACTGCTGCGCTACAGCCGGGTAGTACGGCAACAGGCGGAGAAGGCTGCACAGGCGCTCGGCTATTACCACGCCGACATCGAGACGAAGGTCAGTGGCGGCGACAAGCCGACCCTGTTGCTGCGCATCGAACCCGGGGAGCCCGTGCGCCTGGATACGATCATGCTGCGGGTCGACGGGCCGGCCGGCGCGCAATCGAGCTTTCGCATACCGCGCAATCGGTTGAAGCGCGGCGATGTACTCAACCACGGTGAATACGAGGCCGTAAAGCAGCGGATTCTCAACCAGGCCTCCCGCTACGGCTACTTCGACGGGCGCTTTACCCAGCAGCGCCTGGCAATCGATCCCTCAACCAACACGGCCGATGTCGAGCTGGTGTTCGACAGTGGTCCGCGCTACGCGCTCGGCGACGTTCGTTTCGAAGGAGACGCACCGTTCGATCCCGACCTGCTGGCGCGCATGGTGCCGTTCGAGGCGGGCGCACCGTACGATTCGGAACTGGTCGCGGACCTTAATCAGGCGATGCAATCGAGCGGTTATTTCGACGGCGTGCGGGTCGACGCCAATCCCGCCAATGCCGATGGCAAGCGGATCCCGGTGGCGGTGCAGTTGACCACGCGCGAGCCGCGCACCTTAGGCCTGGGGCTTGGCTATTCGACCGACGTGGGGCCGCGCCTGCGCTTCGATTTCACCCGGCACTGGGTCAATCCTCAGGGCCACAGCTACGGGATCGAATCCGAGTTGTCTGCGCCGCGGCAGAATGTCGGCCTGTTCTACGACGTGCCGCTGGACCCACCGCTGACGGACAAGCTGCGGTACGCGGCGGGCTATCAGTACGAGGAGCTGGGCGACCGCGACAGTCTCAGCCGCCTACTCACGGTTGGCCCCGAATGGCACCGCAAGCTGCCCAGCGGCTGGCAGCGGATCTGGTCGCTGAAATGGCGCCACGAGCAGTACGAGTTGGGCGACGATGCCGGTACCAGCACCTTGCTGATGCCCGGAATCGCTTACAGCTACCTGCGCAGTGATAACCGGCTCGATCCCAATCGCGGATACCGTCTGCGCTTCGAGCTGTCGGCCGCCAAGGAAGGCCTGTTGTCCGATGCCGATCTGGTCCACGCGACCGCGACGGTAAAGGGCCTGACCACGCTAGCCGGTCGCCATCGCTTTCTCGGGCGGGTGGAAGTCGGCGCCAACTGGACGAACGCTTACACCAACGTGCCGCCGTCCCTGCGCTACTTCGCCGGTGGCGACCAGAGCGTGCGTGGCTACGATTACCAGAGCCTGTCGCCAACCAATTCGGACGGCGACAAGATTGGCGGCCGCTACCAGCTCGCGGCCAGTGCCGAGTACCAGTATTCGCTGACCGAGCAGTGGCGGCTGGCAACTTTTGTCGACCAGGGCAATGCGTTCAACACCCTCGAACTGCCCAGCCTCAAGAGCAGCGTGGGCGTCGGGGTGCGCTGGGTGTCACCGGTCGGGCCGATCCGCATCGACCTGGCCCACCCGCTCGATGATGAAGGCGGCGTGCGGCTGCACTTCTCCATGGGGCCGGAGCTTTGAGGCGTCTGGCGCGGGTGGCTGGCTGGGCAGCGCTGGGGATGGTGGCGTTGCTATTGCTGGTGTGCCTGGCGGTTGGGCTGGTGCTGGGCACCGGCTCGGGCAGCCGCTGGGTGCTGGACAAGGTGCCCGGCTTGCAGCTCGAGGGATTCACCGGACGGCTGGCGGGACGCTGGCAGGCCGAGCGACTGGTCTGGACGCAGGACGGCCGACGGGTCGAGGTCAAGTCGCCGAAACTGGACTGGTCGCCCCGCTGCCTGCTGGGCCTGACGCTGTGCATCGAGACGCTGACGACCGGCGATATCGACGTCCAGCTCCCTGCGGCGCCCCCGGAAGAATCGGCCGATGCGTCCTTCACCTTGCCCGATCTCGACCTGCCGCTGCGGCTGCGTCTGGAGCAGGTCGAGATCGGCAGCGTCACCGTCAACGGCACCGAGCAGCTGCGCGGTGCTCGGTTGCGTGCCGACTGGGACGATCAGGGCGTGGCGATCCGCAGCCTGGCGCTGCGCCATCAGGTGTTCTGGCTCGACCTTGCGGGACATCTGCGAACCACCGCTGATTGGCCGCTGAGCCTGCGCGGCAGCGTGGCGCTGCGGTCGCCGGATGACCAGCCCTGGGCGCTGCAGTTCGAGGCGGACGGTGAACTGCGCGAGCACCTGATGCTTGCGGTCGAGAGCCGGGGGTATGCCAAGGGCACGCTTAGCGGCCGTGTCAGCCCGCTCGAGCCGGAGGTGCCAGCCAACCTGGTCCTGATGCTCAGCGACTTCAAGGCGATGCCTACCTTGCCCGAGGCCCTGCGGCTCGACGCGCTGGAGCTGACGGCTCGCGGCGATATGCAGAACGGCTACCGGCTCGACGGCGCGGGGCGGCTGGCGGGTGAGGGCGGTGCGGTCGGCTTCGCCCTCGACGGGCTCGTCGATGCTGCCCACGCCGAAATCGACGCGCTCAACCTGACCGCAGGTGACGGGCAGCATATCGATCTCAACGGCCACCTGAACTGGCAAGGCGAACTGCAGGCCGAAGCGGAGCTCGCCTGGCGCGACTTTCCCTGGCGCCGCCTATACCCCGACGTCGACGAGCCGCCCGTGGCCCTGCGCCGACTCGATGCGCAAGTCCAGTACGACGACGGCAGTTACCTGGGCAACTTCAGCGCGGCACTGACCGGGCCGGCGGGCGATTTCACCCTGCAAAGCCCGGTCAGCGGCAATCTCGAAGTGGTGCATTTGCCCCAACTCGAACTGCATGCCGGCCAGGGCCAGGCCGAAGGTAGCGTGAGTGTCGGATTCGCCGATGGCCTGGACTGGACCACCCGACTGCAGCTGAGCGAGCTTGACCCGGCGTATTGGGTCGCGCAACTGCCGGGCCGGCTGGGCGGCACGCTCAACAGCGAGGGTTTGCTGCGCGAGGGGACGCTGCAGGCCGAAGCCCAGCTCGACCTTTCCGGGAATCTGCGCCAGCAGCCGCTGGGCCTCCAGTTGCAGGCCAGCGCTGAAGGCGGCAACTGGGTGGTGCCGACCCTCGACCTGCGCCTGGGCGACAACCGTATCCAGGGCACGGGCCGCTGGGCCAACACGCTCGAGGCGACGCTGGCGCTCGACCTGCCTCGGCTGGGGCAACTGTGGCCGGGACTGGATGGTCGGTTGAAGGGAGACCTCGACCTGTCCGGCACGCCCGACGCACCCCAGGCCAGGCTGGCACTGAACGGCGCCCGGATCGGCTTGCAGGGCAATCGCGTCGGGCAACTGTCGCTTGAGGCGGGCCTCACCGAAGGCGAGCGCGGCACGCTTCGCCTCGATGCCCAGGGTATTGAGGCCGGCACCACGGAGCTGGGGACGCTACGGCTCGAGGCCGAGGGCACCCAGGCCGCGCATCAGGCCACCTTGAGCCTGCAGGGCCCGTTGCTGGACTTGTCCATGGCCCTGGGCGGCGGCCTCGAGTCCGGCGACTGGCGCGGGCGCCTGTTGCGTGCCCGCGTCGATGCCAAGGGCCAGCAGTGGGCCTTGCGTAATCCGGCGAGCCTGCAGCGGCTGGCGAACGGACGCCTCACCCTTGGCGCGCATTGCTGGGCATCCGGCCAGGCCAGCCTCTGTGCCGATGACCAGGAGCTGCAGCCCGACCCGCGGTTACGCTACCGCCTGCGGGAGTTTCCCCTCGACTCGCTGGCCGAGTACCTGCCGGACAACCTGCGCTGGCAGGGCGAGCTGAATGCCGATCTGTCACTGGATCTGCCGGCTGCCGGGCCGAGCGGGCGCATCCGGGTCGATGCCGGGCCCGGCACGCTGCGCCTGCGCGACGGTGAGCGCTGGCTGGACTTCCCCTATCAGGTGCTGTCGCTGAACAGCGCATTGACACCACGTCAGGTCGTCAGCCGCCTCATCTTCGAGGGCGGCGACCTGGGCAACCTCGACGTGCGGCTGCACGTGGACCCCAGCACGGCGGCCAAGCCTATTTCCGGTACGTTTCAGCTGAACGCGCTCGATCTTTCAGTCGTCCGTCCCTTTGTTGCTCAGGTTGATCGACTAGAGGGGCAGCTCAATGGCAACGGTCGGCTGTCCGGCACCCTCGAACAGCCACAGGTCGAGGGTGTGTTACGCCTTGGTGGCGGCGAGATCGCCGGCGCGGAGCTGCCGGTCAGCTTCGAGCAGCTGCAACTGGTTGCGCGCATCGACGGTGAGCGGCTGCGTCTTGAGGGCGATTGGCGCAGCGGCGAACAGGGGCAGGGCAGCCTCACCGGCACGCTGGACTGGCGTGATGCGCTGGACCTCGACATGCGCCTCAGAGGCAGCCGGCTGCCGGTAATCGTCGAGCCCTACGCCGAGCTGGAGGCCGCACCTGATTTGCGCATTCGTCTGGCCGACGAGCAATTGTCGGTGAGCGGCAAGCTGGCCGTGCCGCGGGGCGAGATTCAGGTGCGCGAGCTGCCGCCGTCGACGGTACGGGTGTCTGGGGATGCCGAGATCGTCGGCGCAGAGCAGGCTCCGGCGAAGCCGCCACTGGCCATCGCCATGGATGTCGACGTCGAGGTTGGGCAGGATCGCCTGCGTTTCGCCGGTTTCGGCCTGACCGCCGATCTGGCCGGTTACCTGCACATCGGAAACGACCTCGATGCGCGCGGCGAGCTCAACCTCAACAACGGGCGGTACCGGGCCTATGGTCAGCGCTTGACCATCCGCCGGGCGCGCCTGCTGTTCACCGGGGTGCTGTCGCAGCCGTATCTGGACATCGAGGCCATCCGCCGCATCGAGGCCGAGAACGTGACCGCGGGGCTGCGTATCAGCGGCAGCGCCGAGCAGCCGCGGGTCGACGTCTTCGCCGAGCCGGCCATGAGCCAGGAGCAGGCGCTGTCCTATCTGGTGCTCGGCCGCCCGCTGGGCGCCGAGACGGGCGACAGCAACCTGCTGGCTCAGGCCGCGCTAGGCCTTGGCCTGGCCGGGTCGTCCTCGATCACCGGCAACGTGGCCCAGCGTTTGGGCATCCGGGATTTTCAGCTCGACACCGAGGGCAGTGGCAACGATACCAGCGTGGTGGCCAGCGGGCGGCTCACCGACCGGCTGACGCTGCGTTACGGCGTCGGCGTGTTCGAACCGGCCAACACCGTCGCGCTGCGTTACCAGTTGACCAAGCGCATCTTCCTCGAAGCGGCCAGCGGGCTCGCCAGTTCACTGGACGTGTTCTACCGCCGCGATTTCTAGCGATCCGATGGCATCTCCCGGGCCCGTTTCGGCCACTGGCGCGGTGGCGGAAACGGGCTACGCTCTAGGCTTCCGTAAACGGCAGGCGGGAGAGGGTTTACGCGCTGACCCGCCAGTCGCTGATACACCGGGCGCATGACGCACGAAGCCGGTACGCCAATCGCCAAAGGTGGTGGTAGGATCGCCCGGTCGCTCCTTGCGTGGCGGCCGTTGCAAGGCTCTAGCACGAGTCGTGCAAGTCGTCGGTGGGGCGTCTGACACTGATGTCGGCGCGTCACCGGGTCGTTCGGGCAGGTCATCGGTTCGGTCCCCGCGGGGGCGGTTCGCTGGCTACGCCACGTCGGCCCGCTCGGGCAAGGATGTCTAACATAAACAATAAGGGTGCCTTGAATGGAATTCCTGCAAAACCTGGTCAATAGCATTAATGGGCTCGTCTGGGGTCCACCCATGCTGGTGCTGATCCTCGGTACCGGTCTGTTTCTGATGGTGCTGCTCAAGTTCATGCCGCTGCTGCGGATCGGTACCGGCTTTGCGTTGATCTGGCGCGGGCGCGTCAAAGATGACGAGGAATCCGGCGAGATCAGCCCGTTCCAGGCATTGATGACCTGCCTGGCTGCGACGGTTGGAACCGGCAATATCGCTGGTGTGGCGACCGCGATCTTCCTCGGCGGCCCTGGCGCGCTGTTCTGGATGTGGTGTACCGCGCTCGTGGGCATGGCCACCAAGTACTGCGAAGTGGTCCTGGCAGTGCATTTCCGGGAAAAGGACGACCGTGGCGAGCACGTCGGCGGCCCGATGTACGCCATCAAGAACGGCCTAGGCAAACGCTGGCTGTGGCTCGGCGGTGCGTTCGCAGTATTCGGCGGGCTGGCAGGCTTCGGCATCGGCAACATGGTGCAGGTGAACAGCATGGCGCTGGCGCTTGAGTCGACTTTCTCCGTGCCGCTGTGGCTGACGGGTGTGGTCACCATGGTCTTCGTCGGTCTGGTGATTCTGGGCGGCATCAAGCGGATTGGCGCGGTTGCCGCGGCGCTGGTGCCAGTCATGTGCGTGGCCTACATCATCGCTGGCGTTACCGTGCTGGTGGTCAATGCGGCCCAGATTCCGGCAGCGTTCAGCCTGATCTTCACCCATGCCTTCTCACCCGTTGCGGCAACGGGGGGCTTTGCCGGGGCGGCGGTCATGGCAGCGATTCGCTTCGGCGTTGCACGTGGCATCTTTTCCAACGAGGCTGGGCTCGGTACGGCGGGTATCGCACAGGCGGCCGGCACCACTCACAGCTCGGTGCGCTCGGGCCTGATTGGCATGATGGGCACCTTTATCGATACGCTGATCATCTGCACCATCACCGGCCTGGCGATCATCTGTTCTGGTGTCTGGACCAGCGGTGAGAGCGGTTCCGCACTGTCGGCGGCGGCGTTCGAATCGGCCATGCCGGGTGTTGGCGGAGCGCTGCTGACCATCGCGCTGGTGGTCTTTGCCTTCACCACCATCCTTGGTTGGAGCTACTACGGTGAAAAATGCTGGGAATACCTGGTCGGTACCAAGGCGATCCTGCCGTTCCGCATCATCTGGGTGCTGGCCGTGCCCTTCGGCGCAATCGCCCAGCTCGATTTCGCCTGGCTGCTGGCGGACACGCTGAACGGCCTGATGGCGCTGCCGAACCTGGCGGCCCTGCTGTTGCTCAGTCCAGTGGTGGTCAAGCTGACCCGCGAATATTTCGCCAAAAACCACCCCGCATGATGCAAACGGGCCGCGTTCTCGCGGCCACGATCCCAGAGGAGGTCACATGACAGAGATAACCCACCGCGGCAACCCGATCCAGGTTGCCGGAAGCTTTCCCCAGGCCGGGCAGACGGCCAAGCCGTTCAGCCTGGTTGGCGGCGATCTTGCCGACGTGACGCTGGCCAGCTTCGCGGGCAAGCGCAAGGTGCTGAACATCTTCCCAAGCATCGACACACCGACCTGCGCCACCTCGGTGCGCAAGTTCAACGCGCAGGCCAGCGAGCTGACCAATACGGTCGTGCTGTGCGTGTCGGCGGACCTGCCGTTCGCGCAGAAGCGCTTCTGCGGCGCCGAGGGGCTGGACAACGTGGTCAACCTCTCGACCATGCGTGGCCGAGAGTTTCTCGGCGTTGCCGCGCGTGCGGTGGTGGTACTCGACGAGCAGGATCGAGTGCTGCACAGCGAACTGGTGCCGGAGATTGGCCAGGAGCCGGACTACCAGGCGGTGCTCGACGCACTGCGCTGAGTTATCGATAGGAAGCGGTGCAATGCCGCTTCCTCCGATGGTTTGAGCTGGCGACAGAAAAACGTCTTTGCGTGCCGGTCACACCGGCATTTATCAATTTGCCGAATCGGCAGTCCGCGCTTAGCTTTCAAGGCACACCTGTTCTGTCATCACCGCCGTGCAGGCGTTGGCGACAAGCGGAAATTTCCGTGGCGCCAAAATTTTTTCTTGCCGTTGCGGTCAGAGCTCCAGTTGCCCACTGAATGGATTCGCGTATGTCTAGCACCCCCGCCAAGAAAAAGATCGGTGTCTCCGGCACGGGCATGATCGCCCACTGCTTCGTCAGGCTGATCAAGCAGCACTATCCAGACCTTGAGATCACCCGGGTCCTGACCCGCCGGCCGCTCAATTCCCTCACCGATTTTCCATTGCCGGATCGACTGACCAATTCCATTGACCAGCTGATCGATAACGCCGAGTTGATCGTCGAATGCAGCGGTGACGTGTTCCATGGCACGGAGGTCATCGAGCGCGCCTTCGAGGCCGGCTTGCCGGTGGTCACGGTCAACGCCGAGCTGCAGGTCACGACGGGCTCCTACCTGGCGGGCAAGGGTTTGCTGACCGAGGCTGAAGGCGACCAGCCCGGCTCGCTCGCGGCGCTGCGCGAAGAGGCGCTGATGATGGGCTTCCGGCCGCTGGTCTACGGCAACATGAAGGGGTATCTGAATCACGATCCGTCACCTGAGGACATGGCCTACTGGTCGAAGCGTCAGGGAATCAGCATCGACCAAACCACCTCGTTCACCGACGGCACCAAGGTCCAGATCGAGCAGGTCATTGTTGGCAACGGGTTGGGCGCGACCATTACTCGCCAGGGGCTGGAAGGCATGGCGTCGACCAACCTGACCGAAACCGGCAATCTGCTGGGCATGATGGCAGAGCGCCTGGGGCAGCCGTTCGTGGACTATGTGATTCCGTCCGGCTATCCGGCGGGCGGCGTGTTTCTGGTATGTCGGCACGATACGAGCCAACAGGGCGCGATCGAATACTTCAAGCTTGGACCGGGGCCCTACTACACGCTGGTGCGGCCTTTCCATCTGTGCTCGCTGGAAGTCGGCAAGACCGTCCGCCGTGTGCTCAACGGTGGCGGTGTCCTGCTCAACAATTCCACCGCGCCGACGCTGGGCGTGGGCGCGATCGCCAAGCGGGCAATGCCGCCGGGCGAGCTGGTCGAGCGCGGCATCGGTGGCTTCCAGTTCCGTGGCGAGGCGCTCAAACTCGACCAGAACCCGGAGCACGTGCCGATCGGCCTGCTGCGCAAGACGGCGCTCAAGCGTGCGGTCGAGCCGGGTCAGCTGATCACCTTCGACGACGTGGACATCCTGCCAAGCCGTGCGCTGGACATTGTGATCCAGCAGCGCGACGAGCGTGTCGGACGGGCAAAGCGCGAGCGCCTGGCTGCCCCGATGCAGGACGGCATGCTCGCAGTCGGTAGCTGACAGCCGCCAAAGGCACCAGGCTGCACGGCGCGAGACGGTGGACCGTGCTTGCACCGCGCTCGCAAACTTTAGAAAGGGCTCGCCTGCCGAGCCCACCTGGCAACCTCAGTCGCTACACGGCGTAGCCGAGCACCCGAGGCAGCCAGAGCGCGATTTCTGGGAATACGGCAACCAGCACCAGCGCACTTCCCATCACCAGGACGAACAGCATGGCCCAGCCGACGGTCTGTTCCAGCCGTATGCGGGCGACTTCCGCTGTCACCATCAGGTTGATCGCGACCGGTGGCGTGAACTGGCCGATAGCGATGTTCATCGCCAGCAAGATGCCGAACCACACGGGATTCCAGCCGAAGTGCTGCATGATCGGGATGAGTACCGGCATCAGGATCAGGTAGATCGATATCGCATCCAGGAGCATGCCGGCCAACAAAACGGCGACCATTACCAGGACCAGCAGCACCGCGCCGTTGTCAGACAGCGAAATTAGCCACTCGGCCAGATGGCGGAAGGTGCCAAGCATGGTGCCGGCCCAGGCGAAGATGCCCGCCAGGGCGATGATCAACATCACCACTCCGGAGATCACTGCCGCTTCGCCGCAAAGGCGCCAGAGGTTGCGCCAGTCTAGCTCGCGGGTGATGAACAGCCCGACGAACACGCCGTAGGTCACGCCCGCGACGGCAGCCTCGGTCGGGGTGAACAGTCCGCTGCGCAGGCCGCCGAGGATCAGTACCGGTGCGAAGAGTGCCGGCAGCGCCTGACGGAAGCTCTCGCCCAGGGGCGGGCGCTCGGCCTCGTCGGGATTTTCCCAGCCATAGCGACGTGCCAGCAGCCAGGCGGGTAGCAGCAGGACGCCACCAGCGATCAGGCCGGGAAATAGTCCGGCGGCAAACAGGGCACGCAAGTCCACGCCAGGTACGACGATGGAATACAGGATCAGCGCAATCGAGGGCGGAATCAGAATCGCCGTTGAGGCCGAGGCGGCGATCAGCGTGGCGGAAAAGGGCTTCGGGTAACCGGCGCGGGTCATGCTCGGCAGCATCACCATGGCAACGGCGGCGGCGTCTGCCGGACCGGAGCCGCTCATGCCGCCCATGATCAGGCACACCAGGATGGCAACCATCGCCAAGCCGCCATGGCGCGGACCGATCAGCGCCTGCGCGAAGCGCACCAGTCGCAGGGCGACGCCCGATTTTTCGAACACCAGACCGGTCAGGATGAACAGCGGAATGGCGATCAGCGGATATTTGGCGACCCCGTTGAACGTATTGGTGCCGAGCGTGGCGAGCATATCCGGCGACAATCCCGCAAGGATGCCGACGGCACCGGACAGAGCCAGGGAGAACGCGACCGGCACGCCAAGCAGCAGCAACAGCAGGAAACTCGCGAGCATCCAAAGGTCAGGGCTCATCGGTGAGCCTCCCGCGCAGCCGGTCGAGGGTCATCTGGCTCAGGCGAACGATCATCATCAATGCCAACAGAGGCAGCCAGACCACGTACCACCAGTTTGGCAACCCAAGACCGGGTGATTCCGATTCCCACTGAAATTCCTCCAGCGTGAACTGGCCGCCAAACCAGACCACCAGGCCCAGCACCAGCACGCCGGCCAGCCACTGGATCAAAATCAGTGGCATGCGCAAGCGCGGAAACAGGCGCTCCAGGAAGCCGATGCGGATGTGCCGGTTGCTGCGCATGGCCACCGAGGCGCCAGCAAACGTCAGAATCACCAGAAGAAACACCGAGATCTCCTCGGTAAAAGCGAACGAGGCGTCAGTGAAATAGCGGACGACCACATTGGCCAGGCTGATCAGACTGATGATCACCAACGCCAATGTGGCGAGTACGCGCTCGAGGCGCGCGTCCTGTCGATTGTTCATGGAGTTCCCCAAACCCCGGTGACGTCGCGCCACCGGGTACGACATGTGTTACTGGGCGACGGCGTTGCGAGCGGCTTCGACCAGGTCGTTACCGATCTTCGGCGCCCATTTTTCGTGCACGCTGCGGGTGGCGTCGACGAAGGCCTGATGTTCGGCTTCGCTCAACTCGGTCACCTCGACCCCGCGGGAGCGGATGTCTTCCAGGCGCTTGGCCTCGCTGCTGCGCGACAGCTCGATTTCCCATTTGCCGGCGTCGATCGCAGCCTGCTGTAGGAGCTCGCGGTCTGCTTCTGGGAGACCTTTCCAGACACGCTGATTGACCGCGAAGATCAGCGGGTCGGCCATGTAGTGCCAGAGCGTGAGGTACTTCTGGCCGACCTGATCGACACGGGCCACATCAAACACTGACAGCGGGTTCTCTTGGCCGTCGACCGCGCCGGTCGTAAGCGCCGGTTTGGCATCGGCCCAGCTCATTTGGGTCGGATTGGCGCCCAGTGCGGTAAAGGTGTCCTGAAACAGTGGCGATCCGACCACGCGGATCTTGAGGCCTTTGAGGTCGGCCGGCATTTTCACCGGTTTGACCGAGTTGGAAATTTCGCGGAACCCGTTTTCACCCCAGGCCAGGGGCACGATGCCGCGATTCTCGATGGCGGCGAACGCCTGCTTTCCAGCCTCGCCCCCGGTAACGGCGTCGAGGTCCGTGCTGTCTGCCATCAGAAACGGCAACGAGAAGAGGTTCAGCTCCGTCACCTGCGGCGACCAGTTGATTGTCGAGCCAACGGCCATATCGATGAGCCCGGAGCGCATGGCGGAAAACTCCTTGGTCTGGTCGCCAGCGACCAGCTGAGCGTTGGGGTAGACGCGCAGTGTAATTTCACCCTTGGAGCGTTCCTGGACCAGGTCAGCCCATTTCTGGGCTGCCTGGCCCCATGGGAAGGCATCGGACAACACGGTAGAGACGGAATATTCGCGGGCCATGGTCGAAAAGCTCGCGGACAGGGCAATCGCGGCGGCCAGGGCCGTGAGGCAGCGGGTCAGTTTCATGAGGCGTCCTTGTTCGGATCTGTTCTTGGTTGTTATGGGTCGCGGGCGCGCAGCAAGGGCAGCGCGGCCGAATGGCGCTCGAGCCGTCGCTCACGGGTCACGTGGACGAAGAGGACGCGGCGGCTGCGGCAGGTAGGCGCAGCGAAGCGCGAAGCACCGTTCGCCTTGTGGGCGGGCGGCGACCAGGCGTCGAACGACTGGTCGGACAACTATCGCAGAAGGAGTTTGCCAGCGCCATTCCCGGATCCGCGCAAGGTGCAATAGCGCCGATCAGGCGTCGTGCAGCAGGTCGTGGGCGTTGAGCAAGCCATAGGCGATCTCGGGGTGCTGCTCCAGCGCACGACGAATCGCTGCTGGAATCGCCTGCCGGGTCTTGCGGCACAGGCCGGGCTGCTCGGCCAGCTCGATGCGAATGCCGCGCATGCTGCGTACTTCGTTCGGCCCTGGCGCGATGCCCAGGCGTATCCCCAGCTGATCGAAGAGCCGCGCCTGCATGTGCTTGAGGTCGGCGAGGCTGTCCAGCGCCTCCAGGCGCGCCAACAGGCGATTCTCCTCGTGCCGGGTCAGTCGAAGGATCCGAAGATCGCCCTCGGCCTCCGCCATCAGTCGATCACGCCCGCAAATGCAGCTGGCCGGCGGGCAGGGCTGGCGCACTGGCGGGCTGGTCATTGGCGACGGGCCCCGGCAACTGCTCGCGCTGGGCGCGGGTCCGGGCCAGCTGCGAGGCAGCCGTGCCGGTACGAGGAGGCCAGCGCCAGGTACGATGAGGTAGGCGTCATGGATGTCAATTGAGGCGGCTGCCGGTTCCTCCGACGCTGTACCGGCCCGCGCCCAGCAGCGCGATGGCGATGGACCCAAACAGGAACAGGCCCTGCAGTTCGAGCGACCAGCCGCCCATCTTGTTTAACGTGAGCAGGTCCTGCATGTGGGCCAGGCCGAATGCGACGAGCATGTTGCCCACCATTAGCAGCGCGCCTACCCGGATGTACAAGCCGAGGATGACCAGTATCGGCCCGACCAGCTCGCCGAGGTAGACGCCATAGACGAGGACGCCGGGCAGCCCGTGGCCGCTCAGCATGCCGGCTATGCCGCCGACCCCGTGTTGCAGCTTGAAGATGCCGTGCAGCAGCATCAACAGGCCAACCGAAACCCTCAACACCAGCTTTCCCACGTCGTCGGTCATGATCGTCTTGTCTCCAGGCGAAGGCGCCCCATCAATGGACAAACATAGTCCAGCACGGTTGCGTTTGCATCGTGAGCCGCCGCACTTGAGCGTCCTGTCGCCAGCCTGGCTTCCCGCCTTCGGGCTCCGGAGCGCAGATCGACCGGGGCGACCTTGCGCCAACTGGCGCCAGCGCCACCAGGCCACAGGGAGGCCGTCGCCAGGCCTGAACGGCAGGGTGACTTCTCCGGTTCGAGCCACTAGAATGCTTGCCCATTCTGGGGCCGGAACGCCGGCTTATGTCTGTGCAACGAGGAAAATCCATGCAAGTTTCTGTTGAAAGCACCTCCGCTCTTGAGCGCCGCATGACCATTGGCGTGCCGGTCGAGCGCATCGAGACCGAAGTCAACAAGCGTCTGCAACAGACCGCCAGCCGTGCAAAGATTCCAGGTTTCCGTCCCGGCAAGGTGCCGATGAGCGTGATTCGCCAGCGTTATGAGGCAGCCGCGCGCCAGGAAGCGCTGGGCGACCTGATCCAGGCTACCTTTTATGAGGCTGTGGTCGCTGAAAAGCTGAACCCGGCTGGCGCTCCGGCTGTCGAGCCGAAGGTGTTCGAGAAGGGCAAGGATCTGGAGTATGTCGCCACGTTCGAAGTCTTCCCGGAATTCAAGGTGGCTGGTCTGGACGCCATTGAAGTCGAGCGCCTGCAGGCGGAAGTGGCCGATGCCGACGTCGATAATATGCTCGAGATCCTGCGCAAGCAGAACACCCGTTACGAGAAGGCCGAGCGCGCCGCAGAAGACGGTGACCAGCTGAATATCGATTTCGTTGGCAAGATCGACGGCGAAGCGTTCGCCGGCGGCTCGGCCCAGGGAACGCAGCTCGTTCTTGGCTCCGGCCGCATGATCCCGGGCTTCGAATCGGCGCTGGTCGGCGCCAAGGCCGGTGAAGAGCGGGTCATCAACCCGACGTTCCCGGAGGACTACCAGAATCTTGATCTGGCCGGCAAGACCGCCGAGTTCACCGTCAAGGTCAACAGCGTCGAGGCGGCCCAGCTTCCTGAGCTGAACGAAGCGTTCTTTGCCCAATTCGGCGTCCAGGAAGGCGGTCTGGAAGGTTTCCGCGCCGAAGTGAAAAAGAACATGGAGCGGGAGCTGCGCCAGGCCATCAAGACGAAGGTGAAGAACCAGGTCATGGATGGTCTGGTCAACGCCAACCCGATCGAGGTCCCGAAGGCGTTGATCGACAACGAAGTCAATCGCCTCCGCGTGCAGGCCGTCCAACAGTTCGGTGGCAACATCAAGCCTGACCAGCTGCCTGCCGAGCTGTTCCAGGAGCAGGCCAAGCGCCGCGTCGTGCTGGGCCTGATCGTCGCCGAGGTCGTCAAGCAGTACGAGCTGAAGCCTGATGATGCGCGCGTTCGCGAGCTCATCGAGGAAATGGCCTCGGCCTATCAGGAGCCCGAGCAGGTCGTTTCCTGGTACTACAAGAACGACGAGCAGTTGAACGAAGTCCGCTCGGTTGTGCTCGAAGAGCAAGTTGTAGATACTGTTCTGCAGCAGGCTAAAGTGACCGACAAATCGGTCTCCTACGAAGAAGCAGTGAAGCCCGCGGAAGCCCCGCAAGCCGCCTGAGTCTCTTCAATCGTTTAATGCACTTTCATAAGCCAGCCTCGCGCTGGCTTATGTCTTTGCGGCGTGACATAGGGAGTATCGTTGGAAATGTCCGGCAATTCGTTTATGCAAGCACCTGAGATCCAGGCCGCGGGTGGGCTGGTGCCGATGGTCATCGAGCAGTCCGCTCGTGGCGAGCGCGCCTACGACATCTATTCTCGCCTCCTGAAGGAGCGGGTGATCTTCATGGTGGGTCAGGTGGAAGACTACATGGCCAACCTGATCGTCGCGCAGATGCTGTTCCTCGAGGCGGAAAACCCAGAGAAGGACATTCACCTGTACATCAACTCGCCGGGTGGCTCCGTCACTGCAGGAATGTCGATCTACGACACCATGCAGTTCATCAAGCCGGACGTGTCGACCATCTGCATCGGTCAGGCGTGCAGCATGGGTGCGTTGTTGCTGACGGGCGGCGCAGCAGGCAAGCGTTACTGCCTACCGCACTCGCGAATGATGATTCACCAGCCGCTGGGTGGCTTCCAGGGCCAGGCGTCGGACATCGAGATTCACGCCCGTGAGATCCTCACGATCCGCGAGCGCCTGAACAAGGTGATGGCCGCGCATACCGGGCAGCCAATGGAAGTGATCGCCCGTGACACCGACCGCGATAATTTCATGAGTGGCGAAGAAGCCGTCAAATACGGACTGATCGACCAAGTCCTGGCTCAGCGGCAGATGGCCGTCTGATCTCGTCCGCATCGCGATATCCGGCTGTAGCGTGGGCTTGAAAAAGCCCACGATTGCCTTCATCTTGTGTTTCAAGCCTTCCCGATTGGATCGATCGAATGACTGACACCCGCAACGGCGAGGATTCCGGCAAGCTGCTCTATTGCTCTTTCTGCGGCAAAAGCCAGCATGAAGTACGCAAGTTGATTGCCGGGCCCTCGGTCTTTATCTGCGACGAGTGCGTCGACCTGTGCAACGACATCATCCGCGAGGAGGTGCAAGAAGCACAGGCCGAAAGCAGCGCGCAAAAACTGCCTGCGCCCAAGGAGATCAGCGGCATTCTCGACCAGTATGTCATTGGTCAGGAACGCGCCAAGAAAATCCTCGCGGTAGCTGTTTACAACCACTACAAGCGGCTCAACCAGCGCGACAAGAAAGAAGAGGTCGAGCTGGGCAAGAGCAATATCCTGCTGATCGGACCGACCGGCTCGGGCAAGACTCTGCTGGCTGAAACCCTGGCTCGCCTGCTGAACGTGCCCTTTACCATTGCGGACGCGACCACGCTGACCGAGGCTGGTTACGTGGGTGAGGACGTTGAGAACATCATCCAGAAGTTGCTGCAGAAATGTGACTACGACGTCGAAAAGGCCCAGATGGGCATCGTCTACATCGACGAGATCGACAAGATTTCCCGCAAGTCCGACAACCCCTCCATTACCCGCGACGTTTCTGGTGAAGGTGTTCAGCAGGCATTGCTCAAGCTGATCGAGGGCACCGTCGCTTCGGTTCCGCCGCAAGGGGGACGCAAGCATCCGCAGCAGGAGTTCCTGCAGGTTGACACCCGCAATATCCTGTTCATCTGCGGTGGCGCTTTCGCAGGGCTGGAAAAGGTTATCCAGGGTCGCTCCACCCAGGGCGGGATCGGCTTCAATGCCGAGGTTCGCAGCAAGGATCCCGGCAAGAAGATCGGCGAGTCGCTGCGTGCGGTCGAGCCGGACGACCTGGTTAAGTTCGGACTGATTCCCGAGTTCGTTGGCCGACTACCGGTGATCGCAACGCTGGACGAACTCGACGAGGCGGCGCTTATCCAGATCCTCACCGAGCCGAAGAACGCGTTGACCAAGCAGTATGCCAAGCTGTTCGAGCTTGAAGGCGTCGATCTCGAGTTTCGTACCGATGCGCTCAAGGCCGTGGCTGCTCGCGCGCTCGAGCGCAAGACCGGTGCTCGTGGACTGCGGTCGATTCTCGAGGGCGTGCTGCTCGACACCATGTACGAAATTCCCTCGCAGAAGGATGTCAGCAAGGTGGTCATCGACGAGAGCGTGATCGAGGGTACGTCCCAGCCATTGCTGATCTACGAAAACAGCGAGCCACCGGCGAAGGCAGCGCCTGACGCGTGATACAAAGGGGCCTGCGGGCCCTTTTGCATTTCCGCGCCATCCTTGTTTTTTGCCCTGCGCGCCCTCATGTTGATTGCCAGGGTGTTTCCCGTTCACGCCGTATGGCCGTCGTAGAGCTGAATTTATGAAGACAACCATCGAATTGCCCCTCTTGCCACTGCGTGACGTCGTGGTCTACCCACACATGGTGATTCCGCTGTTCGTCGGCCGGGAAAAATCCATCGAGGCCCTCGAATCGGCGATGGCCGGTGACAAGCAGATTCTGTTGCTTGCACAGAAGAACCCGGCTGATGACGATCCGGCCGAAGAGGGTCTGTACCGCGTGGGCACTGTCGCAACCGTGCTGCAGTTGCTCAAGTTGCCGGATGGCACGGTCAAGGTACTAGTCGAAGGCGAGCAACGCGGCGTCATCGAGCGTTTCGTCGATGCCGACGATCATTGCCGCGCCGAAGTGGCGTTGATCGAGGAGGCTGAAACTGAGGAGCGCGAAGCGGAAGTCTTCGTACGTAGCCTGCTGAGCCAGTTCGAACAATACGTGCAGCTGGGCAAAAAGGTGCCGGCCGAGGTGCTGTCCTCGCTGGCGAGCATCGATGAGCCGGCGCGCCTGGTTGATACCATGGCTGCGCATATGGCGCTCAAGATCGAGCAGAAGCAGGCGATTCTCGAGATCACCGATCTGCCGGCGCGGGTCGAGCACGTGCTTGCGCTGCTCGATGCCGAGATCGACCTGCTGCAGGTGGAGAAGCGAATCCGCGGCCGCGTGAAGAAGCAGATGGAGCGTAGCCAGCGCGAGTACTACCTGAACGAGCAGATGAAGGCCATTCAGAAGGAGCTTGGTGACATCGATGAAGGTCACAATGAAATCGATGACCTGAAGCAACGCATCGAAAAGGCTGGACTGAGCAAGGACGCCCATGCCAAGGCTACAACCGAGCTGAACAAGCTCAAGCAGATGTCGCCAATGTCGGCCGAGGCCACGGTGGTGCGTACCTATATCGACTGGCTGGTAAACGTCCCGTGGAAAGCCGCGAGCAAGGTTCGCCTGGACCTGGCCAAGGCCGAGGAAGTGCTCGATGCCGATCACTACGGTCTGGAGGAGGTGAAGGACCGTATTCTTGAGTACCTGGCCGTGCAGAAGCGCGTAAAAAAGCTCAAGGGACCGGTGCTCTGTCTGGTCGGCCCGCCCGGTGTCGGCAAGACGTCGCTGGCGGAATCCATTGCACGCTCGACCAACCGCAAGTTCGTGCGCATGGCGCTCGGCGGCGTGCGTGACGAGGCCGAGATTCGTGGACATCGCCGTACCTATATCGGCTCGATGCCCGGTCGCCTGATCCAGAAGATGAGCAAGGTAGGGGTGCGCAACCCGCTGTTTCTGTTGGACGAGATCGACAAGATGGGTAACGACATGCGCGGCGATCCCGCGTCTGCGCTGCTCGAAGTTCTCGATCCCGAACAGAACCACAACTTCAACGATCATTACCTGGAGGTCGATTACGACCTGTCGGACGTGATGTTCCTGTGCACCGCCAACTCCATGAATATTCCGGCACCGCTGCTGGATCGCATGGAAATCATCCGCCTGCCCGGCTACACCGAAGACGAGAAGATCAACATCGCGGTTCGTTATCTCGTGCCGAAGCAGGTCGAGGCAAACGGCCTTAAAAAGACCGAGCTGCTGTTCGATGCTGACGCCTTGCGCGACATCGTTCGTTATTACACCCGCGAGGCCGGCGTGCGTGGGTTGGAGCGCCAGATTGCCAAGGTGTGCCGGAAAGTGGTCAAGGAGCACGCGGCGGAAAAGCGCTTCGAGGTCACCGTCTCAGCAGAGACGCTCGAACATTACCTGGGCGTGCGCAAGTTCCGCTATGGCCTCGCCGAGCAGCAGGATCAGGTGGGTCAGGTCACCGGCCTGGCCTGGACGCAGGTCGGCGGCGAACTGCTGACGATCGAGGCAGCGGTGGTTCCGGGCAAGGGCCGACTGACCAAGACCGGCTCGTTGGGTGATGTCATGGGCGAGTCGATTACTGCGGCGCTAACCGTCGTGCGCAGCCGTGCGAAAAGCTTGGGCATCGCCCCGGATTTTCACGAGAAGCAAGACATCCACATCCACGTTCCGGAGGGCGCGACGCCGAAGGACGGCCCTAGTGCGGGTATCGGCATGTGCACGGCACTGGTTTCGGCGCTGACGCAGATTCCGGTGCGCGCCGAAGTGGCGATGACAGGCGAGATTACCCTGCGGGGCCAAGTGCTGGCCATCGGTGGTTTGAAAGAGAAGCTGCTGGCCGCTCACCGTGGCGGAATCAAGACGGTGATCATTCCCGAAGAGAATCAGCGTGACCTGAAAGAGATTCCCGAGAATATTAAGCAGGACCTGCAGATTAAACCTGTGAAGTGGATTGACGAAGTCCTCCAAATTGCGCTGCAATACGCGCCGGAGCCCTTGCCCGATGCGGCTTCCGATATCGTTGCAAAGGACGACAAGCGCGAATCTGATTCCAAAGAGCGAATCAGTACGCATTAGTCTCAAAGGCATTGTTGACACATTTTCGGTGGCCTTGATATAAGCCGGCGCCTTGCGCTGTTGCTATTAGGGCGCCGCTTTGCTTACACCCAAAAAATATAGATACGACTCAACAGAAATAAGGGGACTTAGAGTGAACAAGTCGGAACTGATCGATGCAATCGCCGCATCTGCTGATATCCCGAAAGCTGTTGCTGGCCGAGCGCTGGATGCAGTGATTGAATCCGTTACTGGTGCTCTGAAGGCCGGTGACTCCGTGGTGCTGGTTGGTTTCGGTACTTTCGCTGTCAAAGAACGCGCTGCCCGCACTGGCCGCAACCCGCAGACTGGCAAGCCGATCAACATCGCCGCGGCCAAGATCCCAGGTTTCAAGGCCGGTAAAGCTTTGAAAGACGCTGTCAACTAAGCGTTTTCGATCCGGCCGGCGTCGGCTTTTCCGACGCCGGCTAGGAGCGGTGATTCGAGCAGGTAATGCTTGTTGGGTCAGGGCTTGGGGGATAAAGCCCGGCCGCTCCAAAAGCTCCGAGAAGGCGCATCCCTGGATGCGCCTTTCTTTTATCCGGATTCCACCCGTGCTGCCGCGACATGGCGCAGCTGACTCCTGGGGGACGCATGCTTCAGAACATCAGGGACAATTCACAAGGCTGGATTGCCAAAACGATCATCGGTGTCATCGTGATGCTGCTCGCGTTGACCGGCTTCGATGCCATTTTCAATGCGGTGAACAACACCCGTGACGCAGCCGAAGTCAATGGCGAGAAGATCTCGCTGGATGAGCTGAACCAGGCGATGAACATGCAGCGTCGGCAGCTGGCGCAGCAGCTGGGGGGTAATTTCGATCCCTCGATGCTAGACGACAAGCTGGTGCGCGAATCGTCGTTGCGCTCGCTCATTGATCGAGCCTTGTTGCTGCAGGGCGCCGAGGACGCAGATTTTGCCTTCTCCGAGACGGCGCTGGACCAGTTGATCCTGCAGACGCCCGAGTTCGTCGTGGATGGCAAGTTCGACGCGTCACGCTTCGATCAGGTCATCCAGGGCATGGGCTATACCCGCCTGCAGTTTCGCGAGCTACTGAAGCAGGAAATGCTGATCGGCCAGCTTCGCGCGGGTATTGCCGGATCGGGCTTCGTCACCGACGAGCAGATCCAGGCCTTCGCACGCCTGGAACAGCAAGCCCGGGATTTCGCCACCGTCACGCTGCCCGCCGATGCCGATGCGATCGAGGTGAGCGACCAGGAAGCACAGGAGTACTACAGCCAGAACACCGATCGATTCCGCTCCCCGGAGCAGGTTGTTCTCGAGTACGTCGAGCTGAAGAAGGAGTCCTTTTTCGATCAGGTCGAAGTGGCAGACGCGGATGTCGAGTCGCTGTACAAGCAGCGGATCGCCAATCTGGCGGAGCAGCGGCGGGCCGCCCACATCCTGATCGAAGCCGAAGAGGGTAAGGATGCCGAGGCCAAGGCAAAGATCGAGAAGATCGCCGAACGGCTGGCGGCGGGCGAAGATTTCGCAGCGGTCGCCAAGTCAGTTTCCGAGGACCCTGGCTCGGCCAGTGAAGGCGGCGATCTCGGCTTTGCCGGGCCTGGTGTCTACGACCCTGCGTTCGAAAAGGCGCTCTACGCCCTCGACAAGGGCCAGGTGTCGGAGCCGGTCCGATCCGAGTTCGGCTGGCATCTGATCAAGCTGCTCGACGTGCAATCGCCCGAGGTGCCCTCGCTGGATAGCCTGAAACCGGAGCTGGTGCGCGAACTGAAGGCGCAACAGGTCGAGCAGCGTTTTGTCGAGGCGAGCAAGCAACTCGAGGACAGTGCGTTCGAATCATCCGACCTGGCGCAGCCCGCTCAGGAGCTCGGGCTCAAAGTGGTCACCACCGAACCGTTCGGACGCGACGGGGGTGCCGGAATCGCCGCCAATCGGCAAGTGATCCAAGCCGCTTTCAGCGACGAAGTGCTGGTCGACGGCGCCAACAGCGGTGTGATCGAGCTGGACCCCGATACGGTCGTGGCCGTTCGTGTAAAGCAGCATCTCGAGCCGGAAGTCCTGCCCTTCGATCAGGTCAAGCAGGACATCATCGCACAGCTGCAACACAGCAAGGCCGCGGAAAAAGCGCAGGAAGCTGGCGAGAAGTTGGTGGCTTCGTTGCGTAAAGGCGAGCAGAGTGAACAACAGTGGCAGCCAGTCGAGGCGGCATCGCGCAATCAGGAAGGGGTTGACCCTGCTGTGCTTCAGCAAGTGTTTCGGATGCCAAAGCCCGAAACGCGCGATAAGCCGACCTACGGCACCGTTCGCCTGGCGGATGGGGACTACGTAGTCATTCGCCTGAGCGGCGTTAGTGAACCCAAGAGTGAGCTGACCGAAGAGGAGAAGCAGAACTATCGACGCTTCCTCGCTTCGCGAAGCGGCCAGCAGGACTTTGCCGCCTACCGCGACATGCTCCACGCCCAGGCCGACATCGAAACATTCTGACCGAGCGTAGCGCAAAAAAAACCCGCATACATTGCGGGTTTTTTATGTGCTGCCGCGGGATCAGTCTTCCATCGCGCCCATCGCGGTGGTGTTGAAGCCACCGTCGACGTAGAGGATCTCACCACTGATGCCAGATGCCAAGTCGGAGCAGAGGAAGGCGCCGGCGTTGCCGACTTCCTCGATGGTCACGTTGCGGCGCAGCGGGGTCTGTTTTTCGTTGGCGGCGAGCATCTTGCGGAAGCTCTTGATGCCAGAGGCCGCCAGGGTGCGGATCGGGCCTGCCGAAACCGCGTTGACGCGAGTGCCTTCCGGGCCGAGGCTGCCGGCCAGGTACCGCACGCCTGCTTCGAGGCTCGCCTTGGCCATGCCCATTACGTTGTAGTTCGGCATGGTGCGTTCGGCACCTAAGTAAGACAGGGTCAGGATGCTGCCGTTACGGCCCTTCATCATCGGGCGTCCTGCCTTGGCCAAGGCGACCAGGCTGTAGGCGCTGATGTCGTGGGCGATGCGGAAACCGTCGCGCGTGGTGACTTCGGTGAAGTCGCCATCGAGCTGATCGCCCGGCGCGAACCCTACGGAATGGACGATGCCATCCAGACCATCCCATTTCTTGCCCAGCGCCTCGAACACCTGGATGATTTCGTCATCGCTGGCCACGTCGCATGGGAAGCACAGCTCCGGGCCCGAGCCCCAGGTCGCAGCGAACTCTTCCACGCGGCCTTTCAGCTTTTCGTTCTGATAGGTGAAGGCCAGTTCGGCGCCTTCACGGTGCATGGCTGCCGCGATGCCGGACGCAATAGACAGCTTGCTGGCAACGCCAACGATCAGTACGCGCTTACCGGTTAGAAAACCCATGTGCTTGTCCCTCTTCTGGTTGTTCGTCAGTGGCCGGTGCCATAAAGGCCGATTCCAGCAACTGTCGTGTATACGGATGTTGAGGGGAGGCAAAGATGCTCTCTGCCGTGCCCTGTTCGACCACCTGGCCCTGCTTGACCACCATCATCTGGTGACTGAGCGCCCGTACCACCGCCAAGTCATGGCTGATGAACAGGTAAGTCAGGTTGTATTTCGCCTGCAGTGACCGCAGCAGCTCGACCACCTGCCGCTGCACCGTGCGATCCAGCGCCGAGGTCGGTTCGTCAAGCAGGATCAGCTCAGGCTTGAGTACCAGCGCCCTGGCGATCGCGATCCGCTGCCGCTGGCCCCCTGAAAACTCGTGGGGATAGCGGTGGCGGCTTTCGGGGTCCAGTCCGACTTCGACCAGCGCATCCTTGATGGCCTGCGCCTGCTCTACAGCGGAACCGATTCCGTGAATGCCCAGGCCTTCGCCAACTATCTGGCCCACCGACATGCGAGGGCTGAGGCTGCCGAAGGGGTCCTGGAACACCACCTGCATCTGCCGTCGCAGGGGACGCACCGCTCCTTGCGACAAGGCTTGTAGCGAACGATCCTGGAACCGAATCTCGCCACTGCTGGCGATCAGACGAAGGATTGCCAGCCCCAGTGTGGACTTGCCCGAGCCGCTTTCCCCGACGATGCCCAGCGTCTGGCCCTTTGGCAAGCTGAAGGTGACTCCGTCCACCGCCTTGATGTGATCGACCGTATGGCGGAACAAGCCTTTCTTGATCGGAAACCAGACCCGCAAATCCTTGACCTCCAGCAGGGTCGGTCCCCCACCTTCGACGGCGACCGGGCCACCGCTAGGTTCCGCTGCCAGCAGTTCCCGGGTATAGGGGTGCTGCGGCGCACGGAACAATTGTTCGCAAGGCGCTTGTTCGACGACGCAACCGCTCTGCATGACACATACATGATGCGCGATGCGCCGGACGAGGTTCAGGTCGTGGCTGATCAGCAGCAGCGCCATGCCCAACCGGGCCTGCAATTCCTTCAGCAGTTCGAGTATTTTCAGCTGCACGGTGACGTCGAGCGCCGTGGTCGGCTCGTCGGCAATCAGCAGTTCGGGCTCGTTGGCCAGCGCCATGGCGATGACCACACGCTGTCGTTGGCCGCCAGAGAGCTCATGGGGATAGGCGCGGATGCGTTTGGCCGGCTCCGGGATGCCGACCAGTTCGAGCAATTCCAGCGTGCGCGCTGTCGCCGCCTTGCCATTGAGCCCCTTGTGGATCAGCAACACCTCGTTGATCTGCTTGCCGATCGTGTGCAGCGGATTGAGCGAGGTCATCGGCTCCTGGAAGACCATGGCGATACGGTTGCCGCGGATGCGGCGCATACGCTTTTCCGACGCCTTGAGCAGGTCTTCACCCCCATAAAGAATTTCGCCGGCTGGATGACGCGCGAGGGGGTAGGGCAGCAGGCGCAGTATTGAATGCGCCGTCACCGATTTGCCCGAACCACTTTCGCCGACGAGGGCAAGCGTCTCGCCTTTGCGGATGTCGAAGCTGACATGGTTCACGACGCGCTGTACCCGGTCGCCCGAGACGAACTCGACGGCCAGGTCGCGGACCTGAATAAGCGTCTCGGTCATGCTATTTCCTCGGGTCGAAGGCATCACGGGCGGCTTCGCCGATGAACACCAGCAATGTCAGCATGATCGCCAGCACCATGAAGGCGCTGATGCCCAGCCAGGGCGCCTGCAGGTTTGACTTGCCCTGTGCCACCAATTCGCCCAGCGAGGGCGCGCCCGGCGGCAGACCAAAGCCCAAGAAGTCCAGCGCCGTCAGAGTACCTATGGCACCGGTCAGGATGAAGGGCATGAACGTCATGGTCGACACCATGGCGTTGGGCAGGATATGGCGAAACATGATCGCGCCATTGCGCATGCCCAGCGCGCGGGCGGCGCGCACGTACTCCAGGTTGCGCCCGCGCAGGAACTCGGCACGGACCACGTCCACCAGGCTCATCCAGGAGAACAGCAGCATGATGCCCAGCAGCCACCAGAAATTAGGTTGGACGAAGCTCGCCAGGATGATCAGCAGGTAAAGCACCGGCAACCCCGACCAGATTTCCAGCACGCGCTGGCCGACCAGGTCGACCCAACCGCCGTAGAAGCCCTGCAAGGCGCCCGCAATGACCCCGATCACCGAGCTGATCAACGTCAGCGTCAGCGCGAACAGCACCGAAATGCGGAACCCGTAGATCACACGTGCCAGCACGTCGCGCCCCTGATCGTCGGTGCCTAGCCAGTTTTCCCAGGACGGCGGCGCGGGCGCCGGTACTTGCAGGTCGTAGTTGATGCTCGAGTGATGAAAGGGGATCGGCGGCCATATCATCCAGCCGCCTTTCTTCTCGATCAGCTCGCGGATATAGGGGCCCTTGTAGTTGGCCTGCAGGGGGAACTCACCGCCGAAGACGGTCTCCGGATAACGCTTGAAAACGGGGAAGTACCAGCCACCATCGAAACGCACCACGATGGGCTTGTCGTTGGCGATCAGCTCGGCGCCGAGGCTGAGCACAAACAGGGTGAGGAAGATCCACAGCGACCACCAGCCACGCTTGTGGGCCTTGAACAGGGCAAAGCGGCGCTGATTGAGCGGCGACAGCTTCATGTCAGGCCTCCCTGCTTTCGAAGTCGATGCGCGGGTCGACCAGCGTGTAGGTGAGGTCGCCGATCAACTTGACCACCAGGCCGAGGAGGGTGAACAGGAACAGGGTGCCGAACACCACGGGGTAATCGCGGTTGATCGCTGCCTCGAAGCTGAGCAGGCCGAGGCCGTCCAATGAGAAGATCACCTCGATCAGCAGCGAGCCGGTAAAAAACATGCCGATGAACGCGGAGGGAAAACCGGCGATGATGATCAGCATCGCGTTGCGGAACACATGGCCGTAGAGCACGCGGTTCTTGCTCAGCCCCTTGGCCCGCGCGGTGATCACGTACTGCTTGCTGATTTCGTCGAGAAAGCTGTTCTTCGTCAGCAGGGTCAAGGTCGCGAAGTTGCCGATCACCAGCGCCGTGATCGGCAAGGCGAGGTGCCAGAAGTAGTCGATGATCTTCCCGCCCAGCGTCAGCTCGTCGAAATTGCCCGAGGTAAGCCCGCGCAGGGGGAACCAGTTCCAGTAGCTGCCACCGGCGAACAGCACGATCAGCAGGATGGCGAACAGGAACGCGGGGATTGCATAGCCGACGATGATTGCCGAACTGGTCCAGACGTCGAAGGCGCTGCCATGCCGAGTGGCCTTGGCGATTCCCAGTGGAATCGACGCCAAGTACATGATCAGCGTGCTCCACAGTCCCAGTGAAATCGATACCGGCATCTTCTCGATGATGAGATCGGTCACCGAGGCGTCGCGAAAGAAGCTCTCGCCGAAATCCAGTCGCAGGTAGTTGCTGAGCATGATCCAGAAACGCTCGGGCGCCGGCTTGTCGAAGCCGTACAGCCGTTCGATTTCGGCGATCAGGTCTGGGTCGAGGCCCTGTGCGCCACGGTAGCTGTTGCTGCCGGTCGCCACTTCCGAGCCACCACCGGCGATGCGGCTGGTGGCCCCTTCGAAGCCTTCGAGCTTGGCGATCGCCTGCTCCACTGGGCCGCCCGGCGCTGCCTGGATGATGATGAAGTTGATCAGCAGGATGCCGAACAGGGTCGGGATGATCAGCAACAGGCGCCTGACGATGTACGCAAGCATGCTATTGCTCCGTGGAGTCAGGTGCGCTGACCGGGGCTGCCGAATCATCGGTGGCCCCGGTGTCGCGCTCCGGCGCCGCTTGCGCGGCATCCGGCTGATTCCACCAAGTCATCAGGCCGATGTCATAGGCCGGTGTGGTGGCAGGGTGGGCCAGCTGGTTCCAGTAAGCGACCCGCCAGGTCTTGATGTGCCAGTTGGGGATCACGTAGTGCCCCCACAGCAGAACCCGGTCCAGCGCGCGGGTGCGGGTAATGAGCTCTTGACGTGAATCGGCGGCGATCAGTTTCTCCACCAGGGTGTCGATGGCCGGGTTCTTCAGGCCGATGAAGTTGCGGCTGCCGGGGTTGTCGGCGCTTGCCGAATGCCAATATTCGCGCTGTTCGTTACCCGGCGAATTGGACTGGCCAAAGCCGCTTACGATCATGTCGTAGTCCCTCGAGCGGAGACGGTTGATGTACTGCGAAACATCCACACGGCGGATTTCCAGATCGATGCCAAGGCCCGCGAGGTTGCGCTTGTAGGGCAGCAGCACGCGCTCGAAATCGGCCTGCACCAGGAGGAATTCCAGTTTGACCGGCTTGCCCTGGTCATCGACCATCTGGTCATTCTCGATCTTCCAGCCTGCGGCGGTGAGCAGTTCATAGGCACGGCGCTGCTGCTCGCGAATCATGCCGTCGGCCTGGGTCTTCGGCAGCTCGAAGGGCTTTTCGAAGACTTCGTCGGGGATCTGTCCGCGAAGCGGTTCGAGCAGGCTCAGCTCTTCCTTGCTGGGCAGGCCGGAGGAGGCCAGCTCGGAGTTGTCGAAATAGCTCTTGGTGCGGGTGTACGCGCCATTGAATAGCTGACGGTTGGTCCATTCGAAGTCGAACAGCAATGCCAGCGCTTCGCGCACCCTCGGGTCTTGCAGGTGCTGCTTGCGCGTGTTGAAGATGAACCCCTGCATGCCTTGCGGATTGAGGTTGGGAATCTCCTCCTTGACGATACGACCGTCCCGGACGGCATCGATATCGTAGGCGGTGGCCCAGTTCTTCGCGCTGGTTTCCAGCCAGTAGTCGAAATGCCCTGCCTTGAATGCCTGTAACGCTACCGTGTTGTCGCGGTAGTAGTCGAAATTGACGTGGTCGAAGTTGTAGAAGCCCCGATTGACGGCCAGATCCTTGCCCCAGTAATCCTCGACCCGAGCGTAGCGTATCGAGCGGCCCGGCTCGACGCGCTCGACGCGGTACGGCCCGCTGCCGAGCGGCGGCTCGAGGCTGCCGGCGCCGAACTCACGGTCGGCCCACCAGTGTTTCGGCAGCACCGGCAGCTGCCCCAGGATCAGCGGCAACTCGCGATTACCGGCGTGCTTGAAGTCGAAACGTACCTGGCGCGGCCCTTCGATCACCGCTTTCTCGACGTCCGCGTAGTACGCGCGGTAGTAGGGTGCGCCCTTGGCCATCAGCGTCTCGAAGGTAAAAACGACGTCCTCGGCCTTGACCGGCTCGCCATCATGAAAACGTGCCTCCGGCCGCAGGTGGAAACGCACCCACTCGTTATGCGGGCCTTTCTCGATGCGTTCGGCCAGCAGCCCGTAGACGGTGAAGGGCTCGTCGAGGCTGTTGGTCGTCAGGGTGTCGTAGACCAGGCCGATGTCATCGGCGGCGACGCCCTTGTTGATGAAGGGATTGAGCGAGTCGAAGCTGCCGAAGCCGGCCTCGCGGAGGGTCCCGCCCTTTGGCGCATCCGGGTTGGCGTAATCGAAATGTGTGAAACCCGCCGGGTACTTGGGCTTCTCGTCATACAGGGTCAGGGCATGTTGCGGGGCCGCGTCGACTGCGCCGGCCAGGCACAGCAGGGCCAGCGCAGCGGCAGGCCAGGGCAGGCGTGCGTGTTTCGTCATTGAGCCGTCTCCAGATCCTTCAGCCACCAGGCCCGCAGCCCCAGCGTATAGGGCGGGGTGGTGACATGGGCGAATCGATTGCGATACGCCAGGCGGTGGTAACCGATGTACCAGTTGGGAATGGTGTAATGGTGCCAGAGCAGGACGCGGTCGATGGCGCGTGCTGCGGCAATCTGCTCTTCGCGGGTAGTGGCGGCAAGCAATTTTTCCAGCAGCTCGTCCACGATCGGATTGGCAATGCCGGCATAGTTTCGACCACCCTTGGCGTTGACCTGGCTGGAGTGAAAGTACAGCCACTGCTCGAGACCGGGGCTGAGACTCTGGGCGAGCGTGGTGAGGATCATGTCGTAGTCGTACTGGTCCAGCCGTTGCTTGTACTGCGCCCCATCGACCGTACGCAGGCGCGCCTGGATGCCGACTCGGGCGAGGTTTTCCACGTAGGGCTGCAGGATGCGCTCCAGGCCGGGATTGACCAGCAGGATTTCGAAGCTGAACGCCTGACCTGCCTTGTTGCGCAGGCCGTCGGACTTCAGCGTCCAACCTGCCTGTTCGAACAGTTCCAGTGCTTTGCGCAATGTCCGACGCGGTATACCGCGGCCGTTGGTCTTCGGCAGTTGGAATGGCTCGGTGAACAGCTCTGCTGGCAACTGATCGCGGGAGGGCGACAGCAGCAGCCACTCCTTCCCCTCCGGAGTGCCGGTGGCGGCGAAGTCGCTGTTGGGGTAGTAGCTTTCGCTGCGTGTGTAAGCGCCGTAGAAAAGGGCGCGGTTCGTCCATTCAAAATCGAACAGCATGCCCAGGGCCTGGCGGACCCGGATGTCGGCGAAGGTCGCGCGGCGTCCGTTCATGAACAGCGCCTGGGTCTGAGTCGGAATCTGGTGCGGGATCTCGGCGCGGATCACGTCGCCACGGAGCACCGCCGGGAACTGGTAGCCATTGGCCCAGTTCTTCGCCTGGTGTTCGATGTAGAAGTCGAACTCGCCGACCTTGAAGGCTTCGAAGGCGACCGTCGTGTCGCGGTAGAACTCCACCTCCACGCGATTGAAATTGTACTTGCCACGGTTCACCGCCAGGTCGGCACCCCACCAGTCCTTGACCCGCTCGAAGGTCAGCCGACGGCCCGGTTGAACCTCGCTGATGCGATAGGGGCCGCTGCCAAGCGGCGGCTCGAAGGTGGTGGAGCGAAAGTCGCGGTCCTTCCAGTAGTGCTGAGGTAGTACCGGCAGTTCGCCCAAACGCATGATGAGCAGGGGTTGGCCGGGTTTGTCGAATACGAACCGGATGCGGTGGCGGTTGAGGATGTCGACCCGCTCTACACCCTGTAGGTCGGTGCGATAGCGCGGGTGGCCGTCCTTTATCAGCAGCCGGTAGGAAAAGGCCACGTCGTAGGCGGTGATCGGATGACCATCGTGGAAACGTGCGGAATCGCGCAGATTGAACACCACCCAGCTGTGGTCATTGCTGTACTCGATGCTCTTCGCGATCAGCCCGTAGGCCGAGGCCGGCTCATCCCCCGAGGGATCGTAGACCCCGGTGCCGACCATCAGTGGCTCGTTCAACTCGCTGATGCCGTACTGGAAGAACCCTGGCGTCGCAGTGGGGCTGGTGCCCTTGAAGGTATAGGGATTGAGCGTGTCGAAGGTGCCTGAAGCCATCAGCCGGACGCGGCCGCCTTTCGGTGCATCGGGGTTGACCCAGTCGAAGTGGGTGAAGTCCTGGGCATACTTGAGGGTGCCGAACTGCGCAAACCCATGGCTTTCGCTGATGGTCGCGAAACACGGAGCGCTCAAGCCCAGGCAGGTCAACACTATCAGGATGGGTCGCAGCAAATCGTGAATCCGATCCATGGGCTTTAGGTCGTCTTGGCGGGCTACAGTAACAGCTTGTATCCGCTGGAAAAAGGCCGACTATCTGGGCAAACTGCCTTTCCATTTCGCCGCCTGAACATTGGCCGAGGTCACAGAATTTGAGTGAGTCCAGCTATGGCCTGCAGGCGTGGATCGACCGCCTGAACCAATCCGAGCTACCCGCCCTGGCGGCGGTCGTTCAGGACCTGCAGCGCCTCACGGAACAGGAGCATGCTTCGGTGCAGCAACTGGCCGATGTGCTGCTGCGTGACGCCGCGCTGACGGCCAAGGTGCTGCGGGTCGGCAACAGCAGCTATTACAACCCCTCGCAGGAAACCATCAAGACAATCTCGCGCGCCATCGTGATGATCGGCTTCGATAACGTGCGCCTGATCAGTCTTTCCGTCAGCCTGATCGATGGTCTGCTCGATCGCGCGCCCCGCGAGCAGCTTCAGGAGTTGCTTGCTCGTTCGTTTCATTCGGCCGTGCAGGCCCGCAATATTGCCGGTTATGTCCTGACGCGCCATGACGAGGAAGTGTTCATCGCAGCGCTGCTTCATGAAGTGGGTGAGCTTGCGTTCTGGGGTTGCGGTGGCGAGCAGGCCGACGAGCTGGGCGAAGCCTTGGCGGACGGCAGCGTAGATCACGACCAGGCAGTGGAGCGGGTGCTGGGCACCAGCTTTCGTCAGCTCAATCTCGGCCTTATCAAAAGCTGGAACATTGGCGAGTTGGCCGGCTTCGCGCATGGGGCCGGTAACCGGCGCGACCCTGCGGTTCGCTCCGTCAGCCTGGGAGTGCGCATCGCCGCTGCGGCGGTTCAGGGGTGGGGATGCCCGGCCATGGATGAGCTGGTTAGGGAGCTCGCCGAGTTCAGCGGTATCTCCGAGGCCGACGCGATGCAGCAGGTGCTCGCCAGTGCAGACGAAGCGGTCAAGGTGGCGACGACCTTTGGCGCCAGCCGATTGTGCAAGCTGATTCCCTCGACCGATCCTGATCAGGTCCGCCTACAGCAGGCGCAGCGCCAGGCACGGCACCTGCAGCCCGATCTACTGGTGATGCAGCAGGCGATGCAGGACCTGGGCATGATGGCGAGCAGCGGCGGTGAAGTCGGGCTGATCCTGGATGCCATGTTGCGGGGACTGCATCAGGGCGCAGGGCTCGAGCGCGTCATGCTGACCGTGCTGGCCGACCAGCAGCGCGCCTTCCGGGCCAAACGGGTCGCCGGCGAGCAGACGCAGGCCTGGTTGGAGAACTTCGAGCTTCCGGCCGACCCGGCTGGCCAGGCGCACATTTTCAGCTACGTGCTGCGACAACGTCAGCCGCTGTGGATGGGCGTGCCGGCGAGCTACAACCTCGACGAGCTGGTGACGTTACCGCTGCGTCAGCAGTTGGGAAAGGGCATGTTTTTCATTGCGCCGCTGATGGCCGGTACGCGGGAAATCGGGGTGCTCTATGCGGATGGCCGCTTATCGGGGCGGGCGCTGAAACATGAACAGTTCGTGGCGTTTCAGCGATTCAGTCAGTTGGCCGGACGTTGCCTGGAATCGCTCGCCAACGGCAGGCGCACCTAACAAGGCTGGTGCTTTCGCCGGTGTCGCGCCAGGTCAGCGTGGGATATACAGCGTCAGCGTCTGGCCGGGCTTCAGCATCGCGCTGTCGCGTGGGTTCCATGTCTTCAAATGGTGGATCTGCACGTTGAAGCGTCGGGCGATCTCATACAGCGAGTCGCCTTTCCTGACCTTGTAATAGGTGGGTGCGGGCTTGCGATGGTTATCGCTGGCCGCCGCCTGCAGGAACAGCGCCTGGCCTGCCTTCAGGGTGCTTCCTGTCAGGTTGTTCCAGCGCTGCAGGTCGCGCACCGACACCTTCTGCGCCTTGGCGATGTCCCACAGGTTGTCGCCCGGACGAACGCGGTAGCTGCGTGGAGCCGGCTGGCTTCGGGCAACCGCGTGGAGCAGCTCGCTGGAGGTGTTCGATCCGGCCGAGTGCGGAATGCTCAGCACCTGGCCGATCTGCAGCTGGTCGCCACGCAGGCGGTTGATGTCGCGGATGACGCCGATCGATAACCCGTTCCGGTTGGCGATGGAGCCCAGGGTGTCACCCGGCCGGACCTTGTACTGCTGCCAGTCGACCAGGTCTTGCGGCTTCATCAGGGCCAGGTTGGCGGCGAACATCTCCGCTTTGGCGCTCGGCACTAGCAGGTGCTGGGGGCCGTCGAGAGTGATGCGCCGGGTGTAGGCCGGGTTGAGCTGGTAGATCTCGTCTTCGTCGAGGTCTGCCATCTTGGCAACCCGGGCCAGGTCCATACGCTGCTTCAGCGCCACCACTTCGAAGTAGGGCTCGTTGGCAATCGGGTCGAGCGCCAGTCCATAGGCCTCCGGGCTCTGCACCATCTGCGATAGGGCGAGCAGCTTGGGGACGTAATCACGGGTTTCGTTGGGTAGCGAGAGGTTCCAGTAGTCGGTCGGCAGGCCGAGCTTCTGGTTGCGCTCGATGGCGCGACTGACGGTGCCTTCGCCGGCATTGTAGGCAGCCAGGGCCAGCAGCCAGTCGTCGTTGAACAGGCCGTGCAGGTAGTTCAGGTAGCGCAGGGCCGCAGTGGTGGACGCGGTAATGTCGCGCCTGCCGTCGTACCAGCTGGTCTGCTGCAGGTTGAAGTGCCGGCCGGTAGAGGGAATGAACTGCCAGAGGCCGACAGCTTGCGCTGGGGAGTAGGCAAAAGGGTTGTAGGCGCTTTCGATGATCGGCAGCAGCGCGAGTTCGAGCGGCATTTCTCGCTCTTCCAGCTGCTCGACGATGTAATGGATGTAGGGGCTGCCCCGCTCGCTGGCGAGTTCGATGGATTTCGGCCGGCTGGAGAACAACAGTCTTTGCTGTTCGATGCGCGGGTTGCTGTCGAGGTACTCCTGCAACTTGAAGCCGTGCCGGATCCGCTCCCAGATGTCGGCATAGGTCGGCGCGGCCGGATCCTTGTCGTTCAGCCAGAGGGTTTCCTGCGGAGCTGCCGCGGCCTGCGGGATATCACGGCCGACCGGCCCCTGTGATCCAGTGGATTGGCAACCGGTGATGGCGAGACAGACAGCCAGCGCCAGTGCCCGTCCGGAGGCTGCCAAGGCGTCCGGCTGTGGGCTGTTGGAGGAGTCGGACGGCATTGGCTGATGGCTTCCCTTTGCGCAAAGTCGGGCGAGTGTAGGAATGCCGTCCCGGTGGGTCAACCCAACGCCTTGCTTTTTGGTGACTGGTCGAAATTCATCGGAAGCTGTCCTTCCAGGCCCGCAACCCAGCGAAGACAGCCTCTGGCGTGGCGAGCGCCTTCCCGGCGTACGTGCTCGCGGCCATCGCCACCGATGGCTCGGTGCAGCGCAGGAACGGGTTGGTCAGCAGCTCGGTATGAATGTCGGAGGGCAGAGTGATTTGCCCGGCGTCGCGCTGTCGCGTTGCCTGCTCGAATCGCTCGGCCAGCGCCCGGTTGTCGGGTTCCACTGCCAGCGCAAACCTCAGGTTGCTGAGCGTATATTCGTGGGTGCAATACACTCGCGTGCGAGGTGGTAGCGCCGCGAGCCGCTGCAGGGAGGCGAACATCTGCGCCGGAGTGCCCTCGAACAGCCGGCCGCAGCCGGCAGCAAACAGCGTATCCCCGCACAGCAGCCAGGGCTCGCTCGCGTCAGCATGGAGATAGGCGATGTGCCCGCTGGTGTGGCCGGGCACCTCGATGACTTCCAGCAACGTGTCCAGCACGTGAACCTGTTGGCCGTCCGCAAGGGCTTTGTCCCGGGCGGGAATGCGTTCTGCAGCGGGCCCGAGAACCCTGGCCCCATGCCGGGTCTTGAGCGCTTCGACGCCGCCCACATGGTCGTGGTGGTGGTGCGTGACCAGGATATCGGTCAGCCGCCAGCCGGGATGGGCCTGCAGCCACGTTTGAACGGGCTCCGCATCGCCCGGGTCCACCGCAGCGCAGCAACGATGCTCGGGGTCCTGGAGCAGCCAGATGTAGTTGTCGGTAAAGGCGGGCAGGGCATCTATCTTCAACATGGGTACGGGTCGCCAAGTGATGGGCAATGGCGCATCCTAACAGCCCGACGAAGTGCTGCGCCGAGCAAACGCAGGTGAGCGGCCCGGCGCATCCGATGAGTGGAGGCAGCCATGAGTGAGTCATTCAATAGCGGGCCGGATCATCGCTGGTTATCGCTGATGAACGATGCCAGTGCCTGGTTCGCAGGCCCTGTCGGCCAGCAACTGCTTGAGCAGGAGCGACATGTCATCGGCCAGGAGCTGTCGCGCTGCTTTGGCAGTTATCTGGTGCACTACGCTCCGATCGCTAACGCAACGATCGAGGCGCAGAAGATCAAGCGTTGCGTGCGCGTGGGGCCGCCGCTGGGCGGTGTCGACATTCTCTGCGACGAGCAGGCCTGGCCGATCGGCGAGCATGCCGCCGATGTGGTAGTGGTTCAGCACGGCCTCGATTTCAGTCTGTCGCCCCATGCGCTGCTGCGCGAAGCGGCGCGCAGCGTGCGACCCGGTGGGCATCTGCTGGTCGTCGGGGTCAACCCCTGGAGCACTTGGGGAGCGGCGCGCTTGCTGAGTCGGCGCGCGTTTCGCCAGGCGCGTTGCATCCGTCCGGTGCGGGTGGGCGACTGGTTGAATCTGCTCGGATTTGCGCTGGAGAAACGGCGGTTTGGGTGCTATTGTCCGCCGCTTTCTTCGGGCCAGTGGCAGACCCGATTGTCTTCCGTCGAGGTGGCGGGCCAGCGTTTGCAGTTGCCAGCCGGCGGGTTCTACCTCTTGGTGGCGCGCAAACTGATGGTCGGGCTGCGTCCCCTCCGGCAGACCCGTCGAGAGCGGATGGGCCAGCTGCTGCCCCTGCCGGTGGCGAAGGTCAGCCGCCGCGATGCCGAACAGCGATGAGCAAAAATTTGAATGAGTGACGACACCGTCGAAATCTTCACTGATGGCGCCTGCAAGGGCAATCCGGGGCCCGGAGGCTGGGGCGCATTGCTCATCTTCAAGGGCGTGGAACGCGAGCTTTGGGGCGGCGAGGCTGAGACCACCAACAACCGCATGGAGCTGATGGCGGCGATTCGGGCACTCGAAGAGCTGAAGCGGCCCTGCCAGGTCAAACTCGTCACCGATTCGCAGTACGTTATGCAGGGCATTAACGATTGGATGCCGAACTGGAAGAAGCGAGGCTGGAAGACCGCAGCCAAGCAGCCGGTGAAGAACGCGGACCTCTGGCGCCAGCTTGATGAGCAGGTCAGCCGGCACCAGGTCGCTTGGCAATGGGTGCGTGGCCACACCGGTCATCCCGGAAACGAGCGCGCCGACTTGCTGGCCAACCGCGGCGTAGTACAAGCCAAACGACAAACCGCTTGAGTGAGTTGAAAGATGCGTAGCGTAGTGCTGGATACCGAAACCACCGGCATGCCGGTGACCGATGGGCACCGGATCATCGAGATCGGCTGTGTCGAGGTCATCGGCCGGCGCCTGACCGGGCGGCATTACCACGTGTATCTGCAGCCGGACCGTGAGGTGGACGAGGGTGCCATTGCGGTCCACGGCATCACCAACGAGTTCCTCACTGACAAGCCGCGGTTCCGCGAGATCGCCGACGAGTTCTTCGAGTTCATCAAGGGCGCGCAGCTGATCATCCACAACGCAGCGTTCGACGTCGGCTTCATCAACAACGAGTTCGCGTTGCTGGGCCAGCAGGATCGCGCCGAGCTGAGCGACCACTGCAGCATTCTGGATACCCTGCTGATGGCGCGTGAACGCCATCCGGGGCAGCGCAACAGTCTCGACGCGCTGTGCAAGCGCTACGGTGTGGACAACTCCGGCCGCGATCTACACGGCGCATTGCTCGACGCAGAGATCCTGGCGGACGTCTACCTCACCATGACCGGCGGACAGACTCACCTGTCCCTGGCTGGCGAAGGGGCCGACGGCGACAACGGAGGCCGTCAGCAGGCCTCGCCGATCCGTCGGCTGCCGGCGGATCGGCCGGCGACACCGGTGATACGCGCATCGGCCGAAGAGGTCGCAGCGCACGCGGCGCGCATGCAGGCCATCGAGAAGGCCGCCGGTGCGACGCCGCTCTGGGTGCAGCTGGAACAGCCTATCGCGACCGAGGCGCAACCGTTGCCGGCCTGAGGTTCGTGCCGCTCGCCTTGCAGATGAGGCTTGGTGCTTGAGGGCGAAACTTCTACGCTGGAGGGGAATGCCTTCAGGAAGTGCCCATGTACAAAGACCTCAAGTTTCCCATTCTCATCGTGCACCGCGACATCAAGGCCGACACGGTCGCCGGTGAGCGAGTGCGCGAGATCGCGGCCGAGCTCGAGCGCGACGGTTTCCATATCCTGCCGACCGGGAGTGCTGCCGAAGGACGCATTGTCGCCTCGACTCATCATGGCCTGGCTTGCATCCTGGTCGCCGCCGAGGGCGCCGGCGAAAATCAGCGGTTGCTGCAGGACGTCGTCGGCCTGATCCGCGTGGCCCGGCGGCGAGCGTCGCAACTGCCGATCTTCGCGCTCGGTGAACAGATCACCATCGAGAACGCGCCAGCCGAGGCCATGGCCGACCTGAACGAGCTACGGGGCCTGCTCTACCTGTTCGAAGACACCGTCCCCTTCCTGGCCCGGCAGGTCGCGCGGGCCGCCCGCGGTTATCTGGACGGCCTGCTTCCCCCGTTCTTCCGGGCGCTGGTACAGCACACCGGTGATTCGAACTACTCCTGGCACACGCCAGGCCACGGCGGCGGGGTGGCCTTTCGCAAAAGCCCGGTGGGCCAGGCCTTCCACCAGTTCTTCGGGGAGAACACGCTGCGTTCCGACCTCTCGGTGTCGGTGCCCGAGCTGGGCTCGCTGCTCGATCACACCGGACCGCTGGCGGCAGCCGAAGCCCGTGCGGCGCGCAACTTCGGCGCCGACCACACCTTCTTCGTCATCAACGGCACCTCGACGGCCAACAAGATCGTCTGGCATTCGATGGTCGCCCGTGATGACCTGGTCCTTGTCGACCGGAACTGCCACAAGTCGATCCTGCACTCGATTATCATGACCGGTGCGATACCGCTGTACCTGACGCCGTCGCGCAACGAGCTCGGCATCATCGGGCCGATCCCGCTCGAGGAGTTTTCGCCCGAATCGATCCAGGCCAAGATCGATGCCAATCCCCTGGCGCGTGGGCGCCCGCCGCGGGTAAAGCTGGCGGTGGTTACCAATTCCACCTATGACGGGCTCTGCTACAACGCGAACTTGATCAAGCGCACCCTGGGCAACAGCGTCGATGTACTGCACTTCGACGAAGCCTGGTACGCCTACGCAGCATTCCATGAGTTCTATGACGGCCGGTACGGCATGGATACGCGCGAGCAGGGCCCGCTGGTGTTCACCACCCACTCGACGCACAAAGTGCTGGCGGCGTTCAGCCAGGCGTCGATGATCCATGTGCTCGACAGCGAGCAGCGCCAACTGGACCGCGACCGCTTCAACGAAGCCTTCATGATGCATATCTCCACATCGCCGCAGTACGGCATCCTGGCCTCTCTGGATGTCGCCTCGGCCATGATGGAAGGCCCGGCAGGCCGGTCGCTGATCCAGGAAACCTTCGACGAAGCCCTGAGCTTTCGGCGCGCGCTGGCGAACGTCGGTCAACACCTGGCGGCGGACGAGTGGTGGTTCGGCATCTGGCAGCCGCCGGCCGCGGAGGGCGCGGACGCCCTCGTCACCCAGGACTGGCTGCTGGCGCCGGATGCGGACTGGCATGGCTTCGGTCACGTGGCCAGCGACTACGTGCTGCTCGATCCCATCAAGGTGACGCTGGTGACCCCGGGTCTGACCGCCGGTGGCACGTTGAGCGAGCGTGGCATCCCCGCAGCGGTGGTCAGCAAGTTTCTCTGGGAGCGCGGGCTGGTGGTTGAAAAGACCGGCCTCTACTCGATTCTCGTGCTGTTTTCCATGGGCATCACCAAAGGCAAGTGGAGCACCCTGCTGACCGAGTTGCTGGAATTCAAACGGCACTACGATAACAACGTGCCGCTGTGCGACGCGCTGCCCACGGTGGCACAGGCAGGCGGCAACCAGTACGCCGGGATGGGGTTGCGCGACCTGTGCGACGCGTTGCACAGCTGCTACCGCACGAACGCCACCGCCAAGGCCATGCGCCGTATGTACACGGCGCTGCCCGCGCTGGCGATGAAACCTGCCGATGCCTATGACAAGCTGGTCCGCGGCGAGGTCGAGGCGGTGCCGATCGATGCGCTCGAGGGGCGCATCGCGGCGGTGATGCTGGTGCCATACCCGCCAGGCATCCCGCTGATCATGCCGGGCGAGCGATTCACCGCGCAGACGCGCTCGATCCTCGATTACCTGGCGTTCGCCCAGCGTTTCGCTGCTCAGTTCCCGGGCTTCGACGCCGACGTGCATGGGCTGCAGCATGAAGCCGCCGCGGAGGGGGGCGGGTATACGGTCGACTGCATTTTCGAGGGCTAGAGGCCGCAGCCCATCGTTGTGGCGCTTGTCAAAGAACACGAAGCGTCAGGGCGTGGGCTGCTTCACAACGTCTCGCATCGACTTTCATCGGGCTGTTGTTATAGTTGCCCGGTTGAGAGTGGCCCCGCTGGGGCTGTCGAATTTGTCCCGGCACCGAGTGCCGCGGCTGTCGAGGATGATCGCGTGACTGTGTACCAAGCCTTCCGTGTGGAGTTGAAGGACAGGATCGCCCATGTGGCGATCAATCGACCTGAGAAGGTCAATGCAATGAATGCAGCGTTCTGGGACGAAATCGTCGACATCTTCAGTTGGATCGACGACACCGACGAAGCGCGCGTGGTGCTATTGAGCGGCGAGGGCAAACATTTTTCAGCCGGCATTGACCTGCAATTGCTGGCCCAGGCCGCCACTCAGCTCGGCGCCGATGTGGGGCGCAACGCCGAGCGGCTGCGTCGCCAGATCCTCAAGCTTCAAGCCTCCTTCAACGCGGTGGACAACTGCCGCAAGCCGGTTATCGCAGCGATCCAGGGCTACTGCATTGGTGGCGCGATCGACCTGGTCGCCGCCTGCGACATGCGCTACAGCACCGTGGACGCCCAGTTTTCCATCCGCGAAATCGACATGGGCATGGCGGCGGACGTGGGCACGCTGCAGCGGCTGCCGCGCATCATCGGCGACGGAATGATGCGCGAACTGGCCTATACCGGACGGACCATCGACGGACTGGAAGCCCAGCGCATCGGCCTGGTGAACCAGACCTACGCCGATCATTCGGCCTTGATGACCGCCATGTCGGAACTGGCCACGGTCATCGCGACGAAATCCCCGGTGGCCATCCGCGGCACCAAGGAAATGATCCGCTATATGCGCGACCACCGGGTCGACGACGGGCTCGAGTACGTTGCGACCTGGAATGCGGCAATGTTGCAATCGGCTGACCTCAAGGTCGCCATGGCTGCTCACATGAGCAAGCAGAAACCGGATTTCGCCGACTGATGCACCCCTTGAACATTGCGCGGGAGGCGCGCTAGGCCATGGTTACCGGAGCCACATCACTCAGCCTGGTTCGCGATGAGCTATTCGCCACCATGGAAGAGGCCGAGCAGAGTCTCGAGCATTTCATCATCGACCGTAACAATGGCGGCCTGCTGCAGCAAGCCGTTGAGCACCTCAAACAGGTGCGGGGCACGCTCAATCTCATCGAACTCACCGGCGCCGAGCTGCTCGCCCAGGAAATACTCCAGCTCGCCACCGATATACCTGTCGGTGCCGGCGAGGAGCGCGATGGGCAACTGGCGGCACTGGACAACGCCCTGTACGTCTTGGGTCGCTACCTGGAAAGCGTCGACGCCAGCCGGCAGGAAATGCCCGAGCTGTTGCTGCCGCCGATCAATGCGCTGCGCCTCGTCAGCGGCCAGTCCCCGTTGCCGGAGAGTTTTTTCTTCAGCGTTCGCCTCGACCATGCGCGGCCGCCAGTCATTGCGGCGGTCCGCGAGCCCGCGGCGCGGATGACCGAGGCGCGGCGTTTGCGGCAGATGTACCAAGTCGGCTTGCTGGGCTTCATTCGCGAGGACAACACCCCTGCCAGCCTGAGGCTGATGACGCGCGCGCTGGCTCGCCTGGACCTGCTGTTCGCCAACTCGGCGGCTGGTCGACTGTGCTGGCTCGGCAGCGCCGCGCTGGAAGCCCAGCTGGACGGGCAGCTGCTGCCACGGCAGTCACGCAAGCAGCTGTTTTCCCGACTCGACCGTGAGCTGCGCCAGCTTATCGGTCACGCCGCCTACGAACCCCCGCGGATCCTGCTCAAGGAGCTTCTCTATCTGGTCGCGCTGGCCGAGAGCAGCGGGCCGATCGCGACCCAGGTGCGCGAGACCTTCTCGCTAGGGTCGCTTCCCTTTACCGACCACCTGCTCGAGGACGAGTCACAGCGTCTCGCCGGCCCCGGGCAGGCGGTGATGCGGTCGCTTTCCTCGGCTATCCGTGAGGAGCTGGCAAGCCTGAAGGATCTGCTGGATCTGATCGAGCGGCAGACCGCTCCGGCCGAATCCTACGCCACGCTGCACACCTTGCTCGGCAAGCTGGCAAAGACGCTCGGCATGGTCGGGCTGTCCTCGGCGTCCAGTACGTTGCAAGCGCAGCTGGCGGTGGTGTCGACCTGGGGCGCCGAGCAGGCGCCGGAGCCCCAGGCGCTGTTGAAGCTGGCGGACGCAGTGCTCTACGTCGAAAGCATGGTAGCGAGCCTTGAGCGCGGCGAGCGGCGGGAAGCGCGGTCGAACCTGGCGCAGCCGGGGCGCGAGGCCGAAGCGTTTGCCAACCATCAACTGACGGAGGCCTGCATCGTCGTCATCGGCGAGGCGACCGCCGGCCTGGCACTGGCCAAGCGGGCGATCACCGCCTACCTTGAATCCAACGGCGAAAAGCTGCACCTGGCCAACGTGCCGTTCAGCCTGATGGCCGTGCGTGGCGGACTGCGGTTCCTCGAGCAGGATCGCGCCGCCGAGCTGATCGGCGCCTGTGCCGACTTCATCCAGAAACAAATGCTCGAGGGAGTGCAAATGCCACCTGAACCGCTGCTCGAGACCCTGGCGGACGCGCTGACCAGCCTTGAGTACTACCTCGATGGCGGCGCCATACTGCGGCGCGACGACTCGCGGACCGGGGTGCTGGATATTGCCACGGAAAGCGTTCGTGCGCTGGGTCTGCAGGTAGCTGCCTGATGAGTCTGCGTTGGCAGCCTGCGTTGCTCGATCCGTCGCAGGAGGGCGGGTGGGCCGTCGTGCATTGCCAGCACGGGTTTCTGGTCGACAGCAACGGCGTGCTGTTTCCCAGGGACTGGCTGAAGCGCTTGGAACTGCCGCTGTCGAGCGAGCAGGGGCTTGGCTATTTCGACGGCGACCCGGTGTTTCTGCTGGAACTGGCACACCCGGCAGAGGTTGCCGGTGGGACATGGCAAGGGCTGCGGCAACTGATGATGCAGGACGAGGATGCCGAGCGGTTCCGGATGCTGGGGTTTGCCGCCCAGATCGGCACATGGACGCATCAGCACAGGTATTGCGGCAGCTGTGGCAGTCCGATGCATCAGCATCCCAGCGAGCGCGCAATGCAATGCGAGCAGTGCGGCATCCATCATTACCCGCGTATTTCGCCCAGCATGATCGTCCTGGTGACGCGCGGCGACGAGCTGCTGCTGGCGCGTTCTCCGCGGTTCGCACCTGGCGTCTACAGCACGCTGGCGGGCTTCGTCGAGCCTGGGGAATCGGTCGAGCAGTGCGTGCGGCGAGAAGTGCGGGAGGAAGTCGGTGTTTCCATTCACGAGCCCCGCTACATCGCGAGTCAGGGTTGGCCATTCCCCCATTCATTAATGCTGGGCTTTCATGCCGAATACGCGTCTGGTGAGATTGTCCTGCAGCCCGAGGAGATTGAGGACGCGAATTGGTTCTCGATCCACGACCTGCCTTTGCTGCCTGCCTCCAAGTCCATCGCGCGCTACCTGATCGATCTCTACCTGGCCCAGCACCTAGGCCGCCCCGAACCAGTTCTGCCAGGCTAGGCGCAGGCTCATGATCAGCACGACCGAGATGAAAATCGGCCGGATGAACCGAGAGCCGCCCTGGATCGCCGTTCGCGCACCGAGATAGGCGCCTGCCATGAGCGCGAGTCCCATGCCGATGCCCAGCGCCCAGGCGACTTGGCCGCCGGCGATGAACACCGCGAGCGCCACCCCGTTACTGACGAAGTTCATGCTGCGCGCAACGCCGCTGGCCCTGAGCAGATCGAGCGGATAGAACAGCATGTTGCTGACTGTCCAGAACGCGCCTGTTCCGGGGCCGGCCACACCGTCGTAGAAGCCGAGCAGGAGCCCCTGCGGCCATTGGCGCAGCTTCTCAGGGGCCAATGACGACTCGCGCGGTGCGGTCGGTACGCGGCTAAATAGTAGGTACAGCCCGCAAAAGCTCACTATTAGCGGTAGCAGTTGGTTCAGCCATTGCGCCGGGAGCAGGTGGGCGAGGCCTGAGCCGAGTGCCGCGCCGATCGCCGTGGCTAGCAGCGCACCACGCCATAGGTGGGGCAGGAACAATTTTCGACGGTAGAAGGTGTAGCTTGCGGTTGCCGAGCCAAAGGTCGCGCAAAGCTTGTTGGTACCGAGCACCAGATGCGGCGGCAAGCCCGCGGTCAGCAATGCAGGCAAGGTCAGCAAGCCGCCGCCTCCGGCGATTGCGTCGATGAAGCCGGCCAGAAAGGCGACCGCGACCAGCGCGGCCAACACCACCGGGTCCGTGGCAAGTTCAAGCATCGGCATGGCGTCTCGCGGTAATTCGTCAGGGGAGGGATGGGCATGATGCCGACAGCGGGGCCAGCGTGCCAAGGGTTCGGTGTCGCAGTCGCGCGGGCAGCTCGCCGCGCTGCAAGAATGTCGATTCGTCGGCAGTGTCCGGATACTGAAGTGGCTGCCGCCGTTGCGCTTGTTGATAATGCTTCCTCGAATTTCCAGGAGGACGGGGATGCAGTATCTGGGGCTGGGGCTGGTCATCGGGTTGCTTGCGTTGATGGTCGCGCTGGTCGCGCTGCGGGTGCTGCTGACCGGGCATTGGGTGCTGGGTTGGCTGCGAGGCATGTTTGGAATGCTTGGGGCGATGCTGGCCGTCTTGGTCGGCATGGCTGCTTGGGACATGACGACCTATCGCCCCATCCCTGTCGGGAATGAAATTGCCAACCTGTCCTTCCAGGCGGATGGCGAGCAGCGTTACCGGATGCAGTTGGAAGAGAAAGGGCAGTCGCGGTTTGTCACACTCGAGGGCGACCTGTGGCAGCTCGACGTTCAAGTGCTTCGCTGGTCGGGGCTGGCCGCCCTCATTGGACTTGAACCGGGCTATCGGCTCGGCATGCTATCGGGTCGATACTTGGCGGTCGAGCAACAGGACCAGGCGCATCATCCATACGTGAAGCTCGAGCAGAGCTGGCGAGGCATCGATGTTTGGGGAGCGTTGCGGGAATGCCGCTGCACATCGGTGATGCTTGATGCGCAGTTAATACGTGGAAGTTTCCTGCCAATCACCGATGGAGCCCGTTACCGGATAGAACTGACGCACACTGGCCTGTTGGCGAAACCTGACAACGCAGTGGCGGAACAAGCGCTCAGTGATTGGTGATCGCCACACGTGAAAAAAGGGAACCTGGGGTTCCCTTTTTTCATGAGTAACGGCTCAGGCCAGGTAACCGCCGTCAACATTCAGCGACAGCCCGGTGGTATAGCTTGAGGCATCGCTGGCCAGGTACAGCACGGCGCCGGCCATTTCGCTTGGGTCTGCGACGCGGTGCAGCGGGATGTGCCGCAGGGCTTCCTCGCGGATGGAGTCATTCTTGACCAGCGCGGAAGCGAATTTGGTATCGGTGAGGCCTGGCAGCAGCGCGTTGCAGCGGATACCTTGCGCGGCGCATTCCTTGGCGAACGCCTTGGTCATGTTGATCACTGCCGCCTTGGTGACCGAGTAGATACCCTGGAAGTTGCCGGGCGTGACGCCGTTGATCGATGCGACGTTGATGATGCTGCCGCCACCGTGCTCGCGCATCAGCCTGCCAGCTTCGACTGACATGAAGAAGTACCCGCGGATGTTCACATCGACCGTTTTCTGAAACGCCGACACATCGGTGTCGAGGATGTGGCAGAACTGCGGGTTCGTCGCGGCATTGTTCACCAGGATATCCAAGCGGTCGAACTGCTCGCGAATCTGGGCGAATACCGCCTGGATCTGCTCCAGCTCGCCGATATGGCAGGCCACGGGTGTTGCCTTGCCGCCGGCTGCGACGATCGAGTCGGCCACGGCTTGGCAGCCCTCAAGCTTGCGGCTCGAAACGATCACGTGAGCGCCTTGTTGGGCCAGCAGCTTGGCAATCGCTTCGCCGATGCCCCGGCTGGCGCCAGAGACGAAGGCGATCTTGCCGTCGAGGTCGAACAGGTTGGTTTTGCTCATGGAATGCTTTCCCTCTTGGTGAGCTGTTTCTACAGCGTCGAGTTGTGGATGACCTGCAGGCTGGCCTGCTCGAGCAAGGCGTTCATCTGCACGAACCCGGCGAAACGCGGGTCCTTTGTCTGCCCATGGAAATAGCGGTAGTAGATCTGTTGCACGATCGCGGCCAGGCGGAACAGCCCATACGTGTAGTAGTAGTCGAAATTGTCGATGCGGATGCCCGCGCGCTCGGCGTAATAATCGACGAACTGCTGGCGCGTAAGCATGCCAGGCGCATTGCTCGGTTGCTTGCGTATCCGCTGCATCGGCGCCGGGTCGCTGGCCTCGATCCAGTAGGCCAGGGTGTTGCCCAGGTCCATCAGCGGATCGCCGATGGTGGTCATCTCCCAATCCAGCACGCCCACGATCTGCATCGGGTTTTGCGGGTTGAGAATCACATTGTCGAAGCGGTAGTCGTTGTGGACGATGCCTGGCTTGTGGTGATCGGCGGGCATCTTGTCCCGTAGCCAGGCCTTGACCGGTTCCCAGCCCGGTGCATCGGCAGTTGCTGCCCGCTCGTAGCGATCGATCCAGCCGCCGATCTGGCGCTGCACGTAGCCCTCCGGCTTGCCGAGGTCGCCAAGCCCGCAGGCTTGGTAATCGACGTTGTGCAGTTCGACGAACTTGTCGACGAAGCTCTTGCACAAGGCTTGCGTCTGGTCTGCCGAGAAGCCCAGTTCAGGCGGCATGTCCTCACGCAGGATGATGCCCCTGACGCGCTCCATCACGTAGAACTCGGCGCCGATCACCGATTCGTCGATGCAATGGGCGTAGGCCTTCGGACAGTAGGGAAACCCGGCGTTGAGCTGCGTCAGGATCCGGTATTCGCGGCCCATGTCATGCGCGGACTTGGCCTTGTGGCCGAATGGCGGCCGGCGCAGCACGAATTCCTGCTCCGGGTACTCCAGCAAGTAGGTGAGATTGGAGGCGCCTCCCGGAAACTGGGAGATTCGGGGGCTGCCGGCCAGTCCGGGAATGTGCTCTTTCAGGTAACGGTCGATGGCCTCGGCGGGCAACTCCTCGCCTTCGCGGATGCGGCTGGTCTGATCTATGAGCGCCATGCTGTTCCCTTTGTCTGTTCGATACCTACGTTGCCGGCTTGTCGGTTCGCAACCGCTGTGCCCGGCGCGACAAATCTAATGTGCTGGACCAGGATGACCAAGCCAAGGCGGTCGTTATTGGCCGGGGTGTTGCCTTGTGATCAATGTTCCTGATGCTCGATCATCCTCGAAAAGGCGCATAAAAAAACCGAAGTCAAAGGACTTCGGTTTTTTTGGGCGATGTCTGGATCAGGAAGGGAACAGTTCGCTCAGCTTGAGGGCAAGCATCATGTCGCCTTCGGCGCGCAGCTTGCCGGCCATGAAGGCCTGCATGCCGTCGGTCTCGCCGCTGATGACGCCTTGCATGGTTTCGCTGTCCATAATGAGCGTCACGTTGGCATCGGCGGATTCGCCCTTGTGGAAGTCACAGGTGCCGTCCTTGACGATCAGGTAGTAATTCTCCGCATCGGTGATGTTGAACTGAAACACCAAGTCCAGGCCGGCCGCGGCGCTCGGGTTGAATTTGGCCTTCATGCCTTCGATGGTTTGGTCGACGTTGCTCATCTGTCAGGTCCCTTATTTCGTGGTGGAGATGCAGCGCAGGGCCGCGGTTGGGCTGGTGCTCATCGGTAGCTGATGAGCGCCGGATTGTTCAGTAATTCCAGGTGCGCGTGGCTGTTGAAGGAAGCCAGCGCCACGGCCCGGTCGCGAAACTTGAGGCGGCTCAACGAGGTGTTGACGATTTGCCAGTTCAGCTCGAACGCCCTGACCGGCGCTACGCCGATGATCAGCTGGAGCAGGGCGGTGATAGTGCCGCCGGAGGTGAAGATCGCGACCTGGTCGCTCGGACTAGCCTGCACCAGTACCCGGTCCAGACCGCCGCGGACGCTATCGACGAAGGCCTGCCAGCTCATCAGGCCATGCTTGTTGTGGTTGCCGGATACCCAGCGATGGATGACAGTCTTGAATAGGCGCTGAAACTCGGCGCGGTGGTCTGCTGCGTTCTGAAAAACGTGCAGGGCCTCCGGCTCCTCGGCCAGCAGGTCGTCCATGTGCGAGCGGATGACCTCATCGGCAAGGAACTCGTCGAATGCCGGATCGATTTCCAGGGGAGGGGCGGGTCGTTGCGGATCGCCGGACATCTGATCGAGCGTCGCACGGGCCGTGTCTTGCTGGCGTTTCAGCGCCCCGCTCAGGCAGCGATCGAAGCGAACGCCCAAGCGGTTCAGGTGGTCGCCCAGCGCGATGGACTGCTCGATGCCGAGCGGTGAGAGCACGTCGTAATTGTCTGCGCCGAATGACGCCTGACCATGTCTGATCAGGTAGATCGTGCCCATGCATGGCTCCGTGAGCGTTTTGCGCGAGGTTAGGGTGATCGCCCAGGAGTGTCAACGATCAATCATACGTTTGTTTGAATTCGTCGTTGCTGGCTCAGAGTGGCAGGCTATCGGTATGCTTGGACGGTTTATGCCAGCCGTTCGTTCGGCCGGTGACCATAGGTGACCGAGGGGGATGTGTGGAATTTCTCGCTGATTACGCAAGCTTTCTGGCAAAGACGGTGACGCTGCTGGCAGCTGTGCTGGTGGTGCTGGTTGCGCTCGCCTCACTGCGCCGCGGTCGTGGCAAGCAGTCCGGAGGGCACCTGGACGTGCAAAAGCTCAACGACTTCTACAAGACGATGCGCGAACGCCTGGAACAGTCGTTGCTCGACAAAGACCAGCTCAAGCAGCAGCGCAAGCGCGAGGCCAAGGCCGCCAAGCTCGCCAGGAAGAACCCGGAAGCGCGTGCGCGGGTGTTCGTGCTGGATTTCGACGGCGATATCAAGGCATCCGCCGTCGACAGCCTGCGCCACGAAATCACTGCGCTGCTGACCCTGGCGACGCCAAAGGACGAGGTGGTGCTGCGGTTGGAGAGCGGCGGCGGCATGGTGCACGGCTACGGGCTCGCCGCCTCGCAGCTGGTGCGGATACGCGACGCCGGCGTGCCGCTCACGGTCTGCGTGGACAAGGTCGCCGCAAGCGGTGGCTACATGATGGCCTGTATCGGCGACAGGATTCTCAGCGCGCCGTTCGCGATCCTCGGGTCGATCGGTGTCGTTGCCCAGCTGCCGAACGTGCACCGTCTGCTGAAGAAGCACGACGTGGACGTCGAGGTGCTGACCGCCGGGGAGTACAAGCGCACGCTGACCATCTTCGGCGAGAACACCGAAAAGGGACGGGAGAAATTCCAGGATGACCTTGAGACCACCCACGAGCTGTTCAAGAACTTCGTAGCGCGGTATCGCCAGCAGCTGTCCATAGACGATGTGGCCACCGGCGAGGTCTGGCTGGGTATCGCGGCGATCGGCAAACAACTGGTGGACCAGCTGATGACCAGCGATGAGTACCTGGCCGCCCGCGCCCGCGAGGCGGACCTGTACCACTTGCATTACGCCGAAAAGAAAAGTCTTCCGGAGCGATTCGGGATGGCAGCCAGCGCCACCCTCGAGCGAAGCGTGCTCAAGGGCTGGACGCGGTTGAACGAGCAACGATTCTGGCAATGAGAGGTAACTGATGACCAGCTTCAAGGCACTGCAAGCCTGCGAAAAAACCGATGGCGGTTTCGAGACGCGCGTTGTACAGCGTGACGTCCAGGACCTGCCGGCCGGAGAAGTGCTGATCCGCGTCAGCTATTCGTCCCTGAATTACAAGGACGCACTGTCTGCCAGCGGCAACCGCGGCGTGACGCGTCAGTATCCGCACACGCCCGGGATCGATGCGGCCGGCACGGTCGCCGAATCGGGCGTGGCCGAATTCATGGCCGGCGACGAGGTGATCGTGACCGGCTATGACCTGGGCATGAACACTGCCGGCGGCTTCGGCCAGTACATCCGCGTCCCTGCCGCCTGGGTGATCAAGCGCCCGGCGGGGCTGTCGCTGCGCGAAGCCATGGCGCTCGGTACGGCGGGCCTGACGGCGGCGCTGTGCGTGGACAAACTGGAGCAGGCCGGACTCGAGCCGGGCGATGCACCGGTCCTGGTCACCGGGGCGACGGGTGGGGTCGGCAGCATCGCGGTCGCGCTGCTGTCTCGCCTCGGCTACAACGTCGCCGCGGTGACCGGCAAGGCCGACCAGGCACAGTTCCTGACCCGACTGGGGGCCAAGCAGATCGTCGAGCGCAGCGCGCTCCAGGCTGGCACCGAAAAGGCGCTGCTCAAGGAGCGGTGGGCGGGTGCGGTTGACACCGTCGGCGGCGACATCTTGTTCAACGTGGTGAAGTCGCTACAGCGTGGCGCGAGTGTGTCCTGCTGTGGCCTGACCGCCGGGACGCACTTTCAGGCCAGTGTGCTGCCGTTCATCCTCCGGGGCGTGAACCTGCTGGGTGTCGATTCGGTGGAAATCCCGTTGGTGGTCAAAGCCTCGATGTGGGACAAGCTGTCGGTGCAGTGGAAGTTGCCGAACCTGGACGACCTGGTGGAGGAGGTGTCGCTGGAAGAGCTGCCGGGCGCGATCGAGCGAATCCTCGCCGGGCAGCATACCGGTCGCATGCTGGTCAGGCTCGACTGACCGGCTGCATGGGCGAGGCGGAGTCGTCGCGCTTGCTATCGAAGGAATAGGCAGATTCGATTTTTTCCGAGCGGCTTCAAAGGCGAAGCTGGCGCCACCTCAACAGAGCGGGAGCCCGCCGTGAAAGCGTTCGCAGGAAAGATTATCGCCACCTTCGGCACGAAGCCGGTCGCCGACAGTGCCCCGCTGGAGCATCCGAATTTCTGGATGTATCAATGAAAGAAACCCGCCGGATGGCGGGTTCTTTCATTTAGCGGACGGTGTCAGCCCTGTCGGCGGCGGAACAGCGGAAGCGGCTCGTCAGCGGCCGCCTGATAGGTCACGGAAAAGTCCTCCAGGCTTTGTAGCGCGTCGTACGGATCACGGTCGGGGCGCACCGCGAAGGCATCGAAGCCGCACCGCCGCATGTAGAACAGCTGGTCACGCAGGACGTCGCCGATGGCGCGCACTTCACCCTTGTACCCGTAGCGGTCGCGCAACAGCCGGGCGCTGGAGTAATGCCGGCCGTCGGTGAACGCGGGGAAATTCAGCGCCACGACCTGGAAGTACTCCAGGTCATCAGCGATCTCTTCCACTGCCTCGTCCGAATCGAGCCAGACGCCCAGGCCACCATCGCGTGCCTTGAGTGCGTGGGCATGGTCGAGCCATAGCCGCAGCGGAACGATCAGGTCATCGCAATTGGACAGGCCGTCGAGGGTCACGTCCTTCGGCAGCAGGTGCCAGGTCTCGTCGACGACCTCGCCGTTCTTAATGATTCGCTGCATAGACGCGCTCCTTGAAGGGGTCGATGCCGATCCGGCGGTAAGTGTCGAGAAACTGTTCATCTTCGGTCCGTTGCTCCACATAGACGCCGATGATCTTTTCGATCACATCAGGCATGACATCCTGGGCGAAGGAGGGGCCGAGGATCTGGCCGAGGCTGGCGTTGCGTCCAGAGCTGCCGCCCAGCGACACCTGGTAGAACTCGGCGCCTTTCTTGTCGACCCCGAGAATGCCGATGTGGCCGACGTGGTGATGGCCGCACGCGTTCATGCAGCCAGAAATATTCAGGTCCACGTCGCCGATGTCGAACAGATAATCCATGTCGTCGAAGCGCCGCTGGATGGCTTCGGCAATCGGGATCGACTTGGCGTTGGCCAGCGAGCAGAAGTCGCCACCCGGGCAGCAGATGATGTCGGTCAGCAGGCCGATATTCGGCGTAGCCACGCCCAGCGCGCGCAGTTCGTGCCAGAGCTCGAACAGGCGTGACTGCTCGACGTCGGCCAAGATCATGTTCTGCTCGTGGGAGTTGCGTACCTCGCCGAAGCTGTAGCGATCGGCCAGGTCGGCAATGCTGTCGAGCTGTTTGTCGGTCACGTCGCCAGGTGCCACGCCGGTGGATTTCAGTGACAGGGTTACCGCCGCGTAGCCGGGCTTCTTGTGTGCGACCACGTTGCGCTGGCGCCAGCGGGCAAAACCGGGGTGCTCGGCGTCGAGCTGGGCCAGGTGTGCATCCTGATCGTCCAGCACCTTGTAGGACGGGTCGACAAAGAACTTGCCGATGCGCTCGACCTCGGCCTCGGTCAGGGTGTTGGGACCGTCCTTGAGATGCGACCACTCGGCGTCCACACGCTCGGCGAAGCCTTCCGGGGTTAGCGCCTTGACCAGGATTTTGATACGCGCCTTGAACTTGTTGTCGCGTCGACCGTAGCGGTTGTATACCCGCAGGATGGCGTCGAGGTAGGTCAGCAGGTGCTTCCAAGGGAGGAATTCGTTGATAAAGCTGCCCACGATCGGCGTGCGGCCCAGGCCACCACCCACCGAAACGCGAAAGCCGAGCTCGCCGGCCTCGTTATTGACCGCTTCGAGGCCGATGTCATGAACTTCGATGGCCGCGCGGTCGCTGACGGCACCGTTGACGGCGATCTTGAACTTGCGCGGCAGAAAGGCGAACTCGGGGTGGAAGGTCGACCACTGACGAATAATTTCGCACCAGGGGCGCGGGTCGATCAGTTCGTCCTTCGCCACGCCAGCGAACTGGTCGGTGGTGGTGTTGCGGATGCAGTTGCCGCTGGTCTGGATCGCGTGCATCTGCACGGTTGCCAGTTCGGCGAGGATGTCCGGCACCTCTTCCAGCTCCGGCCAGTTAAGTTGCACGTTGGTGCGTGTGCTGATGTGTGCGTAGCCCTTATCGTAGCGACGGGTGATCTCGGCAAGCTTGCGTATCTGGGTAGACGACAGCAGCCCGTACGGCACCGCGATGCGCAGCATGGGCGCATAGCGCTGGATGTAAAGGCCGTTCTGAAGGCGAAGGGGCAACAGTTCAGCGTCGGTCAGTTCGCCAGCCAGATAGCGTCGGATCTGATCGCGGAACTGCCGGACGCGATCCTCGATGATGTGTTGGTCGTACTGGTCGTATACGTACATGAAGTGTCCTGTCGTTCGGGCTGTCTACAGCTTTCGCGCGCACGGCCGCGCACCCTTCAGGGAGGCCGGCAAGATACCAGCAAGCGTTTATGCGTAAAAGTGATGTTTGGGAATATGTTTAGAACGAAACGCTGCGATCCGGCTATTTACAACCCCGCGCTTGAGGGGCCTCCGTGGGTGGTCTTAACTGCAGAAAACAAGGCCAATACGAGGAGCGAAGCATGTCGCATCAGCACGGCAAAGACAGCAGGGCGGATGCCACCGCCATTTTCTTCCTGATCCTTCTGGCGGTTTCCACGGCCGTTTTCTGGGTAAGTAACCAGTAAGGCACTTGATAATCATCAGCCCTGCACCAGGTAGAGCACCAGCTTGACCACGCCCAGGATGATCAGCACGAACAGCAGCGTGAAGCCGACCCCCAGCAAGATGAAGTGGCTGGGCTTGCCCTGGCTGAAGTCCCGCGCCCGGTTCCGGCTGCTCTGCACCCCGAGCGCGCCGGCGAGGACGCTGTGCAGCATTTGCCGGAAACTCAGGGGTTTGCGCTCGTGGTCGTCGTTCATGCAACACCTCGCTAGCGATGCCTTTCCGGCAGTCTAGTCAAGGGGCAGCCAGGCGGGGCCATCCTTGTCCGAAAGGTGGCTGCTCCCCGTTGTGACAAGCGTTGCCGCGCGCAACGCGTCGTCGGTCAGTAATACCGCTTGGCGCTTGCAGGGTGGGCCCCAGTCTGCCGCGGCCCCTGCGAAAACCAATGGTACTGTCTGATTGCATCACCCGGTTCGTGCCGGTCAGCGACCCTTGACCCAGTCCCACAGGCCCAGCGAATAGTTGGGCAGCAGGTTGATTCCCAGCGCGGACTTGATCAGGTACAGCACAATCAGCCCGACCAGGATGGAAAAAAGCAGGAAGACGGTGATGACGCTGGCCTTGGCCGCTAGCGACAGGTTGCGCTGGCCGCGTGAGAGGTTGCGCTTGTTGCGGCCGCCGACGAAGACGAAGTAGTACTGGTTGCTCCAAAGCCTGAAGGTGCCGCGCAGGTCGAACTTGTGGCGCGCCCAGGAACGCGTGGCGAACGCGCTGCGCAGGCCGTCGAGCTGGGCATCGGTGAAACTTTCGCGCAGGTGCGCGGGCAGGCGCTGTTTCAGGCCGACAATGAAGGGGTCGTGGTCGAGTGAGAGCGTGGGATCGGCAGCGGGGCCGGTATCCAGTCCGTCGTTCGGCTGGGGGGCGCGTGAGGTCATGCGTCAGGAAACCGTCTTGGAAAGAAGAAAACCGTTTCCATGCAACTAGCCGGCCGTCTCGCACTAAAAGCCGATCAGCGATCCGAGCGTGCGATCCAGTTCGGTGAAATCCGGTCTCTCAAGCCCCCTGGCATCCAGGCAACGGTCGCGAAGCGCAGCGAGCGCCTGTAAGCCTGTGTCCTGGTCCGTTGGGTCGCATCGCTGCAGCAGCTCCTCCAGCAGGCAGCCGAACGCACGTGTCTCCAGCCGCTGAAGGGCGTAGGCCTGGGTGGCCTCGGGATCGAAAAAGGAGGCCGCGCCGAAATCGCTGAGCAGCGTCCGACCTGCGCCATCGACCAGGAGGTTGTGCGCATAGAGGTCGCCGTGAAGGATGCCGCGGCGGTGCAGGTGCGCCACCGCTGCGGCGACGGCACTGCTGATGCGCACCACCTCAGCGGCGCTGAAACGGCGTTCGGGTGGGTAGCAGTCACGGCTGCAGCTGACAAATGAGGGCGGTCCGGCCAGTGCCGCGTAAGCAGGATCGATCAGCGCCATCAGCAGACCGGGCAGGTGCCCCTCACACTCTGCCAACGGACCGAAGACTGGCACCAGGTGCGGGTGCGCCCCGGCCGCGATGCTGGCCGCCATCTCGCTATGTGGTAGCCCGTCACTGGTCAGCGTGCCCTTGAACAGCTTAGCTGCCACCGTAAGTGGGCGTTTTGACGGGCGTTGCCAGTCGGCGCGGTAGATGACTCCCGAGGCGCCCTGGCCGAGCTGATCGCCTAGGGTCACTTCGGACCGGGGGACCGGCGGCAGCGGATGCTCGGCCAGCACCCTGGCCTCCAGCTCATCGCTGAAAGGATTACCGGCGAATGCCAGCCAGGTCAGTCGAGGCATTTCCAGCAGCCAGTCCGGCAGGCCGGTCAGCCGGTTCGCTGAGATGCGCAGCAGCTCCAGGCCTTGACAGGCCGCCAGCGTGTCGGGCAACGCCTGCAAGCGGTTCCCCGCGAGCAGCAGCTTTTGCAGGGCGGCGCACCGGCCGATTTCGCGGGGCAGCTGCTCCAGGCAGTTATCGGTCAAGGTTAGCCAACGCAGGCGCGGTGGCAGCGCCCCGGCGGGCAGGCTGCGGATTCGGTTGGCCTTGAAGCCGACCATTTCCAACCGCGGGCAACGGCCGAGCACGGTGGGTAGTTCGGTAAAGGCGTTGTGCGAGCAGAACAGGATGCGCAGTTTGCCGAGACGCGGCAGGTCCTCGGGCAGCCGGTCGAGACGGTTGCCCGACAGGTTCAGCACCTCGAGGCTGTCTGCCAGGCCGAAGATCTCCGGCGGAAAGGTGTCGAGTCCCTCGGAAAGGTCCAGGCGGGTGATGCCTGACAGTTCACCGCGTTGCAGTTGTTCCAAAGTGTGCATGCTGGTCTCGTTGGCCCGGACGGGCCCTGGGTGCGCGTGGGCCACCGAGTGGTCGGTGTGCCTAGGGTCGGATCAATGCGCTAGGACAATCGCCGACGCCGCTCGTTCAGCGCAGCGGCTCTGGCTCGGGGCCTGGCGCCAGAGCCCGTGAGCGGCGGCGCTCGGCCGAGACTCGCTCGGCGCGGGCGCGTAGCTGCCCGCAACCGCCGTCGATGTCCTGCCCTGCGGAATTGCGCACCTTGGTCAACACGCCGTGTTCATGCAGGTAGCGCATGATCTGGTGGATCCGGTCGGCCCCGGGGCGTTGGAACTGGTCGTCGTCCAGGCTGTTGTAGGGAATGAGGTTCATGATCGCGAACTTGCCCCTGAGCAGGCGGATGATCCCGTCCATCTCGTCCTGGCTGTCGTTGATGCCCTGCAGCAGCGTCCACTGATACTGGATCGGATAGTCCACCAGGCGCGCATAGCGCTCGCCCAGGTCCACCAGCTCGGCGGGATCGAACACCGGCGCGCGCGGCAGCAGCGCCTGGCGCAGACTGGCATCGGTGCTGTGTAACGATAACGCCAGCGCCGGCTTAACTGTCTGCTGCGGCAGACGTTCGAAGACGCGTGGGTCACCGACGGTGGAAAACACCAGGTTCTTGTGGCCGATGCCGCCCTCGGTGCCGAGCAGGTCGATGGCGTCCAATACGTTGTCAAGGTTGTGCGCCGGCTCGCCCATGCCCATGAATACCACCTTCCTGACCGGACGAAAGCGTCTTGCCAGCGCCACCTGGGCCACGATTTCGGCGCTGCCGAGCTGGCGTAGCAGCCCGCTTTTGCCAGTCATGCAGAACACGCACCCCACCGCGCAGCCCACCTGGCTCGATACGCAGAGGCCGCCGCGGGGCAGCAGTACACTCTCGACCATCTGGCCGTCGGCGAGGGCAACCAGCAACCGTGCCGAGCCATCGGATGCAGGGTGCTCCGAGCGCAGGCGAGCCAGCGTTTCAATGGTTTTGCTGATGCACGGCAGTCCATTGCGCACCGACAACGGCAGGAAGTCCTCGGTGCGCTGGTGCCGCGTGCCGGCATCCAGGGCCCGGCCCTGCAGCCAGGCGCGCGTCACCCGGCCGATGTGAACGGGCTTGGCGCCGATGTCGGCGAGCTGTTGCTGGAGGTCATGGATGCGCATAGGGCGCGCATTCTAGCCAAACGCCGTGACGCGGTCTGTAGTCCTGGTCGGTCACTCGCTGAAGCGCCGAGCGCCCAGCGCGAGACTGAGCAGCAGCAGCGAGAGCAGGGCGAACGCCAGGGTCAGGGACGCGTGCTGAGCGATCAGCCCGATCACCGCCGGCCCTGCCAGCACACCGGCAAAACCGATGGTCGTCGCGGCGGTTATCGCCTGATTGACCGGCATCGCCTGCTGCCGGCTGAGTGATGAGATCAGCACCGGTGACACATTTGCACAGCCCAGGCCGCACAGCCCGTAGCCCAGCAGGGCCAGTGTCCAGTGGCCGGTGATCAGCGTCAGCATGATGCCTAGGGCCGCCAGCACGCCGCCGAAGCCGATGATGCGGGCGGTGCCAAGGCCGTTCACCACCGGGCCGCCGGCGAGGCGGCCGACGGTCACCATCGCCGCGAAGCTGGCGTAGCCCAGCCCGCCCTGAGCCGTGTCGAGTGCCTTGTGGGCTGTGAGATAGAGTGCACTCCAGTCGAGCACGGCGCCCTCAGCGAGGTAGACCACAAAGCAGAGTGCGCCGACGAGCACCACTCGGGTGCTGGGCCGAACGAAGGCCAGGCCGCCGGCAGGCGCCCGTTCACGGAGGAATCCGCCGGCCACGGTCAGGTTCGCCAGCAGGATGACCGCCACCATCAGCAGGGTGCCGGTGGCCGGCGCCAGCCCCAGCGAGAGTGCACCGGTCAGCGCCAGTGCGCCGCTGATCGAGCCAAGGCTGAACATGCCGTGGAAATTGGACATGTGTCGCTTGCCAGTGTCGCGCTCGACCATAACCCCCTGGATGTTGAACACGACATCGATCACTCCGAGGCTGCCACCAAAACAGAACAGCGCGAGTGCGAGCACCCAGGCCGAGTGCGTCAGGGCCATGGCGATCAGAGAGAGCGCCAGCAGCCCGACGCTGGCGAGGATCACCGGGCGGATTCCGCGACGCGCGACCAACAGGCCCGACACCGGCATCCAGCTCAGCGAACCGATCCCGATGCACAGCAGCAGGGCGCCGAACAGCGCATCGCTCATCTCGATGCGCTCGCGCACGTAGGGCACCAGCGGGGCCCAGACGGACAGGCCGAAGCCGGCCATGAAAAAGCCGACGCGCGTGGCCCGCCGGGCCAGTGGCGATGCCGCATCGATCGTCGGGGGTACGCTGGGCATCAGCCGGGAATCCGTGTGCAGGTGGTTGAAGCGGCTATGGGTTACGTCGCGGCGCATTGTGGCAAAGATCTCGCAGCCTTGCCGGGTCGTTCACAGGCGCCGCGCGGGCGCGATTCGGCCGGGGTGTGCATGTTAATCTGTGCGCTTTGCCAGACGGCGGCCGGAGCGGTACATGAAGTTCATTCACCAGCGCGAACACCTCAACGAAGACGATTTTGTGATCATCGAATGCTCACAGCCCTGCAACATCCGTTTGATGAATGACAAGAACTTCCGCAGTTTCCGCAACGGCGGGCGGCATACCTATCACGGCGGCGCGTTCGACCAGTTCCCGGCCAAGATCAAGGTGCCGGGCACCGGGTTCTGGAACATCACCATCGACACCATGACGCGCCGTCCGATCAGCGTCACCCGCAAGCCGGCGCTGACCCACAAGATCAAGATCGTGCGCAACTCACCGTCCGAACTCAAATAGGGTGCGCTTGCGGCGCGTTCGTCGGGCGGGCTGCGAGCGCGACGCTCGGCTGTTTGCAGGGGCGTAGCAATGATCTAGCTTCAGATGAAGATTCTTCAACTGGAGCTAGATATGCCGCAGTATCGGCCGGACGATCATGTGGACCGCCTGTTAGCGCAGTGGCACGCGCTGGAACCCGACCGTGACGTCACGCCCATGGCGCTATTCACCCGCCTCTACCGCCTGTCCAAGTATCTGAACTGGACCGTTGCGGCAGTCTTCCGTCAATACGGGCTGCACGACGGCGAGTTCGACCTGCTGGCCACGCTCTATCGCAGCGGCGAGCGGCACGGACTTACGCCCAATGCCCTGCGGTGCTCAGTTCCGGGGCCATGACCCATCGCCTCGACCGCCTGGAATCGGCCGGGCTCATCCAGCGCGTGGCCAATCCGGACGACCGCCGCAGCCTGTTGATCCGGCTCACCGAGGCCGGGCGATCCATGCTGCTGGGCTGTCTCGATGACTACTTGGCAGCCCTGCATCAGTTGCAGGCGCCGCTCGATCCGCAGCAGCGCCGACTGTGTGCCGACGCGCTGCGCAGCGTGCTGCTGCCGCTGGAGGTGCGGGATGATGTCTGAGCCGCGGCGCGGTACCGCCCGTGCGCACCTGGGCATGTTGCTCTGGGCGATGTTTGTCGGGCTCTCGTTTCCGGCGGTGGGGCTGATGAGCGAAGGCTTGCCGCCGCTCATGCTCACGTCGATCCGCTTCAGCATCGCCGCGCTGGCCTTGTCGCCGCTGCTCTGGCGACAGGCCGAGCGCTGGCCGAGCCGGCACGGGCTGGTGCTCTACGCCCTGATGGGGCTGAGCCTTGCGGGCTTTTTCGGCAGCATGTTCTGGGCCGCCCACCGGGTCAGCGCGCTGTCAATGGCGACGCTGTTCGTCAGCGTGCCCTTGCTGGCGTACTGCATCGGTCGAGGCCTGGGCGTCGAGCGGCCGGCGGGGCGGCTGCTGGCGATTCTCGCGCTTGGCGCCACCGGTGCGCTCGGGCTCGCATGGGCGGAAAACGGCGGCGATTTCAGCGGCCTGCAGCTGGGCATCGGAGAGCTGATCTTTTTTGCTGGTTGTGTCGCCTCGGCGCTGTATCCGGTGCTCAGCAAGTGGGGGTTGCAGCGCGATTGGCTAGCGCCGGGGGCCGGCCTGCGGACGTTCTGGAGCCTACTCATCGGCGCCGTGCTGATCGGGCTGCTCGGCCTGGTGAGCGAAGATGCCGCAGCACTTACCCGCATGAGGTTCACCGACATAGCGTTGCTGATCTACCTCGGAGTGTTTTCCAGCGGCATGACGTTTTTCCTGCAACAGCGCGCTACGGCCGTGCTTACCCCGGGCGCGGTCACCGCCTACAGTTATCTGGTGCCGTTCGTGTCGATGCTGCTGTTGTTCGTTTCCCATCCGCAGCGCATCGGCTGGCACTGGCTGCCCGGCAGCCTGCTGGTACTGTTGGCGATTGCGTTGTTGTTGCGCCGCGGCGCGCAGGAGAGTTGAGTCGACGAGGACAGCCGGGCGGCGGCGCGGCGACCGGCATGCGACCACGTCCCGGAACAAGAGGCCTCGCGCGGACTAAGCCGCAAGGCGTGGCTCCCCAGGTGCCGGCTAGAGCTCTTCGTCAATCGCTAGTGCGCCGAAGCACTGTAGCCGATGCTCCGGTTCAAGCAGCCAGGCGTCTTCGGCCGGCAGGTGTCTGGCTTCCATGACCTGGTTGTAGCTGAAGCGCCAGACCCGCCGTTCACGGCCGTCGAGCCCTTCGATGCTGAGCACCTGCTCTTCGCTGGCAAAGGGCAGCTGCGCCTCGGCAGCGGCCTCGGCCTGGTCCAGCAGGGGTTCGTTGAGTTCGAATCGCCAGGCGTGCAGGCCATCGATTACCAGCATATCGGCAGTCTCGAGGTGGTCGAGCAGGTAGGGCGATTCGGCAGGCATGGTGCGGCTCCGGTAAGAACGAGAGGCGCCATTTAACCCCTGTCGGCGCCCAGGAGCCAGCGGGACGTGGCATGCCGCCGGCAGGGCGGCCGCGTCGGCAGGACAGGCGGTCGTCAAGCTCGGCGCACGGTCGCCGTTACACTGGCTGCAATCAGCAGCGCACCGGGCGCCGCGGCTGCCCGGGGCAAGTCGGCGCGGGCGCGGTTCTCATACGCCAGGCACCGGCGCAGGCGCTGCTGCGGTTTTTGACATGCAGTTCGGAGTTGATGCTGTCCATGACGTCTTACGAGCGAGAGCGGTTGTTCGCACTCAAGCAGTTGAACCTCCTCGATACCCCGCCCAGCGAAAGCTTCGATCGCATCACCCGGATGGCCAGCCAGCTGTTCAACCTGCCGATAGCCGCGGTCTCGCTGACCGACCAGGATCGCCAGTGGTTCAAGTCGCGCGTCGGCGTGGCGCATACCGAGATTCCGCGCTTCAAGGCGTGCTGTGGCGAGGTGGCCGATCGCTCGGGGCTGCTGGTGATCAGCGACCTGCTGGCGTCGCCGCATTACCGTGACAGTCCGCTGGCGCAATCGGGCATTCGCTTCTACGCCGGCGCGCCGCTGACCACCCGCGACGGCTACACCCTGGGGGCAATGTGCGTGCTGGGCAGCGAGCCGCGTGTCATCACCGACCAGGAACGCGCCGGCCTGCAGGACCTCGCCGCGATGGTCATGGCGCAGATCGAAATGCAGCACGCCTATGGCCGGCGGGACCCGCTGACCGGTCTGGCCAACCGCAGCCAGTTCGTTGAGGACCTCGAGGACATGGCCCGGGACCGGCCCGGCAGCCCGCTTTTCGCGTTTTTCACCGACCTGGTGGGCCTGGCTCAGGTGGCGTCGATCCAGCGCGCCATGGGACCGGCCTTCCTGGATCGGCTGGCGCGGCGGGCTACCACTCACCTGCAGCGTTGCCTGCCGGCCAGTGTGGCCCTCTACTGCGTCAGTGCCGGGCAGTATGTCCACGTGCTCGAGGCGGCTGACGAGCAGCAGGCGGTCAGTCTCGCCACGGCGATGTGTGACGAACTGGCGGCCCTGACCCCGGACGATTCGGCGTCGATGATGATGCGCCCGGCCATCGGCGTCGCGCCGTTCCGGCTGGGTGAGAGGCAGGCCGAGGACGTGCTGCGGATTGCCCACAGCGCCTGCCAGGACGCCCGGCTGCAGGCGTGTGGCGTCGGGCTGTATTCCCGTGAGCTCGACGCCTGCCATCAGCGGCGCTTCCTGCTGCTCGGCGACTTCCGCGCCGCGGTGTCACAGAATGGCCAGTTGCGGCTCGACTACCAGCCGCGTGTCGACATGATCAGTGGTGCCTGCGTGGGTGCCGAAGCCCTGATTCGCTGGGAACACCCGACACTGGGCAACGTCTCGCCTGCCGAATTCATCCCACTGGTGGAGCAGACGCACCTGGCACGCCCGCTTACCGCCTGGGTCGTCGCCACGGCCGTGCAGCAGGCGGCGCGGTGGCAACGACAGGGCATGAAGCTGCGCGTCTCGATGAACATCACCGCGCTGAACCTGGAAGAGCCGGATTTTGCCGAGACGGTCCTCGCGGCTCTGGATCACCACCGTTTGCCGCCCGCAGCGGTCGAACTCGAACTGACCGAAAGCGCGCTCATCAGCAACAGCGCCGCGGCCTCCGGACAGCTGGAGCGCTTGCAGTCAGCCGGTATCAGCGTGGCTATAGACGACTTCGGTACTGGCTACAGCAGCCTGGCCTACCTGCACAAGATCTGCGCCCAGGTGGTCAAGATCGACCGCTCGTTCATAACCGGCATCGACCAGCGCACGCGCAGCCAGACACTGGTGCGATCGATGATCGGCATGGCACATGCCCTGGGCTACAGCGTGGTGGCCGAAGGCGTCGAGGAAACCGCCGTCTATGACCTGCTCAGGGACTACGGTTGCGATGAAGTGCAGGGCTATCTGGTGTCCCGGCCCATGCGGACCGAGCAGTTCGAAAACTGGATGGCGCAGCGAGCCGCTGGCTGAGCAGGCGGCCGGTCAGGTTGGACCGGCCGCAGCGGCGGTCAGGCGTCGTAGCCGAGATTGGGCATCAACCAGCGTTCGGTCACCGCGAGGTCCTGGCCCTTGCGCTGGCTGTAACGCTCGGCCTGGTCCTTATCGATCTTACCGACGGCGAAGTACTGCGCCTGCGGATGCGCGAAATACCAACCGCTAACGGCTGCAGTGGGGAACATCGCGAAGTGTTCGGTCAGGGTGACCTGGCTGATGCCGTCGGCATCGAGCAGCCTGAACAGCGTGGCCTTCTCGGTATGGTCGGGGCAGGCCGGATAGCCCGGGGCAGGGCGGATGCCCTTGTACTGTTCGCGGATCAGCTCCTCGTTGCTCAGCTGCTCTTCCGGCTCGTAGCCCCACCACTGCTTGCGCACCTGCTGGTGCAGCCATTCGGCGCAGGCCTCGGCCAGGCGGTCGGCGAGTGCCTTGACCATGATCGAGTTGTAGTCGTCGCCGGCGTCCTGATAGGCCTTGGCCACTTCTTCAGCGCCAATGCCGGCCGTAGTGATGAAGCCACCCACGTAGTCGGTCACACCGCTGCTTTTCGGTGCGACGAAGTCAGCAAGGGAGAAGTTCGGCTTGCCGTCGGTTTTTACCGTCTGCTGGCGCAGGTGGTGCAGTGTGGCGAGGGCTTCACCGTTCTCGCCGTAGACCTGGATATCGTCCTCGTCGACCTGGTTGGCCGGCCAGAAGCCGAACACCGCGCGGGCCTTGATCAGCTTCTCATCGACCAGCTTGTTGAGCATCGCCTGGGCATCGTTGAACAACGAGGTGGCGGCTTCGCCAACGATTTCATCTTCGAGAATGCGAGGATATTTGCCGGCCAGATCCCAGGCGATGAAGAACGGCGTCCAGTCGATGTAATCGACCAGGGTGCGCAGATCGATGTCTTCCAGCACCTTGCGGCCGGTGAAGGTCGGTCTGACCGGTGAATACTCGGCCCAGTCGAACTTGGGTTTGACGGCGATGGCTTCGGGATAGGTCAAACGTTCGGTGCGAGCGCTGCGGTTGGCGGTGCGTTCGCGGATCATCGCGTACTCGTCGCGGGTCTTCTGCGCGAAAACCGGCTTCAGTTCCTTGGACAGCAGCGTCGTGGCGACGCCCACCGCGCGCGAGGCATCGGTGACGTAGACCACCGCATCGTTCTTGTAATGCGGGTCGATTTTCACCGCCGTATGCGCTTTGGAGGTGGTCGCGCCGCCGATCATCAGCGGCAGGTGGAAGTCCTGGCGCTGCATCTCGCGTGCAACGTGAACCATCTCGTCGAGCGACGGGGTGATCAGGCCGGACAGGCCGATGATGTCGCACTTCTCGGCAATTGCCGTTTGCAGGATCTTTTCAGCCGGGACCATGACGCCCATGTCGACCACGTCGTAGCCGTTGCAGCCGAGCACCACGCCGACGATGTTCTTGCCGATGTCATGCACGTCGCCCTTGACGGTCGCCATGAGGATCTTGCCCTTGGCTTCCGGCTTGTCGCCTTTTTCCGCTTCGATGAAGGGGATCAGGTGAGCAACGGCCTGCTTCATGACACGAGCAGACTTGACTACCTGCGGCAGGAACATCTTGCCCGAGCCGAACAGGTCGCCGACCACGTTCATGCCCGCCATCAGCGGGCCTTCGATGACCTCGATGGGCCGCGAGCACTGTTGGCGGAACTCCTCGGTGTCCTGAACGATGTGGGTGGTGATGCCCTTGACCAGCGCATGCTCCAGGCGTTTCTCGACGGTATAGCCGCGCCACTCTTCGGTTTCCGCTTCCTTGACGCTGCCGTCGCCCTTGAACTCGTCGGCGATGGCCAGCAGCGCTTCGGTGCCGTTGGGGGTGCGGTTGAGCACCACGTCCTCGACCGCGTCGCGCAGCTTCTTCGGGATTTCGTCGTAGATTTCCAGCTGGCCGGCGTTGACGATGCCCATCGTCAGGCCGTTTTGGATCGCGTAATAGAGGAACACCGAGTGGATCGCTTCGCGCACTGGGTTATTGCCGCGGAACGAGAACGAAACGTTCGATACGCCGCCGGAGGTCAGGGCGTAGGGAAGGTTATCGCGGATGTAGGCGCAGGCTTCGATGAAGTCCACGGCATAGTTGTTGTGCTCTTCGATGCCGGTGGCGACGGCGAAGATGTTCGGGTCGAAGATGATGTCTTCCGGCGGGAAGCCGACTTCGTTGACCAGGATGTCATAGGAGCGCTTGCAGATCTCACGCTTGCGCGCGGCTGTATCGGCCTGGCCGGCCTCGTCGAAGGCCATGACCACCACAGCTGCGCCGTAGCGTTTGCACAGACGAGCGTGATGTTTGAACGCCTCGACGCCTTCTTTCATCGAGATCGAGTTGACGATGCCCTTGCCCTGGATGCACTTGAGGCCCGCTTCGATCACTTCCCACTTGGAGGAGTCGATCATGATCGGCACGCGGGAGATGTCCGGCTCGCCGGCGATCAGATTGAGGAAGGTCACCATGGCCTTCTCTGAATCCAGCATGCCTTCGTCCATGTTGATGTCGATCACCTGGGCGCCGGCTTCCACCTGCTGCAGGGCGACTTCCAGGGCCTCGGTGTAGTTCTCATCGCGGATCAGGCGGGCAAACCTGGCCGAGCCGGTGATGTTGGTCCGCTCACCGACGTTGACGAACAGCGAGCTGCGATCGATGGTGAAGGGCTCGAGACCCGATAGACGGCAGGCCTTGGGAATGTCCGGAAGGACGCGTGGTGCGTACTTTGCAACGGCCTTGGCGATGGCCTCGATGTGCGCAGGCGTCGTGCCGCAGCAGCCGCCGACGATGTTGAGGAAGCCACTGGCGGCGAACTCCTCGACCACCCGGGCCATCTCGGCCGGGCTTTCATCGTATTCACCGAAGGCGTTCGGCAGGCCGGCGTTGGGGTGCGCCGAGACATGGGTTTCGGCCTTGTTCGACAGTTCTTCCAGATAGGGCCGCAGCTCTTTCGCGCCCAGGGCGCAGTTGAGGCCGACGGAGATGGGCTTGGCGTGGCGAACCGAATTCCAGAAGGCTTCGGTGGTCTGGCCGGACAGGGTCCGGCCGGAGGCATCGGTGATGGTGCCAGAGATCATGATCGGCAATTCGAAGCCGATCTCCTCGAACACCTGCTGCACGGCAAAGATCGCTGCTTTGGCATTGAGCGTGTCGAAGATGGTCTCGATCAGGATCAGATCCGAGCCGCCTTCGATCAGGCCGCGCGTGGCCTCGGTGTAGTTCTTCACTAGTTCGTCGAAGGTGACGTTGCGGTAGCCGGGGTTATTCACGTCCGGCGACAGCGAGCAGGTGCGGCTGGTCGGGCCGAGCACGCCGGCGACGAAGCGCGGGCGGTCGGGTGTCTCGGCGGTCTTGGCATCCGCCGCCTGACGGGCGAGGCGGGCGCCTTCGACGTTCAGCTCGTAGACCAGCTCTTCCATGCCGTAGTCGGCCTGGGACACGCGGGTGGCATTGAAGGTATTGGTCTCGACGATGTCGGCGCCCGCATCGAAATAGGCCTTTTCGATAGCGCTGATGGCGTCCGGTCGTGTAAGGATCAACAGATCGTTGTTGCCCTTGAGATCCTGGGGCCAGTCGGTGAAGCGCTCGCCTCGGTAGTCGGACTCTTCCAGCTTGTAGCTCTGGATCATCGTACCCATGCCGCCGTCGAGTATCAGGATGCGCTCCTTGAGCGCCTGCTGGAGAGCCTGGAGACGGGCGTTGCGATCGAGCATGGGAACTACCTGAAGCTGGTGGCGGGGACCGGCAATCATAACAAAGCTGCACGCATTTTGACCGCAGCACGGCTTTGCATGAATATCGTTCATGTAGCGAAGCGGCGTTCCGAACCCTGCCAGCGCGATAGGCGGCGCAGAACCAGCCATCCGACGGTGAGCAGGGTATCCAGCACGCCGGCAACGGCTATCTCCTACTAAATTACTAGGGCTTTATCCGGCGCGGGGCATGGCGTACACTCGCTTCCATATCTGAGAGGAGTTCACATGAGCGCCATTACCATTACCGAAGCTGCACACGACTATCTGGCTGACCTGCTGGAAAAGCAGAACACCACCGGCATCGGCATCCGGGTGTTCATCACGCAGCCCGGCACGCCCTACGCGGAAACCTGCATCGCCTATTGCAAGCCCGGCGAGGAGAAGCCTGACGACGTGGCCATCGCGCTGAAGCGATTCACTGCCTGGATCGACAGTGTCAGCGAGCCCTTTCTGGAAGATGCCTTGGTTGATTACGCAACGGACCGGATGGGTGGCCAGCTGACCATCAAGGCACCGAACGCCAAGGTGCCGATGGTCAACGAAGACAGCCCACTGAACGAGCGCATCAATTATTACCTGCAGACCGAAATCAATCCGGGTCTGGCCAGCCATGGCGGCCAGGTGACGCTGATCGACGTAGTCGACGAGGGCGTCGCGGTGCTGCAGTTCGGCGGCGGTTGCCAGGGCTGCGGCCAGGCGGACGTGACGCTGAAGGAAGGCATCGAGAAGACTCTGCTCGAGCGCATCCCCGAGCTCAAGGGCGTGCGTGACGTGACGGACCACACCAACCGCGACAACGCCTACTATTGATCAGGCTGAATTGGTCCAAAGCCTGGCGGTATCGGTCAGGTGTTGGCCAATTGCCATTATTATTGCGGTGCTGTCACCACGGCGCTCGTTGGCTGGGATAAGCTGCCCGGATTCAGGAAAGCCTGCCACGCGAGCGAGCGCCGCATGTCTGTCGTGTCTTTGTTGATCTGTGATGATTCGAGTCTTGCGCGCAAGCAACTGCTGCGTGCGCTGCCCGCTGCCTGGCCGCTGGAGATAAGCCAGGCCGCCAGCGGGCGCGAGGCGCTGGAGCGGATTCGCAACGAGGACGTCGACGTCCTGCTGCTCGACCTCACCATGCCCGACATGGACGGTTACCAGGTGCTGGCGGCCCTGCGCGACGAACAGCTCGCGTGCAAGGTCATCGTCATCTCCGCGGACGTTCAGGAAGAGGCCGTGCGCCGCGTGCTGGAACTGGGCGCGTTGGCCTTCATCCGCAAGCCAGCCGATCCGATACACCTGCAGCAGACCCTGGCGGGCCTGGGAATCGTTGGCGACGAGCTGCCGGTGCTGGGCGAGCGCAACGCGGGGCCGATAGCCTTCCGCGATGCATTTCGCGAAGTGGTGAACGTGGCCATGGGGCGCGCCGCGGCGTTGCTCGCGCGGGTGCTGGGCGTGTTCGTCCAGCTGCCGATTCCCAACGTCAACATTCTCGAAGTCGGCGAGCTGCACATGGCGCTGGCCGATGCCGCGCAGGGCGATCAGCTGACGGCGGTGTGCCAGGGCTACATTGGAGGTGGCATTGCCGGTGAGGCGCTGTTGATCTTCCACGACTCGGAAATCGCCGACATGGCGCGCTTGATGCGCACCGACGATTACCTCGAGCTGGAAATGCTCCTTGATCTGTCCAGCCTGTTGATCAGCGCTTGCCTGAGCGGTATCGCCGAGCAGATCGACGTGGTGTTTTCCCAGGGCCATCCGCAGGTCCTGGGCCAGCACGCATCCATCGACGAGCTGATCCGGGTCAATCGGCAGCGCTGGAAAAAGACCCTGGCGGTCGAGATCAGCTACAGCCTCGAAGCTCACGATGTTCATTTCGACCTGCTGTTGCTGTTCACCGAGGATTCGGTAGAACTGCTGTCTCGCAAACTTGCGCTGCTGATGAGCTGACCATGTCCGACTCGACCAATCTGAGTGAGCTCCACTGGTTGCTGGCGATTGTCCAGAGCATCGACGTTGGCGTCGTGGTGCTCGACCGCGAGTACCGCATCGACGTCTGGAACACCTTCATGGAGAACCGCTCCGGACGGCTGCCGGAGCATGCTCGCAAGCAGTCGTTCTTCGAGCTGTTCCCGGAGGTCGATGAGCAATGGTTCCGCCGCAAGGTCGAAAGCGTCGCGACGCTCGGGACGCCGTCATTCACCATCTGGGAACAGCGGCCCTACCTGTTGCGCTTCAAAAACTACCAGCCGATCACCGGGCTGGAAGATTTCATGTACCAGAACACCACGCTGATGCCGCTCAAGGGGCTGAATGGGCGCATCGAGCAGATTTGCCTGATCATCTATGACGTGACCGACGTAGCGACCAACCGCAGGCAGCTGCAGGCGGCCAACCAGGAGTTGCAGCGCCTGTCGAGCACCGATCGCCTGACCGGCCTGTTCAACCGTGGGCACTGGGAGGAAATGCTACGCCAGGACTATGCGCGGCATCGCCGCTACGACCGCAACGCCGCGTTGGTGATGTTCGATATCGACCACTTTAAGAAGATCAACGACAGCTACGGCCACCAGGCGGGCGACGCGGTCATCCAGCAGACGGCCGAGCTGGTTCGCCAGTGCATGCGCGACGCCGACATTGCCGGGCGCTACGGTGGCGAGGAATTCGTGGTGCTGCTGCCGGACACCGACAGCGAAGGCGCGACGACCTTTGCCGAGCGGTTGCGGCAGGCCATCGAGGCGCATGCCGTGCACCATGAGGAACACGTCATCCGCTTCACGGTGAGCTTGGGCATCGCCGACCTTAGCCTGCCCACCAACGGCTACGCACAGTTGATCGAGCGCGCCGACCAGGCGCTGTACGCCTCCAAGGCGTCGGGGCGCAACCGGGTGTCGCTGTTCAGCTAGGCCAGCCGGGCGTTTGTCTCACGAGTCTTCAGGAAATTCAGCAGTGCCACCTCCTCGGCGCTCATCCACTTGCGCTTGCGTGCCTCGCGAAGCGGCGCGAGCTCGCCGGCGAGAAAGGCGTCGAGCACGTCCGGATGGATATAACACTGGCGGCACACCGCCGGCGTATTGCCCAGCTGCGCCGCCACCGTCTTGACCGTGTCGACCAGTTGGCTCCGCGCCGTCGCGGATGGCTCCCAGGCGCAGCCGCGGAGCAGATCCAGGGCCAGCGCACTGCCTGCCCAGGTGCGGTAATCCTTCGCAGTGAAGTCACCGCCGGTCATCTGCTGGATGAACTGGTTGACGTCGCTCGAGCTCACCGGGTGCCGTGCGCCGTCTTCGTCCAGGTACTGGAACAGGTGCTGGCCCGGTAGCTCCAGGCAGCGCCGCATGATCCTGGCCAGGCGCTGATTGCGCAGCGTGACCCGATGCTCGACGCCGCTCTTGCCGCGGAAATGGAAGCGAATCGCGGCGCCACGGACGTCCACGTGACGGGTGCGCAGAGTGGTCAGGCCGTAGGAACGGTTTTCCTTGGCGTAGCGCGCATTGCCGACCCGGATCAGCGTCGACTCGAGCAGCTGCACCACCAGCGCCATCACTTTTTCGCGAGGCATGCCGCGTTTGCCCAGATGCTGCTCGAGGCGCTCGCGCATCTTCGGCAGGGCGGCGCCGAAAGCCAACAACCGCTCGTATTTGTTGCTGTCGCGGATCTCCCGCCACCGCGGATGGTAACGGTACTGTTTGCGCCCACGCGCGTCGCGCCCGGTAGCCTGCAGGTGCCCGGCTGGGTCCGAGCAGATCCAGACGTCGGTATAGGCGGGCGGAATCGCCAGCTTGTTGATGCGTGTGATCTCGCCTGGATCGCGCAGGCGAATGCCGTCCGGCAGGAAATACGCAAACTTGCCGCGCATCAGGCGTCGCTGTATGCCCGGGCTGCGGTCGTCAACATAGTGCAGGTCGTCCGGAAGCGACGGGCAGAGTGGCGTCCCCTTGTCGGCGCTTTCGTCGTCGGGCACCGGTCGAGAACCTTCGGCCTGCAGTACGACATCGCTGCCCTGGCCGTTCAGCATGGGACATCCTCAACGGTGCGAGGCTGCCCGGGCCGTGCATCCCGTGCCTCAGGCAGGGTGCGGCTGGCCCGGGCAGGGCGGGTGCACGGCGGCAACCGGCTCAGTCTTCGCGCTCCTGGCTGTTGCGCATCAGCAGCCGAATGGCCGCCACCAGTTCATCGATCGCTTCACGGTAGATGGCCGGATCGGCCCTGGTCTCTGCACTGTCGGCGAGCTGCCGCGCGGATTCGAGATGGTCATTGATGGAAGAGTAGTCGCCAATCATCGCATCACTCCTGGTCGAAAGCTGGAAGGGGAGCGGCATTTAGCCCACGCCGCGCCCGTCCCTATTAGTGACCGGCTCGCGTGACAGGGGTTCGCCGGGCTCACTGCGCGCGTGGATGGCTTAACGCGAGCGTCCAGTGCTCATGGCTGCAACGCGGACAGGTAGCCTGCTGACGGGCTTCGATGACTTGCGGGCGTCCGCAGCGGGTGCAGGCGTAGAGACCGCTGGCGGGTACCTGCCGGTGGGTCGGCCGATGTTCGATTGGCAGTACCGAAAGCCCGGGCCGGACCGCGTGCGCGTCGGTGAAAAACAGACTCACGTTACCGTCGGTCTCCAGAATGCCCAGGCGCACCTGGCCGAGGTGATCGACCCCGTGCTGGCGCAGCTCCATGAAGAACTCGTCGGACGATATGTTGAGCCGGTCGAGGCTGTTCAGCTCGTAAAGGCCGTCCTTGATGATGGTCACCGGCTTGCCTTCCATCCAGTTGGAGAACCGCTCGCTGCGCGTCATCACCCAGACCGTCAGGCGGTAGAGGGCGAGGAGGGTGACGAACACGGCTGCAACCGGCAGCATCGGCACGTCCTCATAGAAGGAGACGTCACCGGCCGCCGAGCCGAGGGTCAGGATTACCACCAGCTCGAACAGCGACAGCTGGCGGATGCCCCTCCGGCCGCTGATCTTCAGGAACAGGAATACGAAGACAAAGGCGAAGAGGGCGCGTAGCGCCACCTCTGCCAGAAACAGCAAGGGAAAGTCGTCGAGCAGCATTCGCTGCCAATCGAAGGGGGTCATGCGTCGTCTCGGCAGGTGGACTGATTTGGCTGCGGGTGTGATGGCGGGCCTGGAACCATGCGGCTCAGGCGCCGGCTGACGCTATCGGCCCGGCGGCGCGCAGGGAAGGGTGCTCGCGGGCAACCGCGGCAACCGTTCACTCGGCAGGGGCCACGTCAAAAACAAGGTCGATCCCATCGCCACTTCCATCACCGACTACCGAGCCCTCGACGGGCCGGTGCGTCACCTGGCGCCCGCGGTAGAATTCGCGGAGGCGCTCCTGGGCCACGTCACGCACATGCACGATCAGTCCAGTGGTCTGCGCATCGCGTGGAATGATGAAGTTGAGCGTGACGCAGTGGCGCTCGGGGCCTTCCGGCAGGTTGGCCAGACCGCAGCTGTGCCATTGATCATTGACGTAGGCTTGCGCACCTTTCATGACTTGCTCCTTTCCGGTTTCGTCCTAGTTGGGACCGTGAAACGGGCGAATGGATCAGTCGGTACGGGCGCTACGGGCGTAATGAAAAGGCCCGGCGCTTGCGCAGCCGGGCCTTTTTTTGCGGAGTTCGATTTACTCGGGCATGTGCCAGGGGGCGAAATGGGCGCCCTTGCTGCTGAGGTCGGCGCGGGCCTGTTCCAGGGTCTCGCCCAGCTTGACCGGGTCGGAATAGACACTGCTGGACAGCTTGCAACGGCCGACGGCGCGTGACTCGTTGCCATCGACGACCGTGATGCTGAGATCGCCGTTACCTTCGAGCAGCGTCCAGGCGACGCACTGGAACGGCTTGAACGCGCGATCAGTAATCAAAAGGGCGTCGTTGAAACGAAGGGGGCTGTTCATCGGGCATGTCTCTCTATGTGGTAACCAAAATTCGGATTTGAGCCTGCCGCCAGGCTGCCGGCGTTGGCCTTACATATCCATTGATGTACACAGAGGACTGATAAGTCACACCGTCGTTTCCCGATTTCTTGTTTTTTTTGCAATTAGCCTAAAGTCTAACGCTGACACGGCGCTGTCCGTATGTTGCTTGTAACGCTGTAAACCGCTTTCCAGAGGGGTTTCACAAGCGAATCGGTGAATCGCAGCCGCAACTTGGACGGTGGCAGTCGCCCCTGGCCTGTGGCGAAAAGCCGCGGCCTGCCGGACGAAAAAAAAACGGCCAGCGCCACGCGGCGGGCTGGCCGTCTGTATACATAAGCGCACCGGTACGAAGCGGCGCTGGCGCGCCGCTGGCTGAAGCGAGCCTCAGACCTTGAATTGCTTGAGCAAGCGGTCCAGTTGCTCGGCCAGCTCGCCCAGTTCACGTCCGGCGGCGCTCGACTGCTCGGCCGCGAGCGTGCTCTGCTGAGCCAGCTGCGCAGCCTGGGTGACGTTCTGGTTGATGTCCTCAACCACGTGCGTCTGTTGCAACGTGGCGCTTGCAATGGACGCGTTGAGGCCTGACAGGTTGCGCAGCGCAAGGGCAATCTGGCCGAGGCTTTCGCCGGCCTGGCTCGCCTGTTCGACGGTGGTCTGCGAGGCCTTGCTGCTGCGGGTGATCACGCTTACCGCGTCCCCGGAATTCTTCTGCAGCCGCTCGATCATCGTGTGGATCTCGGCGGTCGAGGTCTGGGTGCGTTGCGCCAGCAGGCGCACCTCGTCCGCGACGACAGCGAAGCCGCGACCCTGCTCCCCGGCGCGGGCTGCCTCGATGGCGGCGTTCAGCGCGAGAAGGTTGGTCTGGTCGGCGATCGAGCCAATGACCTCCAGCACCGAGCCGATCTGCGTGGTTTCGTCGGCCAGTGACTGAATGACGCCGACTGCTTCGTTGATGGTCGCCGACAATTGATCTATCTGCTGCAGACTGGCTTCGATGTTGCGCTGTCCCTGTCCGGCCTGCTTCTCCGAATCGCCCACTTCGTTCGACGCCTGCTCGGCGTTCTTCGCGACTTCCTGCACCGCATAGGTGACTTCGTTGACCGCCGTGGCGACCAGTTCCATTTGTTGCGACTGTTGCTGGCTGTGCTGGTGCGCCTGGCCGGCAAGGTCCTGCAGCGCGCTGGAGGACTGCGCCAGCGAACCTGAGGTCTCGAACAGCTGACCGATTACGGCACGCAATTTACGGGTGAAGGTGTTGAAGTCGCGGCTCAGGGTGGTCAGCTCGTCGTTGCCGGACACATCGAGCTGGCGGGTGAGGTCCGCCTCGCCGCTGGCGATGTTGGCCATGGCCTGCATCGAATGGCGCAACGGCTGGGTAATGCTGCGGATCAGGATCGCCACGAGCAGGGCCATGACAAACGCTATGGCCAGGCCGATGATGGAGAACCGCACCACGTAGTCGCGGAACTCGGCTTCGACGTCGTCGACATAGATGCCCGAACCGATGATCCAACCCCAGGGCTTGAACAGTTCCACATACGAGATCTTCGGCACCGGGTCCTCCGCGCCCGGCTTCGCCCACTGGTAGTCGACGATGCCTGCGCCCTGTTGGCGTGCCACCTTGACCATCTCGTTGAACAGCTCCTTGCCGTTCGGATCCTTCACGGCAGCCAGGTTCTTGCCTTCGAGTTCCGGCTTCATCGGGTGCATGAGCATGGTCGGGCTCATGTCGTTGATCCAGAAATAGTCGTTCTGCCCGTAGCGCAGCAGGCGGATCTGATCCATCGCCGCCTTCTGCGCGGCCACGGTGGTCATCGCGCCACTTGCTTCGAGCTGCTGGTAGTAATCGAGGATGCCGTTGGCGGTCTCGACGATGTTGCGCGTCATGACCTGCTTGCCCTTGTAGAGGTCGGTCCGCACCTGCTGGATCATCAACAGGCCCAGAGCGAACAGCATGGCGATGGCCAGCAACGGGATCAGCCAGAGGCGCTTGCTGATAGGGAAATTTCGCAGCAGATTCATAAGGTTATTAGCTCCTGTTAACGCGCGGTCTTCTTTATTATTCGAGTGAGGACGCCCCTTCTATGGGGGCTTTCCCGAACACCGGCTACGGCGATGAGGTAGTTGTCACGGGCCTTCTGACACAATGTCGGCCGCGGCGGCGAAAAGATGAGGCCCGTGCGCCGCTACCCATTGAATTTACTTGGGCCGGACAGGTCAGAACAGCGCTCAGATGGCTATCTGACATATACCTTTGTTGCATATTCAGGCGCGGTGGTTTGCACCGCTGATGGGGAAGAGATGGACCTTTGGATTGCCTTTCAGGCATTGCTTCTGGGCGTGGTAGAAGGCATCACCGAGTTTTTGCCGATTTCCAGCACCGGTCACCAGATTATCGTCGCCGACCTGATCGGCTTCGGTGGCGAGCGCGCGCTGGCCTTCAACATCATTATTCAGCTCGGCGCTATTCTGGCTGTGGTGTGGGAATACCGCGGCAAGATCTTTGATGTGGTGGTCGGGTTGCCAAAGGAACGGCAGGCACAAAAATTCACGATCAACCTGCTGGTCGCGTTTCTGCCGGCGGTGGTGCTCGGGGTCGCATTCGCCGACCTGATCCACGAGTACCTGTTCAACCCGATCACCGTCGCCACGGCGCTGGTAATTGGCGGCGTCGTGATGCTCTGGGCGGAGAAGCGCCAGCACCACGTGCAAGCCGAAACGGTCGACGACATGCACTGGACCCACGCGCTTAAGGTGGGGTTTGCCCAGTGCCTGGCGCTGATCCCCGGTACCTCGCGGTCGGGCTCGACCATCATCGGCGGGCTGCTGTTCGGCCTGTCGCGCAAGGCCGCCACCGAGTTTTCCTTTTTCCTCGCCATGCCGACAATGGTCGGCGCAGCGGTGTACTCGGGCTACAAGTACCGCGACCTGTTCCAGCCATCCGATCTGCCGGTCTTCGCGATCGGCTTCGTAACCTCCTTCATCTTCGCGATGCTGGCGGTGCGCGCCTTGCTGAAATTTATAGGCAACCATAGCTACGCTGCATTCGCCTGGTACCGGATCGTGTTTGGCCTGATCATCCTGGCCACCTGGCAGTTCAGCCTGGTCGACTGGAGCACCGCAGCGGGCTGACCGTGCGGCGATCTCGATGGCGGAGGGGCCTGTGCACGCATACGAACACCATCGGTTGGCCGTCAACGGCATCACCCTTAGCGTCTACTGCGCCGGGCCCGAGCGGGGCCCTGTGGTCTGGCTGCTGCACGGCTTCCCCGAGTGCTGGTACTCCTGGCGCTACCAGATGCGCGCCCTGGCGGACGCCGGTTATCGCGTGCTGGTGCCGGAAATGCGCGGATACGGGCAGAGCAGCGCGCCGGAGCCCGTCGACAGCTATGACCTGATGACCGTCTGCGCCGATCTGTTCGCCGCCATGGACAGCTTCGGTCAGCGGTCCGTAGCCGTGGTGGGCCACGATTGGGGTGCGCCGGTGGCCTGGCACCTGGCCTTGCTCGATCCGCAGCGCGTCAAGGCGGTGGCCGCGATGGCGGTTCCCTTCGGCGGGCGTCCGAAGCGGCCGGCTATCGAGATCATTCGCAGCCAAGCTGCCGATCGCTTCCACTACATCCTCTATTTCCAGCAGCCCGGCGTCGCCGAGACCGAGCTAGATCGGGATGTCGCCCGGACCTTGCGGACAATGATGCACAACACTTCCGCGGCAGTGCCCAGGGACTTCTTTCTCCAGGACAAGCCGGCCGGCAGTTCGCTGTTCGAAGGCCTGCGCGATCCCGGCACGCCACCGGAGTGGTGCTCGGCCGATGCCTTCGCGGTGTACCTTGCGACGTTCGAGGGTCGCGGCTTTCGCGGTGCGCTTAACTGGTACCGCAATTTCGAACGCAACTGGGCACGCACGGCATCCCTCGCCGGCCAACGGATCGAGCAACCCGCGTTGTTCCTGTTGGGCGACAAGGACCCGGTCGGCACGCTCGAGGCCCATACGTGGCAGAAGATGCCGACGTGGGTGCCCGACCTCGAACAGCATGTGCTCGCCGACTGCGGTCATTGGCTGCAGGGCGAGCGGCCCGAGCAGGTTAGCCGGCACCTGCTGGACTTTCTCGGGCGTCGCTACACGCCGACTCTTTGAGCGGCCGGCTCGCCGCAGGCAGCAGCGGCGATTAGAATCGCCGCTTTTCACACCGGGCCATCGCCATGGAATCACGCGGTCAGCTGAGCAGCTGGAACGATCAAAAAGGTTTTGGTTTCATCCGGCCCGAGCGGGGCGGCGATGACGTCTTTGCGCATATCTCGGCCATGCGTGGCGCGCGCCGACCGGTCCAGGGCGATCAGGTGCTGTTTCTCAGCGAGCCGGACCAGCAGGGGCGGTTACGGGCCACCCATATCCGGCTTGACGCCGGGCTGTCAATCGACGAGCCCGCGATCCGGCGCAAACCCAAGCCGCATGCGTCTGGCGGCAAGCCCGCGCGGGCCAGGGCGCCTCAGCAGCGCAAGCGATCCGAGCCGCGCGGCCGGATGCGCCGGCCCCTGGCGAAAACGCTGGCCTTCGGCTTGCTCTGCCTGCTACCAGCGGTCGGCATGACGCGCCTGGCCACGGAGGGCATCTACTGGCCCCTGTTCGCAACCTTGCTGGCAAGCCTGCTGGCCTTTGGGTTCTACCTGCACGACAAACGCAGCGCGCTGAGCAGCGGTTGGCGCACACCGGAGGCGCGGCTGCATATGCTTGAATTGCTCGGCGGCTGGCCCGGCGCGTTGATCGCCCAGCAGGCGTTGCGGCACAAGACGCGCAAACTGTCGTTTCAGCTGGTGTTCTGGCTGATCGTCCTGGCACATCAGGTGGTGTGGCTGGACTTCGTCTACCTCCAGCGGCTGAGGCAGTGGATCCAGTTCTGAGCCGAAGGAGTGCGCCTACAGATGCGCAAACGCCCCGACAGGCGGGGCGTTCTGTTACGCAGGCCCGGCTCAGATCACGCCGAGGCTGCGCAGGTAGTCGTCGTAGGTGCCGCTGAAATCGGTCACTCCGCTGTCAGACAACTCGATGATGCGCGTCGCCAGCGAACCGACGAACTCCCGGTCGTGGCTGACAAAAATCAAGGTGCCCGGGTAGTTTTCCAGCGCCAGGTTAAGCGCCTCGATGGATTCCATGTCCAGGTGGTTCGTGGGTTCGTCCATCACCAGCACGTTGGGCTTTTTCAGGATCAGCTTGCCGAACAGCATGCGACCCTGCTCACCGCCCGAGATCACTCGCACCGACTTCAGGATCTCATCGTTAGAGAAAAGCATACGGCCCAGCGTGCCGCGTACGAGTTGCTCGCCACCCTGTGTCCACTGACTCATCCAGTCGAACAGCGTGACGTCGTCTTCGAAGTCGTCCGCATGGTCCTGAGCGTAATAGCCAACATCCGCGCTTTCGGTCCATTTCACCGCGCCTGCGTCCGGTTGCAGTTCGCCGACTAGCGTACGCAACAGGGTGGTCTTGCCAATGCCGTTCGGGCCGATGATCGCGACCCGTTCACCGGCTTCGATGGTGAAGCTGAAGTCCTTGAACAGCGTCTTGCCGTCGAAGCCCTTGGCCATGCGCTCCACGGTCACGGCCTGGCGGTGCAGCTTCTTGGTTTGCTCGAAACGGATGAACGGGCTGACGCGGCTGGACGGCTTGACCTCGGCCAGCTGGATCTTATCGATCTGCTTGGCGCGCGAGGTGGCCTGCTTGGCCTTCGAGGCGTTGGCGGAAAAGCGGCTGACGAAGGTCTGCAGTTCGGCGATCTGCGCCTTCTTCTTGGCATTGTCGGCCAGTAACTGCTCGCGGGATTGGGTCGCGGCGGTCATGTACTCGTCGTAGTTACCCGGGAACAACCGCAGCTCGCCGTAATCGAGGTCGGCCATGTGCGTACACACGCTGTTCAAGAAGTGCCGGTCGTGGGAGATGATGATCATGGTGCTGTTACGCGCCGTAAGAACGTTTTCCAGCCAGCGAATGGTGTTGATGTCCAGGTGGTTGGTCGGTTCGTCCAGCAACAGCACCTCCGGATCGGAAAACAGCGCCTGGGCCAGCAGCACGCGCAGCTTCCAGCCTGGCGCGACTTCGCTCATCGGGCCAAAATGCTGTTCGAGCGGAATGCCCAGGCCCAGCAGCAGCTCACCGGCGCGCGATTCGGCTGTATAGCCGTCCATCTCGGCAAATTCGGTTTCCAGTTCCGCCACCGCCATGCCGTCTTCTTCGCTCATTTCCGCAAGGGAATAGATGCGTTCGCGTTCGGCCTTGACCTTCCACAGCTCCTCATGACCCATGATGACCGTGTCGATGACGTTGAATTCCTCGTAGGCGAACTGGTCCTGGCGCAGTTTGCCCAGGCGGATGTTCGGCTCCAGCATGACCTGGCCGGCGGACGGCTCCAGGTCGCCGCCGAGAATCTTCATGAAGGTCGACTTGCCGCAGCCGTTGGCGCCGATCAAGCCGTAGCGGTTGCCGTTGCCGAACTTGACGGAGACGTTCTCGAACAGCGGCTTGGCGCCAAACTGCATGGTGATATTAGCGGTAGAGATCAAAGCCAGTATTCTCGCGGGTTTCAGAGTTTCGTTTGTCTGCTTGGGGCAGTAGCGGGTGCTGCAGCTTTCCCATTTCTGCCAATTTCCTTCTACCTTCGATACGGCGCGCGTATCGAGACGGTTGGAATTCGGATCGAACGACCAGGCCGTTTTGCAGTGGAGGCGGGGTTGTGCTTGGGCGCCAAGCATATCGCTGCACATGTGAGGCGCGCATTGTACGGGCGGCGGTCAGGAATCCCCAGCGACTTTCGCATTCATTGACTCGATGTTGACGGTCTCGGCTCGACTTGCTCGGTTGCCGAACTGGCTGGAAAGCGTAGCATGACGGACAACATATAAATCACCGAGGCGCCCATGCGATATTCGGAAGATCACAAGGCCCAGACTCGCCAGCGCATCGTCGAAGAGGCCGCTCGGCGTTTTCGCCGTGATGGCGTCAGCGCGACCAGCGTACAGACGCTGATGAAGGCGCTGGACCTTACACACGGTGGGTTCTACGCCCATTTCAGCTCCAAGGATGAGCTGGTCGAGGAGGCGTTGCGTCACTGCGCAATCGAGCTCGACGCGGTCAATCCCGTCAGCCTGTCCGGCGACCAGCCGCTGGCGACCTTCATTAGCCGCTATCTGTCGCAGACCCACCGCGCCGAGCCGGCGAAAGGTTGCATGTTTCCAACCATCTCTGCCGAACTGGGTCAGCGGGGACAGGCCAGCCCAGTGACCGACGAGGCACTGCGCCACCGGCTGACCCAGATTGGTCAGAACATGAACAACAGCCAGGACGCGGCGCTGATGCTCAGTGCCATGGTGGGTGCATTGCTGCTGTCGCGCAGCGTGGCCGATCCGCAATTGTCCGATCGACTCCTCGACGAAACTCGCGCCAGCCTGCTCAGACTGGCGGGCATAGAACTGCCGGAGTCCTGATCCTCGCCTCGATGTGAGGATTGCCTGCTTCGCAACAGGCTCGCGCCCAAGTGCCCCACGTGCCGCCTACCGGGGGCTCCAGTCATCGATGTCCGGCGATGAAGGCAGGGTCATCCATTGGTTCGCCCTCCTTGGGTGCGAGCAATAGGGCACGCCGGCTCGGTTGCGCTCCCACAGTCAAGTGTTAAATCCGCATAAGCCCTCACTGCTTCGATCAGTCTGAAAGAGCAGTGACGGCACGTGCCGCGGTGGCCTAAAGCCTTGCTCGGTGGCTACCTGCTGCTTTACATGATGGTCGTCATATGTTTTATATGTCAGGCGTAATCTGATCAAAGTGCAAACGGAAGACGGGGATTCGTCATGAACTACGCAGAACGTGAGGACCGCTTAGCCACTTGGCTGAATGCCGAAGAGGCCATGCGTGCGCGGCTGGGGCCGGTCGGCACCGTGCCGCTGGCCACCGCCATGGCGATGCCTCCGCCAGCGTTCTTTGACGCGATCGGCCGAGGCGAGCTGCCGCGCCCGCCGATGGGTGAGCTTATGGGGTTTGTGCCGGTGGAATGGGCGCCTGGCTATTTCGTCCTTCAGGGCTCGCCCGGGGAGCGTCATTACAACCCGTTGGGAAGTGTGCATGGCGGTTTTGCAGCGACCCTGCTGGATTCCTGCATGGGGTGCGCGGTGCACACTCGACTGGAGGCGGGGCAAGGTTACACAACCACCGATCTGCGCATCACCTATATCCGTGCGCTGCGCGCAGGCGTCGGGCCGGTACGTGCCGAGGGCCGAGTGGTGCATGTCGGCCGATCGACCGCGGTGGCCGAGGGCCGCCTCTACGATGTGGAGAATCGGCTCTATGCCATCGGCTCGACCAGCTGCCTGATTCTCACACTGGGCGCGTGAAGGCCCGTTTGCAGGTCTCCTGCGGCCGCCGGGCCAGCTTGCTGACGACCCGAGGTCGGCTGTGAACCCGTTCCGCGCGGTAAGCGGAAACCTTTTTGATTCGAGGAACGAAATGAGTATTCAGAATGCAGTCCGTATCGTCGTTACGGGTACGGGGATCGTGGGCCCTCTGGGCTGCGGAACGGCGACCGTCTGGTCCCGGTTGTTGGCTGGGCAATCAGGGATCCGCGCGCTGCCTGAGGATGTGGCCGACGGAACGGGTTGCAGCATAGCGGGACGGGTCCCGAGCGTGGCCGAGGATAGCGAGGCGGGCTACGATCCTGATCGCCACATCGCTATCAAAGACCGCAAGAAAATGGATCGTTTCATCGAGTTCGCGCTTATAGCTGCCAAGGAAGCCCTTGCGCAGGCGGGCTGGCATCCTACCGACGAAGCTGCACGGCAACGAACCGCCACCATCATCGCGTCGGGTGTCGGCGGGTTCGACGCGATCACCGAGGCCGTTCGTACCACGGACAGCCGGGGACCTCGCCGGCTTTCCCCGTTCACCGCACCCTCGTTTCTGGCCAACATGGCAGCCGGGCACGTGTCCATCCAACACGGCTTCAGGGGTCCGCTCGGGGCACCGGTGACCGCCTGTGCCGCTGGCGTGCAAGCCATCGGTGATGCAGCCCGTTTGATTCGTAGCGGCGAGGCGGATATTGCCTTATGCGGCGGAACCGAGGCCGCCATCCATCGTGTCACCCTCGGCAGTTTCGCAGCGGCGCGCGCCCTGTCGACCGGGTTCAACGAACGTCCGCAAGAAGCGTCTCGTCCGTTCGACCGCGACCGGGAGGGTTTCGTCATGGCCGAGGGCGCCGGCCTACTGGTGATCGAATCGCTGGAACACGCCTTGGCTCGCGGCGCTCATCCTCTGGCCGAACTGGTCGGCTACGGCACCAGCGCCGATGCCTACCACCTGACAGCCGGCCCGGCTGACGGGAGCGGCGCGCGTCGGGCGATGGAGCTGGCACTGCATCAGGGCGGTGTGACGCCTGCCGAGGTCCAGCATATCAATGCCCATGCAACGTCCACCCAGGTTGGTGACCGAGGCGAGTTGGCGGCGATTCGGTCCGTCTTCGGAGCGGGCTCGGGTGTGGCAATCACCTCGACGAAATCCAGCACGGGTCATTTGTTGGGCGCAGCGGGTGGCATCGAAGCCATATTCACCGTCCTCGCCCTCCGCGATCAGATCGTCCCGCCCACGTTGAACCTGACAACGCCCGACGAGGCGGCGGCGGGACTCGACCTGGTGGGGGTGAACGCCAGGAGCATGCCGATCGAACATGCCCTGTCGAACGGGTTCGGCTTTGGCGGTGTCAACGCCAGCGTCCTGTTTCGCCGCTGGAAAGCTGATCGGTAAGGGGCCTCAGGTGTTGCCCGTGAGGAGCAACCCGATTGGCCCGTCGTTTTTTACAGGGCTGTCGTTTCGCTGAAGAAGGGGCCCGGCGCGGAGTGAGTGTATAGGCGTCTGCCAGCGTTAAGCTTGCCGGCTGCACTGTGGCGGAAACGCAAGCGCCCCGAACGGGTCGGGGCGCTTGTTTTAGCGGCACCTGCTTGCAGACCGCGTTGGCCGTCTGCAAGGCGGGTGTTGGTCAGCCCATCAGACGGCAACCACGTCGATTTTCGCCTTGGCCGCTGATTCCCGGAACTCGGCAATCTGGTCGAAGCTCAGGTAGCGATAGACGTCCGCCGCCATGGTGTCGATCTGCGCGGCGTAGACCATGTACTCCTCGACGCTCGGCAGGCGGCCCAGGATCGAGGCAACCGATGCCAGTTCGGCAGAGGCCAGGTACACGTTGGTCGCGTCACCGAGGCGGTTCGGGAAGTTACGAGTCGACGTCGAGACGACGGTCGATCCGGTTTCCACGCGAGCCTGGTTACCCATGCACAGCGAGCAGCCCGGCATTTCCAGGCGAGCGCCAGCACGGCTGTAGATGCCGTAGTAGCCCTCTTCGGTGAGTTGGTGCTGGTCCATCTTGGTTGGCGGGGACAGCCACAGGCGAGTCGGCAGAGCGCCTTCGACCTTGTCCAGCAGCTTGCCGGCCGCGCGGAAGTGACCGATGTTGGTCATGCACGAACCGATGAACACCTCGTCGATTTTCTCGCCCTGGACGCTGGAGAGCAGGCGCGCGTCGTCCGGATCGTTCGGCGCGCAGAGTACTGGCTCCTTGACCTCGGACAGGTCGATTTCGATGACTTCGGCGTACTCGGCGTCGGCATCGGCAGCCAGCAGCTGCGGGTTGGCCAGCCAGGCTTCCATCGCTTGAGCGCGGCGCTCGAGGGTGCGCGCATCGCCGTAGCCTTCGCTGATCATCCAGCGCAGCAGGGTGATGTTCGACTGCAGGTACTCGGCGATGGCCGCTTCCGGCAGCTTGATGGTGCAACCAGCAGCGGAGCGCTCTGCAGAGGCGTCGGACAGCTCAAACGCTTGTTCTACGGTCAGCTCGTTCAGACCTTCGATCTCGAGAATGCGGCCAGAGAAGATGTTCTTCTTGCCTTTCTTCTCGACGGTCAGCAGGCCTTTCTGGATGGCGTAGTAGGGGATCGCGTGGACGAGATCGCGCAGGGTGATGCCAGGCTGCATCTTGCCCTTGAAGCGAACCAGTACCGATTCCGGCATATCCAGCGGCATGACACCCGTGGCGGCGGCGAAGGCGACCAGGCCCGAACCGGCGGGGAAGGAGATGCCCATCGGGAAACGGGTGTGCGAGTCACCGCCGGTACCGACGGTATCCGGCAGCAGCATGCGGTTCAGCCAGCTGTGGATGATGCCGTCACCTGGACGCAGGGAAACACCACCGCGGGTCATGATGAAGTCCGGCAGGGTGTGGTGAGTGGTGACATCGATCGGCTTCGGGTAGGCCGCGGTGTGGCAGAAGGACTGCATCACCAGGTCGGCAGAGAAGCCCAGGCAGGCCAGGTCCTTCAGCTCGTCGCGAGTCATCGGGCCAGTGGTGTCCTGTGAGCCGACGGTGGTCATCTTCGGTTCGCAATAGGTGCCCGGACGGACGCCTTTGCCTTCCGGCAGACCGCAGGCGCGACCGACCATCTTCTGGGCGAGCGTGAAGCCCTTGTTGCTTTCTGCCGGTGCTTCCGGCTTCTTGAACAGGTCAGTCGGCCCCATGCCCAGCTCGGCACGTGCTTTTTCGGTCAGACCACGGCCGATGATCAGCGGAATACGGCCGCCGGCGCGCACTTCGTCGAGCAGGACATCAGTTTTCAGCTGGAAGGTGGTAACCAGCTCGTCGCTACCGTGGCGGCGGACTTCACCCTTGTACGGGTAGACGTCGATCACGTCGCCCATGGCCAGATCCGAGCAATCGAATTCGATCGGCAAGGCGCCAGCGTCTTCCATGGTGTTGTAGAAGATCGGCGCGATCTTGGTACCGAAGCAGAAGCCACCGGCACGCTTGTTCGGTACGTTTGGAATGTCGTCGCCGAAGAACCACAGCACCGAGTTGGTGGCGGACTTGCGCGAAGAACCGGTACCGACGACGTCACCGACATAGGCAACCGGGAAACCTTTGGTGGCCAGTTCTTCCATTTGCTTGAGCGGACCAACCGAGCCAGGAGCGTCGGGGTTGATGCCGTCGCGGGCCATTTTCAGCATGGCCAGGGCATGCAGCGGGATGTCCGGGCGCGACCAGGCGTCTGGTGCCGGGGACAGGTCGTCAGTGTTGGTTTCACCAGTGACCTTGAATACGGTCAGGGTGACTTTCTCCGCAACCGGTGCGCGGTTCTTGAACCATTCGCCTTCGGCCCAGGATTGCAGAACGGCTTTGGCGTTGGCATTTCCGTTCTTGGCCTTTTCGGCGACGTCATGGAACGCATCGAACATCAGCAGGGTGTGCTTCAGCTGCTTGGCCGTGGTGTCCGAGAGTTCCGGGTCGTCCAGCAGGTCAACCAGTGTGACGATGTTGTAACCGCCCTGCATGGTGCCCAGCAGTTCGACGGCGTGTTGCTTGCTGATCAGCGGCGAGGTGGTTTCGCCCTTGGCGACGGCAGCGAGGAAACCGGCCTTGACGTAGGCGGCTTCGTCCACGCCCGCGGGAACGCGGTTGGTGATCAGGTCGAGGAGGAATTGTTCTTCGCCGGCAGGCGGGTTCTTCAGGAGGTCGACCAGGCCAGCGGTCTGTTCGGCGTTGAGCGGCTGGGGCACGACGCCCTGGGCGGCACGCTCTTCTACGTGTTTGCGATAGGCTTCAAGCACAGTTATATACCCTCATCATTGGTCCCTTGGGTGTCTCGGGACGCGCATCCGGAAGCTGTTTTCAAAGTTTTACGCCGGCTTGAACAGCCGGGGCGCAGGAGAGAGGGATCTGCGCACCCGGCATGGGCCGGTCAACTGTGCTCGTGACGCTTTGAAAACAGCTTCTTGCGGAATGTGGCGCCTTGAACGGCGCGCTGATTCTACTGGAACGGGTAGGCAAAGTTAAGTGACGTGCCGGGCCCGGCTGGTTCCGGTCGCTACGGCGGGAGTGTCTCGGTGCGCTGCAGGCCCCGCCACTCTTGGGCTGTGCAAGTATGGCCAGTCGGTTGGCACAATCGAGGCCGTGACCGGGGTAGGACAAAAGTCTAAGATGCAGCGCTGTCCACCGTCCCATCGTCCGCCATGTCCAATCAACGCATCAAAACCCCCTGCGTAGGCCTGTGTTCGACCGTCTACGGCGATCTGGTCTGTCGTGGCTGCAAGCGGTTCCACCATGAAGTGGTGAACTGGAACGGTTATGGCGAGGAGGTCAAGCGTTCGGTCTGGCATCGGCTGGAGGCCCTGCTCGCCCAGGTGATGGAGGCCAAGCTGGAGGTCTTCGATGCCAGCCTGTTGCGCCAACAGCTCGAGAGCCGGCAGATCCGCTTCGTGCCCGAGCAGTCACCCTATTGCTGGGCGTACCAGTTGATTGCCCGCGGCGCCCGGCTGATCCAGCAGCTGGACGCCTATGGCGTGGCCCTATTGCCTGAATTTCGCGAGTGGACATTGCCCGAACTGCGCGACGCCATCGACCGCGAATTCTTTCTCCTCTCCGAAGCGCACTACCATCGCTACATCGCGCCTCGGTTCCTCGAGGGCACCTCGCCGTAGTGCCTCCTAAAACGCGACCCACTCCATTGTTAGCGCTGCGCGACCAGTTCCTCGAGATGATCGATGATGTCGTCGGGCTTTAGGACCAGCACGTCGCTTTCCAGAGTGTCGAGCACGACTTCGGCGGTGTTGCCCATCAGTGCCCCGGAAAAGCCCGTACGCGCTACCGTGCCTATGACCGTCACTACCGCGTTCAGCTGGTGACAGACGCGGGGGATGAGCGCGTCGGCAGGACCTTCCTCAATATGTAGTTGGCCGTCGGGGATATCGAACTCGGCCTGGAATTGCCGGCAGGCGTCCCGATAGCGGGCTTCGATCGTCTCTTTCAGCTGGAAGGCCGGGTCGGCTGCCGAAAGCATGGCTGAGGGATGCGCGCTGACCACATGCAGCTTGCCGTCCGCCAGGGAGGCAATTTCGTAGCCGTGATTGACGATGGTGGCATGCAGCGTACGATGCTCGACGTCGGCGTTGCCTACATCAACGGCGGCCAAAATATTGCCCCCGGTCCAGGGGGCTTCGGTCTTCACCATCAGCACCGGGCAAGGGCAGTAACGCAGCAGCTTCCAGTCCTCGGGAGTAAGCAGGGCGCGCTTGAGCGGGCTGTCAGCAAGGTGCTGCTTGATCACCAATCCGCAACCCTCGGCCTGTTGGGCATTAATGATGGTCTGATGGATGCTGTCGTGCCAGGCCTGGCGAGTCGTGACGGCATGACCTTCATCCTCAAGCGACACGCGCAGCGCATCGAGGTAATCCGCGTGGTCATGGCGTGTATCGCAGATCACGAGGTGCAGCCGCGACTGGCTGACGCTGGCGATCAATCGCGCCCGCTTGAGAGCCAGGTTGTCTGACAGGTTCGGGTCGATTACCACGAGGATACAGCGTATGGCTTGCATGATCGGCTCCAGTGCAGGCGTTGGATGGGTTCACTATAGACAAGGTGGTTCGGACGACCAGTGATCCACGTCAAGCGCCTCTGGCCGTTCGCTGCCGGACTCGTATAATGCGCGGCGGGCGGTGGTCAGTGTGCTGACGGCCGCGTTCATCTTCCTCGTGAATACCTGTACTCATGCTCCCCGAATTGAACGATTTCCTTGGCTGCGCCACGCCGTCCAGCTGGGTCGAGGCGGCCCTGTGTAATCAGGACGTGATGCTTATCGACCACGGCAACTGCGAGAAGAAGGCCGCTGGCGCCGCCTTTCAGTTAATGTTCCGCTACGTCGACAAGCCCGACCTGCAGAACAAGATGTCGCGTCTGGCACGCGAAGAGCTGCGCCACTTCGAACAGGTGCTGTCGATCATTCGCAAGCGCGAGATTGCGCTGCGCAACATCGGCTCATCTCGCTACGCCGCCGGCTTGCGGGAGCTGGTGCGCAACCATGAACCTTATCGGCTGACCGACACGCTGGTGATTGGAGCCTTTATCGAGGCGCGCTCTTGTGAGCGGTTCGCGATGCTGGTGCCGCACCTGGACGAAGAGCTGGGCAGGTTCTATCACGGGCTGCTGAAGTCGGAAGCGCGGCACTTCCAGGATTATCTGAAACTGGCGTATCTCTATGGAGACGCGGCCGATATCGACGCGACCATCGTGCGGGTTCGCGAGCGCGAGCGTGAGCTGATCGAAAGCCCCGATGCGGAGTTCCGCTTTCACAGTGGTGTGCCAAACGCCGCCTGACCGTTTCGCTACACGTCGAACGGTGCTTGGTCGAAGCCAGACTCATCGACTTGCAAGGCCCAGCCTTGCCGATCCCAATCGCCAAGGACGATGCGCCTGGCCGGCTGCCCCGCGATGTCGAGCGAGTGGATCGCTGGACGGTGGGTGTGGCCATGGATCATCGTGCGGACCTGGTGTCGCTGCATGATCTTGGCCACCTCGTCGGGCGTCACGTCGACGATGTCGCTGGCCTTCATCCGCGTCTCGGCCTTGCTGCTCGAGCGCAGTTTCTGGGCCAGCTTCTGGCGGCTGGCGAGCGAGAGGTGATGCAGGACGAACAGGCTGAACGGGTTGCGCAGCCATCGCCGCAGCCGCATGTAGCCTTCATCCCGGGTGCACAGGGCATCGCCATGGGTGAGCAGGACAGGCTCACCGTTTAGCTGAACGACCTGCGGATCGGCCAGCAGCGTGCAGCCCGCCTCGCGGCAAAAGGCCTGGCCGATCATGAAGTCGCGGTTGCCGTGCATCAGGTAGATGCAGGTTCCGCCCAGGCTTAGGGACTTCAGCGCGCGCGCGATCTCGTGCTGGTAGGGCGTCATGCCGTCGTCGCCCACCCAGACCTCGAAGAAGTCCCCGAGGATGTACAGCGCCTCGGCCGCAGCGGCACGGGTCTCGAGAAAATGAAGAAACGCCCGGGTCAGGTCCGGGCGTCGCTCTTCGAGGTGGAGGTCGGAGATCAGCAGGATCAACGGGCTTACTCGACGATCTCGGCTTTCTCGATGACCACGTCATCCACCGGGACGTCCTGATGGCCTGACTTCATGGTGGTGGGCACGCCCTTGATCTTTTCGACCACGTCCATGCCCTCGACCACTTCACCGAACACGGCGTAGCCCCAACCTTGGACGGTCGGCGCGGTGTGGTCGAGGAAGTCGTTGTCCTTGACGTTGATGAAGAACTGCGCGGAGGCCGAGTGCGGTTCCATGGTGCGGGCCATGGCCAGGGTGCCGGTCTTGTTGGACAGGCCGTTGTTGGCCTCATTCTTGATCTGTGCGCGGGTGGCCTTCTGCTTCATGCCGGGCTCGAAGCCACCGCCCTGGATCATGAAGTTGCTGATGACACGGTGAAAGATGGTGCCGTCGTAATGACCGCTCTTGACATATTCCTTGAAATTCGCAGTGGTTGCCGGGGCCTTGTCTTCGAACAGCTTGACGGTAATGACGCCATGATTGGTGTGCAGTTTGATCATTTGAAGCCTTCCTAATGAGAAAGAAAATCGTGTTGTGATAGCGCAATCGGCGCGATCGCTCCGGGGTCTCGCTCGCTGCCGCGCCGCGGTGGCCAGCAGGGCGCTTTGCTCTGTCAGGGGGTTGACGGGTCCGCTATGATAGGTGCTTTGTTTTGGCAGGCCTACCCTGAGAGAGCGTTTACAAATTACTGCTCTCGGCCATGCTGCGTTGAAATCAGCCTCAAAATGCTCATGTACAACTTGTACATTCCGCCTTTTCGGCTGATTTCGCCTTGCCTGACCATCGCTCGCTACATTTGTAACCCCCTCTGAGCCGCACACTCGCAGATCGTTAAGGACACCATGAGCAAGCCTGAGACTACCGCCGCCACCAATTTTCTCCGCCCCATCGTCCAGGCCGACCTGGACTCCGGCAAGCATTCAAAGATTGTCACGCGCTTTCCGCCGGAGCCCAACGGCTACCTGCACATCGGCCACGCCAAATCGATCTGCCTGAACTTCGGCCTGGCCAAGGAATTCGGTGGTGAGTGCAACCTGCGCTTCGACGACACCAACCCGGCAAAGGAAGACCAGGAATACATCGACGCCATCAAGAGCGATGTGCAATGGCTCGGTTTTCAGTGGGCTGGCGAGGAGCGCTACGCGTCGAACTATTTCGATCAGCTGCATGCGTGGGCGATCGAACTGATCAAGGCCGGCAAGGCCTATGTGTGCGATCTGACGCCCGAACAGGCCCGTGAATACCGAGGCAGTCTGACCGAGCCGGGTAAGAACAGTCCGTTCCGTGATCGCTCGGTGGAGGAGAACCTGGACCTCTTCGCGCGGATGAAGGCCGGCGAGTTCCCGGACGGCGCCAAAGCGTTGCGCGCGAAGATCGACATGGCCTCGCCGAATATGAACCTGCGTGACCCGATTCTCTACCGCATTCGCCATGCGCATCACCACCAGACCGGCGATGCCTGGTGCATCTACCCCAGCTATGACTTCACCCATGGGCAGTCGGACGCCATCGAAGGCATTACGCACTCGATCTGCACCTTGGAATTCGAAGATCACCGTCCGCTTTACGAGTGGTTCCTGGCAAACCTCCCGGTGCCGGCGCGACCGCGGCAATACGAATTCGCCCGGCTCAACCTGAACTACACCATCACCAGCAAGCGCAAGCTCAAGCAACTGGTGGACGAAAAGCACGTGAGCGGCTGGGACGATCCGCGCATGTCGACGCTCAGCGGTTACCGGCGGCGGGGTTATACGCCCGCGTCGATCCGCACCTTCTGCGACATGATCGGCGTGAATCGCGCCGGTGGGGTCGTCGATATCGGCATGCTCGAATTCGCCATCCGTGAAGATCTGGACGCCAACGCGCCACGCGCCATGTGCGTGCTCAAGCCGCTGAAAGTGGTCATCACCAACTACCCGGAAGGCCAGGTCGAGAATCTCGAGCTGCCGCGCCACCCCAAACAAGACATGGGCGTTCGCCAACTGCCGTTTTCGCGTGAGCTCTACATCGACGCCAGCGATTTCGAAGAGGTTCCGCCGGCCGGCTTCAAGCGCCTGATTTCGGGCGGCGAAGTGCGGCTACGCGGCAGCTACGTGATCCGCGCTGACGAGGCGATCAAGGATGCCGACGGCAATGTCGTCGAGCTGCGTTGCAGCTACGATCCGGACACGCTCGGCAAGAACCCGGAAGGCCGCAAGGTGAAAGGGGTGATTCACTGGGTCCCGGCCGCCGAAAGCGTGGAGTGCGAAGTGCGTCTGTACGATCGCCTGTTCCGCTCGGCCAATCCTGAGAAAGACGAGGAGGGTGGCAGCTTCCTGGACAACATCAACCTCGAGTCGCTGGTCGTGTTGAAGGGCTGCCGTGCCGAGCCGTCACTGGCCAGCGCGCAGGCCGAGGACCGCTTCCAGTTCGAGCGTGAGGGTTATTTCTGCGTGGACCGCACGGACAGTCGCCCGGATGCGATGGTGTTCAATCGCACCGTGACCCTGCGGGACTCCTGGGGAGGCCAGTGATGGCGCTATCGATCTACAACACGCTGAGCAAGACGAAGGAGCCGCTCAAGCCGCTGATCGGCAACCAGGTGCGCATGTACGTCTGCGGCATGACCGTCTATGACTTCTGCCATATCGGTCATGCACGGGTCATGGTGGCATTCGACGTGGTGTCGCGCTGGCTGCGTCAGCGGGGCTACGAGCTGACCTACGTGCGCAACATCACTGACATCGACGACAAGATCATTCGGCGTGCGCAGGAGAACAGTGAGAGCTTCGAGTCTTTGACCGGCCGCATGATAGCGGCAATGCATGAGGACGAAGCGCGGCTCAATGTGCTGCGGCCCGATCTCGAGCCGAGGGCAACCGAGCACATCGCCGGCATGCATGAGATGATCCAGACCTTAATCGACAAGGGCTATGCTTACGCGCCGGGCAATGGCGACGTGTACTACCGCGTCGGTCGATTCGTCGGCTACGGCAAGCTGTCGCGGCGCAAGATCGAGGATCTCAAGATTGGTGCGCGTATCGAGGTCGACGAGGCCAAGGAAGACCCGTTGGATTTCGTGCTCTGGAAAGCAGCCAAGGCCGGTGAGCCAAGCTGGGATTCGCCGTGGGGAGCTGGACGGCCAGGCTGGCATATCGAATGCTCGGTCATGTCCACCTGCTGCCTGGGCGAGACCTTCGACATTCATGGCGGCGGTCCCGACCTGGTGTTCCCCCATCACGAAAACGAGATCGCACAGAGCGAAGCGGCCACCGGCAAGCGGTACGCCAATGCCTGGATGCACGCCGGCGCCGTGCGCGTTGACGGCGAGAAGATGTCCAAGTCACTGGGCAACTTCTTTACCATTCGCGAGGTGCTGGAAAAATATCAACCCGAAGTGGTGCGCTACCTGTTGGTCTCCAGTCATTACCGCAGCCCGATCAACTATTCCGAAGACAGCCTGAAAGAAGCCAAGGGCGCGCTCGATCGCTTCTACACCGCGGTCCGCGGCCTGCCGGAGGCAGAGGCGACCGGCGGTGAAACGTTTGTTACACGCTTCGGCGAGGCGATGGACGACGACTTCAATACACCCGAAGCCTGCGCGGTGCTGTTCGAGATGGCCCGTGAGGTCAACCGCCTGCGCGAGACCGACTTGCCTGCTGCTGCAGCGCTCGCAGCCCGTTTGAAGGTTCTGGCTGGCGTGCTCGGCGTGCTGCAGATGGAGCCGGATGCCTTCCTGCAAGCCGGCGCGGCGAGCAAGGTTGACGCCGCCGAGGTGGAAGCCTTGATCGCGGCGCGGCTACAGGCCCGTGCCGAGAAGAACTGGGCCGAATCCGACCGCATTCGCGATCAGCTGTCCGCCATGGGCGTGGTGCTCGAGGATGGCAAGGGCGGCACAACCTGGCGCTTGGCCGAGTAACCAGCCCGGCTGGCACCTCCGGCTGTATGACGCTCACCGGCTGCTGTCAGCCAGCATTCGCCGCGAGGGCGCGCCTCCCACAGGGTTCCGTGGGTGCACGTAGCGCTTTTGTAGGAGGCCCGCCCCGGGGCGAATGTCTGTGGTGCAAGCGTTGGGCCCTGGATTCAGCGCGCCGGCAAGTCGGCGGTTGCTCTAACGCTCCCAGATGCCTTCGGCACGCAATCGCTTGTACAACGTGTTGCGGCTGACGCCCAGATGCCGGGCCAAATGCGAAACGTTGCCGCGGCATGCTTCCAGTTGCAAGCGCAGGGGTTGGTCCGGGGCGATTGCCGGGCTGGCGGTCGCGGCGCAAAGCGGGGGCGTGGCTGCTGCACTGGTGTCGCCGCCGCCCGAGTCGAGATCTGCCAGAAACTCCTCGGGCAGGTGCTCCACGCGGATCGGCTGGTTGCCGGCCAACGCAAGCGCGACCTGGATCACGCTGCTTAATTGACGCAAGTTACCCGGCCAGGGATGCCTGTCGAACAGTCGCAGCACCTCTTCGCTCAGGCCGGTCCATTGCTGGGGTTCCCGGTGCTGCTCCCAGAGTTGCTGAAACAGCGCGCGCTTGTCACAACGGGCACGCAGGGGCGGCAGTTCCACGCCAAGCCCGCTGACGCGGTAATACAGGTCCTGACGGAATCGACCACTTTCCACCTCATAGCGCAGTGACCGGTTGGTGGCGCAGATCAGTCGGAAGTCCACCGGAAACGGCTCGCCGCCGCCGAGCGGCTGAACGCTGCGGTCCTGCAATACCCGCAACAGACGTGCCTGCAGGTTCAGCGGCATGTCGCCGATTTCGTCGAGAAACAGGACGCCGCCATCGGCCTTGCGGATCAGGCCCAGGCTGCCTCGCTGGTGCGCGCCGGTGAAGGCACCTTTCTCATAGCCGAACAGCTCGGATTCGATCAGCTCGCCCGGGATCGCCGCGCAGTTCACTGCGATCAGCGGGGCCGCCGCCCGCGAGCTGGCGGCATGCAGCGCCTTGACCAGCACTTCCTTGCCGACACCGGTTTCGCCATGGACGAGAATCGGGATGTTTTTTTCGAGCATCAGCTGGGCCTGGCGAAACACCTTGCGCACCTGGGCATCGCCCTGTTCGAGGTTGGCCAGGCCCACCGTCGGCGTCGCAGCAGTGGGGGCGCTGCGGAAATCCCGCGGCTGGATGCGCGGCTTGCGCGGACGCCGAACGCTGCCATGGAAGCGATGACGCCCCAGCGCAAGCAAGCGCATGGGCTGGTCCTCCGGTTGATTCAGCAATTGCAGCAGTGGCACGTCGAACAGGCTGTCGATGCGCGAGCGGGTCATGGCCACGCCCAGCAGGCTGTCGGCGCGCCGATTGGCCGACACGATCAGCCCGGATTCGTCGAACACCAGCAGGCCGGCCCACTGGCTGTCGAGGTTGTCCTGCCCGGTATTGAAGGTCAGCTGGAAATAGTCGTCATGGAACAGATTGAGGATGAGCCGGTTCTCCACCGATTGGCTCATCATCTTGACCATCCCCAAGGTGTGCGAAGGAGGCAGGTAGCTGTCACTGGACACGTCGAGCACGCCGATCAGTTGCCTCTGCGCATCGAAAATCGGCGAAGCGGCGCCGGACAGGTACCGGTTGGCCATCAGGAAATGCTCGTCGCGCTGGATGTGCACCGCCTGTCCGCTGGCCAGTGCGGTGCCGATCGCGTTGGTGCCGGTGTCGCGTTCCACCCAGCTGGCCCCGGGCAGGAAGCCCCGCTTGTGGGTTGGTTCGACGAAACGCCGGTCGCCCCATGACTCGAGCAGCTGGCCATTGCGGTCGGTGAGCAGGATCAGGCAGCTCGAATTCGAAAGAATGTTTTCGTAGTAGGGCAGCACTTCGCGCTGGGTGGTGTGCACCAGGCTGTGCTGGCTGTCGAACAGTGCACTGACGGCCTGCTCGCTGGGCTCGCCGAAGCTGGGCGCGCACAGCGGGTCCAGACCGTAGCGTTCGCAGCGGCTCCAGGAATCCTGGACCAGGGACTGGTGTGACGGGGACGGAGCTGGGTCGGCCATGGTGCCTCTCGGTCGCTGCCGGTTCTTGTTGTTATGGGGCGCTGCCGTGCGGAGCGCCATGAACAGTCTTGTTCATTTCTGCACACTGTCAATGTTCACTATTGTTCATTTTGAACACTTGCCGAAATCGGGTCTTGCGGCGTGCCGCCTGCCAGAGCGGTTGTCGGGACTGGCACGGATATCGCTCTGTCCGCTCCACGACAACAAGAGGAAGGCGGCATGTCCCTGGTTCTGGAACAGGTCACCAAGACGGTTGACGGTCAGCGGCATATCGACGGTGCCAGCCTGGTGTTCGAGCCGGGTTCGTTCAACGTGCTGATCGGCCGCACCCTGTCAGGCAAGACCTCGCTGATGCGGCTCATGGCCGGGCTGGACAAGCCCAGCGTCGGACGAGTGCTGATGAACGGCGCCAACGTGACGGGCGTTCCGGTGCGCAAGCGCAATGTCTCGATGGTGTACCAGCAGTTCATCAATTACCCCACGCTCAGCGTCTACGAGAACATCGCTTCGCCGCTACGACAAGCCGGGCTGGACAAGGCCGAGATCGAGCGCAAGGTGCGCGAGACCGCCGAGATGCTGCACATCGAGGGGTTTCTCCAGCGCTATCCGCTGGAGCTGTCGGGCGGTCAGCAGCAACGCACGGCGATGGCGCGGGCACTGGTGAAGGACGCGGACCTGGTGCTGTTCGATGAGCCGCTGGTCAACCTCGACTACAAACTGCGCGAAGAGCTTCGTCAGGAAATGCGGGAACTGTTCAGGACGCGCCGCAGCATTGCTGTCTACGCCACCACCGAACCGAGCGAGGCGCTGGCGCTTGGCGGGACGACGACGGTGCTGCACGAGGGGAGGGTGATCCAGAGCGGGCCGACCTCAGAGGTCTACCACCAGCCGAACCAGGTACTCAGCGCCGAGCTGTTTTCCGAGCCGCCGATCAACCTGCTGCCGGGGCGGATCGCCGCCAGCGAGGTCAGCTTTAAGGACTGCCTGCATTTCCCGTTGACGGCCGACCTGCGTGGTCTGGACGAAGGGGAATACCGCTTCGGCGTGCGGCCCAGCCATATCGGGCTGGTGCCATCCAACGACGATGACCTGGAAGTGTCCGGTGTGGTCGAGCTGGCTGAAATCAGCGGCTCGGAAACCTTCCTCCACGTGCGCAACGAGCAGTTCAACCTGGTGCTGCACCTGCAGGGCGTACACGACTACCCGGTGGATTCGCCGATCCGCGTGTACATCCCGACGCACAAGCTGTTTGTCTTCGACGCCGCCGGCCACCTGGCCCAGGCACCGGCCCGACGCGCCTGAGGAGTCATGACATGGCGGAAATTCGCTTGCAGAACCTTGCCCACAGCTACAGCAAGCAGCCGCGTGAAGCGGCCGATTATGCGATTCGCGAGATGGACCATGTATGGGAGCAGGGCGGTGCCTATGCGCTACTGGGGCCGTCGGGCTGCGGCAAGTCGACCCTGCTCAACATCATTTCCGGTCTGCTCAGCCCGTCCGAAGGCCAAGTGTTGTTCGATGCCCGCGAGGTCAACCGGCTCACGCCCGAGCAGCGCAACATCGCCCAGGTTTTCCAGTTCCCGGTGGTCTACGACACCATGACGGTATTCGACAACCTGGCCTTTCCGCTGCGCAACCAGGGCGTCGCCGAAGCGCGCGTCACCAGCAAGGTGCACGAAATTGCCGAGGTGCTCGACCTGCATCCGCTGCTCACCCGCAAGGCGCGCAACCTGACCGCGGACGAAAAACAAAAGGTATCGATGGGCCGCGGCCTGGTTCGTGATGACGTCTCGGCGATCCTGTTCGACGAGCCGCTGACGGTGATCGACCCGCACCTGAAGTGGAAGCTGCGGCGCAAGCTCAAGCAGATTCACGAGCAGTTCAACATCACCATGATCTACGTGACCCACGATCAGCTCGAGGCCTCGACGTTTGCCGACAAGATTGCGGTGATGCATGGCGGGCAGATCGTCCAATTCGGCACGCCGCGCGAGTTGTTCGAGCGGCCGCAGCACACCTTTGTCGGCTTTTTCGTCGGCAGCCCCGGCATGAATCTGATCGACGTACGGGCGGAGGCCGCTGGCGTCGGCTTCGGTGATGTTCATCTGCCGCTTGCCGATACGCAGGTTGCCCGCCTATCGGAGCTGGATGGGTGCCGCTTGCAGATCGGTATCCGTCCGGAGTTCGTTCAGGTGAGCGCCGAGCCAGCCGCCGCAGGCATGCCCGCCGAGGTGGTGCGGGTCGAAGACCTGGGCACCTACAAGATTCTCACGCTGCGCCTGCAGGGACTGTTGATCAAGGCCCGTCTACCTGAGGATCAGGCCGTCCCGACAGTGAACGCCTGGGTCGGCTTTCCGGCGCAGTGGTTGATGCTTTATGCGGATGATCGGCTGGTGGAGGACAAGGCATGAGCAAGGTCCACGACAACCGTGCCTGGTGGCTGGTGCTGCCGGTATTTCTGCTGGTCGCCTTCAGCGCCATTCTGCCGATGATGACCGTGGTGAACTATTCGGTGCAGGACATCTTCGACCCGACGACTCGCTATTTCGTCGGCGCGGACTGGTATCGCCAGATCCTCCACGATCCACGCCTGCACGACTCGCTGCTGCGGCAGTTTGTCTTCTCCGGCTGTGTGCTGCTGATCGAGATTCCGTTGGGGATCGCGGTGGCACTGACCATGCCCACCCGTGGCCGCTGGGCGTCGCTTTGCCTGATCGTAATGGCGATTCCGTTGCTGATTCCCTGGAACGTGGTCGGGACGATCTGGCAAATCTTCGGTCGCGCCGATATCGGCCTGCTGGGGTTCAGCCTTCGCGAGCTCGGCATCGACTACAACTATGCGTCCAATACCCGCGACGCCTGGGTAACGGTGCTGGTGATGGACGTCTGGCATTGGACCTCGCTGGTGGCGCTGCTCTGCTATTCGGGACTGCGCGCCATTCCGGATGCCTACTACCAGGCGGCACGGATCGACCGCGCCGCGAGCTGGGCGGTGTTTCGCTACATCCAGCTGCCAAAGCTCAAGAGTGTGCTGCTGATCGCCGTGATGCTGCGCTTCATGGACAGCTTCATGATCTACACCGAACCCTTCGTGCTCACCGGCGGCGGCCCCGGCAATGCCACGACCTTCCTCAGTCAGACGTTGACCAAAATGGCGGTCGGGCAGTTCGATCTCGGGCCGGCGGCGGCGTTCTCGCTGATCTACTTCCTGATCATCCTGCTGGTGTCCTGGCTGTTCTACACGGCCATGACCCACGGCGACCCGAAGTGAGGAGGGCACGTTGATGAACCTGCGCAAGCGAGCGGTACTGCTGCTCTATATCGTCTTCCTGATGGTGCCGATCTACTGGCTCGTCAACATGTCGTTCAAGAGCAACACCGAGATTCTCGGCGGGCTGACTCTGTGGCCACGCGATCTGACGCTGGACAACTACCGACTGATCTTCACCGACCGCAGCTGGTACAGCGGCTACATCAACTCGCTGTACTACGTGTGCCTGAACACCCTGATATCGCTGACGGTGGCCCTGCCCGCAGCCTACGCGTTTTCGCGTTTTCGTTTCCTTGGCGACAAACACCTTTTTTTCTGGTTGCTGACCAACCGCATGGCGCCTCCGGCGGTGTTTCTGCTGCCGTTCTTTCAGCTGTATTCCTCGATCGGGTTGTTCGATACGCACATCGCCGTGGCGCTGGCGCATTGCCTGTTCAACGTGCCGCTGGCGGTTTGGATTCTCGAAGGCTTCATGTCCGGTGTGCCCAAGGAGATCGACGAGACCGCCTACATCGACGGTTACAGCTTTCCTAAATTCTTCGTGAAGATTTTCATCCCGCTGATCCGTTCGGGCATCGGCGTTACAGCCTTCTTCTGTTTCATGTTCTCCTGGGTCGAGTTGCTGCTGGCGCGCACCCTGACGTCAGTCGATGCCAAGCCCATCGTTTCGGTGATGACGCGGACGGTATCGGCCTCAGGCATCGACTGGGGCGTGCTAGCCGCAGCCGGCGTGCTGACTATCCTGCCGGGCATGCTGGTGATCTGGTTCGTCCGCAATCACGTCGCCAAGGGCTTCGCCCTGGGCCGGGTATAGGAGCACTACATGAACTGGATGGCCTGGACCAGCTTCACCGCGGTGTTTTTCACCTGCATCGGCCTAATGCTAGTCGCGATGAGCGCCTGGGAACTGCGACGCCCATGCGCGCCACGCAAGGGTTTACTGCCTATCGCCACCACGCGCGGCGATCGGCTGTTCATCGGACTTCTGGGCAGCGCCTATTGGCACCTCCTGCTGATAGGGCTGACCGACTGGAGCATCTGGATCGCGACGGTGCTGTCGGCCGTCTGGCTGTTTGCAGTGATGCGCTGGGGTTGAACCGGTGCGGTTCTTCTCTCCGAAAAAACCAAAGGAGGTGTGTATGTTCAACAACAAAAACAACACCCGGCATGGCATGGCGCTGATGGCCCTGCTGACGTTGTCCGGCATGGCAGCAACGGCATGGGCGGACGCCTACGAGGACGCGGCGAAGAAGTGGATCGAGTCGGAGTTCAACCCGTCCACGCTTACGCCCGAACAACAGATGCAGGAGTTGCGCTGGTTCATCAAGGCGGCCGAGCCTTTCCGCGGCATGGAAATCAACGTCGCCTCGGAGACCATCACCACTCACGAGTACGAGGCCAAGACCCTGGCGCGTGCCTTCAGCGAGATCACCGGCATCAAGCTGCGCCACGACCTGATGCAGGAAGGCGATGTCGTCGAGAAGTTGCAGACCCAGATGCAGTCGGGCAAGAACATCTATGACGGCTACATCAACGACTCCGACCTGATCGGCACGCACTTTCGCTACGGCAAGGCGGTGGCGATCAGTGACATGATCAAGAACGAGGGCAAGGACGTCACCTCGCCGACGCTCGACCTTGACGACTTTATCGGGATTTCCTTTACCACCGGTCCGGACGGCAAGCTCTACCAGCTACCCGACCAGCAATTCGCCAATCTCTATTGGTTTCGGGCCGACTGGTTCGAGCGGCCGGAGCTGAAGAAACAGTTCAAGGAGCGGTACGGCTACGAACTCGGCGTGCCGGTCAACTGGTCCGCCTACGAGGACATCGCCGAATTCTTCACCAAATACGTCAAGGAGATCGACGGCCAGCGCGTCTATGGTCACATGGACTACGGCAAGAAGGACCCCTCCCTGGGCTGGCGCTTCACCGATGCCTGGTTCTCGATGGCAGGAGCGGGCGACAAGGGTTTGCCGAACGGCTTGCCGGTCGACGAGTGGGGTATCCGCGTCGAGGATTGCCATCCGGTGGGTTCGAGCGTGGCGCGTGGCGGTGCCACCAATGGGCCGGCCGCGGTTTACGCGACGCAGAAATACGTCGACTGGATGCGCCAGTACGCGCCGCCGGAAGCCCAGGGCATGACCTTCTCTGAAGCCGGTCCGGTACCGGCGCAGGGAAATGTCGCCCAGCAAATCTTCTGGTACACCGCCTTCACTGCCGACATGACCAAGCCGGGCTTGCCGGTTGTCAACGAGGACGGCACGCCGAAGTGGCGCATGGCGCCGTCACCCAAGGGACCTTACTGGGAGGAGGGCATGAAGCTCGGCTATCAGGACACGGGCTCCTGGACGTTCCTCAATTCCACCCCGGAGAAGCGCCGGCTGGCGGCCTGGCTGTACGCGCAGTTCGTCACCAGCAAGACCGTGTCGCTGAAGAAAACCCTGGTCGGCCTGACGCCGATCCGCGAGTCCGACATCAACTCGCAGGCCATGACCGACGCGGCGCCGAAACTGGGCGGTCTGGTCGAGTTCTATCGCAGCCCCGCCCGGGTGCAATGGACGCCGACCGGGACCAATGTGCCGGACTATCCGCGTCTGGCGCAGCTCTGGTGGCAGTACATTGCCGAAGCGGCCAGCGGTGACAAGACGCCTCAGCAAGCCCTCGATGGTCTTGCCGAAGCCCAGGACACCATGATGGCGCGGCTGGAGCGTGCCAATGTGCAGCCCAAGTGCGGACCAAAGATGAACGAGCCGCGTGACCCGCAGTACTGGCTCGAGCAGCCGGGCGCGCCGAAACCCAAGCTGGATAACGAAAAGCCCAAGGGACAGACCGTCAGCTACGGCGAGCTGATCAAGTCCTGGGAGCAGGCGCGCTAGATAGCCCTGCGTTGACCTTCAGGCGGCAATGAAAACGGCACCCAAGGGTGCCGTTTTCATACCTTCTGCGTCGAGCGGCGTCAGTGGTGCAAATGCTCCGCAGCGTGCAACGTATTTTCCAGCAGGCAGGCGCGAGTCATCGGGCCAACGCCGCCGGGAACAGGCGTGATCCAGCCGGCACGCTGCACCGCGACGTCGAACTCCACGTCACCCACCAGTTTGCCGTCGGCCTGCCGGTTGATGCCCACGTCGATCACGATCGCGCCTTGCTTGATCCATTCGCCCTTGACCAATCCGGTGATGCCCGTGGCAACCACAATCAGGTCGGCACGTTTGACGTGATCGGCCAGGTCATGGGTGAAACGGTGGGTCACGGTGGTGGTGCAACCGGCCAGCAACAGCTCCAGGGCCATCGGCCGACCGACAATGTTCGACGCTCCGACCACGACGGCATTGAGCCCGTGCAGATCGACGCCAGTGCTTTCCAGCAGCGACATGATGCCTTTGGGCGTGCAGGGTCTCAGCAGAGGCATGCGCTGGGCGAGGCGCCCGATGTTGTAGGGGTGGAAGCCGTCGACGTCCTTGTCCGGACGGATGCGCTCGAGCAGCTGCGAGGCATCCAGATGCTTGGGTAGCGGAAGTTGCACAAGGATGCCGTCAACGAGGGGGTCTTCGTTGAGCTGATCAATGAGTGCCAAGAGGTCCTCCTGGCGCGTCGTGGCAGGCAGGTCATGGGCGGTGGACTTGAAGCCCACTTCCTCGCAGTCCTTGCGCTTGTGCGCAACGTAGACCTGTGAGGCCGGATCGGTGCCCACCAGGATCACTGCCAGCCCCGGAACGCGGAGGCCCTGCTGAATACGTTCGGCCACCCGGCCGGCGATCTGCTGGCGGATAGAAGCAGCGATCTGTTTACCATCGATCAGTTTTGCGGTCATGACGCGTGATCAACCATGGAGGAGGACTGAAAAAGGACGCGCATTCTCGCACGCCGGCACCGTCCGGCAAAGGCGATGCGGCGTTCGCGTCCCGTAACTCCTTTACCTGGCTGAATTTTTTTCGTTGAGGCTGTTGACGAGGCGCAGGCAGGCCATTAAGATTCGCCCCGCTTGTCGAGCACAGCTTGCTGCTGGGTAAGACGGCTTTTGAAGGCTTCCTTCACTGGCCGGAGCTTGAAGTCTGCGCTCTGATCGAATGCAGATAAAAGCGCCCGTAGCTCAGCTGGATAGAGCATCCGCCTTCTAAGCGGATGGTCGCAGGTTCGAGTCCTGCCGGGTGCGCCATTCCGGTACTGGCACAAGCAAATGCAATATGGTGGGCGTAGCTCAGTTGGTAGAGCACAGGATTGTGGCTCCTGCGGTCGTGGGTTCGAACCCCATCGTCCACCCCATATTCCGAAGCGCCAGGCACTGCCTGGCGTTTTCGTTTAGCAGTTTTGCGGACGTGGTGAAATTGGTAGACACACCAGATTTAGGTTCTGGCGCCGCAAGGTGTGAGAGTTCGAGTCTCTCCGTCCGCACCATCTGAAACGCTGAAAGCCCCGGATTACGGGGCTTTCGCGTATCTGGCACTGAGCAAATGGTGGGTAAGCGTTCCCAGCGCGTTCCCATGACAATCCAATGGATGCTCCTGAATCCTCGGGAATCGCTCAAAGCCCCTTCACCGGGGCTTTTTTGTGTCTGCCCTCTTGGCGGGCACCTGGCAGACCGCGTTCCATTTCAAGCGGTGGCGCCGTCGCGTGGCGGCGAAGCTCGGGTTAGATACCGCGTCAAGCATGACGATCAGGCGAACGAGGCCGAAACAGGCCCATACGCCTGATAGGGGTTTCAGCCTCGGGCATGCAACCTGAAAGCTCAGATGCAGAAATTCTGCAGTCAAAGCGCAACGCTATTCATTGGTGTCGACTAACAGTCTGGGGCACGCTTTCAGTGCATCAGCACTGGAGGCGGTCATGTTGTTTTTCTGCACACTGCAAAAGCGCACAGCGCTGCGATGGTCATGACGGGCCCGGCGGATCGGCCTTTGCCGTGCAAACGCTGTGCTCTAGCCGCTCAATGCCTGACGTCCATCGTCGACAAGAGCGATTTGACCGCTGACCGATCGTTGCTGCGCACCGTGACGCTGACCAAGGGCGAGCAGTTGTTCGAGGCGGGCGAACAGGCGACAAGCCTGTATGTGGTTCGGTCCGGGGCGATGTGCGCCTCTCGCCCGAACGACTATGGTGTTCAGCAGATCCTGTCATTCAGTCTGGAGGGGGACGTGATCGAGGCGTCCGCACTCCACGCTGATGAATATCAGGTGACTGTCCGAGCGGTGCAACCCGCCGTCCTGTGCAGCTTTTCCCTCGAGCTGCTGCACCGTCTCAGCAGCACCAATGGCCGGCTTGTCCGATTCTTTCGCCGCTCATTGGGTAATGAGCTGAAGCGCAACCGGGACGCTCGGCTACTTCTCACGGCGCCCAGGGCAGACACCCGGGTGGCGAGTTTCCTGGCCTGGTACGTCGAGGTACTGGCCAAGCGACGCATATTAGCGACGCGCTTCCGCCTTCCGGTGTCCCGGGCGGAGATGGCGAGTCATCTCGGTCTGGCGGTGGAGTCGGTGTCGCGTGCGCTTTCGGATCTTCGCGCTCAAGGCATCCTTGAAGCCCGTGGGCGGGAGATTGCGGTACTCGACGCATGCCGGCTGCAGGAGGTGGCGGGTAGCAAGCAGTTCCGTCGCCTTTTACTTGAGCCTGAGCGCCGGTGTTCTGCGGACGGCAGCGGCCCTGTTGAGGATGATGGCGCCACCCGCGGATTCAGCCGGACGAGGCTGTCGCCCATCGAGCACCCCACGCTGACCACAGGCGGCTGCCTACCATGAATGGCAGCCCGCCTGCGGTACGCCTCGCGTCCGTTGCGCGTTGCTCGATCCCCTGCCAGCGCCTCACAGCGCCTCGCGCCGCTTGCCGCGAAACACACGCAGGACGTCAGCGATGACGGCCAGTGCGATCTCGGCGGGTGCCTTGCTGCCGAGGTCGAGGCCAATCGGCATGTGGATACGGTCGACGTCGTCGGCGCTCAGGCCGCCGACACGCTGCAGCCGCTCGGCCCGTTTGGCAGAGGTCTGGCGCGAGCCCATGGCGCCGATGTAGAAGGCCGGGGTGTGTACTGCTTCCATCAGGGCCAGGTCGTCGATGCGTGGGTCGTGGGTGAGGGCAACGATCGCGGTGGCCTCGTGGCAGGCGCCGGAGGCGATGTACTCGGACGGCATCATTGGCCGCACCTCCACTCCATCGGCCAGCGAACCCTGCACCTCGTCGCGCGGATCGCAGGCGACGACATCCCAGCCGAGCGCGCGCGCGAATTCGGCGCAGGCCCTGGCCACTGGCGAAACCCCGGCCAGCAGCAACCGCAGCACCGGACCGATCCGAATCTCGGCCTGTTCGCCATTGAGACAGGTCTGCTCACCGCCGGGATCGGCGAGCAACTCGGTGGCCCCGGTGGTCAGGTCGACGCGCCGCATCACCCGGCGCTGACCGTTCAGCGCGGACAACAATTCCTGCAGGTGGCTGCGCCAGGCCGCAGCGGGGGGGCGGTGTTCGACCAGCACCTGCAACACGCCGCCACAGGGTAGGCGCAGGCGATGCCGCTCCTCGTCGCTTTCGCCGTAGCGGATGACCTGCGCGGCGGCTTGCAGCTCGCCCTGTGCCAGGCTGGCTAGAAACGCTTCCTCGACGCAGCCCCCGGACAGGGAGCCCAGGTGCGCACCATCGGCGCGCGCCACCAGCAGCGCGCCCGGCGCTCGCGGGGCCGAACCATACGTCGAGAGGACCGTGCACAACCACAGGTCGTGGCCCTCGGCTTCCCATTGCAGGGCCTGTTCGATCACCTGTACATCGAGATGTTGCATTGGCGGGTTCCCCGGGTTGCGTGGCCGTCCGATGGCAGTCGGTCGTGTTCATACGCGCTCGCTGCCTGGCTCGCGCGCAATGCCTGTGCTGAATCCGACCGGTGCATGAGGCGTTCTGCTGCATCGGGTCGATTGGCGGGTCGGCTGATCGCTGTATGCGTTGGCGGCGGGGCCGCCGCCAGACGCAATGAGGTGCGGAGGATATCGAGAGGAGGCCGGGGCGCGTTGCCTCAGGCCTTGCTGAGCGACCAGTAGGCCGGCTTGAACAGGTCGCGCTCGCCAAGCAACACCACACCCGCGGCAAAGGCGGCAAGCACCAGCACGATATACGCGCACAGCTGCAGCAGTCCGTGGGGTGTGGGCAGCCAATGCAATGCGGTGGCGATGGCCGCGGCGGTCGCCAGCCAGCGCAGCAGCACCCCGAACGCCAGGCCGGCAGGCGATGCCTGGTAGACGTACAGGCCCATCAACAGGGCCTGCAGCGCCGCGCCGCTGGAAAATGCCAAGGCCAGGCCCTCGGCACCGTATGGGCGGTACAGCAAGGCATCGAGTCCAACGGTCAGCGCGGAGCTGAACAGGGTAATGACCAGGAACAGCCGCGATCGGTGCTGGGCCAGCAGCGCGCGGCCCCACAGCAGCGCCAGCCCCATCGCCGGCAGCCCCAGCGCATAGAGCACCACCAGCGAGGCGGTGGCGTCGGTCTGGGTCGCGCCAAACTGTCCACGCTCCAGCAGCACGGCAACGACGGTTTGCGGAAACGAGCAGAGCACCACGCTGGCCGGAACGAGGAATAGAAGGGTTGCCAGCAGGCCCTTGCGAATCATCGCGCCGTGGCCGGTGAAGTCGCCGTCGGTCCAGCTCGAGACGAAACGCGGAAACAGTACCGAGAGCACCGACAGGGCATAGAGCGTCAGGGGAATGGTGACGATGCGGAACGCGAAGGACAGCATGGTGATGCTGCCCTCGTCGAGAAAAGAGGCGAACATCCGTTCGGCAAGAATACAGCCCTGCTGGGCGCCGGCGGCGAGCAGAACCGGTGCGAACGCCAGGCCGAAACCGCCGGCATGGCCGGTCGTCTCCACCTTGTCGCCGCCGCGCAGGTAGGCGATGCGGCGATGCTGGACCACGATCAGGGCGAGTTGGGGTACCAGCATGCCGATGAAGATAACCATGCCGGTCGGCTGGAACAGGAGGATGCCGATGATCGCGCCGGCGTTGAGCAGGACGGTTCGGGTCATCGGCAGGACGAACACCTCGTCCATGTTGAGCAACGCGCCCTGGCAGTAGAGCACCGCCTGCACGGCCACCAGCAGGGCGCCTACGCCGAACACGACCTGGCCGCTGATCACCTGGGCGTCGCTCCAGCCGGGGGCCAGCGCGCCGAGAATCCAGTAGCTGCCCAGCACCGCGAGCGCACTGACCGCCGCGCCCATCAGCATCACGCGCCAGTACAACCAGCGGCTGACCGTCTGGAACAGCGCCTCGGACTGGCTGCGCAGCTTCTGCAGGTAGGGGATCATGGCGTCGCGCAGGGCCAGGCCAAGAAACTGTTCGAAGAACATCGGCAGGATCAGCGCGACAAAGATGAGGTCCGCTTCCCAGCTCAGGCCGAAGGCCTTGGCGATGAACAGGTCACGCAGGAAGCCGAGAAGAAAGCTGGCGACAGTCAGCGCCAGGATGACCAGTGATGCGTTCATTCCTTGATCCTGTACAGGCCGATATCGGGCGGCCTGGTCAATGGCGACATAGCGCACCCGGTGCGATCGAACGCCGGGGCGGTCCCTGCGGCCATCATTCGCCGGGGCGGCGAACGCTACATAGACTGGCCGCCTTGCGCATGGTTCCTTGGGTCGTTGCCGAGCGCTGTCGGGCGGGGCCAGCATGCGACAAGTCCGGATACGTAAAAATGCCGTAAAGCCCCTTTGCGAGCGCAGCGGGACTGCTTATGGTTCATCCTCATTTCTAGGCGAACCCCGTTCATGTCCCAGTTGACCTATTCTTCGGCCGGCTCCAAACGTCGCTGGCTGGTCGTCGGCGTGATGATCGTCGTCGCTGCGCTGCTGCTCTGGTGGCTGTGGCCGGTGGCGGAGGAAAAACCAGTGGCACCGGGTGGGCGGCCGGGCTTCGGGGCATTCAGTGGCCCGACGCCGGTGCGGGTCGCCGCGGTCGAGCAGGGCCGTTTCGAGGTCTATGCCAGGGCCCTGGGCAGCGTCACGCCCCTGAACACGGTAAACGTGCGCAGCCGCGTGGCCGGCGAACTGGTGGAGGTGCGCTTCGAGGAAGGGCAGCGGGTCAAGGCTGGCGATCTGCTGGCGGTCATCGACCCCCGTCCGTATGAAGTGGCCCTGCAACAAGCCGAGGGCACGCTCCAGCAGAACCGCGCGTTGCTGCAGAACGCCGAGGTCGATCTCAAGCGATACCGCGGTCTGTTCGCCGACGACAGCATCGCCAAACAGACCCTCGACACCCAGCAGGCCCTGGTCAACCAGTACCAGGGCACGCTGGCGGCGAATCAGGCTGCAGTCAACGAGGCCAAGCTCAACCTGAAATTCACCCAGATCCGCGCGCCCATCGACGGCCGCGTCGGCCTGCGCCAGCTCGACCAGGGCAACCTGGTGGCGGCCAACGACACCACCCCGCTGGTGGTAATCACCCAGACCCAGCCCATGGCGATCACCTTCACGCTTCCAGAAAGCGAACTGCCGCCGGTGATCGAGCGCGTCCGCCGTGGTGATCACCTGGTGGTGCAGGCCTGGGATCGTGGAGAACGGATGCTGCTGGGCGAGGGCGTACTGGACAGCGTCGACAACCTGATCGACCCCACGACCGGGACCTTGAAGATGAAGGCCCGGTTCGACAACGACGGCGAGCTGCTGATACCCAATCAGTTCGTCAACGTGCGGCTGCGCGTCGACACCCTGGACGATGCGGTCCTGATGCCGTCGGCGGCGCTGCAGTTCGGCGCCCGTGGCCATTACGCCTATGTCGTCGGCGCGGATTCCAAGGTCGAGTTGCGGACGCTGAAGGCCGGCCCTAGCAATGGCGACCGCACGGTCGTCGAGCAAGGGCTGAAGGCGGGTGAGCGCATCGTCATGGAGGGCACCGACCGCCTGCGTGACGGCAGCGAGGTGGAGGTGGTCGATCCGCTGACGCTGGGCAAGGGCGCGGCTGCCGGAGCATCGACGCTGCAGAACGCGCCGAACGGGAACGAGCAGCCCGCGCGATGAACCTCTCGCGGCTGTTCATCCTGCGGCCGGTCGCCACCACCCTGACGATGGTGGCGATCCTGCTGGCCGGCCTCATCGCCTACCGCATGCTGCCGGTGTCCGCGCTGCCCCAGGTGGATTACCCGACCATCCGGGTGATGACGCTGTATCCAGGTGCCAGTCCCGAGGTGACCACCAGCGCCGTGACGGCGCCGCTCGAGCGCCAGTTCGGACAGATGCCCGGCCTTACGCAGATGGCCTCGACCAGCTCCGGCGGGGCCTCGGTGATCACGCTGCGCTTCGCTCTGGAGGTCGAGCTGGACGTGGCTGAACAGGAGGTACAGGCCGCAATCAACGCGGCGAGCAACCTGTTGCCGAACGACCTGCCGGCGCCGCCGGTGTACAACAAGGTCAACCCGGCGGATACCCCGGTGATGACCCTGGCAGTGACCTCCGACAGCCTGGCCTTGCCCGCGCTGCATGATCTGGTCGACACCCGCATGGCGCAGAAGCTCGCCCAGATCAGCGGCGTCGGCATGGTCAGCATTGCCGGCGGGCAGCGGCCCGCGGTGCGTATCCGGGTCGATCCCGAGGCGCTGGCGGCGCGCGGGCTGTCGCTGGCCGACGTGCGCTCGCTGGTGACCAGCGCCAACGTCAACCAGCCCAAGGGCAACTTCGACGGACCCACGCGGGTGTCGATGCTCGATGCCAACGACCAGTTGAAGTCGCCGGAGGAGTACGCCGACCTGATCCTGGCCTATCAGGACGGCGCGGCCTTGCGGCTGAAGGATGTCGCCGAGATCAGCGACGGCGCCGAGAACGAACGCCTCGCGGCCTGGGCCAACCAGAGCAAGGCCGTCCTGCTCAACATCCAGCGTCAGCCCGGTGCCAACGTGATTGAGGTGGTGGAGCGCATCAAGGCGCTGCTGCCCGAGGTCACGGCCAGCATGCCGGCAGGGCTGGACGTGGTGGTGCTCACCGATCGCACCCAGACCATCCGCGCAGCCATCGACGACGTCCAGCACGAGCTGTTGCTGGCAACAGTGCTGGTGGTCCTGGTCACCTTTATCTTCCTGAAGAAGCTCTCGGCCACCGTCATCCCCACCATCGCGGTGCCGCTGTCGCTGGTCGGCACCTTCGCGGTGATGTACCTGGCGGGGTTTTCGCTGAACAACCTGACGCTGATGGCCCTGACCATCGCCACCGGTTTCGTCGTCGACGACGCCATCGTCATGCTGGAAAACATTGCGCGCCATGTGGAGGAGGGCGAGACGCCCCTGCAGGCCGCGCTCAAGGGCGCCCGGCAGATCGGCTTCACGCTGGTGTCGCTGACCCTGTCACTGATCGCGGTGCTGATCCCATTGCTGTTCATGCAGGACGTGGTGGGCCGATTGTTTCGCGAGTTCGCCATCACCCTGGCGGTGGCGATCCTGATCTCCCTCGTGGTGTCGCTGACGCTGACCCCCATGATGTGCGCCAAGCTGCTCAAGCCGGCCGTTCGAACCGATGCCAGGCCGGACTGGATCGAGCGTCTGATCAACGGCTATGCCCGAGTGCTGACCTGGGTGCTCGGCCACCAGCGCTTCACCTTGCTGGTCGCCGTGGCCACGCTGGGGCTGACGGTCGTGCTGTATCTGCTGGTGCCGAAGGGCTTCTTCCCGCTGCAGGACACCGGGACGATCCAGGGCATCAGCGAGGCGCCGCAATCGATTTCATTCCGCGCCATGAGCGAGCGCCAACAGGCGCTGTCGCGGGTGATCCTGGCGGACCCGGCGGTCGCCAGCCTGTCCTCCTACATTGGCGTGGACGGCGACAATGTGACGCTCAACAGCGGGCGTCTGCTGATCAACCTCAAGCCCCACGCCGAGCGCGACGTCACCGCCAGCGAGGTCATCGACCGTCTGCGTCCGCAGCTGGCCAAGCTGCCCGGTATCGCGCTGTACCTGCAGCCGGTGCAGGATCTGTCCATCGAGGACCGGGTCAGCCGGACCCAGTTCCAGTTCAGCCTCGAGTCCCCCGACGCCGACCTGCTGCAGGAATGGACGCCACGTCTGGTGGCGGCCTTGCGCGAACAGCCGCAACTGACCGACGTCGCCAGTGACCTGCAAAGTGATGGACTCCAGCTGTTCCTCGATATCGACCGTGACGCCGCCGCGCGCCTGGGCATCGATATCGCGGCTATCACCGATGCGCTGTACGACGCCTTCGGCCAGCGCCAGATATCGACCATCTTCACCCAGGCCAGCCAGTACCGAGTGGTGCTCGAGGCCGACGCGGCCAGCCGGCTCGGCCCGCAGGCACTGGGCGAGGTGTTCGTCCAGAGCGAAAGCGGCACGCCGGTCCGCCTGTCGAGCCTGGCGCGGCTGGAACAGCGCCACGCGCCGCTGGTGATCAGCCACATCGGCCAGTTCCCGGCGGTCACGCTGTCATTCAACCTGGGCGAGGGCGTTTCGCTGGGCGATGCCGTGGCGCTGATCGAGCAGGTAGAAGCGGAGATCGGTCTGCCGTCCGGCATCCAGAGCCGCTTCCAGGGCGCGGCCGAGGCGTTCCGCGCGTCGCTGTCGAGCACGCTGCTGCTGATCCTGGCGGCAGTGGTGACGATGTACATCGTGCTCGGCGTGCTCTATGAAAGTTACATTCACCCGATCACCATCCTCTCGACGCTGCCCTCGGCGGCGGTCGGCGCGCTGCTGGCGTTGCTGTTGACCGGCAACGACCTGGGCCTGATCGCGATCATCGGCATCATTCTCTTGATCGGCATCGTCAAGAAGAACGCGATCATGATGATCGACTTCGCCCTGGACGCCGAGCGCCATCAGGGCATGTCCCCGCGGGACGCCATCTACCGCGCCGCGTTGCTGCGCTTCCGGCCGATCCTGATGACCACTTTGGCAGCGTTGTTCGGCGCCGTGCCGTTGATGCTCGCCTCGGGGTCGGGTGCTGAACTGCGCCAGCCTCTGGGCCTGGTGCTGGTCGGCGGTCTGCTGCTCAGTCAACTGCTTACGTTGTTCACCACGCCGGTGATCTACCTGTTTTTCGATCGGCTGGGGCAGCGGTTTTCAAGGCGGGGCGCAGTGGGGCAGGAGGCGGACGCATGACCGCTTCGAAAAAGCGCTGGAAGCGGGAGGCTGGACGTAATGCCGATCCCCGGAAACCTGGTCGTGCTCGTCCAGCCCTTAGCCTTCGGCCTTCAGCGGCATCTGCCCGATGAACCTCTCCTCGCCGTTCATCGCCCGCCCCGTGGCGACCATGTTGTTGAGCCTGGCGATCCTGCTGCTGGGCGGCGTCAGCTTCGGCTTGCTGCCAGTTTCGCCGCTGCCGAACATGGACTTTCCGGTGATCACGGTGCAGGCGAGCCTGCCCGGGGCCAGCCCCGAGATCATGGCTTCGAGCGTCGCGACACCGCTGGAACGCTCGCTGGGCAGCATTGCCGGGGTCAGCCAGATGAGCAGCCGCAGCAGCCAGGGGCAGACGCGCATCATCATCCAGTTCGATCTCTCGCGGGAGATCAACGGCGCCGCGCGCGATGTCCAGGCGGCAATCAACGCCTCGCGCAACCTGTTGCCCAGCGGCATGCGCAGCATGCCCACCTACCGCAAGATCAATCCGGCGCAGGCGCCGATCATGGTGCTGTCGCTGACGTCCGAGGTGCTCTCCGGCGGCCAGCTCTACGACATCGCCTCCACGGTGCTCGCGCAAAAGCTGTCGCAGGTGCCGGGGGTAGGGGAAGTGCAGGTCGGCGGCAGCTCGCTACCGGCGGTACGCGTCGAGCTGCAGCCGCAGCAGCTGGAGCAGTACGGCGTGTCGCTCGACGAGGTGCGCCAGACCATCGCCGCCGCCAACGTGCGTCGCCCCAAGGGCTCGGTCGAGGACCAGGAGCGTCACTGGCAGGTGCAGGCCAGCGACCAGCTGCACGAGGCGGCGGACTACCTGCCGCTGGTGATCCGCTACCAGGACGGCGCCGTGCTGCGCCTGCGCGATGTCGCCAAGGTGCGCAACGGCGTCGAGGACCGCTACAACGACGGATTCTTCAATAACGACCGTGCGGTGTTGTTGGTCATCAACCGGCAGGCGGGCGCCAACATCATCGAGACCATCGAAGGGATCCGCAACGAGCTGCCCGCCCTGCAGGCGATCGTGCCCGGCAGCGTCGAGCTGGCCGTGGCAATGGACCGCTCGCCGGTGATCCGCGCCACCCTGCACGAGGCCGAGCGCACGCTGCTGATTGCCGTGGGGTTGGTCATCCTGTTGGTATTCCTGTTTCTCGGCCGGCTGCGCACCGCCCTGATCCCGGCGCTGGCGGTGCCGGTGTCGCTGGTCGGGACCTTCGCCGTGATGTATCTGTTCGGCTTCTCGCTGAACGTGCTCTCGCTGATGGCGCTGATCCTCGCGGCCGGGCTGGTGGTGGACGACGCCATCGTGGTGCTGGAGAACATCGCCCGGCATATCGACGAGGGCGTACCGCCGATGCGCGCGGCCTACATCGGCACCCGCGAGGTGGGCTTCACCTTGCTGTCGATGAATCTGTCGCTGGTAGTGGTCTTCGTCTCGATCCTGTTCATGGGTGGGCTGGTGGAACGGCTGTTTCGCGAGTTCTCGATCACCCTGGCAGCAGCCATCCTCGTCTCGCTACTGGTGTCGCTGACCCTGACGCCCATGCTCTGCGCGCGCTGGCTCAGGCCGCACCAGCCTGACCATGACGGCCGGCTGCATCGTGCCAGCCACCGCGCCCACCGGTGGCTGCTGGGGCATTATGACCGCGGGCTGAGCTGGGCCTTGCGACACCGGCGGATCACCCTGCTGACGCTGCTGGCGACCATTGGGCTGAACGTCTTTCTCTACGTCCAGGTGCCCAAGACCTTCCTGCCCCAGCAGGACACCGGCCAGCTCACCGGTTTCATCCGTGGCGATGACGGCCTGTCGTTCCAGGTCATGCAGCCGAAGATGGAAACCTTCCGCAAGGCGTTGCTCGCCGACCCGGCAGTGGAAAGCGTGGCGGGATTCATTGGCGGCCAGGGCGGGATCAACAACGCATTCATGATCGTGCGGCTCAAGCCCTTGGCCGAGCGTCGCATTTCGTCGCAGCAAGTAATCGAGCGCATCCGTAAAAACCAGCCCAAGGTGCCGGGCGGGCGGATGTTCCTCATGGCCGACCAGGACTTGCAGTTCGGCGGCGGTCGGCAGAGCAGTTCGGCCTACTCCTACAACCTGCTGGCGAGCGACCTCGATGACCTGCGCACCTGGCTGCCGCGCGTGACCCAGGCCCTCAAGGCGTTGCCGGAGCTGACCAGCATCGACGCCAACGAGGGCGAGGGCGCGCAGCAGATCACGCTGAAGGTCGACCGCGATGCGGCCAAGCGCCTGGGCATCGACATGAGCACCGTGACCACCATGCTCAACAACGCCTTCAGCCAGCGCCAGGTGTCGACCATCTACGAGGCGCTCAACCAGTATCGCGTGGTGATGGAGATCGACCCCGCCTACGCCCAGCACCCCGAGGTGCTCGAGCAGGTGCATGTGATCAGCAGCGACGGGCGGCGCGTCCCGCTGGCTGCGTTCGCCCGTTATGAGCGCAGCCTGGAGGAGGACCGGGTCAGCCACGATGGCCAGTTCGCGGCGGAGAACATCGACTTCGACCTGGCGCCTGGCGTCAGCCTCGACCAGGCGACCCTGGCGATCGAGCGCGCGGTCGCGGCCATCGGCCTGCCCAGCGAGGTGCAGGGACGCCTCGGCGGCACCGGCGACGTGTTCAAGGCCACGCAGGAGGGCCAGCCACTGATGATCCTGGGCGCGTTGCTGCTGGTCTATATCGTGCTCGGCGTCCTCTACGAGAGTTACATCCATCCGCTGACAATCCTCTCGACGCTGCCATCGGCCGGCGTTGGCGCCTTGCTGGCGATCATCCTCACCGGCGAGCAGTTCAGCCTGATTTCCCTGCTGGGCCTGTTCCTGCTGATCGGGGTAGTGAAGAAGAACGCCATCCTGATGATCGACCTGGCGCTGCAGTTCGAGCGCCAGGACGGGCTGTCGCCGGCCGAGTCGATCCGCCGCGCCTGCCTGCTGCGCTTCCGTCCGATCCTGATGACCACGCTGGCGGCGATCCTCGGCGCGCTGCCGTTGCTGCTGGGTGGCACAGAAGGGGCGGAAATGCGTCAACCGCTGGGCCTGACCATTATCGGCGGGCTGATTCTCAGCCAGCTGCTGACACTCTTCACCACACCGGTCGTCTACCTGTATCTGGACCGGGCACGCCATCGTTTCAATCGCTGGCGCGGTGTACGCACCGACGCCGCACTGGAAGATCCGCTATGAGTTCATGCTTTTCCCTGCGGCCGCTGGCCATTGCCGTACTCGCCGGCGCGCTGGGCGCCTGCACCCTGGGCCCCGACTATCAACGACCGGCCCTGCCCAGCGCCGTGGCGTTCAAACAGGCCGACGGCTGGAAAGCTGCCGGCCCGGCGGATCTGCTGCGGCGCGGCGACTGGTGGACCCTGTTTGGCGATGCCGAACTGAACGCCCTGGTCGCTCGGTTGAACGCCGCCAACCAGGACCTGGCCGGTGCCGAGGCGCAATACCGCCAGGCACGGGCGCTGGTGCGCGGCGCCCGTTCGCAACTGTTCCCCAGCGTCGGAGGCAGCGCCGGGGCAACACGCGCCGGGCAGGGCGCCACAAGTGTTACAACCGGTGCGGGCAACTCCTCGATCAGCGGCATCAGCGAGAGCTACAGCGTCGGACTCGATGCGACCTGGGAGCTGGACCTGTGGGGCCGTTTGCGGCGCAACCTCGAAGCCAGTCGCGCCGACCTGCAGGGCAGCGCGGCGGACCTGGCCGCGGTGCGGCTGAGCCTGCAGGCCGAGCTCGTGCAGACCTATCTGCAGCTGCGCGTGATGGACGAGCAGCAACGTCTGCTGAACCAGTCGGTGGACGCCTTCGCCCGTTCGCTGCGGCTGACGCAGAACCAGTACCGCGCCGGCATCGTGCCCAAGTCGGACGTCACCCAGGCCACCACCCAGCTGCGCAGCACCGAGGCGCAGGCGCTGGACCTGCAATGGCAACGCGCACAGCTCGAGCACGCCATCGCCGTGCTGGTCGGCGTACCGCCGGTCGAACTGGATCTGGCCGAGCGCGTGGGCATTCCGGTGGTACCCGCGGTACCGCCGGCACTGCCGTCGCAGCTGCTGGAGCGACGCCCGGACATCGCCTCGGCCGAGCGCGCCGTCATGGCGGCCAATGCGCGGGTCGGCGTGGCCGAGGCAGCCTGGTACCCGGACCTGACGCTCGGCGCCAGCGGCGGATACCGCAGCAGCAGCGTCGCCAACCTGATCAGTCTGCCCAACCGCTTCTGGTCGCTCGGGCCGGACCTGGCGGTGACGCTGCTGGACTTCGGAGGACGTCGCGCGGACCTGGATGCGGCGCAGGCCAGCTACGACAAGACCGTGGCGAGCTACCGGCAGACCGTGCTCGACAGCTTTCGCGAGGTCGAAGACAACCTGGTGCAATTGCGCGTGCTGGCTGCCGAAGCCGTGGTCCAGCGCCAGGCGCTGGAGGCCGCACAGGAGTCGTTGCGGCTGATCGAAAACCAGTATCGCGCCGGCACCGTGGACTTCCTCAGCGTGGCGACCGCGCAGACCAATGCGCTGAACAGCGAGCGCACCTACCTGACGCTGCTGGGCGACCGCTTGAATGCCAGCGTGGCCCTGATCGCGGCGCTTGGTGGCGGCTGGGACGCAACGGCACTGCAAATCGCTCCGGGCGATCGGTAGGACCAGCCGGTTGGCTTCGGCTTAGCTCGCCCGCGCGAAGGCAAAAAAAACCGCGGCCCATGGCCGCGGTTCGTCTGTTGATGTGCAGCCCGGTCAGTGCCGTTGCTTGCGATTTACCGTCTGCGCCGCCTTGATGATGTCGGAGCCGATCGCCGGTTCAAACTGCTGCCAGACCGGACGCATGGTTTCACGCCAGGCTTCGCGCTGCTCCGGCGTCAGCTCGATGATTTCCGACGTGCCCGCCTTGCGGATTCGCTCGCGGTCGGCCTGGTTGGCTTCTTCGGCGGCGCGGTTCACCTCGTAGGTGACCTCGTCGATGATGCCTTCGAGTTCGGTACGGATGCGGTGGGGAATGGCGAACCAGAATCGCGCGTTGCTGACCAGCATGTAGTCGAGCACGCCGTGATTGGACTCGGTGATGAAGGGCTGCACGGTGTGCATTTTCTTGCTGTAGATATTCGACCAGGGGTTTTCGGCGCCCTGCACCGTGCCATTCTGCAGGGCCGCATAGGCTTCGCTGAACGGGATCTTCTTGGTCGTGGCCCCTAGCTGCTCGAATTGCGCCTCGAGCACTGCCGAAGGCTGGATACGGAAGGCCAGGCCCGCTGCGTCAGCCGGCATGCGCAATGCCTTGGTAGCCGAAAGCTGCTTCATCCCGTTGTGCCAGTAGGCCAGGCCAGTGATGTTTTCCTGTTCCATTGAACGCAGCAGCTGGCGACCCTTGGCGCGCTTCTGGAAGCGGTTGACCGCCTCGAGATCATCGAACAGGAACGGCAGGTCGAATACCTGTAACTGCTTGGTGTACTTCTCGAACTTGGCCAGCGATGGAGCGAGCAGCTGCACCTCGTTCTTGCTCAGGGCGTCGAGCTCGTTGTTGTCACCAAACAGGGTGGAGTTGGGGTAGACCTCGACGGTGACCTGCCCGGGCAGGCGTTCTTCCACCAGGCGCTTGAACAGCAGGGCGCCTTTGCCCTTGGGCGTGTCTTCGGCGACCACGTGGGAGAACTTGATGACGATCGGCTCCGCCTCGACGGCGGTCGTGACCAGAGCCAGCACTATGCCGGCAAGGGTGATGATCGGCTTGATCATTGGAGGGCTCTTTTTTTTTGGTTGGTTGGCAGGACGTCCCGCGGACGCGTGTTGAGCGTCAACGGGACCTTATGCCAAATAAGCCGACCAATCAGAAGGGCTTTCTCGCAAATTTCATCTGCCGATCCGGCAGGAACGGGCATGCGTCACAGTTTTCCGCCGGACATGCGCGAACGGCTCTGCAGCCGCCCGCGCAGAGCTTCCGGCGTCAGGCGCTCGGCAATTGCCAGCCGCCCCCCAGCGCCTTGTACAGCGCGACCACGCCGCGGTAGAGGTCGGTTTCCGCCTGAGCCTGGGCGTCCTCGGCTTGCAGCCGCTCACGTTCGGCATCGAGTAGCACCAGGAAGTCGACGCTGCCCTCGCGGTAGCGGATCTGCGCCTGCTGCGCCGCTTTCCGGCTCGCTTGCGACTGGCGCAGCAAGGCCACCAGACGCTCCTGGGTGCGGGCATAGTCGCTGAAGGCGTTTTCCGACTCCTCGAGCGCGAGCAGCACCTGCTGTTCATAGCGCGCCAACGCACCATCGGCGTCTGCCTCGGCGCCCCGCAGACGCGCGCGCACGCTGCCCATATCGAAGGCGGCCCAGCTGATGCTCGGCCCGACGCTCCAGGCACGTGCCGCGCTTGAGCCGATCTGCGAACCGCGTCCGGCGATGAAACCGACGAAACCGGACAGGCTCACCCGCGGAAACAGATCCGCGGTGGCCACGCCAACATTCGCTGTGGCCGCCGCCAGCTGGCGCTCGGCCGCGAGGATATCGGGACGCCGCCGCAGCAGCTCGGTCGGATCGCCGACAGGCAGCGCCTTGGCAATCGCCGGAAGCTCCCGCGGCGACAGATCGACGCTGAGCTGGTCGGCACGCTGGCCCAGCAGGGTGGCGATGCGATTGCGCGCCCGCGTCTGCTGCGCCTGCAGCTGCGGCAGGCTGGCCTCGGTGGAGGCCAGGCGCGCGTCGGCGCGCAACACGTCCAGTTCGCTGCCCACACCGGCTTCGCGCAGCTGCTCGGTGAGCCGGTGTGAGTTGCGCTGGTTGTCGAGGTTTTCCCGGGCGATGCGCTCGCGCAGCTGTGCCCCGCGCAACTGGCCATAGGCATCGACCAGCTCTGCAATCAGGCTGACCTGCAGCTGATACAGCTCGGCCTCGGCCGCTTCGGTTTGCGCCTCGCTGGCTTCGATCCGGCGCTGGATGCGCCCGAAGAGGTCGAGTTCCCAGGCCATGTCGAGCCCGAGATCGTAGCGCTCGCTGTTGACGCGCTCATCCGTCACGCCGGGTTGCTGGGCCTTGCCGATGTCAGCACCGGCCCCGGCAGTCACGATGGGAAAGCGGTCATTGGCGGTGTCTGCACGCAGCGCACGGGCCGCGCGCAGGCGGGCAAAGGCGACGCGCAGCTCGCGGTTGTCGCCCAGCGCTTCGCGCACCAGTGCATTCAGCGTCGGGTCGTCGAACTGCCGCCACCAGGCGGCCTCGAAGTGCGAGCGATCGAATGGCGGCGCCGCGGCCCGTTCGATCCGCGCAGGGTCGGTCTGCGGCGCACGGTAGTCCGGGCCGACCGCGCAGGCGCTCAACAGCAGCAGCGTGGCCAGCAATGACGGAGTAGCGATCGGCGCTTTCATGCATTCACCTCCTTGAAGACAGCCTTTTTCTCCGCGCGCCGTTCGACGAAGGCGCGAATCACCAGATAGAACACCGGGGTCAGCAGCAGGCCGAACAAGGTCACGCCGAGCATCCCGCTGAACACCGCGACACCCATGGCGTGGCGCATCTCGGCACCCGCGCCGGAGGACAGCACCAGTGGCACCACGCCCATGATGAAGGCGAAGCTGGTCATCAGGATCGGCCGTAGCCGCAAGCGGCAGGCCTCCAGCACCGCGTCCAGGCGACTCATGCCTTCTTCCTGTTTGTCCTTGGCGAACTCGACGATGAGGATCGCGTTCTTGCACGCCAGGCCCACCAGTACGATCAGGCCGATCTGGGTAAACACGTTGTTGTCGCCGCCGGACAGAATCACCCCGGTGATGGCTGACAGCAGCGTCATGGGCACGATCAGGATCACCGCCAGCGGCAGGCTCCAGCTTTCGTACTGCGCAGCCAGCACCAGGAACGCCAGCAGCACGCAGAGTGGGAAGACGAAGACGGCCGTGTTGCCCGCGAGGATCTGCTGGTAGGTCAGCTCGGTCCATTCGTAGCTCATGCCGTTGGGCAACTCGGCCTTCAGCAGCCGCTCCATTGCCGCTTCCGCCTGGCCGGAGCTGTAGCCGGGTGCGGCCGCGCCGTTGATTTCAGCGGTCAGGAAGCCGTTGTAATGCATCACCCGGTCGGGGCCGGCGCTGTCAGTGACCTTGACGAAGGTCGACAGCGGCACCATCTCGCCCCGGTTGTTGCGCACCTTCAGCTGGCCAATCTGCTCCGGCGCCAAGCGGAACTTCTGATCGGCCTGGACGTTGACCTGATAGGTGCGGCCGAAGCGATTGAAGTCGTTGGCGTACAGCGAGCCGAGGTAGACCTGCATGGTGTCGAAGATATCGTCGATCGCCACGCCGTGGGTCTTGGCCTTTTCGCGGTCAATGTCGGCGTCCACCTGAGGCACGTTGACCTGATAACTGGTGAACAGCCCGGCCAGCTCGGGGTAGTCGGCGCTCTTGGCGAGCACGTTCTGCACCTGCTTGTAGAGTTCTTCGTAACCGAGGTTGCCGCGATCCTGCACCTGCACGCGGAAGCCGCCGATGGTGCCAAGCCCCTGCACGGGAGGCGGCGGGAAGATCGCGAGGTAGGCTTCCTGGATGCTCGCAAACTGGCCGTTCAGGTCACCGGCGATGGCCCCAGCCGACATGTTCGCGCCTTGGCGCTCGTCGAAGTCCTTCAGGGTGACGAAGACGATGCCGCTGTTGGGGCTGTTGGTGAAGCCGTTGATCGACAAGCCCGGGAAGGCGACGGTATTCGCCACGCCAGGATGCTTGCCGGCGATTTCCGACATCTGCTTGATCACGTCCTCGGTGCGATCGAGGGTGGCGGCGTCGGGCAGCTGAGCAAAAGCCACCAGGTACTGCTTGTCCTGGGGTGGCACGAAACCGGTCGGTGTGTTGGCAAAGCCCATGTAACCGAGGGCGACCAGTCCGACGTAGACCACCAGTGCGATGCCGCTGCCCCGCAGGATGCGCTTTACCGCCCCGACGTAGCCGTGACTGGCACGCTCGAACACGCGGTTGAACGGGCCGAACAGCCAGCCGCCGAATAGCTTGTCCAGCAAGCGCGAGAAGCCGTCCTTGGGTGCGTCGTGGCTGCGCAGCAGGACCGCGGCCAACGCCGGCGACAGGGTCAGCGAGTTGAACGCCGAGATCACCGTGGAGATGGCGATGGTCAGTGCGAACTGCTGGTAGAACTGCCCGGTCAAGCCGGAAATGAAGGCGGTCGGGATGAACACCGCGCAAAGCACCAGCGCCGTGGCGATGATCGGCCCGGTGACTTCCTTCATGGCCTGTTTGGTGGCTTCGACCGGTGTCTTGCCGAGGCCGATGTTGCGCTCGACGTTTTCCACCACGACGATGGCGTCGTCCACCACGATACCGATCGCCAGCACCAGCCCGAACAGCGATAGCGCGTTGAGCGAGAAACCGAGCATGTGCATCACGGCGAAGGTACCGATCAGCGACACCGGCACGGCCGCCAGCGGGATGATCGAGGCGCGCCAGGTTTGCAGGAACAGGATGACCACCAGCACCACCAGCACCAGCGCCTCGAGCAGGGTGTGCACCACCGCCTCGATGGAGCCGCGCACGAAGATGGTGGGGTCGTAGACGATCTCGTAATCCACGCCCTCGGGGAAGTCCTTCTTCAGCTCAGCCATGCGCGCGCGCACCGCATCGGAGATTGCAATGGCGTTGGAACCCGGACGCTGGAACACCGGGATGGCCACTGCCGGCTGGTTGTTGAGCAGCGAACGCAAGGCGTACTGGCTGGACCCCAACTCGACGCGGGCGATGTCGCGCAGGCGGGTGATCGAGCCGTCTTCACCGGCACGAATGATGATGTTCTCGAATTCCTCCTCGCTGACGAGGCGGCCTTGGGTATTGATCGACAGCTGGAAGTCAGTCGCACCCGGTGCTGGCGGCGCGCCGAGCGAGCCGGCGGCAACCTGGCGGTTCTGTTCACGTATCGCATTGACCACATCGCTCGCGGTGAGATTGCGCGAGGCGACCTTGTTCGGGTCCAGCCAGACGCGCAGCGAGTAGTCACCCATGCCGAACAGCTGGACATCGCCGATCCCGTCCAGCCGCGCCAGCTCGTCCTTGACGTTGAGCGCGGCGTAGTTGGACAGATAGAGCATGTCGTAGCGCTCATCCGGCGAGGTCAGGTGCACCACCATGGTGAGGTCCGGCGAGGCCTTGTCCACCGTCACGCCGAGCCGCTGCACTTCGGTGGGCAGGGTCGGCATGGTGCGGGTCACGCGGTTCTGCACCTGGACCTGGGCGTTGTCCAGCTCCGTGCCCAGGGCGAAGGTGATGGTCAGGGTCAGCTTGCCGTCGGCGGTCGCCTGGGACGACATGTAAAGCATGCCTTCGACACCGGTAATCGCCTGCTCCAAGGGCGAGGCGACCGTTTCACCGATCACCTTGGGGTTGGCACCGGGGAAGTTCGCACGCACCACCACCGTGGGTGGGACGACTTCGGGGTATTCGCTGATCGGCAGCTGAAACAGCGAGATGGCGCCGCCGATCAGGATGATCAGTGACAGCACCGCGGCGAAGATCGGCCGCTGAATGAAGAACTGGGAAAAATTCATGACGCACTCCGGGGGAGAGGGCGCGCGTGACGCGCCCTGACGGAATCGGTTTTCTTTGGATGCGCCGAAGCGCAGGGTCGATGCGAGTCAGCGCACGCCTCAGCTGCTCGGGCGGCGCGCCACGTTGTGCTCGACGACTTCGGTCTTGAACGCCGCCGTGATCGCACGGTTCTGCTCACGCAGCGTGGCGAGGGTATCGGCGTCGGCCATCGGCACGTTTTGCGGCGCGACTGTTGCGCCTGGGCGAACGCGCTGCAGGCCGTTCACCACGATGGTTTCGCCTTCGTTCAAGCCGTTACGAACGATGCGCAGGCCTTCAAGTTTTGGCCCCAGCTCGACGGAGCGATAACTGACCTTGCCGTCATCGCCCAGCACCAGCACGAACTTCTTGCCGAGATCGGTTCCCACCGCGACGTCCTTGATCAGTACCGCCTCGTAGGTAGCGCTGCCGACCAGCTTCAGCCGCGCGTAAAGCCCCGGGGTGAAGCGCCCGTCACGGTTGTCGAACACGGCGCGGCCGCGAATGGTGCCGGTACGCGGATCGACCTGGTTGTCGATGAAATCCATGTGGCCCAGGTGTGGGTGCCCCGGCTCGTCGGAAAGCCCCAGGTAGACTGGCGTCGCATCGCCACGTGCGCCTTCGCGGGCCAGCTCGCGATACTTCAGGTAGGTGCGCTCATCCGCTTCGAAGTAGGCATAGACCTTGTCGGTGGACACCAGCGTGGTCAGCAGGGCTTCGCCGGCGTTGACCAGGTTACCCGCGGTGATCAGGGCGCGGCCGACCCGGCCGTCGATAGGCGCGGTTACGCGGGTAAAGCTCAGGTTCAGCTTGGCGGCGTCGAGCTGGGCCTGGATCGCGGCAACCGCTGACTTGGCCTCGCTGGCGGCACTGACGCGCGCATCAGCGAGTTCGGCGGAAATGGCGTTGTTGGCGCGCAACCGCTCACCACGCTCGGCTTCGCTGGCGGTACGTTGCTGGGTGACGCGGGCCTGTTGGAGCTCTGCCTGCAGACGCTTGACCTGCGCCTCGAAGGGCCTCGGGTCGATCTGGAACAATAGATCGCCTTTCTTGACCAGTGCGCCTTCCTCGAAGGCAACCTTGTCGATGAAGCCGGAGACGCGCGGGCGGATCTCCACTGACTCCGGTGCTTCCAGTCGCCCGGTGAGCTCGTCCCACTCGGTGACCTGCTGCTCGATCACCTCGGCGACACTGACCGCGGGTGCCGGCGGGGCCGCTTGGGTGGCCTCGGACGTTTGCCCGCACGCGCCGACTAAGGCAGCGGCAACCGCAACCAAGGGGTAACGCAAGGCTTTGAGTGAACGTTCCATGCTTGACTCCGCAACTCGGGTTTTTATTGATAGCGGGAGTGTGCGTGGTCGGGCCTTTCTGTAGAAATCGAACGAGGCAAAGGTGAATATCATTGGCGGTGATGGTCGAGCATTCATTATCGGCGCGACGCGAGGCAAGGTCCTGACTCATGGCAGGGCGGGACTTGGCTTCGGTGGCGCGGTTTTTAGCCCACCAAACGGTGTGACGCCGCGGCAAGTGGTGGGCCCACCCTTCAGCTCGGCGTAGGCGCCGCGCCGATCGGTGCCGATCGCTGCCGGGCCGGGCAAGTCCTGGCTGTTGGCGTTTCACATGTGCCGCTGCCGCAGTTGTCGTAGGGTGGGCTTCAGCCCGCCAAGCGAACTTGGGGCGGATGAACAAACGAGGGACTGAAGCCCAGCCGATATCGCCTATCAGAGACTGTCCGGGTCGCCGACGAACATCTGGATCCGCGAACGCAACCAGCGCTCGGCTGGGTCATTGTCTTGGGCACCGCGCCAGGCCATGGACAGCTCGAAGTCCTGGCTGGTCTCGAAGGGCAGGGGTTCGGCGCGCACGCCGCCATTGGCCGCCAGCGCGGCGGCGGCGTAGTCGGGCACCGTGGCCACCAGATCGGTGCCGGCGAGCAGGCTGGCCAGTCCGTTGAACTGGGGAACGGCCAGCACCACCCGCCGCTTGCAACCGTGTAATGCCAGTTCCTCGTCGATATAGCCGTTCAGGTCGCCGGCGAAGGACACCATCGCGTGCGGTCGCGAGCAGTAGTCCTCCATGCTCATGCGTCCCGGAATGCTGTCGGCGCGCAATAGCATCGGCTTCGGCCGGCGCAAGACCTTGCGCTTGGCATTGGCAGGCAGCTCTTCGGTGTAGCAGACCCCCACCGAAATCTCGCCGGACGCCAGCAGACCGGGCATCAGCAGGTAGTTGGCGCGGCGCACCACCAACACTACCCCCGGCGCCTCGGCGCGCACGCGCCGCAGCAGCTGTGGCAACAGGGCGAACTCCACCTCGTCGGTCAGCCCGATGCGAAAGACCAATTCGCTGGTGGCTGGATCGAAGGTCGAGGCGCGACTGACCGCGGTGGAAATGGAATCCAGCGCAGGGGAGAGCAGCCCGGCGATTTCCTGGGCGCGCGCGGTCGGCTCCATGCTGCGTCCGGTGCGCACGAACAGCGGGTCATCGAACAGGGTACGCAGGCGTGCCAGGGCTGCGCTGATCGCCGGCTGGCCGAGAAACAGCTTTTCTGCCGCCCGCGTCACGCTGCGCTCGTGCATCAGCGTTTCGAAGACGATCAGCAGGTTGAGGTCTACACGGCGAAGGTCGTTGCGATTCATGCCATTCACTTCAAGCTGGGGCCGGGCGGGACAGGCGCAGGCCTTTCCCGGGTGCGTCAGCATTCTAGACAGTTCCACGGCCGGCCCGCATGTCCATTTCCGCTCTGGCAATGCCCAAACCTGCAGCGCCGGGTGCGACCTTACATACAGGGTCTCATCATTTGCGCGCATGGCGACTATCGAACCGCGCGACTGGAGTTGTGCCAGCGGTGCAGATAGAGTCACTCCCACAGTAGTAAATCGAGGGGTCTTGTTCATGTCCCGCATCATCCGCTTCCACCAGTTCGGCCCTGCCGATGTCCTGCGCTATGAGCAGCAGGACGAGCTGCGCCCGGGGCCGGGAGAGGTGCTGATCGGCGTTCAGGCGATCGGCGTGAGCTGGAACGACGTGCTCTGGCGACAGGACCTGGCGCCCCGGCACGCCAAGTTGCCGGCTGGGCTCGGCAGCGAAATCGCCGGCGTCATCCGGGCCGTGGGGGAGGACGTCGAAGGCTTTGCGGTGGGCGACCTGGTGGCGAGTTTCCCGGCCCACGACCTCAACCGCTACCCGTTGTACGGCGAGCAGGTGTTATTGCCCACAGCGTCGCTGGTGCACTACCCCGAGCGGCTAACGGCAGTCGAGGCCGCGGTGCACTTCACGCCGGCGCTGGTGGCGTACTTCGCGCTGGTCGAGCTGGCCCAGCTGGAACCCGGCCAGTACGTGCTCATCACCGAGGCCCGCCATTGCACCGGCCCCATCGCGGTGCAGTTGGCCAAGGCGCTGGGTGCGCGGGTCATCGCCACCTGCGATACCGCAGAGGATCGCGATTTTCTCCGCGAGCTGGGCGCCGAGACGGTGATCGTCACCGAAGAGGAAGACCTGGTAGGCCGCCTGCAGAAGATCACTGCCGGGGCGGGTGTCGAGGTGGTGCTCGACGGGTGCGGCGGCTCGCGCATGAAGCTGCTCGGCGATGTCATCGCGCCGCGCGGCAAGCTCATCCTCTACGGCCTTAACGGTGGCAACGAAACTGCATTCCCGGCCTGTGCCGCATTCAAGAAGAACTTCAAGTTCTTCCTGCATTGTCTGTGTGATTTCACCGGTCAGCCCGACCTCGGCATCGAGCAGGATCGCGAGGCTGTCGAGCGTGCATTGCTGCACATCAATCAGCTGACCGCCGACCGAATGATTGCGCCTCAGGTGGACCGGGTGTTCGGCTTCGACGAGGTGGTCGAGGCGCATCGTTACGTCGAAAGTGGCGTGCCGCGCGGCCGCGTGGCATTGCGCCTGGACTAACCGCAGCGCGATGGCTGTTCGCTGACCCCGCCTTGCGGGGTTTTTTCATTCAGTCGCGGCATCTGCCCGCTTGCCCCCTGCGTGACAGGTAAACGGCCGGGTCGGCCCCTCTCATCGCACCGCAGAAACTTTCCCCCCGCCGGCAAAGTCCTCCAGATACAGGTCAATCAACCGTGACGGAGGATTTTTGCATGGCTGACGAAACCCAGACCCTTCCGCCCCAGCAACAGGCCGAACCTGGCAAGGAAGGCGAGATGACGCCACGGCCTGCGTTCCGCGGCGAGGACTACAAGGCGGCGGGCAAGCTGCAGGGCAAAGTGGCGATCATTACCGGAGGCGACAGCGGCATCGGGCGTTCGGTTGCCGTGCTGTTCGCCCGCGAGGGCGCTGACGTCGCGATCCTGTATCTGGACCAGCATCAGGACGCGCAGGAGACCCAGCGCGTAGTAGAGCAGCAGGGTCGCCAGTGCCTGACCTTCGCCGGCGACGTGGCGGACCGCGACGTCTGCCGCAAGGTCATCGACGAAACCCTGAACAGGTTCGGCAAGCTCGACATCCTAGTCAACAACGCCGCCGAGCAACACCCGCAGGAACGCCTGGAGGACATTCCCGAAGAGCAGTGGGAAAAGACCTTCCGCACCAACATCTTCGGCATGTTCCAGATGACCAAGGCCGCGCTGCCGCATCTGCCGAAAGGGGCTGCGATCATCAACACCACCTCGGTGACGGCCTACAAGGGCAGCCCGCAGCTGCTGGACTATTCGGCGACCAAGGGTGCGATCACGGCCTTCACCCGGTCGCTGTCGATGAACCTGGCCGAGCGTGGCATCCGGGTCAATGGCGTGGCGCCGGGACCTATCTGGACGCCGCTGATCCCGTCGACCTTCGATGCGGAAAAAGTGGAGAAATTCGGTGCCAACGTGCCGATGGAACGTCCCGGCCAACCCGAAGAGGTGGCGCCGGCCTATGTCTACCTGGCCAGCGATGACGCGTCCTACGTCAGCGGCCAGGTTATCCACGTGAACGGCGGTACCGTGGTCAACGGCTGATCGCACCGCGGTGACAGGAGGGAAGGCTATGCCCCGTACGATCTGGAAAGGCGCCGTCAGCTTCGGGCTGGTGCATATTCCCGTTGCGCTCGTGCCGGCCACGACCCGGCAGGGCATCGACTTCGACTGGCTCGACAAACGCAGCATGGACCGGGTCGGCTACAAGCGCATCAACAAGACCACCGGCGAGGACATCGACAGCGAGAACATCGTCAAGGGCGTCGAATACGAGAAGGGTAACTACGTGGTGATCAGCGACGAGGAGATCAAGGCCGCGCACCCAAAAGCCACGCAGACCGTTGATATCGTCGCCTTCGTCGATGCCAAGGACATCTCCTTTCTCTATATCGACACGCCGTACTACCTGACGCCCGACCGGCGCGGTGAAAAGGTCTATGCCCTGTTGCGCGAGACGCTGCTCCAGACCGGCAAAGTCGGCATCGCCAACGTGGTGTTGCGCAACAAGCAGCACCTGGCGGTGGTGATGCCGCTGGGCAAGGCGCTGGTGATGAACACGCTGCGCTGGGCCGATGAGGTGCGCGGCGTCGAATACCTGGAGATGAAGGACGAAGCGCTCAACGCCGACCTCAACGCCAAGGAGCTCGATATGGCCAAACGGCTGGTCGAGGACATGACCGAGGCTTGGGATCCCCAGCAATACAAGGACACCTTCCAAGACCAGATCATGGATCTGGTCGAAACCAAGGCGCGTGAAGGCAAGCTCGAAGCTGTCGGCGGTCCGGAAGAGGCGGTCGATCGGCGCAGCGCCGATGTCATCGACCTCACCGAATTGCTCAAGCGCAGCCTCGCTGGCAAATCGGCTAGGCAGGCGCCGCCGGCCGCGGAGGCCGACGACGGGCAGGATGACGGTGATGGCGAAACCGCAGCGCCGCGGCGCGCGGCGGGCAAAACTGCCGCCAGCAAGGCCAAGGCCCCCGCCAAGGCGGGCACCGGCAAGAGCGCATCGAGCAAGCCGGCTGCGGCTCGCAAGCCCGCGGCAGGCAAGGCCGGCGCCAGCAAGTCCAGCAGCAAGAAGGCCAGCTGACGCGGAGATAAGCCATGGCTGTGATATCGGGCAAGGCCCGGCCCGAGGTGGGCGGGATCGGTATCAGCAACCCGCAGCGGGTAATCGACGAGCGCAGCGGCGCGACCAAGTTGCAGCTGGCTCAGTACTACCTGCAGGTCGGCGAGCGGCTGATGCCACATCTGCTCGACCGGCCGCTGTCCATCGTCCGGGCACCGGAAGGCATTGCCGGGGAGCGGTTCTTCCAGCGCCACTGCGGACGGCTGAAAATGCCGCACATGAAGGTGCTGGACAAGGCGCTCGACCCGGAGCACGCACGGCTGATCCAGGCGGACACGCTCACTGCGGTCCTCGAGGCGGTGCAGATGGGTACTGTGGAATTACATACCTGGAACGCACGTAGCGACCGCATCGACCGGCCGGATCGCATCGTCTTCGACCTCGATCCAGATCCTGCGCTGCCGTGGACGAGCATGGTCGAGGCAACCGACCTGACCCTGGGTCTGCTGGATGAACTAGGCATGCGGGGCTTCATCAAGACCAGCGGCGGGCGCGGTGTGCATATCGTCGTACCCATCGCGCGGCGGCATGACTGGAGCAGCGTCAACCGCTTCGCGCGAGGCGTGACCGAGCGGCTGGCACAGCAGGCTCCGGAGCGGATCGTCGCCAAGATGGGGCCGAAGAACCGGGTCGGAAAGATCTTCGTCGACTACCTGCGCAACCAGCGCGGAGCCAGCACGGTGGCCGCCTATTCCGTGCGCGCGCGGCCCGGCCTGCCGGTATCGGTGCCGATCCGCCGCGAGGAGCTGGTGCGCATCGAGCGCGCCGATCACTGGACCATCGCCAACCTGGCGGAGCGCCTGGAGGCCGATGACCCCTGGGCCGACTACCGTTCGACACGCCAGGCGCTGTCGTCGCGTCTGCTCGAACAGGTCCGCCACGACGACGAGTGAATCGTCCGCGGCGCCTTCCCAACCAGAAAAGCCCGACTACGCTGAGACAAGCGCAGCGCAAAGGCTGCGCCCGTCGATCACCGCGAATGAACCATTGCAGAGCGGTTGCGGTCGATTGACCGATGAACGGACATAACTAGAAACAAGCAGAATTCCAAGCAACAGGAGATACCGATGACCGTGCGAGTATCCCGGCGACAGTTCCTGAAGTTCGGTGCGGCTGGTGTAGGCGCATCGAGCATGGCCATGATGGGATTTGCGCCTGATGAAGCCGTTGCGTCGATCCGTCACTTCAAGCTGACCGGCGCCAAAGTCACCCGCAATATCTGCACCTACTGCTCGGTAGGCTGCGGCATGTTGCTCTACGCACGGGGCGACGGAGCCGCCAACGTGGTCGACGACATCTACCACGTCGAAGGCGATCCTGATCACCCGGTCAGCCGTGGCTCGCTGTGCCCACGCGGGGCCGGTGTGCTGGACTTCATCAAGAGCCCGTCACGAGTCAAGTATCCCGAAGTTCGCGACCCGTACACCAATGAGTGGAAGCGCATCAGCTGGGAAGAAGCCCTGACGCGCATCGCACGGCACATGAAGGACGACCGCGACCGGCACTTCGAGACTCATGACGAGCAGGGCAGGCTGGTCAATCGCTGGATGACGACCTCGATGGTCGCCGCTTCGGCCTGCACCAACGAGACGGCGTATCTGACACAGAAGATTACCCGTGCTCTGGGCATCCTCAAGATGGACAACCAGGCGCGCGTCTGACACGGACCAACGGTGGCAGGTCTTGCCCCTTCATTTGGTCGCGGTGCCATGACGAACCACTGGACGGACATCGGCAATGCCAATGTCATCTTGTCCATGGGCGGCAATTCCGCTGAGGCACACCCGGTCGGTTTCCGCTGGGTCATGAAAGCCAAGGAGCGCAGCAATGCGATCCTGATTTCGATCGACCCACGATTCAACCGCACCACGGCGGTGGCCGATTACCATGCCTGGATTCGTACCGGTACAGATATCGCGTTCCTGGGTGGTTTCATCAATTACCTGATCGAAACCGGTCGCTACGCCCATGAATACGTGCGCGAGTACACCGATGCCAGCCTGATCGTAAAGGAAGGGTTCGGCTTCGAGGACGGCCTGTTCACCGGATATGACGAGGACAAGCACAGCTACGATCGCAAGAGCTGGAACTTCGAGCTGGACGAGAGCGGCTTCGCCCGCCGCGATCCAAGCCTCGAACACCCGCGCTGCGTGTTCCGCCTGCTGCACGAGCACTACAGTCGCTACACCGTCGATCAGGTTGAAACCGTCTGCGGCATGCCGAAGGACACGGTGCTGCAACTCTGGGACCTCATGGCGCAAACGTCCGCCCCGGACAAGACCATGACCATCCTCTACGCCCTGGGTTGGACCCAGCACACCATCGGTTCGCAGATCATCCGCTGTGGGGCCATGGTGCAGCTGCTGCTCGGCAACATGGGCATGCCCGGTGGTGGCGTCAACGCGTTGCGTGGCCACTCCAACATCCAGGGCCTGACCGACATCGGCCTGTTGTCGAACCTGCTACCGGGCTATATGAACTTGCCGTCGGTAGACTTGCAGTCCTACGACGACTACATGAAGACCCGCATCAAACCGCCACTGCTCGAAGGCGAAGTGTCCTACTGGAAGTTCTACGAGCGGTTCTTCGTCAGTCTGATGAAGGACTGGTATGGCGACGTAGCGACGAAGGAAAACAACTGGTGCTACGACTGGCTGCCCAAGCTGTCCGAGCCCATCTACGACGTGCTCTACGCAGTCAACGACATGACCCTGGGCAAGATGACCGGGGCCTTCTGCCAGGGCTTCAACATTTTGGCGTCCTTCCCGAACAAGGCGAAGGTGTTCGAGGGCCTCTCCAAGCTCAAGTTCCTCGTCATCATGGATCCACTGACGGTAGAAACTGGCGAGTTCTGGAAGAACTTCGGCGAATACCACGACGTTGACCCGTCGAAGATCGGCACCGAGGTGTTCCGCCTTCCAACCACCTGCTTCGCTGAAGATTCCGGGTCAATCACCAACAGTGCACGCTGGCTGCAATGGCATGAAAAGGCCGCTCCAGGCCCGGGGGAATCGCTGACCGATACTGAAATCCTCGGTGAGCTGATGTTGCGCCTCAAGGCGATGTATCAGGAGGAGGGCGGAGCATTCCCCGATCCGATCCTCAATCTGACCTGGAACTACAAGGTTCCGAACTTCCCTGCTGCTTCCGAACTGGCGATGGAGTACAACGGCCGCGCGTTGGCCGACCTGACCGACGACAACGGCAATGTCATCCGCCGCAAGGGCGAGCAGCTGAAGGACTTCAGCGAACTGCGCGCAGATGGGAGCACCGCCTGTGGTTGCTGGATCTACTCCGGCGCCTGGCCGCAGGAAGGCAACATGATGGCCCGCCGCGACAATTCGGACCCTTACAACACCGGCAACACGCTGGGCTGGGCCTGGGCCTGGCCAATGAATCGTCGGCTGCTCTACAACCGTGCTTCGGCTCGCCCGGATGGAACGCCCTGGGCTCCCAACAAGGCGTTCATCTGGTGGAACGGTGAACGCTGGACGGGTGCCGACGTGCCTGATTTCCCGCTGACTTCGCCGCCGTCGGCGGGCGTGCGGCCGTTCATCGTCACGCAGACCGGGACCGGTCATCTGTTCTCCAGCGAATGGCTGAACGAGGGTCCATTTCCGGAGCACTACGAGCCGATGGAAAGCCCGATCGACCGCAACCCGATGAACCCGAACAACCCACTGGCGATGCACAACCCGATTGCACGGGTATTCGAGCAGGACAGGGACTCGTTCGGCTCGAACAAGGAGTTCCCGTACGCGGCGACGACCTACCGGCTGACCGAGCATTTCCATTTCTGGACGACCCATGCTCGGCTCAACGCAATTGCGCAGCCGGAGAAATTCGTCGAAATCGGAGAGGTGCTCGCAGGCGAGCTGGGGATCGTCGCCGGCGAACGCGTTCGGGTTCGCTCCAAGCGAGGTTTCATCACGGCGGTTGCCGTGGTGACCAAGCGACTGGTGCCGCTGGAGATCGACGGGCGCACCGTGCATCAGGTTGGCATTCCGATCCATTGGGGCTTCAAGGGCGTCGCGAAGAAGGCGCACTTGACCAATACCCTGACGCCCTTTGTGGGTGACGGGAACACCCAGACACCGGAATTCAAGTCGTTTCTGGTGACCGTGGAAAAAATCGGAGGTGCCGTCTGATGCGAGGCGACCAGATCAACCTGCAGAACATCATTGCCCGTTCGGCCACCACGACGCCGTCGCCGCAGGTGCGACACGGCGGCGTCGAGAAGGTCACCAAGCTGATCGATGTCTCGGTGTGCATTGGCTGCAAGGCATGCCAGGTGGCGTGCTCGGAGTGGAACGACCTGCGCGACGACGTCGGCGAATGCGACGGGACCTACAACAACCCCCAGGACCTGAGTCCCGAATCCTTCGAGGTGATGCGCTTCTCCGAATACGAGGACGAGCAGGGCAACCTGGAATGGCTGATCCGCAAGGACAATTGCATGCATTGCGCGGAGCCGGGCTGCCTCAAGGCCTGCCCGTCGCCCGGTGCCATCGTGCAGTACGCTAACGGCATCGTCGATTTCAACTCGGAGCACTGTATCGGTTGTGGCTACTGCGTGGCCGGTTGTCCCTTCGACATTCCGCGGATCTCGAAAAAGGACAACAAGGCCTATAAATGCACCCTGTGCTCTGATCGGGTCTATCAGGGGCTCGAGCCGGCTTGCGTCAAGAGCTGCCCCACGTCGGCGATCATGTTCGGCACCAAGGAAGACATGCTCGACTATGGCGCCCACCGCGTCGCCCACCTGCAGGGCCGCGGCTACGACAATGCGGGGATCTACGACCCGCCCGGCGTCGGTGGCACGCACGTGGTGTACGTCCTGCAGCACGCCGACCGGCCGGAGCTCTACAGTGGATTGCCGAAAGATCCCCAGATCAGCCCGACCGTTGAGCTGTGGAAAGGCGTCACCAAACCCATCATGTCCGTCGCATTGGGCATGTCGGTCTTGGCAGGCTTCTTCCATTATGTGATGAAAGGCCCAAAGGAAGAGCCCGAGGACGATCCCGATCCGGAAAACGCCGCCGCAGCGCGTGATGTCGATCGGCGCGGGGAGGACCGGTTATGAGCCATTCCAATGTACGGTACGGCATCCTTCGCTACGGCTGGTGGGCGCGGGTCAACCACTGGCTGATCGCGATCAGTTTCGTGCTGCTCGCCTTGAGCGGCCTTGCGTTGTTCTACCCGGCGTTCTTCGGCCTGACTGCGCTGTTCGGCGGGCCCGAACCCACGCGAATCGTGCACCCCTACATCGGGGTGTTCATGTCGGCGTTCTTCGTGATTCAGGCGGTGCGTTTCTTTGGCGACAACCTGATCCGTCGCCACGACGTGCAGTGGATGAAGCAGATCGGCGATGTGCTGAGTAACCGCGACGAGCGTTTGCCGCCGGTGGGCAAGAACAATGCCGGGCAAAAGCTGGTGTACTGGATCTTTCTCGCGACGGTGCCGATCCTGCTGGTTACCGGCATCGTGCTCTGGCGGCCGTGGATTGCCGATGGCATGCCGGTGTGGGCACTGCGCCTGGCGGTAACGGTGCATGCGTATACCGCATTTATCGCAATCATCACGCTGGTCATCCACATCTACTCGGCCATCTGGGTCAAGGGCTCGGTGCGCGCGATGACCCAAGGGCGGGTCAGCCACGCCTGGGCGCGCCATCACCACGGCCTGTGGTACGAGGATGTGATGCGCGACAGCAAGGCCGACGAGCAGAGCGCGGCCACCAACCCCGAGATCCAGGACCGACGCCCGTGAAAGAAGGACCAGCAGTGAACCACGCCTATGGAAGCGTCCCTTCCGGGATCATGGAGGCACCCTACGTGGTGCTGCCGGAGAAGAAGCTGTTCAGCAAACGTGCCACCCGTCTGCGGGAACTGGTCGAGCAGGTGCCACCACTGGATGAGTTTCTCGCCTTCATGGCGCGCCTCGTCCAGGCACAGCACCAGGTCCTGACCGAGCGCGAGCCTGCCTGGCAGCCGGGGCCAGATGCCTTCGACCAGGCCTTGCAGCATGGCATGCCACCGCTGGGCTTCGAAGCGCTGCGCCGGGATGTCCGCTGGCAGGACGACCTGATGGCGATGCTCGACGCGCTGGAGCTGCACGTGGGGCAGCGTCAGCGAGTATTCGTTTCCAGCCTGCGGGAGATGACGGCGGAGGCTCTGGCTGATCTGGCGGATGACGTGTTCGAAGGGCGTCCCGGATCGGTCAGCACGCGTCCGTTGCTGCCGTTCGTGGCCGCCGCCTTGCAGGTGAGCTGGGCACGGCTGGCCATGGCACTGCCGCGCCCACCGGAGCACCCCAGCGCCGAAGCGCGTGCGTTATGTCCCTGCTGTGGTTCGCCACCGGTGGCCAGCGTCGTCCACAACGAACGTCATCGTAGCGGCGTGCGCTACCTGCACTGTTCGCTGTGCGCCACCGAATGGCATCTGGAGCGGGTCAAGTGCAGCGTCTGCGACACGGGAGCCAAGTTGCTGTACCTCGGTCTGGACGACGACCAGGGCAAGCCTTTTCTGCCCATCCAGGCAGAAGCCTGCAGCGGCTGCCACAGCTATCTGAAAGTCGCCCAGCGCGAGACGCATGGTCGGGCGGACCCGGTGGCCGATGATCTGGCCAGTCTGGCGTTGGACCTGCTGCTGGCCGAGCAGGGTGAGTACGCGCGCAGCGGCTACAATCCGCTCCTGGTCCCCGGCAACTAAACAGCCGATAGCACCCTGCGGGAGCCGGTCATGGCGGTGCGGGCCCGAGCCCGCACATGCCGCCGGTGTTTCGTAGCCAAGACCTTGCCCAATGAAACTAGCCTGGCCCGCAGATGGCATGAGCGGGCTCGGCTAAGCCGTGTCTGGACATCGATCCCAGCGGCCCATGCGCTGTTCACGAATCCTTGACGGCAGGCGGTGCACAGTAGCGCTCCCATATTCAGAGGAGCCCGTCATGGCCCGTCCTGCTGTTCAACGCTTCATGGTAATCGCGCTATTGATGCTGATCATGCCCGTCGGTTTCGCCGCAAACCGCCCGACACCCAAGGTGCTGGGCTGGGTGGAAGAAGGGCTGCTGATGCCGGAGCAGGTGTCCGTCAAGATTAAGCTGGACACTGGCGCGCAGACCTCATCGATGGACGCCAAGGACCTTGAGCGGTTCAGCAGGGATGGCGACGAGTGGGTGCGCTTCAATGTCGAGGTCAAGGACAGCAAAACCGGGAAGCTGGTCAGTATCCCTTTCGAGCGCCCGGTCGAGCGCAACGTGAAGGTGCGGGGTGCTGGAGGCGCCGAACACCGCCCCGTGGTGTTCATGGACATGTGCATTGGCGGGCAGAAACTGCACGAACAGTTCTCGCTGAAGAACCGCGGCAAGATGCTCTACCCGGTTCTGATCGGACGGCGCACGTTGGAACACCTCGGCGCCGTGGACGCGTCGCGCACCTTCACCGTCGAGCCCACCTGCAACTAGGCCGAGCCTACCGACAGCACTACGCCAAGTCCGTCGCCTTGCTCCAGATAAAAAAAGCCCGTCACAAGGACGGGCAAAAGTTTCCGCAACAGGAGCGAGGAGTGTTGCGTCCAGCGTGGTGGATGCCGCTTACAAGATCGAGATCGGGTAATTGAAGATCAGGCGGTTCTCGTCCAGATCGCGAGTATTGACCTGCGAGCGGAAGCTGGAATTGCGCCACTTGATGTTGAGGTTTTTCGCCGGGCCGTTCTGGATGGTGTAGGCCAGTTCAGTCTCACGCCCCCATTCCTTGCCATCGTCTGTGGTCGCGGTGTGGATGTTGTCGCCGCTGATGTAGCGGTTCATCAAGGTCAGCCCCGGCACGCCCATCGCTGCGAAGTTGTAGTCGTGACGGACCTGCCAGGAGCGCTCACCGGCGTTGTCGTAGCTGTTGTTGAAGCTGTCGTTCGCCAGGGAGCCGCCGCTGGTGCCGTTGACGCGCATCCAGCCGGTGTCGCCACTGACCTTCTGCAGACCGACATAGAAGGTGTTGCCGCCAGCCTTGAGGCCGAACAGACCGGAGTAGGTCTTGTTGTCCAGCTCGCCGGCCAGCGCGCTGCCTTCTTCGTCGCCCTGGAAGTAGCCCAGGTTGGCCGTCAGCGCGAGGTCGTCGCTCAGCGGTTGAGTGTGCAGCAACTGGACGTACTGTTGCTCGTACACATCCTTCAGCTCCGCCGTCCACAGGCCGATGGTGGTGCGCTTGTCGTTGAAGGCGTATTCACCGCCGAGATAGTTGAAGCGGTCGGAGACGCCACTGCCATAGCGCATGTCCTCCATGCTGGCATCGTTGCGCTCACTGTTCTGGCGGAACTGACCAGCGTTGAGGGTCAGACCATCGATCTCGCGCGAGGTGATCATGCCGCCTTCGAAGGTCTGCGGTAGCGAGCGTCCATCGTCCGAGCGCAGGATTGGCAGCACCGGCATCATTTCGCCAATCTTCAGTTCGGTTTTGGAGAATTTGGCCTTGGCTGCGACGCCTAGACGGCCGTAGTCATCAGCCGGCCGATTGTCGTCATGGGTGGGCAGCAGGGCGGTGCCGTAGGTACCGCGCCCACCGTCGAGTTTGACCGCTAGGCCGGCGAGAACGTCGACACCAAAGCCGACCGGGCCAGGCGTGTAGCCGGACTGGATGTTGAGGATGAAGCTCTGGGTCCATTCCTCGGCTTTGGCGCGGTTGATCGAGTCGTCGCGGAACTCGCGGTTGATATAGAAGTTGCGCGCGTTGACGGTGATCTTGGTGCCATCGACGAAACCGTCCGCTGCGTGAGCAACGGCCGGGATGCCAAGCGCCATCGACAGGGTACCTGCGAATACGGCTGCAGACAGGGGGTTGCGTAGGGTCATTGTTGTTGTGCTCCCTTGTTGAAATAACCCGACCCGTGCGGCCCAAGGCCAGAAACGAGGCGGTAAATAGCGCGGCCGCACCATACGGCCCTTCGCTGACGCCTGTTATCAGTCGTCATACGACAGGTCGGATTATGGCGACACGGACAACCTTGTCAAATCAATTTGTAAATTTTTGTGAGACCTACGCCTATCGTCTAATGCCCGGGCTACAGGGCTCACGCCGTGTCGGGCAGCGTGCGCCGAGGCCAGGGTCGGTGGGATTGCCGAAAGTTGACCGTTTGCATCATTCGAGGCTCGACCACCAGGAGGGCAGGAGTCGTCTGACCTGTGGCCGGGCGAAGCGGTCATCGATCAGGTGCACGACGCCCGAATCCTCGGTGGTCCGTATGACCCGACCCGCCGCCTGCACGACCTTTTGCAGGCCGGGAAACAGGTACACGTAGTCGTAGCCCGCGCCAAAGAGTGCATCCATCCGCGCCTTGAATTGCTCGTTGACGGGATTGACCTGAGGCAGGCCCAGCGTGGCGATAAAGGCACCGATCAGGCGCTTTCCGGGAAGATCGATGCCTTCTGAGAAGGCGCCGCCGAGAACAGCAAAGCCGATCCCGCAGCTGTGTTCGGTAAATCGCTCGAGAAAGGCGCTTCGGGCCGTCTCGTGCATGCTGCGGGTCTGCTCCCAGTGAGGTAACTGCGGATGACGCGTGCGCAACAAGGCGGTGGCCTGCTGCAGGTAGTCGAAGCTGCTGAAGAACGCCAGGTAGTTGCCGGGCCGTGCCTGGTACTGCTCCGCCAGCAGCTCGACGACGGCATGCAGCGAGGCCTGTCGATCGCGGAAGCGGGTGGAGATATGCCGGGCATGACGAACCTGCAATTGTTCGGCGCGAAATGGCGATTCGACATCGATCCATACCCGGTTGGCGGGTACGCCGAGGGTGTCGGCGTAGAAGCGCTGCGGGGTCAGCGTCGCGGAGAACAGCACACAGGAACGCGCCTCAGCGATGCGCGGCGCGAGGAAGGACGCCGGCACCACGTTGCGCAGGCAGAGCACCGACGTCTTGGCGCTGCTGCGCCCATGCGCCGGTAGCAAGGTGCAGTCGACCAGGGAATGGTCACCATGGAGCTCGGCCAGCCTGCAGAAGTGCATGGCGTCGAAATAGGCCGCTTGCAGCGCCGGTTCCAGGCCCGCGGGGTGTTCGCCGAGGTAATCGGTGATCGCGCTGACGGCCTGCTGCAGTGCGTTGATGAGCACCTGCGGCAATCCGGCCAGCAGCTGGTAGCGCTCGGTCTGCAAGCGGTGCACGTCGCTCCAGCTACGCAGGATGCGCTCTATCGGCCTCTTTAATGCGGCCGGAAGAGCCTTGCGTAACCCCTTGAAAACACGCATATCCAGTTCAGCGCTGTACATGGCGCGACCGCGCTCGAGCAGGTTGTGTGCCTCGTCGGCGAGCACGCCAACCCGCCACTGGTGGAGCAGTGTAAGGCTGTAGAGCAGGGCGCTGAGATCGAAGTAGTAGTTGTAGTCACCCACCACCACGTCGGCCCAGCGGGCCATTTCCTGGCTCAGGTAATAGGGGCATACCTGGTGCGCCAGTGCGATCCGGCGAAGCGTCGCCTGGTCCAGGCAGGCTTGGGCAGCGGCCTCTTTTCGAGCGGCGGGCAGGCGGTCGTAGAAACCCCGGGCCAGCGGGCAGGACTCTCCATGGCAGGCCTTGTCCGGATGCTCGCAGGCCTTGTCACGGGCGATCAGCTCCAGAGTCCGCAGCGGCGTGCGGGCGTCCGTTAGGCTGGAGAGCGCATCCAGCGCCAGTTGCCGGCCCGACGTTTTCGCGGTGAGGAAGAACAGCTTGTCCAGTGCCTGGCCGGGGAAGGCCTTCAACTGCGGGAACAGCGTCGCAAGGGTCTTGCCGATACCGGTCGGCGCCTGGGCCATCAGATGGGTCCCGGTGCAGGCCGCCTTGTAGACGGCCTCGGCCAGCTGTCGCTGGCCGCTGCGAAATTCCGCATGGGGGAAACGCAGCACGCGCAGCGCCTGGTCCCGCTCGGCGCGATGGGCCAGCTCCTGTTCGGCCCAGGCCATGAAACAGGCGCACTGCGCCTCGAAAAACTCACGCAACACTTCAGCCGTGAAGGGCTCGACCAGGAGCGTTTCCTTTTGCGTGACCACGTCGAAGTACACCAGCGCGATATTCAGCGACGACAAGCCGCGCGTTTCGCAGAGCAGCCAGCCGTAGAGCTTGGCTTGGGCCCAGTGCAGCTGGCGATGGTTGGCAGGTTGCCGGTCGAGGTCGCCGCGGTAGGTCTTGATCTCTTCTAGCCGGTTTTTCGCCGGATCGTAGCCGTCGGCACGACCGCGGATGGTCAGGCTGCCATAGCGCCCCTCGAGCGAGACCTCCCGCGCGTAACCTTCACCGCGGCGCGTGGTCACCGTGTTGTGCCCGGCGATGCCCTCCAGCGCGGTTGGCGACGGGGTGAAACGCAGGTCCAGATCGCCCTGTTTAGCGGTGAACTCGCAGAGGGCACGCACCGCGACCCGATAGCTCACGGCGCCGCCTCGTCCCACTGCACGTAGCAGACCGCGATCGGCACCTCATGGCGCAGTGCGAACTCGATCCAGCGCTTCTGGTTGTCCTGCAGGCGATCGCCTGGGCCCTTCACCTCGATCATTCGATAGCGGCGCTCACCCGGCCAGAACTGGATCAGGTCCGGCAGACCGCTGCGGTGGCTGGGCACGTCGAGCAGGATGCGCCGGAAAAACGCACCCAGGTGCGCGGCAGGAATGCAGTCGAGCGCCGTGTCGAGCAGGTGATCATCGAACAGGCCCCAGCTGACGAACTGCGACTGGAGGCCGAACTTCGCGTGGAACGCGCGACGAATGCAGTCGCTGTATTCATCCGTACCCAGCTTGCTCAGGCATTCGTCGAACAGAGCGGCACGTCGCGAATAGAAGTCGGGGCGGGCCAGATCGGCCGGCGCGGCGTGGAACGGATGAAAGAACGCCCCCGGCAACGGAGCGAAGATCGCTTCCCAGCAGAGCAGGCCGAGCAGCGAGTTGATCAGGGCGTTCTCGACGTAATAGACCGGCGCGTCGGCCTCGCTCAGGTGATTGCGCACGGCGTGCTCGACGCTCATCCCGTCGGGCCTGGGCAGGCGCAGGTCGATTCGCTGCGGCTGCGTTGAATTGGCTCGCCGCGCGGCCGGGCCACCCAGAGTTCGGCGCAAGCGCGGCAGGATGCGTTGCAACTGCTGAGCCTCGTGTTCGCTTTCAGGCTCGGCTTCGGCCGCCAGCGCCAGCTGCAGCGCGGCTTCAGGTTGCTCGCATCGCTCCAGGACGCGGATGGCCCGCTCGCGCGCGCCCGGGCACCGGTTGGCCGCGTGCAGCCGCAGTGCCTGGGCTAGGTCGCCCTCGCGCTCGCATTGCCGCCCCAGGCTAAACAGCAACTTGCCGCGACGGTGTTCCAGCCAGTCGTTGGCGTAAGGCGCCGCCGGTACGTGCTGCAGCACGGCAGCCACCGGCTCACCAGCGTCGAAACGCTCGCGGCAGCGATACAGATGCAGGTAGGCATCCACGTCGGCACGCGAATGAAAAGCGCGCGAGGCGGTGGAGAAGGCCACCTGCTCGTAATGGAAGATACCGAGGTCGGCGAGGACGAACTCGGACCAGTCCTGGCGAACGTTGCCGAAAAACATCACCCGCAGCCGATCGCACAGATCGCCGATGCTCAAGGCGAATGCCAGGTCGTCGAGGGCCTCGCACCAGCTGGCGAAGGGTCTGGCTTCGGGATAGCCGGCCTGCAACGCCAGCAACAGGTCGCGCTTGCGCTGGCCGCTGCACGTCGCGCTGCCGAACACCCGTAGCAGTTCGTCCTTTTTCAGCAGGTCGAATAGCTGGGTGAGGTTCAGGGACGGGTTGGCCTCGATCCAGCCCTGCTCGAGCAGCGCCGTCGAGGCCTGGACCGGGCAACCGATCTCCGCGTAGCGCAACTTGCTGGCCCGGAACAGCGTGCCCTTGCGCATCACCATGCGCACCAGCAGCGCCTGGGACGCGTGCGGGACCTGCTGGAAACGATCGAGAAACGCATGCTCGCGCTCGTTCAGCAGATCGCCGTGGCGTTCGCCCACCCAGGCGAGTACCTGGCGAAAGTTGTCGAGGTAATAGAAGGGATTTTCCAGGGCCTTGCGCATCGAACGTCCGGTTCGGTCATACACGGGCGGAGCGGCCCGGGCTGGGTATTTATACAGTTGCCGGCAATTTTGGCAACGGCTGGACGATCAGTGGCGAGGAGCTAAGAAATGCACTGTGGGTGCCCGCCCCATCGTGAAGGGGCGGGGGAGACGGCGTCAGACCGTGCGGGAGAAGCGGCCGCGCTGCTCGCCGCCGAGGTAGGCGTCGAAGGCCATGGCGACGTTGCGCATCATCAGGTGGCCCTGGGGCTGCAGCACGACAGCCTCGTCGGTGATCTGCACCAGGCCGTCGGCGACATGCTCGTCCAGCTTGGCCAGCGAATCGGCGAAATAGTCGCGGAAGTCGATGCCGTAGCGCTGCTCGATCTCGCTGAAATCGACACGACCGTGGCACATCAGCGAAATGATCACGTCGCGACGCAGGCGGTCGTCCTCGCTCAGCTTGTAGCCGCGGTGCACCGGCAGCAGGCCTTCGTTGAGGCGGGCGTAATATTGCGACAGCTCCTTCACGTTCTGGCTGTAGCTGTCGCCAACCTTGCCGATGGACGAGATGCCGAGGCCGATAAGGTCGCAGTCGGCATGGGTGGAGTAGCCCTGGAAGTTGCGTTGCAGGGTGCCATTGGCGCGAGCCAGGGCCAGCTCGTCGTCGGGCAGCGAGAAGTGGTCCATGCCGATGTAGACGTAACCGGCATCGGTCAGGCGGCGGATGGTCAGCTCCAGCAATTCCAGCTTGCGCTCCGGCGGCGGCATGTCTTCGGGGCGGATCAGCTTCTGAGCACGTACCAGCTCTGGCAGGTGCGCGTAGCTGTAAGCGGCGATGCGGTCCGGGCGGATGTCGATGATCTTGTCCAGCGTGGTGTCGAAGCTCGCCACTGTCTGCAGCGGCAAGCCGTAGATCAGGTCGACGCTGATGGACTTGAACCGGGCGTCGCGCGCAGCCTGGACCAGATCACGCGTCTGCTCCTCGGTCTGGATGCGGTTGACCGCGATCTGCACCTGCTCATCGAAATCCTGCACGCCGAAGCTGAGGCGGTTGAAGCCCAGGGCGCGCAGCTGATGGATCTGCTCGGGCGTGACGGTACGCGGGTCGACTTCCAGCGAGAATTCGTGGTTGTCGCTGTCGTCCATGTTGAAGGCGTCGTGCAGCGTCGCCATGAGGTCGGCGAGTTGCTCGCTGGTGAGGTAGGTCGGCGTACCGCCGCCAAGGTGCAGCTGCGTCAGCTTGCGCGAACGATCGAACAGTGCGGCCTGCATCTTGATCTCGCGCTTGAGGTAGTCGAGGTACTCGACGGCGCGGTCGGTCTTATGGGTGATGATTTTGTTGCAGGCGCAGTAGTAGCAGAGGCTCTTGCAGAAGGGGATATGGATGTACACCGACAGCGGCTTGGGCGCCGCGGCTTCGTTGGTAGCCTGCGCGGCGCTGCGGTAGTCGTCCATGGCGAAGGCCTGGTGGAATTGCGGCGCGGTGGGGTAGGAGGTATAGCGAGGACCGGGACGGTCGTATTTCTCGACCAGGGCGCGGTTGAAGCTCGGCGTGTGGTCCATGGGCAGTGTCACCTGGGGGTTGTTTGGCGGGAGGGCTGGCCGGGAACGCCGACAGCCTGCGACATCGTGGCGCGATTATCGCTGATTCCAACGCCGGGGTCGGCTGTTTCAGATCAAGAGAGCGCCCGGCAGTGCAACTCCGGGCGTCGGTCAGGAACGGGCGCGGGTGATCAGAGCCGGAACTGGCTGACCAGGCGATTGAGCTCGGCGGCGAGGTGCACCAGCTCGTCACTGATCTGCGAGGTCTGGCGGGCGTCCGCCGCGGTGGTGTCGGCTATATCACTGATGGTGGTGATGTTGCGATTGATTTCCTCGGCCACGGCGCTCTGTTCTTCGGCAGCAGTGGCGATCTGCATGTTCATGTCTTTGATGGTGCCGACTTCGCCAGCGATGCCGTTGAGGCTCTGCGCCGCCTTGGCCACACAGCCAGAGCCGGCATGCGCCCGTGCCTGGGCGCCCTCCATGACCTGCACCGCGTTGCGTACGCCTTTCTGCAGCTGTTCGATGGTGGCCTGGATGTCGCCGGTCGACTTTTGCGTGCGTGAAGCCAGTGTGCGGACCTCGTCGGCGACGACGGCAAAGCCGCGCCCCTGTTCGCCGGCGCGTGCCGCTTCGATGGCAGCGTTGAGCGCCAGCAGGTTGGTCTGTTCGGCGATGCCATTGATGACGCCGAGGACCATGCCGATCGACGCGGTATCGGTTTCGACCTGCTTGATCACCTGCGCCGCCTGCTCGATCTCGCGGATCAGGCCGTCTATACCGTCCAACGCTTCGGTCGCCAGGGTAACGCCGGCCTTCGACTGGTCATCGGCATCGCTGGACGCCGCGGCGGTCTGGCTGGCGTGACGGGCAACCTCCTGGACGGTGGCGCTCATCTCGTTCATCGCCGAGGCCACCATATCGGTTTCACTGCGCTGTGCCAGCACCGCCGCGTGGGTCTTTTCGGCAACGCTGGAGACGCGCTCCGACACCTCCCCCAGTTGGTGCGTGACGCCGGCGACGGCCTCGAGGCTGTGGCGGAACTTGCCGATCATGCGGTTGAACGAGTGCCCCATGGCGCCGACCTCGTCTTCGGCGTGCACGGTGACGATCCGGCTCAGGTCCTCGTCCTCGGTCATGGCTTCCATGGTGTGCCGCATGCTGTTGATCCGGCTGATGATCACCCGGCGGATGATGTAGCCGATCACGAGCAGCCCGGCGACCAGCAGCAACAGCTGGATACCGGCGGAGGTCATCACGTTGCGGCGCACTTCGCTGTCCAGCGCGGACAGGTCGTAGCTGATCCGCACGGCACCCATCACGGTGTTTTCAGCGACCTGGTGGCACGCCAGGCAGTTTGTCCCGCGGTAATCCTGGTGCGCCAGGATCGGATTGATCACGGTGAGCACCCGACCATTCTTGCCGTCCGTGACCTCCATGGTCGCCCGGCCCGCCAGCGCGGCCTTGTCCTTCTCGTCCGCCACGGCTTCATGGGCGAAGCCGGGTCCGAACACCTTGCTCACCGGCTCGCCGCGAACGATGCGCGCATCGATGACGCCCGGCCGCGCCAGCAGCTTGTCTCGCAGGACCTCGCGCTGGGCCATGGTTCCGGTAAGCATCATGGTATTGATGCTGTCGAAATAAGAGTCAGCGGCGTCCTTGGTCTGCTGCTCGACCACCTGTAAAACCAGACGCTTCTCGGTCGCGGCGGCGTAGTACAGCGAGGCGGAAAACACCAGTGCGAAAACCAGCACCAGCGCCAGGTTGATCTTGGCCTGGACGGACATCTGTCGATTGGCGGGAACGCTGCTCATGGTCATCCTTACGGCTGGACGATTCGAAACCCGCCAGTGCTGGCGGATGGGGTGTGTCGGCAGGCAAGTCCGGTCAAGGCGTCTGCCGCTCATGCGGGCGCGCACATGTTAGTAGCAGTCATCGACCACGGATCCGAGCGCTGAAGCCGACCTGCTGGTTAACTGCCGCTTTATTGACCGAGATCAGCAGAACGGCGGATATCCCCGCCGGAAAAGGGAACGAATCCACGCCGCCGAGCGGTCAAATCGTTCGCAACGGCTGCGCATGCCGCTTCGCACTGTGATCGGCCGGCGCCCGCGAGGGTCGCCTGGAATGGGCCGAGTGCATCGCGCACTTGGCAACGGCTGCGCCACGGATCACTCTACGCAGGCGCGAAAGTCAACGCCCTTCGGTCTGATGGTTTGGCTTGTCCGCGGCCCTGCTTTTTTGCTCCACGAACATGCGAACCCCTCGTCGTTTCGGTGGTCGTAGCCTCTAGTCAGCCGCTGTCGGCGGGACATGCAGGCTATGGCTGCTGACCGATCCAGGCGCAGTGCATCAATCGGAACTCTCTTTTCAAGGATTCACATGATCAAGAAATGCCTTTTTCCTGCGGCCGGATATGGCACGCGCTTCCTTCCTGCAACCAAGGCCATGCCCAAGGAAATGTTGCCGGTCGTGAACAAGCCCTTGATTCAGTACGGGGTCGAAGAGGCACTGGAGGCAGGGCTCAGTCAGATCGCAATCGTGACCGGACGCGGCAAGCGTTCGCTGGAAGACCACTTCGACATCAGCTACGAGCTGGAGCACCAGATTCGCAACACCGACAAGGAAAAGTACCTGGTCGGGATCCGCAAGCTGATCGATCAGTGCAGCTTCTCCTACACCCGTCAGGTCGAAATGAAGGGCCTGGGCCACGCCATCCTGAGCGGCCGGCCGCTGATCGGCGACGAGCCCTTCGCCGTGGTCCTGGCAGATGACCTGTGCATTAACCTCAACGGTGATCCGGTGCTGGCGCAGATGGTCAAGCTGTACAACCAGTTCCGCTGTTCGATCGTCGCGATTCAGGAAGTGCCGCCGGAAGAAACCAGCAAGTACGGCGTGATCGCCGGCGAGATGATCCGCGACGACATCTTCCGCGTTAGCCACATGGTCGAGAAGCCCAAGCCGGAGGACGCACCGTCCAATCTTGCCATCATCGGCCGCTACATCCTGACGCCGGACATCTTCGACCTGATCGAGCAGACCGAGCCGGGCAAGGGCGGCGAGATCCAGATCACCGACGCGCTGATGCGCCAGGCCCAGGATGGTTGCGTGCTGGCCTATAAGTTCAAGGGGCAGCGCTTCGACTGCGGCAGCGCCGAGGGCTACATCGCAGCGACCAACTTCTGCTACGAGAACTTCTACCTGACCGGCAAGGCGTTCTAAGCGCGTCGGGTTTCAGCCAAAGCCACCTCCGGGTGGCTTTGTTCGTTTCAGGGCGCAGGCATTTCGTCGGCGCCCGGGCCGAGCGGTTGTCCGTAGCTGAACTCGACATAGTTCCCCGCCGGGTCGCGGACGCCGCAGTAGTAGCCCACCGGGTACGGCTCGTCGCGTGGCGGCCAGATCAGGCAGCCGGCCTGGCGCGCACGGTCTGCGATAGCATCGACCTCGCCGCGACTGGCCAGGGCAAAGCCGAAATGGCTGTAGTCGTTCTCGGCCAGCGCGCGCTCCTGCCCACCGGGCATGATGACGAAAATGAAGTCACGCTCCTTGCCCGGCTCCGCCATCCAGACGATGCGCGAACCCTTGCCGGCACGCTCGTGGAACACATGCATCCCGCAGAACTGCGCGTAGAACGCGATACACACGTCCAGGTCCGGTACGTGCAGGGCAAGGTGCGTGAGGGTAGGGCGCATGCGTCGGTCCTCCTGTGAATACGTTACGAAGCCTGGGTTATGCTGTGCCTTCTACAAGGGAGACAACCGTTCATGGCTTACGACTTCGATCTTTTCGTAATCGGCGCGGGTTCCGGTGGCGTGCGAGCCGCCCGTTTCGCGGCAGGTTATGGCGCCCGCGTCGCGGTTGCCGAAAGCCGTTATCTGGGGGGCACCTGTGTCAATGTGGGCTGCGTGCCGAAGAAACTGCTGGTTTATGGCGCCCACTACGCCGAAGAGCTGGAGCAGGCGCAAGGCTACGGCTGGACCATCGACGGTGCGACCTTCGACTGGAAAACCCTGATCAGTCAGAAGGATCGCGAGATCCAGCGCCTCAATGGCATCTACAAGAACCTGCTCGTCGACAGTGGCGTGACCCTCCTGCAGGCTCACGCGAAGCTGGTCGACGCACACACCGTCGAGGTCGAAGGCCGTCGTTACAGCGCCGAGCACATCCTGATCGCCACCGGCGGCTGGCCTTTCGTTCCGGACGTCCCCGGCCGTGAGCATGCGATCACCTCCAACGAAGCTTTTTACCTCGACGAACTGCCACGGCGCGTGCTGGTGGTAGGCGGTGGCTACATCGCGGTCGAATTCGCCTCCATCTTCCGCGGCTGTGGAGCGGATACAAAGCTGCTGTACCGCGGCGACCTGTTCCTGCGCGGTTTCGACGGCTCACTGCGCGACCATCTCAAGGACGAGCTGATCAAGAAGGACATCGACCTGCAGTTCAACAGCGACATTGCGCGCATCGACAAGCAGGCTGACGGCACGCTACTGGCGACGCTGGAGGACGGCCGTGCGTTCGAGGCGGACTGCATTCTCTACGCCACCGGACGGCGGCCGATGCTCGACGGGCTGGGGCTCGACCAGGTCGAGGTGGCACTGGATGCGCGCGGCTTTATCGCGGTGGACGAGCAGTTCCGCACCTCAGCGCCGTCGATCCTGGCCATCGGCGACGTCATCGGCCGCATCCAGCTGACCCCGGTGGCGCTGGCCGAAGGCATGGCGGTAGCGCGCCAACTGTTCAACCCCGGAGAATATCGGCCCGTCGATTACGCGAACATCGCGACCGCGGTATTCAGCCTGCCGAACATGGCGACCGTGGGGCTGACCGAGGAGGATGCGCGCAAGCAGGGGCACAAGGTAGTGCTGTACGAGAGCCGGTTCCGCCCGATGAAGCTGACCATGACCGACAGCCTTGAACGTAGCCTGATGAAACTGGTGGTCGATGCCGACACCGACAGGGTGCTCGGCTGCCACATGGCCGGGCCGGACGCCGGTGAGATCATGCAGGGCATGGCCGTGGCACTGAAGGCCGGCGCCACCAAGCGCATCTTCGACGACACCGTCGGCATCCACCCGACCGCGGCGGAGGAATTCGTCACGATGCGCACCCCGACCGGGCTCTGAACCACGCAGGGCAGGGCGGCGAGGAGGGCAGCGCTACCTCGTCGCCGGCCGTGAGCCGCCCTTGCGGGCGACCGGGATCAGTGCTGCATGTGTTCGCTGGAGTGCCCGTCAGGCCCCTGCTCGCGGATCGGCACATCCAACGTCAGGTCGCCGGCCTGCTCGAAGGTCAGGGTCACCGGGAAGTGCTCGCCAGCCACCAGGGGCTTGGTGAGCTTGAACAGCATGACGTGATGGCCACCCGGCTGGAAGGCCACCTGGCTGCGGGCCGGTAGCTCGATCGACTCGACGCGCTCCATACGCATCACATCGCCCTCGTGCACGCTAGTGTGCAGCTCGGCTTTCTCCGCCTGCGGCGTCTGTACGGCGAGTAGCCGGTCAGGCGTGTCGCCATGGTTCATCAGCGTAAAGTACACGGCGCCGGTCGGTGCGCTGGGCGGCATGGCGCGAGACCACACCTGGGTGACCATCGGTTGGTTGGGCGCCATGGCGTGCGAATGGTCATCAGCCATGGCGGGCAGGGTGGCCGTGCCGAGCACGAGTGCGGTTACCAGGCGAAGCAGCATAGGAACTCTCCAGGATCGATTTCGGTGGCGAACCTTAGCACGCACCCGTCTGCCCCGGTACGCTTGGCGCGCGGCTGTCGGGATGCTGCTGGCGATGGAACCTGCAGCGCCGCCGCGTTTCTGCTTGAATGAGGCAGCACTACGATCGGAGACGTAACACGCAATGGAACGAAATCGCTGGAGTCACCGGTTGCTCTCGGGAGGGACGGAGCCCGATCCGCGGTTCACCCTGGCCAACGAGCGTACCTTTCTGGCCTGGATGCGTACCTCCCTGGCGCTGCTGGCCGGGGGCGTCGCTGTGGAAGCGTTCGCGGGTGGCATCTTTAGCCTCGAAATTCGCAAGATCCTGTCGATTTCGCTGTTGCTACTGGCCATGTTCATCAGCTCTACGGCCTGCATCCGCTGGCTCAGCATCGAGCGAGCCATGCGCCACAATGGCCCGTTGCCGTTTCCCTTGCTGATCCCGATCCTCTCGGTCGGCGGGACCCTGGTGATCCTGGTGCTAGTCAGCTACATCGCGCTGCGAAACTGACATGCGCTTGTCGTTCCGCCGTCGCCTGGCACCCGAGCCGCCACCGCCACCGCTTCATGAGGATCCGGGCCTGCAACCGGAACGCACCTCGTTGGCCTGGGGTCGAACCCTCCTTACCATGCTGACGGTTAGCGCGCTGTTCCTGCGCTGGATGCCGTTTCACGGGGCCTTCGTCGGCGCACTCGTCGGGTTGTCCCTGGCTTCCGCACTGGGTATTTGGAGTACCCAGCAGCGGCGTTACCAGCGCAGCGCCAGTGGGCTGAAAAGTGGGCGTATCCAGGCGGATGCGTTTTCCGTGCTCTGGCTCGCGGTGGCCGTATTTCTGCTGGGCGCCATGGGGCTGTATACCGTCATTTGGCTGCCGATCACCGATTGAGGCAGTTTTTCGTAAAGGGTTTGAGAGGGTTAGATGAGCACCGCCAACCAGCAATTTGCCAGCGACAACTATTCCGGCATCTGCCCGGAAGCCTGGGATGCCATGGCCCGCGCGAACCAGGGCCATGATCGCGCCTACGGTGATGACCAGTGGACCACGCGCGCCGCAGACCATTTCCGCCAGCTGTTCGAGACCGATTGCGAAGTCTTCTTCGCCTTCAACGGCACAGCCGCCAACTCACTGGCTCTGTCGGCCTTGTGCCAGAGCTATCACAGCGTGATCTGCGGGGACATTGCGCACATCGAAACCGATGAGTGCGGGGCACCGGAGTTCTTCTCCAACGGCTCCAAACTACTGGTCGCCCGGACCGAACAGGGCAAGCTCACGCCGGCGGCGATACGCGAGGTCGCGCTCAAGCGCAAGGACATTCACTATCCCAAGCCGCGTGTGGTGAGCATCACCCAGGCGACCGAAATCGGCACTGTCTATCAACCTGACGAGTTGAAGGCGATCAGCGAAACTTGCCGCGAACTTGGCCTGCACCTGCACATGGACGGCGCGCGCTTCGCCAACGCCTGTGCGCACCTGGGCCTGTCGCCAGCCGAATTGAGCTGGAAGGCGGGTGTCGATGTGCTCTGTTTTGGCGGCACCAAGAACGGCATGGCGGTCGGTGAAGCCATTCTGTTCTTCAACCGCGACCTGGCGGAGGATTTCGAGTATCGATGCAAGCAGGCGGGCCAGCTGGCATCGAAAATGCGCTTCCTGTCGGCACCCTGGGTCGGCTTGCTGGAAAACGGCGCCTGGATGAACCATGCCGAACACGCCAACCGTTGCGCCCAGCTGCTGGCGGAGCTGATCGCCGATCTGCCGGGGGTGCAACTGATGTTCCCGGTGGAGGCCAACGGCGTCTTCGTCAGCATTCCGGCCAACGCTCTGGAAGCGCTGCGGCACCGAGGCTGGATGTTCTACACGTTCATCGGCGTCGGCGGCGCACGCTTCATGTGCTCCTGGGATACCAGCGAAGCGCGCGTGCGCGAACTGGCCCAGGACATCCGCACGGTTGTTGCAGAACATCCATAGGTGCGAGAGCAGCCGCGCTTGCTCCCAGCGGGAACAGGCGCGGCATATGCGCAAGTCAGGAGGTGCATCGAAAAGACACATGCCGGTAGCAGTGGTGCCGGCCGCAGCTGTAGACAGGCCAGGCCAAAAACATAACAAGCAGATACGCTATTTAACATAATATACATTATGCGAAGCAGGACGGGCGGTGCTGCCGCCGAGTCACACCGAAATGATCAGCCAGGATCCACACGTGACTTCCACCGGATCAGCGTCGATCCGTGCCATGCACCCGTTCGCTCTGTTCCGTCCCGACCCGCCAAGCGCACGGTTCGGGATGAAACGGCCGCCGTTCGAACGCTCAGATTCATATTGCTGCGTGGCTCAAGGAATGGCGTGATTGGGATCGCAGCCTGGTTTGGCTTTGCCCGTCACAGGCTGTCTTTTCGCCGCGCGTTTCTTGGACCCAATCAGCTGTCGGCACGCGGCGTCGTTTCGGCACTGCGGCGGGCCTGGGATGGTTGCGTGTCGCTGTCCTGGGTATTGGTGTTCGCTGCGGCGTGATCCTGGGCGCGCTCCTGCAGGCTGGTGAAGCGCGCTGCGAAATCGGCCGATTCCTCGGCAAAGGACAGTGGCGACACGACGGCGGCGCAGGTGGCAAACAGGGTGGCGACGATAATGCGGTTCATAAATTGACCTCGCGGATGCTGTGGCGTTAATGACGGCATCAGCGTAGGTCCCCCGGTGCAGCGCAAACAGCCGCGAACGGCTGAAGGACCATTACCTGTCGCGCAACAGTGCGGTGCGCGAGGCCTCAGCGCCGCTTGAAGGCAGCGCGGAATTCGCTCGGCTTGAGGCCGGCCTGCTTGCGAAAGAACCGGCTGAAATAGGCGGTATCGACGAAGCCCAGGTCGCGCGCGATCTGCTGGATATGCAGGCTGGTGTAGGCCAGCTGCCGCTGGGCCTCGCGGACGATGCGTTCGTGAATGATCGCGCTGGGCGCCACGCCCGCCTCCTCCCGGCAGACACGCCCGAGGGTGACGGTGGTTACGCCCATCGCCTCGCAATAACGGCCCAATGTCCACTGGTTGCGAAAGTGCTGGTCCACCAGCTCGCGGAACTGGCGCAACAGCGCGGCACGGCGACTCTTGCCCGGCCGCGGCGCGGCATGAGTAGCGGCGTGGATTGCGGCGTCCTGCCGCGCCGCCTCGATCAGCAGCGCCAGCAGAAGAGCGTGTCCCGCCGCGATATTGCCGCGCGCGTCGCTGCGGGCCTCGGCTTCGATCAGCCGGACCAGCGGCCAGATCGGTTCCTGGTCATCGGCCGGCCAGGGCAACGGCACGACGCTGGGGCGCTGGAGAAATCCGAGCAGCCCCGGAGCGACGATACGGGCCATCGATTCCAGCGGGCGCTGCGCCGCGGTGAACACCGGCCCGTCGGTGTCGCGGTGGTAGCTGAATGCATGCACGGTGCGGCTCGGCAGTACCAGCAGGCAGGGCCCGGCAAAGGCCAGGCGCCGGTTCTCCAGGGATACCTCGCCACCACCGCAACGGATGTAGAACAGCTGCAGCAGCGCGTCGTGCTGGTGCGGCCGGATCTCCCACTGGTACTGCTCGCCGCGCTCGTTGATCCACTCGCAGTGCAGCATGTCGCGCCAAGCCGGCTGCGCGGTCTCGCCATACAGGCCGTAGTTGGGGATTCGTTTCATGGGTGGGGCTCGTGGCGGTGTTCGGCGGCGGACACAAGCGAGCCAGAGCATGCCGGCTGCGCCTGGGGTGATTCAGATTGCGCGAATTGTCCTATTGGTTGTTCGATTTGTCACATCGGCTTGCCGTTAAATGTAACGCGTCGTGTCACCCCGCCACGGCGCCGCTTCGTGTGAATCGGTTTCACACCGCGCCGCCGCCCCGGCCCCAATCAGAAAAAATCCATGACCATGCCCAGCTGGCGCGAATGGCTGTTCTCGGCCAAAGCGCTGATCGCCGCCCTCTTCGCGCTCTACATTGCCTTAGCCATCCCGCTCGACAATCCCTATTGGGCGATGGCCTCGGTCTACATCGTGTCCCACCCGTTGTCCGGCGCCACGCGCTCGAAGGCGGTCTACCGTGCGCTCGGCACCCTGTTGGGCGCGGCCGCGTCGGTGGCCTTGCTGCCGCTGTTCAGCCAGCAGCCGGTGATGCTCGGCCTGGCTATCGCGCTGTGGGTCAGCGCCCTGCTCTATCTGTCGCTGCTGGACCGTTCGCCGCGCAGCTACGTGTTTTTGCTGGCCGCCTACACGGTGCCGCTGATCGCCCTTGCCGAAGTCAACCATCCTGAGGCGATCTTCGACGTGGCGCTGGCGCGCTCGGAGGAGATCCTGCTCGGCATCGTCTGCGCCAGCCTGGTCAACACGCTGCTGTTCCCCAGCCGCATCGGCCCGGTGCTGCATGCGCGTATGCGGTTGCTGCTGGCCGATGCGCGGCAAGCCGCAGTGCGGATGACCGGCGCAGCGGCGGCGGATGCGCTCGATCCGCGCGCGCTGCACCGGCTGATGATCGATGTGATGGCGCTCGACAGCATGATCGTGCACTTGGAATACGACAGCCGCAGCCATCTCGCCGCCCGGCACGCCCGCGAGTTTCGCGCGCGCATGGCGCTGCTCGCGCCGCAGCTGATTTCCATGGGCGATGCGCTACTGCGCCTGCGCCAGGCGCTGCCCGAAGCCCTCCCCGCCCTCGATGACCACCGGCGGCGGCTGGCTGCCTGGATGCAGGATGAGCAGGCGCAGGCCACCGCGGGCCCGCTGCTGGCCTCCGCCGCGCAGCTCCAGGCGCAACTGCTGGCCCGTCATCCGGCGCACCGGCTGGCGATAGTCAGCGCCTTCGATCAGCTGCGCGCGCTGGTCTGGCTGTGGCTGGACGCCCTCGCCCTGGACGACTGTTTCGCCGCCGGCCACACCGCCCAGAGCCCGACGCTGCGCTACCACGCCCACCAGCTCAACGGCACGCGCCACCACGACTATCCGCTGCTCGCCTTCGCCGCGCTGGGGGCTGGCACGTTGGTGCTGCTGGCCTGCCAGTTGTGGCACCTGTCCGGCTGGCAGTACGGCTACACCGGGGTATTCATCGCTGCGGTGGCCAGTTGCTTCTTTGCCAGCCAGGACAACCCCGCGCCCTTCATCCGATCTTTTCTCTGGACCACTCTGGCGTCCATCGCGGCTGCGGCGATCTACCTGTTTGCCCTGATGCCGCAGGTGCACGACTTCGGCAGCCTGGCGATCCTGCTGGCGGTGCCGCTGCTCCTGCTGGGCTCCTTCTCCGGGCGGCCGCAGTACGCCGGCACCACGGTGCTACTGGCGGTGCAGACCATTTCCACCCTGACCATTCGCGACCGCTACATCGCCGATTTTGCGCAATTCGCCGATGTCGCCCTGTCGTCCGCGCTGGGGGTGCTGTTGGCGCTGGTGTGGGCGCGGCTGAGCCGGCCATTCGGCACCCGGTGGGCGGCACAGCGCTTGGCCCGCAGCGGCTGGTCGAGCCTCGCCGAGCTGGCCCTGGCCAAGCCCGGCAGGCACTACAGCCATGTTTCCTCCGCGGTGATCGACCGCACCGCCCAGCTGCTGCCGCGGCTGGGCCAGCTGGATGACCAGGGCGCCTCGCTGCACGACGCGACGCGCGAATTACGCCTGTGCTTTCGCCTGCTGGAACTCAAGCAGCTGATGCTGCCGCCCGCGCTCGACCGGCGCCTGCAACCGCTGCTGGAAGACGCCAACCGCTACTTCCTCCGCTGTGCACAGGCCCATCACCGCCTGCCGGCCCCGGACGGCCTGCGCCAGCGAATCGACGACGGCCTGCGCCACCTCGCCGCAAACGGCCCGGTTGCCGAACGCGCGGGCCTCGCCCTGTACGGGCTGCGGCTGGCGCTGTTTCCCGCCGAGCCCGGTGCGTCCGCCGCGGCGCCCCACTTCTCGCCCTCTGGAGCGAACGCATGATCGGCCACGTGAACCTCTATGGCGTCTACGTACCTGCCCTGCTGGTGCTGATGCTGCTCGCCTATCTGCTCAAGAGTCTGCTGGGCGTCGCCCTGACCCGCCTGGGCTTCTACCGCCGGGTCTGGCACCCGCCGCTGTTCAACCTTGCCCTCTACCTCATCCTGCTGGGCGCCCTGTCCACCCTTCTCTCGGGAGTTCGTCTGTGAAGAAATGGTTACCCGCTGCCGGCTCCGTTGCGCTCACGGTGACGGCGGTCGCCATCGCCGCCGTGGTCAGCGTGCAGCTCTGGAATTACTACATGGAGGCGCCCTGGACCCGCGACGGTCACGTGCACGCCGACATCGTCCAGGTCGCGCCGGACGTGTCCGGGCTCGTTACCGAGTTGCACGTGCGCGATAACCAGGCGGTCCACCGCGGCCAGGTGCTGTTCGTCATTGACCAGGCCCGGTACCGGCTGGCCGTCGACCGTGCCGAAGCCGCCGTGCTGGAGCGCCGTGCGCTGCTTGACCAGGCGCGCCGGGAGGCCCAGCGCAACCGCTCGCTGAAGGACCTGATATCAACCGAAACCGTGGAGATCGGCGATACCGAGGTCAAGCGCGCGCAAGCGGCGATGAAGACCGCCGAAACCGCCCTGGCGGTCGCGCGTCTCGACCTGGCGCGAACCCGCGTGCTCAGCCCGGTGGACGGCTACCTCAGCGACCAGACCATGCGCGTCGGCGACTATGTCAAAACCGGCACGCCAGTGCTGTCCATCGTCGACAGCGGCTCGTTGCGTGTCGAAGGTTATTTCGAGGAAACCAAGCTCCACGCGATCGCCATCGGCCAGCCGGTGGACATCCAGATCATGGGCGAGTCGCAGCACCTGCGCGGTCATGTGCAGAGCATCGCGGCCGGCATCGAGGATCGCGACCGGGCGCGTGGCAACTCGCTGCTACCCAACATCAATCCGAGCTTCAACTGGGTGCGCCTGGCGCAGCGGATACCGGTGCGCGTGGTGCTCGACGAGGGCCAGGACACGGCCATCCGCATGGTCATCGGGCGCACCGCGACACTCGCGGTCCTGCCCGCCACGGCCGACGCCGACAAGGCGGCCACGCTATGAACCGCTGCCGCCTGATCGCCCTGCTGAGCCTGAGCGGTGCCCTCGGGGCCTGCAGCGTGGGGCCGGATTATTCGCTGCCCGAGACGGCCGTCATCAAGCGCCCGGCGGCCCAGGTGCCCTTCGACCTGCGCGGCAACCGCCAGGTCGCCCAGGCGCAGCTTCCCGATCGCTGGTGGGCGCTCTACCAGGACCCGGTGGTCGACGACCTGGTGCGCGAGGCGCTGGCGAACAACCGGGACATCCGCGTCGCCTACTACAACCTGCGGCGCGCCTACGAAGGCTTTCAGATGGCGCACCACGCACAGGAAGTCGAGTTCGGCGGCGCCGGCTCGGTCGCCCGCGGCCAGCTGTCCAGCGAAGCCCTGGCGCTGGAAGAGAAGATCCCGGTGATGAACCTGGGGAATCTGGGTCTGGCGGTCGACTACCAGCTGGATCTGTTCGGCAAGCTCCAGCGCGCCGCCGAGTCCGCCGGCGCGACGGCCGACGCCCGCGCGGCCGCGCTGGACGCCGCCCGCATCAGCGTGGTCGGCCTGGTGGTGCAGGGTTACCTGACCGCCTGCCACGCCGGTGAAGAGCGGCACATCGCCGAGCGGTCGCTGGACATTCAGCGCCGCCAGCTCGACGTGGTCGAGCGGCTGAACCGGGGTGGCCGCGGCAATGACGTTGACGTCGCCCGTGCCCGCGCCCAGGTGGCAACGTTGCAGGCCGAACTGCCGCCGTTCGACTCGGCGCGTTCCGCTGCGCTGTACCAGATCGCGGCGCTCCTCGGACGCACGCCCGGCGACCTGCCGCACGGCGTCGAGGCCTGTCAGCACGCGCCGCAGCCGGACGCGCCAATACCGGTGGGCGATGGTGCAGCGCTGCTCAAGCGGCGCCCCGACATCCGCGCCGCCGAACGCGAACTGGCCGCGGCGACCGCCGACATCGGCGTCGCCACGGCGATGCTCTACCCGCAGATCAGTTTGGGCGCCTCGGCCGGCTACACCGGCATGTTCGAACATCTGGGCGACCCGATCACGCGGCGCTGGGCGTTCGGCCCGTCGATCGACTGGCACATCCCTACCCAGGTCGATCGCGCGCGGATTCGTGCGATGCAAGCCGGGGCCGACGCTGCCCTCGCCCACTTCGACAGCGTGGTGCTCAATGCACTGCGTGAAACCCAGACCCTGCTGGCGCGCTATGCCGAGGACCTGAAGCGCAACCGAGCCCTGCGTGACGCGCGGGACGCCGCGAGCCTGGCCGCCGATCACACCCGCAGGCTCTACCAGCTTGGCCGCCTGGCCTACCTCGACAGCCTGGATACGGAACGCACCCTGGCGACCGCCGAAGCCGCGCTGGCGGCGTCCGAAGCGCAGCTGTCCAAGGATCAGGTCGAGCTCTTCCTGGCGCTGGGCGGCGGCTGGCAGACCACGACGGCGGTGTCCCCGGCCGCCTCGGCGACCGCATCATTCATGCGACAGTCGAAGGGCGGGCCGGGCGCCGGGACGTGACGCCGCGCGGCTCAGTTGATCTGGCTGTGGGACTCGGTCCGATCGGCCAGCAGCTTGCCGGCGCCGGGCTCGCAGGCGCTGAGCAGGTCCGCCTCGGCGTGGTAGGCAGAAGTCTCCACGTTCATCAGCCCGAGCACCGAGTGGAACAGGTTGTCCTGCGAAACAGGCTGCTGGCGCGCCGCCTGCAGGCAGGCGTCGTCGACGGCCGCGCTGCGCCGCATGCCGTCGGACAGCCAGAGCAGCATGGGGATATGGGTCTGTTCGTTCGGCGCCATGGCGTAAGGCAATCCGTGCAGGTAGATGCCGTTCTCGCCCAGCGACTCGCCGTGGTCGGACAGGTAGAGCATCGCCGTGTCGAAGCGCGCTTCGTTCTGCGCCAGCAGGTCGATGGTCTGTGCCAGCACGTGGTCGGTGTAGCGCAGGCTGTTGTCATAGGCGTTGACGATGCTCTGCCGGTCGCAGCGGTCCAGCTGGTTGCTGTCGCAGACCGGCGTGAAATGCTCGAATTCGGCCGGGTAGCGTTTGTAGTACGCCGGACCGTGGCTGCCCTTCATGTGCAGGACCACGACGGTGTCGTCCTGTTGCGCGTCGAGATAGGCCTGCAGGCCATGCAACAGGATGCCGTCGTGGCACTCTTCGCTGTTGCACAGATCGGCGACCTTCAGATGGTCGACATCTTCATGCGGGACGCGGTCGCAGGTGCCCTTGCAGCCGGAGTTGTTGTCACGCCAGAGCACCGCGACGCCCGCGCGCTGGAGCACGTCGAGCAGGCCTTCGCGGTGTTTCGCCAGGCCGTCCTTGTAGCCCTGCTTGCCGACGTCGAGAAACATGCAGGGCAGCGATACGGCGGTGGCGGTGCCACACGAGCTGGCCTGGGTGAAGTTCAATACCTTGCGCCGGGACAGTTCCGGATTGGTGTCGCGCCCGTAGCCATCGAGGGCGAAGTTTGCGGCACGCGCCGTCTCGCCGACCACCAGAATGGTCAGTCGCGGGCGCCGCGTCGGCGATACCGGCACGCGCCGATGGGCGTCCGCGCCCACTACCTGCAGCGTCTGCGGCTCGGCCAGCTGGCGCCGGGTGTAGCTCTGCACCGCCGCCACCACGTTAGAGGGTGTCAGCATCAGGCGCAGCTCGTGGTGGTTGCGTACCAGCGAGGCGTAGGGCTGGTACTGGCTGAACGCGACGGCGCCCAGGCCGGCGACGGCTACCAGGATACCCAGCGCCTTGGCGCCCAGCTCCCGCCGCCAGCTGCGCGGCGCCAGGCTAACCCGGCTCAGCAGCACCGCCGGCAGCACACCAAAACCGAGCATCCAGAGCACCAGCTTGCCGCTGAGCAGCTCGCTGGCCTCGGCGGTGTCGGTCTGCACCATGTTGGTCAGCATGCTGTAGTCGATGACGATGCCGTAGCTGTTCATGAAATAGCTCGCCGCGGCCGAGACCAGCAGCGCGACGATCAACAACGGCTTGGTCAGACGTCCCCAGGCGAACAGGCTGAGCAGCAGGAACAGCCAGCACAGCACGAACAGCGGCAGGCTGAGCAGGAACAGCCCGTTGCCTTCGCGCAAGCCGCCCACACCCTGCCAGACGGTGCGCCAAAACGGCCAGTTGGCAAAGGCCATCAGCCACAGCGCGGTCGCGAGGATCAGGCGGTTGCGGCTGGCAAGCCATGTCCAGCCGCGGGGCCTGTTGGTTTCCGGTTGGGTGTGATCCACGGTGGTCGCCCTGTTGTCTGAGATCGCGCCAGAGTAGGGAGCGCTCCGTGAGCAAACCGTCAGCGCGGTGTGAAGAATCCGTCAAACGGGGCGGCAACCGGGCGCGACATTGGCCGTCCCAAGCGGGTATGCGGATGCGCGTATGCGCGGTTGGCTAGAGAGAGGGACTTGGCCGCGCGGTGGCGACAGCCGCCGGATATTTCGAACTGCCGTGGTAACGGCAATGACGACGCCCAGGGCGTTCAGGTGGTGAGATGGACATGCTTCATGCGATGCAGACCTTCGTACGGGTCGTTGACGGCGGCAGCTTCACCGCCGCCGCGCAACAGGCCGACACGTCCACGGCCCAGGTGTCGCGGCTGGTCTCGGAGCTGGAAAACCACCTCCAGGCGCGGCTGCTGCACCGCACCACCCGTCGCCTGGCGCTGACCGAGGCCGGCGAGCGCTACCTCGAGCAGTGCCGGCTGATTCTCGACCAGGTTGAGCAGGCGCGGGTCGAGGCCGGTGGCGCACACAAGGTGCCCAAGGGCCGCCTGCGGGTGCACTCGACCATCGGTCTCGGAATCCAGCTGCTCGCCACCCTCGCCGGCCGCTACAGCGAGACCTACCCGGACGTGAACCTTGATCTGATCCTGTCCCAGCGCAAGCCCGACCTGCTGGAAGACAGCCTCGACGTGGTTATTACCCTGTCGCGCGAGCTGCCCGATTCGGAGCTCATCGCGCAACCGCTGGGCACCGTCTATCACGTGGTCTGCGCATCGCCTATCTACCTCCGCCAGCATGGCGCGCCGCAGGTGCCGGCCGATCTCGAGCAGCATCGCTGCCTACGGCTCGCCGACCCGGTGTTCGCAGACAACTGGACCTTCGTCGGCGACGGTGTCGAGCACACCATCCAGCCGGGGGAAACCTTCAAGGTAAACGTGGCCGAGGCCATGAGTGCCGCCGTCGAGGCCGGCATGGGCATCTGCCTGTTGCCTGACTACGTCGCTGTGCCAGCGCTGCAGCGTGGCTCGCTGGTGCGCTTGCTGCCGCAATATCGGCTGCAGGAAAAATCCATCTACGCGCTCTACCCTTCGCGGCGCTTCCTAGACGCCAAGGTGCGCACCTGGGTCGAGTTTCTCAAGCGGGAACTGCCCCAGGCCTTCTTCAACTACCACCAGGTGCTGCAGAACCCCGAATACTGGATCTGAGCCGGCCCTTCCGGGCGCTACCCCGCCCCGCCCCGGATTGTTACATCATCGGTAACGGTGCCCTACCCGTAACGCCATGTTTCCCGCCTCGGGTGACCGTTAACCTTTCTCCATGGCAGTGCAGCGGCATGAGTCCCGCCCCGCATCGCTCGACCGTTGCTCCTTGAGTCCGGCGATGCCCTGTCATGGTTTGGCTGCCCTCCCCCTCGTTGGGCAGCCGGTTTTCTTCCCGGGCACCGCCGCTCCAGGCGTTGCCCCAACGCCAAGAGGTCACCATGAAAAATCTGCTCTGGATTGCCGGCTTGTCCCTGTGCGCGCAACTGGCCAGCGCCGCCCCGCAACCGACCACCTACCAATACGGCGATGCGCTCGACATCGCCAAGGTCATCTCGATGGAAGTACCCAGTGGCTGCGCCGTGGGTGAGGCCAAGATGACCTACCTCGATTCGAAGGGCGAAACCCACGTTCTCAAGTACCTGCGCCAGGGCGAAGACTGCTACGACCATTGAGGACGGCCGCCGGGATTGCCCGGTCGGCGCTAGGCCCCGCCGCCGAGCCGCCAGCGATGCAGCCGCGCCGCCCATGAGTTCTGCGGGCTCTTCGCGGCATGGGCGCGGCGCCAGGTCTCGGCGACCGCCAGGCTGGCTTCGGCGAGAGTCGGGTTGATCTGCACGGTGCGCCGCAGCTTGTTCAGACCCAGCTTGTGCTTCATGGCCAGGACGAACACCGCCAGGGTTTCGCTGGCGCCCTCCCCGACCAGGGTCACGCCGATGATGCGGTCGCGCCCTCGTTCGGTGAGCACCTTCACAAAGCCGTGGCCGCCGGTGTTGATCCGCGCCACCTCGAGCGAATCGAGCTCCAGTCGCGTGACCTCGTACTCCTCCTTGGCCAGCCGGGCCTGGGCTTCGGTCAGGCCGACGCTGGCGATCTCCGGCGAAGTAAAAGCCACCCTCGGTACCACTCGATCGCTGACCAGATAGCGTCGGAATCCAGCGAACAGGCCGTTGGCCGCGGCGTACCAGGCATGATGCCGGGCGCTCTGCGTCGAGCTGTCCGGCCCGGCCACCGCGCCCACGGCATAGATGTTGGGGTAGCGGGTGGCCAGGTATTCGTCCACTTCCAGACTACCGTCGGGCCCGGTGTCGAGCCTCAGCCGTTCCAGCCCCAGGCCGTCGAGATTGGCCCGGCGACCCAGCGCAAGCAACAGGTGATCGAAGGTCAGCGCATGGCTGCTGCCGTCGATCACGCAGGTCAGGCGCTGGTCGCCAGCCTCCCCCTCGAACCGCTGTGGTGAAGCCTTCGTCAGCACCTGCACGCCGTCTCGGCGCAGCGCTTCTGTGACCGCATCGCGCGCCTCGGGCTCCAGACCCGTGAGCAACTGATCGGCTTCGGCCAGCAGCGTCACCTGGGTGCCCAGGCGCTGGAAGGCCTGGGCCATTTCGCAGGCGTGCGCGTCGCTGCCGAGAATCAGCAACCGGCCCGGGCGTTTCTCGAGATCCCAGACGTTTTCGCAGGTCAGCGGCCGCACCCGGTCGATCCCGGGAATCGGCGGAATGACCGGACGGCTGCCGGTGGCGATGACGATGGCGCGGCTGCGGATCACCCGATCGCCGACCTGTACCGTCCAGGGCGAAAGCAACTGCGCTTCGCCCTGGATCAACTCCACGCCCATGGCTCTGCAGGAGTCGGCAGTGATCTCGTCCTGCGCCTCGGCCAGAGCCTGGCGCACCTGCGCCATCACCGCACCGAAATCGGCGTCGACCGGCGCGCGAACGCCCAGGATCTGGCCCTGGCGCAGCGCCTGGTTGAGGTTGGCCGCGCGCATCAGCGCCCGCGCCGGCAGGCTGCCGCTGTGCAGCGCCGCGCCGCCCAGCCGGTGGCGTTCGACCAGCGCGACCTGCGCCTTCATCGATGCCGCAATGCGCGCCGCGGCCAGCCCGCCGCTGCCGCCACCGATCACTAGCAGGTTGTGTTCGAATCGCTTGGGCTTGTCCCAGCCGCGGTACACCTTGCGCGCCTTGTAGAGCGTCAGCATCCGGGTCGCCACCAGCGGGAACACCGCCAGCAGGACCAGCGTGCCGATGATGCTGGGCGAAAGAATGTCGGAAATTTCGCGGATGCGCGACAGCTGGCGGCCGGCATTCACGTAGATGGCATTGCCCGGCAGCATGCCGAGCTGGGTCGTCCACCAGAAGGTCCAGAGCCCGACGCGCGTGAGGCCTAGCGCCGGGTTGAGCAGTACGAAGGGCACCAACGGGATGAGCCGCAGCGAGAACAGATAGAAGGAACCGTCGCGATCCAGGCCACGATTGATGCTCGCGATCTGCTTGGCAAAACGCCGTTGCACCCAGTCGCGCAGGAGGAAGCGGCTGATGAGCATGGCCATCAGCGCACCGATGTTACTGGCGAAAGACACCATTAGCGTGCCGCCGACCAGCCCGAACAGCGCGCCGGCCAGGAGCGTCAGCACGACGGTGCCGGGAAACGACATCACGGTCAGCGCCACATAGGCGGCGAAAAACACCGACCCCGTCCACCAGGGGTGCGCCTGGACCTCATCGCGCAGCGCCCCGCTCTTGGCCTGGATCATTTCCAGCGTCAGGTATTGCTCGAGGTCGAACCAGAAGAAACAGGCAACCGCGACCACCAATGCCAGCAGAATCAGCCAACGGGTCAGCTTCATGGTCGGCGCTCCGTGGGACGGCCAATACCCGTGACGAAGGCAGGGTGAAAACCCAGGCAAGGCGACATCTGGCCTGGGCGTTGACAGGAAATACGGCTGATCATCTGACGGAACGACTCTTGTGAGGGGCCTTTGATTGGAGCCGGCCTTGCAGCAGATGTTCCAAGGCTTGGATAACGTCAGCCGCGGGCGCCCAGCTGCTCTCGCATTGCTGCGCTGATGCGTTGGCGCAGGCGGTCGATGCCGGCCCAGGGATCGTCCCGGCCCTGAGCCTGCAACCGTGGGATCAGATTGCGGATGGTCCACTGGTTGGCGCCCTTGAGGTCGGCCAGCTCGTCGCGGTGAATGGGTACCGACACCCCTAGCCCTTGCCGCGCGCGCACCGAATAGGCGGCTACCGTACTGGCGCCCTGGCTGTTGCGCAGGTAGTCGATGAAGATCCGCCCGACGCGGTTCTTCGGTCCGCTGACGGCCGAAAACTGCTGCGGCATCAGCTTGGCCAGATACTGCGCGATGGCCTGGCTGAAGCCCTTGACCTCCGCCCAGCTGTGCACCGGTTCCAGCGGCACGATGATGTGCAGACCCTTGCCACCGCTGGTCTTCAAAAAGGATTGCAGGCCGATCTCGTCGAGCAGCGTCTGGGTCAGCTGGGTGGCGTCGAGCATGCGCTTCCACGGCAAGTCCGGGTCCGGATCGAGGTCCAGCACGAAGCGGTCGGGATGGTCGAGAACCGGCGCCACGGCATTCCAGGTATGCAGCTCGATGGTGCCCATCTGCGCGGCGCTGACCAGCGCCTCGGGCGTGTCGATGGTCATCAGCGCGGCATGCCCGGGGAACAGCGCCGGGTCCAGCTGGGTGATGTGCGGGATGCTCAGCGTCTCGGTGTGCTTCTGGAAGAACAGCTCACCGTCGATGCCCTCGGGCGCACGCACCAGGGCCAGCGGGCGCTGGCGCAGATGCGGCAGCGCCCAGGGTGCTACTTCGGCGTAGAAGCGCGCCAGTTCCAGCTTGGTCGCGCCAATGCTGGCATCGATGACGCGCTCTGGATTGGAGATCTTCAGCCCTGCCGCTGCCTTGCTACTGGCACGTTTCGTTGTGGTACGGCCGCCTGCGCTTGGCGCGTCGGCAGCTGCCTCGGGCCGCTCATGGGTGATCTGGATCGCCGGTTTGTCGGTGCGCAGGCCGTGGAACACCGAGTGGCGGATCACCCCCTGGCGAGTCATCTCGGCATAAGCGACCTCGCACATCAATTCAGGTTTTAGCCAGTGCGCGCCGCGCACGTCGGCGGCCGGGGCCGGCTTGTCCAGCGGGCTGCGCTTGACCTCGAGCGGCTGCAGCCTGGCGTGCAGGCTGGTCAGGGTCGCCTGGTTGAATCCGGTGCCCACCTTGCCGGCGTAGATCAGCTCACCCGCCTCGTCGTGAAGGCCCAGCAACAGCGCACCGAAACCGCTGCGCGCGCCCTTCGGATCGGTGTAGCCGACGATCACGAACTCCTGGCGGTGCTTGCACTTGATCTTGACCCAACTGTTGCTGCGCCGGGACACGTATGGACTGCCGGCACGCTTACCGATCAGCCCTTCGAGCTTCATCTGGCAGGCGCTGTCGAGCACGCTCTGCGGGTGTTCCGTGAAATCGGCAGAAAACCGCAGCAGGTCGCTGTCGGCCTTCTCGACCAGCGCGCCAAGGGCGGCACGGCGCGACTCAAGCGGCACCTCGCGCAAGTCCATGCCGTTAAGGTAAGGCATGTCGAACAGGTAATAGACGATGGCCCCGCTACGGCCGACGTCGAAAGCATTCTGCAGGGCCTGGAAATCCGGCGTGCCTTCGTCGTTCGGCACCACCACCTCGCCGTCGAGCCAGGCCGACTCGAGGCCGAGACCGGCGAGCGCCTCGGCCTGCTGCGGCATCTTTGCCGTCCAGTCGTGTCCGTTGCGAGTGAACAGCTGCACCCTGCCCGATTCGATACGCGCCATTATCCGGTAGCCGTCGAACTTGATCTCATAGCGCCAGTCCCCTTCAGGGACCGACTCGACCAACGTCGCCAGTTGCGGCTTGAGGCTATCCGGCAAGGGCGCCGTGCGCGCGCCAGGCAGCTCCATATCGGCTTTTTTTGCCGCCTCGGCACTCCGTTTGCGCGGCGCTGGCGTCTTGACAGGCTCGGGACTGGCCTCGCTTTTGCGCCCGTTGCTGTGAGCCTTGCCGCGCTTGCGCGGTATCAGCGTGCGGTCGCTGAGCACGCTGTCGGGCAGCGCGCTGACGATGTCGTACTCGGCTTCCGGTCGGGCCGCCTCGTCATTGGACTTGATCAGGAACCACTGCTCCTTGCCGCCGTCCATGCGTGTGCGCACCAGATTCCAGGTGCCGCTGAGCTTTTCGCCATCCAGGGCGAACTTGAGCTTGCCTTTGCGATAGCCATCCTGCGGATCGCCCTGCGGAATCCAGACGCCCCGGTCCCAGACGATCACCTCCCCGGCGCCATAATGGCCCGCTGGGATGCTGCCCTCGAAGGTCGCGTAGTCGAGCGGATGGTCCTCGACGTGGACCGCTAGCCGACGCGCCTTCGGGTCCAGCGACGGCCCTTTCGGTACAGCCCAACTCTTTAGCGTGCCGTCGAGCTCCAGGCGGAAGTCATAGTGCAGGCGCGTCGCGTCGTGCTTCTGGATGCAGTATTGCAGGGCCTGTTTCTGGCGCTTGGCACGCCCGCCACGCTTCTGGCCGTCGGGTTCCGGCGTCGCAGCGAAGTCACGCTTGCGGTTGTATTCGTCGAGGGCCATGGCGGGGCCTCCTGGATAGCTGAACGGGAAACGCACATGGCCCGGCAAGCGCAGCGGCGCCCGGCCAGGCCGCCGCCGCGCTTCTGCCGAACGGTGGCGTGCCGCTATTTACAAGCTGGCAGGTCCTGCTAGCGTTCACAGATGCCGCGCCCGCAACGCGGCCAACCCACCGGCGCGCGCTCGCCGCCAACGGACTCACCTCGGGAGGAAGGATCATGGCTTCGCGTCTACCTCTGCTGACGATCGAGAACATCCTGCGCGACTACCTCCATCCTTTCCGTTGTGATTGCCGTGTACAGGAAGACAGCCGCGTCACCGTCCGGCTCTACGAAGAGCACACCGACGGTGAGGAATTGACCGTGCTCGGCATCACCGACGAACAGTGCCGGGATGCCGCGCACCTGGTGCGTCTGGCCCAGGAACTGCGCTTCGAGCTGTATGCCACGCGCGGCGGCCTGCTCGATGCCCCGACGGCGAAAATGGCCGAACGCTGACCCGACCGTGCAACCGTCCCGCAAGCGCCACCTGCCCGAAGGCGCGGCAGCGCCGGCGGATGCCGGTCAGCGCTTGGCTTCGGCGTGAGGCGTCTCGGACCGCGTCAGGTACGCCTGGGTCAGCTCGGCCAGGTGGCTGCGCATCCATTCGGCCATGGCCACTTCTTCGCCGAGGATGCGCTTGCATACCTCTTCGGTCTGGCTGTCGCCCACCGCCTGCGCCGCGGCGATGAGTATCTCGTAGGAGGCGATTTCCAGGTTCTCGAACACGTAGCCCATCTGCGCGCCCTTGACGATCTCGTCGTTGACCATCATCCCACCCATTGCCTGGCCCATGGCCATCATCTTGCCACCCAGGTCCTTGAAGCCCGAATAGGACTTGTCATAGCGCTGCAAGCACCCTTCGATCAGCTTGGCCTGGTTCTGCGTTTCGGCGATGTGCTGCTCGATGCGCGCCTTGAGCTGCGGGTAGTGCTCGATGCGGCTGGCCTGCTTGTTCAGCATGGTCTCGGCCTGTGCCTCCATGGCATGCGCATCGCGCAGCCACTCGATCAGGCGTTCGATGCGGACGTCATTGCCGGTCTGTGCACTTTGCATGGCGTGTCTCCTGATTACGGATAGGTATGAGGGCCGACAGGGTGTTCGTCGGCGTCTTTAAAATGTGAGAGGCGCCGTGCAGAGGAGTTCCAAGCTTCCGACTGGCTGCACCGGCGCGGCCGCCAGGGCGTGAACTTTGCCGGTGCCCAATCAGTCTCTGATGCACCGCCCGGCCTGGAGACGCCTTATCGACTACCTCAGGATGCCCCTGCAGTGGGAGCACTACATCACCGAACCGGCCCTGCGCACCTTGCTGGCTGCCGCCCTGGTTGTTGTGCTGCTGAGCGTCTTCAGCCGGGTGCTGACGGCAGTCATGCTGCGGCTGGCTCGACGTTTTCTGTTTACCAAGGCCGTCTCGGAACAGCTTGAAAAGCCCGTGAGCGTGCTGCTGCCACTCCTGGGCCTGCAGGCAGTGCTCGTCCCGGCCAGTGACGACCTGGCGATGATCGATGCGGCTCGGCGCATCACCACATTGCTCATCATTGCCTGCCTGACGTGGTTGGCGCTGCGGCTGCTCCGGGGGCTGGAACAGGCTGTGCGCCTTCAGAACCCGGTAGACGTCGTGGACAATCTGCGTGCACGGCAGATCCAGACTCAGTCGCGGGTGCTGCTGCGCACCCTGAGTTTCTTCGTCTTGCTGATCGGGGCCGCAGGCATGCTCATGACGTTTCCTGCGGCACGTCAGTTCGGTGCCAGCCTCCTGGCTTCGGCAGGCCTCGCCGGGCTGGCCGTCGGCTTTGCCGCGCGGCCGGTGCTGGCCAACCTGATCGCCGGGATACAGATCGCCGTCACCCAGCCGATCCGCCTGGACGACGTGGTCATCGTGGAAAACGAATGGGGCCGCATCGAGGAGATTACTGGTACCTACGTGGTGGTGCGGATCTGGGACGACCGGCGGCTGGTGGTGCCGCTGCAGTACTTCATCGAGAAGCCCTTCCAGAACTGGACGCGGCGCAATTCCAGCCTGATCGGCTCGGTGTTTCTCTGGGTCGATTACACGCTTCCGCTGGAGCCGCTGCGTGAAGAGCTGCGGCGGCTGTGCAGCGAGGTGCCGGAACTGTGGGATGGGCGCGTCTGCGTGCTGCAGGTGACCGACACCACCGAGAAGTCGATTCAACTGCGTGTGTTGGTCAGCTCGCCGGACTCCTCGCGCAACTGGGACCTGCGCTGCCACCTGCGCGAAACCCTGATCGGCTTCGTCCAGCGCCAGTATCCGCACTGCCTGCCACAGCTGCGCGCCGACCTCAGCGTGGGGCAGAAACCCAGCGTCGACCACAGCGTGCCCGATCACGTCGAGCCGGAGCGTCAGCCACCGGTATGACCCGCTGACGCAGCTCGCTCTGCTGCAAGTCGGGGCGTCGCGCCGGCGAATGGCGCGTCGCGGTGCGTCGCAGGCCGCTGGCGTCGGTCATTGCTTCGCCGCCAGCTTGCGCTGCAATTGCGCGACTTTGTCCGGCAACTGCTCTAGCGCGTAGCGGGCCGCCTGTTTGCGAATGGCGACCCGGTCCCCTTCGAATTGCACCGTCTCGCTGATGCTCACTTGGCGCTCGCCTTGCATCAGCGCATAGGCGTAGCACTGGGTGCCGCCGGCGTCCTCCGCGCTGTCGTCGGCAACACCGGTGTTGGCAATGGCGATGTCGGCGACGCTGGCGTTCAACGCGCCGATGGCCATTTCGGTGGCCACCTCTTCACTGGTCAGGCCAAAGGTCTCGATGGTTTCGAAGCTGACGTGCAACAGCCGGTTCTTGGCTTTGGGCGAATAGACGACGAAGCCGCTGTCCAGTACCTGGCCACACCCGGGGATGTCGCCCAGCAGGGAGGCCATCAGGCCACAGGTACAGGATTCGGCAGTGGTCAATTTCATCTGTTTGTCGCGAAGAAACCGCACTATTTCCGCTAGGTCTTGCATGGTCTTGGCTCCAACTGACAGCCCGCGCGCAACGGGGTGGGATCTGATTTTCGGAACCGACGCGTGTTGGCAAAGTTCCCTCTGTCCGGCGGAGGCGTGTTTTGAGAACTAAATCACGGCGCCCCGGTCTTTCTCAGGGTAGGGCCATCGCAGTCCCGGGCCGCAGAACAGGCGGTCCATACAACAAGAAAACCACCTTGCCGTGCTCATGGTTCGCAGCGCCTCCCTTGGCGCTGTGGGGTAACAACGTGCTTGTGGCTGGCTAATCGAAAAAGCGCCGGCCACTTGGGGAAAAGCTTATGAGTATCGCCGCAGTGAACGTCCGGCCAGCCCGACTGAACCCCGCCTACAACACGGGCAAGCCCATCGAGCGTCCGGTGCTGCAACTGCGCAGCACCCAGGACGACAAGAAAAAGATCCTCTTCGTCACCTCCGAGCTGACCGACCTGGTCAAGACCGGCGGCCTGGCCGACGTATCCGCTGCCCTGCCCCGCGCCCTGGGTGCCCTGCACGACGTGCGCGTGCTGATCCCGGGATACAGCCAAGTCATGCAGCACGCCGACTCGATCCGCATCGTCGGCAGCGTGCTGGCCCACGGCGACCTGCCGTCCTGCCGCATCGGCCGGCTGGACATGCCCGACGGCCTGATCGTCTACGTGCTGATCTGCCCCGAACTGTACGAGCGCGACGGTCTGCCCTACGGCGACGAAGGGGGGCGCGACTGGCCGGACAACCCACTGCGCTTCGCCCGCCTGTGCCTGGCGGCGGCCGATATCGCCGCCGGCACCGCCTGCATTCGCTGGGTGCCGGACCTGGTCCATGCCCATGACTGGCCGACCGGCCTGACCCCGGCCTACATGCACTGGCGCGGGCTGACCACGCCGACCATCTTCACCATCCACAACCTGGCCTACCAGGGCAACATCGACATGGGCCTGCGGCGCAAGCTGGGCATCCCGCTGGAGGCGTGCGGCCCGGAGCGCATGGAATTCTACGGCGCGCTGTCCCTGCTTAAGGCCGGTATCGCCTACGCCAACCACGTGACCACCGTCAGCGCCACCTATGCCCAGGAGATCACCACGCCGGCCTTCGGCTGCGGCATGGAAGGCTTCCTTGCGATGAAGGCGCGCCAGGGCCTGCTCACCGGGCTGCTCAACGGCATCGATGAAAGCTGGGAACCGCAGAGTTGCTCGCATCTGGTCAGCCCCTTCAGCCCCGAGGACTGGTCCGGCAAGCAAGCCAATGCCGCCCATGTGCGCGAGCTGTTTCAACTGGACCCGGGGGAAGGCCCGCTGTTCTCCGTGGTGTCACGCCTGGTGCATCAGAAAGGTATCGACCTGACCATCGCGATTGCCGACACCATCGTCGAGCGCGGCGGGCAGCTGGCAATCCTCGGTCGTGGCGAGCCGCATATTGAGGATGAAGTGCGCCGGCTGGCCGAACGCTTCCCCGGCCGCGTCGGCGCGCACATCGGCTTCAACGAGACCGACGCCCGCCGCCTGTTCGCCGGCAGCGACTTCCTGCTCATGCCGTCGCGCTATGAACCCTGCGGCCTCAGCCAGATGTACGCGCAGCGCTTCGCCTCCCTGCCGATCGCCCACCGCACCGGCGGCCTGGCCGACAGCATCGACGACGGCGTGACCGGCTTCCTGTTCAACGACGCCACCGTCGAGAGCTACCGCGACACCGTCGAGCGCGCCCTGGCGGTGCACCAGAAACCGCAGCTGTTCCACGCGATGCGCTGCCGTGCGATGGGTCACGGATTTTTCTGGCGCCACGCGATTGAACCCTATGACCGCCTGTATCGACAACTCCTGGGCGAACGGCGGCAAGTCCATGCTGTTTCATAACGAGGTCAATTAATGCAGAACAGGCCGGCCCGCAACGGGCGTCACGGACCGGAGCGACTCGACGAGTCGCGTGTCCGGTTCAAGCTCTGGGCTCCCGACGCGCACAGCGTCAGCCTGGTAATCGAGGGCCGCGACACGCGGCCCATGCACTCCGATGACGACGGCTGGTACAGCCTGGAGGCCGAGGCCGGTACCGGCACGCAGTACCGCTTTCTGATCGATGACGAACTGGCCGTGCCCGACCCGGCCTCGCGCGCGCAGTCGGCTGATGTGCACGACGCCAGTGTGGTCGTCGATCCCCATGCCTACGCCTGGCGCCACACCAGCTGGCTGGGTCGGCCGTGGCACGAAACCGTGCTGTACGAGTTGCATGTCGGCGCCTACGGCGGCTATGCCGAGATCGAGCGGCGCCTGCCGGCCCTGGCCGAACTGGGCGTGACGGCCATCGAGCTGATGCCGCTGGCCGAATTTCCCGGCGACCGTAACTGGGGCTACGACGGCGTCCTGCTCTACGCGCCCGAGGCGTCTTATGGCACGCCCGAGCAACTCAAGCAGCTGATCGACACGGCCCATGGCCTCGGGGTGATGGTCTTTCTCGACGTGGTCTACAATCACTTCGGCCCGGATGGCAACTACCTGCATCGCTACGCCAAGCACTTCTTCCGCCACGACCAGCAGACCCCCTGGGGCGACGCCATCGATTTCCGCCGCCGCGAGGTGCGTGACTTCTTCATCGACAACGCCCTGATGTGGCTGATGGAGTACCGTTTTGACGGCCTGCGCCTGGACGCGGTGCACGCCATCCCCGATCGCTCCTTTCTCGTCGAGCTGGCCGAACGAGTGCATGCCGAGACCGAGCCCGGCCGGCACGTGCACCTGGTGCTGGAAAACGAGGACAACCGTGCCAGCCTGCTGAGTCAGGGCTTCACGGCCCAGTGGAACGACGATGGCCACAACGTCCTGCATACGCTGCTGACCGACGAGCGCCAGGGCTACTACGCCGACTATCACGAAGGCGCCAGTGACAAACTGGTGCGCCTGCTGGGCGAAGGCTTCATCTACCAGGGCCAGCAGAACCGCCGTGGCGAGTCGCGCGGCGAGCCCAGCGCTCACCTGTCGCCGACCGCCTTCGTGCTGTTCCTGCAGAACCACGACCAGACCGGCAACCGGGCCTTTGGCGAGCGTCTGATCGGCCTCGCCGATCCTGACGCCCTGCGCGCGGCCACCACGGTGCTGTTGCTGTCGCCGATGATCCCGCTGCTGTTCATGGGCGAAGAATGGGGCGCGCGCGAACCCTTCCTGTTCTTCACCAGCCACCACGGTGAATTGGCCGATGCGGTGCGCGAAGGACGGCGCGGCGAATTCGCCGAGTTTGCCGAATTCGCCGACGAACACACCCGTGAACGTATTCCCGACCCCAATGCGGTGAGCACCTTTGAAGCCTCGCGCCCGGACTACGCCAAGCGCGAGCTGCCTGGGCACGCCGAATGGTTGCAGCTGTACCGCCAACTCTTGCGGCTTCGCCACCAGGTCCTGATGCCGCGGTTGGCGAACAGTCGCTTCGTCGGCGCCCAGGCGCTGGGCGACGCCGCCGTGTGGGGCGAGTGGCAGCTCGGCGACGGCAGCCGGCTGCAGCTGGCGCTCAACCTGGCCCCACAGGCCCGGCCCGTGCCCCAACGGGCGCCCGCGGCGCGGCTGCTGTTCAGCAGCCGCGCCGGAACAAATGACGGTGGCGACACCCTGCCCGCGCATACCGCGCGGGTCTACCTGACCGACGCATCCCATGACCGGAGTACTTCATGAGCGATGAACGCCTCAACCGCCTGGCCCGGGCGGCTGGCCTGTCCATCGACTGGGTCGATGCCGACGGACGCGACCAGCGCGTCAGCCCCGGCGTCCTGCGCAACGTGCTCGAAGGCCTTGGGCTGGCGGCGCACAGCGATGCCGACATCGAGGCGAGCCTGGAAAAACTGCATGCGAGCAATGGTGACGCCAGCCTGCCGCCGCTGCTGACCGTCGACCAGGGCGCCGCGCTTGAGCTGGGCCGCCATTTCCCGCCCGGTGCCGCCTACGCCTTGCAGCTTGAAGACGGCTCGCGCCTGAGCGGAACGCTGGACGACGAGGCCCGCCTGGCACCGGTGGACACACCCGGCTACCACCACCTCGAAATTGCCGACCGGCAGCTGACCCTGGCCGTCGCGCCACACGCCTGCCCGCGGGTCGAAGACGTGGCCGGGCCCGACGCCTGGGGCCTCACGGCGCAGCTGTACAGCTTGCGGCGCCCTGGCGACGGCGGCCTCGGCGACACCCTGGCGCTCGAAGCCCTGGTACGCAACGCCGCAGCGCATGGCGCCGATGCGCTGGGGATCAGCCCGATCCACGCCATGTTCACCGGCAACAGCGGCCAGTACAGCCCCTATTCGCCGTCGAGCCGGCTGTTCTTCAACGTGCTGCACAGCGCACCGGAGGCCATTCTCGGCGAAAAGCCGCTGCGCCTGGCCATCGAGTCCTGCGGCCTGGGCGACGAGTTGCAGCGCCTGGAGCAGCTCGAGCTGATCGACTGGGACGTCGTGTCCCGCACCCGCCAGTGCCTACTGCGTGCGCTCTACGAGCAGTTCTCCAGCGGCGGCAATGCGCAGAAGGCCGACTTCGACAGCTTCCGTGAAACCGGTGGCGAAGCCCTGGAAAATCATTGCCGGTTCGAGGCCCTGCACGCGGCACTGCTCACCGCTGAAGGGTATCCCCAGCACTGGCGCGACTGGCCCGAGCAATACCGCACGCCGCAGGACCCGGCGGTCGAGCAGTTCGCCCGCGAGCATGCCGACGAGATCACCTACTACGCCTTCTGCCAGTGGCTAATTGACCGCGGGCTGGAGCGCGCCCAGAGCGCCGCGCGCAGTGCCGGCATGAAGATCGGCCTGATCAGCGACCTCGCGGTGGGCGCCGATGGCGGCGGTAGCCAGGCCTGGAGCCGCCAGGACGAGGTCCTCGCGGCGCTGAGCGTCGGCGCGCCGCCGGACGTCCTGAACCGCCAGGGCCAGAGCTGGGGCATCTCTGCGTTTTCGCCCTGGGGCCTGCGCGAGCATGGCTACCGCGCTTTCATCGAGATGGTTCGCGCCAACCTGGCCCACGCCGGCGGGATGCGGATCGACCACGTGATGGGGCTGATGCGCCTGTGGGTGATGCCGGCCGGCGCTGGCCCCACCGAAGGCGCCTACCTGAACTACCCCTTCGACGACCTGCTCAGGCTGCTGTCGCTGGAAGCCTGGCGGCGCAATGCGATCATCCTGGGTGAAGACCTTGGCACGGTCCCGGACGGCTTGCGCGACAAGCTCGCCGACCGCGGGCTGCTGGGCATGCGTGTACTGTTCTTCGAACGCGACCAGCAGGGCCGCTTCACCCCGCCCCTGCACTGGCCGCGCAGCGCGCTGGCAACCACCACCACCCATGACCTGCCAACCATCCACGGGTGGTGGAAGGCCCACGACATCGACTGGCGGATCAAGGTTGGCCAGAACCAGGAAGACGAGCGGCCCGCTCAGTTGCAGGAGCGTGAACGCGAGCGGGCCGGCCTGGTTCGCCTGCTGCGAGAGCATGTGCCGAACGTCGGTGGCGACCTGCGCGACCCGGCGGTGCTGGCCGACGCCTGCGCCGCATTCATCGGCGGCACGCCGGCGCCGCTGGCGCTGTTTCCGGTCGAGGACGCGCTTTGTCTGCTGGAGCAGCCGAACATGCCGGGTACCACCGACACCCATCCCAACTGGCGCCGCCGCTACCCGGGCGACAGCGCCACCCTGCTCGACGAGCCAGCCTGTGCGCAACGCCTGCAGCTGCTGGCCGATGCGCGACGGCAGAACACTGGACGTACCGATCGATGAGAGAACTCACTGCCACCCTGCGCCTGCAATTCCACCGCGACTTCACCCTCGACGACGCGACGGCGCTGGTCGATTATTTCGCCGACCTCGGCATCAGCCACCTCTACGCGTCCCCCCTGCTCACCGCGCGGCCTGGCTCGATGCACGGCTATGACGTCATCGACCCGACCCACATCAACCCCGAGCTCGGTGGCGAGCCGGCACTGCGCCGCCTGGTCGAGGCGCTGCGCGCCAAGGGCATGGGCCTGATTCTCGACATCGTCTCCAACCACATGGCCGTGGGCGGCGCCGGCAATGCCTGGTGGCTGGACGTGCTCGAATGGGGCCGGCGCAGCCCCTATGCGATGTTCTTCGACATCCAATGGGATTCCCCCGACCCGCTGCTCGAAGGCCAGCTGCTGGTGCCCTTTCTCGGCAGTGACTACGGCGAGGCGTTGCAGCAGGGCACGGTCCCGCTGCGCCTGGACGTGGACAACGGCGCCTTCTATGCCGAGCACTACGAACACCGCTTCCCGATCTCGCCGCCCACCTACGGGGAAATCCTGCGCCTGACCGACCACCCGGAGCTGCGTACCCTGGCGCAGCATTTCGATGCGCTGAAGACCGAGCCGGCCCCGTACCAGACCGCGCGCCAGTTGCGCGCCGAGCTGGCCCGGCTGCTCGAGGACAGCGCCACCCGGCAGACGCTGCAGGAAGCCCTGAGGCACTACGACTCGACCACCGAAGAAGGCTTCAAGCGCCTGCACGGCCTGCTCGAACGCCAGCATTATCGCCTCGCCAGCTGGCGCACCGCTGGTGACGACATCAACTGGCGCCGCTTTTTCGACATCAACGAGCTGGGCGGCCTGCGTGTCGAGCGGCCGGTGGTGTTCGAGGAAACCCACGCCAAGATCTTCGAGCTGATCAGCGAAGGGCTGGTCGACGGCCTGCGCATCGACCACATCGATGGTCTGGCCAACCCGCGTGGCTATTGCCGCCGTCTGCGCCGCCGAGTCGACCGGCTGAACGCCGGGCGCCCGGCCGACGCCGCGCAGGATCACGTGCCGATCTACGTCGAGAAGATCCTTGCCGAAGGCGAGCGCCTGCACGACGACTGGGGCGTGGACGGCACCACCGGCTACGAATTCATGAACCAGGTGTCGTTGCTGCAGCATGACCCCGACGGCCGGGCGCCGCTCTGCAGCCTTTGGAGCGAGACCGCCGAGCGCCCCGCCGACTTCATGGAAGAGGTGCGCCAGGCGCGCCAGCTGGTGCTCACCGGGCCGCTTGCCGGCGATTTCGAAACCGTGGCCCAGGCGCTGCTGCAGGTCGCGCGCTACGACGTGATGACCCGTGACATCACCCTTGGCGCAATTCGCCGGGCCTTGCTCGAGCTGATCGTGCACTTCCCGGTGTACCGCACCTACATCGGCGCCCAGGGCCGGCGCGAAGCGGACGAGCCGTTCTTCCAGCAGGCCCTGGCCGGCGCCCGCACCACCCTTGGCGAGGCAGACTGGCCGCTGCTCGACTTGCTCGACCGCTGGCTCGGCGGCGAAAGCCTGCGCTCGCTGCCTCCGGGGCCGGCGCGCCGCATCCGCCGTTACGCCTGCACCCGCTTCCAGCAGCTCACCTCGCCGGCGGCGGCCAAGGCCGTGGAAGACACCGCCTGCTACCGCTCCGGCGCCCTGCTCTCGCGCAACGACGTCGGCTTCGACCCGCAGACCTTCAGCGCCTCGCCGGATACCTTCCATGCCGAGTGCCTGGCGCGCGCCGAGCACTTTCCGCTCAACCTGCTGACCACTGCGACCCACGACCACAAGCGTGGCGAGGACACCCGTGCGCGGATGACGGTGCTCAGCGAGCGCGCCGACTGGTTCGCCGCCAAGGTCAGGCACTGGCGACAGCTGGCGTACGCGCTGCGCCAGGAGCTGCCCGATGGGCCGGCGCCTTCGGCGGGTGACGAGATGCTGTTGTTCCAGATCCTGCTGGGCAGCTGGCCACTCACTCTGGACGCCGAGGACCGGAACGCCGCAACCGCCTACTGCGAGCGCATCATCCAGTGGCAGGAAAAGGCCGTGCGCGAAGCCAAGCTGCGCAGCACCTGGACCGACCCCAATGGCGACTACGAAGGCGCCTGCCAGCAGTACGTCCGCGCGCTACTACTGGGCGACGAATGCCGGGCCCTGCGCGCCGACATCGCCAGTGCCGCCGCCGAGCTGGCCCCAGCCGGTGCGCTGAACAGCCTGACCCAAACCCTGCTGCGGATGACCACCCCCGGCGTGCCGGACCTGTACCAGGGCGCGGACTACTGGGATTTCAGCCTGGTCGATCCCGACAACCGCCGGCCGGTCGACTACGCCAGCCGCCGCGCCAGCCTCTCGCTCGCCGCGTCGCCCACCGAGCTGATGGCGAGCTGGACGGACGGACGCCTCAAGCAGTGGCTGATCGGCCGCACCCTGACCCTGCGTCGCGCGCACCCGGCGCTGTTCAGCCAGGGCCGCTACCTGCCGTTGAAGACCGAAGGCGAGCACGCCGACCGGCTGATCGCCTTTGCCCGCGAACGCGAGGGCCAGTGGCTGGTGGTGGTTGCCGCGCGCCTGGCCAGCGGCCTGCTGGGGGACTCGCCGGCCCCGCAGATTCCGCCCGAGCGCTGGGGCGATACGCGGGTCCTGCTGCCCGAAACGCTCGGCGGTCACCCGCTCGAGCGACTTTTCGACGGAATCACAGTCACACCCAGACAAGCGGGTGTGACTGCGACCGAGCTTTTGCAACAACTGCCCGTGGCGCTTTTACAGCTAACAACAGTTCAACAGGAGAATCAGAACGATGACTAAAGACGAGCAGCGCATCCGCGAATTCGCATACGACATCTGGGTATCCGAGGGCCGCCCCCACGGCCAGGATGAACGCCACTGGGAGATGGCCCGCAAGCTGGTGCAAGCCGAGCAGAACGGCGCCACCGTGGCCAAACCGGCCAGCCGTGCGCGCAAGCCCGCGACCAAGCCCACCGATGCGACACCTGCGGCCAAACCGGCCAAGGCCGTAAAGGCGCCAAAGGAAGCGGGCGACGCCACGGACGTCAAACCCGCCAAGGCCAGTGCCGCCGCCAAGGGTTCCTCCCGGCCGAAGGCCAAGGCGGACACCGAGGCCGCCGAAGGCACGCCAGCCGGCGTCAAGAAGACCCGTACACCACGAGCCAAGAAAGACAGCTGAACGCAACATTCCGCGACACCGGCCCCGTCCCGGCAACCCACGCCGGGTCGCGGCTTCCTATTGCCTTGCATTGCGCTAGCACGAGCTGCCATCGGAGATTCCATGAGTAACAAGAAGAAACCTGCGGCGCCTCAGATCCTGACTCCCTCGCGGATTCGCGAAGGGCTGCCCTTCCCCCTCGGCGCCAACTGGGACGGGCTGGGCGTGAATTTCGCGATTTTTTCCGCGAACGCCACAAAGGTCGAGTTGTGCCTGTTCGACACCGATGGCGAAACCGAGCTAGAGCGCATCGAACTGCCCGAATACACCGACGAGATCTGGCACGGCTACCTGCCAGATGCTCACCCCGGCCAGATCTACGGCTATCGCGTGCATGGCCCCTACGCGCCGGACGCGGGGCATCGCTTCAACCCCAACAAGCTGCTGATCGACCCCTACGCCAAGCAGCTGGTCGGCGCGCTGAAATGGTCCGAGGCGCTGTTCGGCTACACCATCGGTCACAAAGACGCCGACCTCAGCTTCGACGAACGCGACAGCGCACGCTTCGTACCGAAATCGAAGATCATCGACCCGGCCTTCACCTGGGGCCATGACCGCCCCGTGCAGGTGCCCTGGGACCGCACCATCATCTACGAGACCCACGTGCGCGGCTTTACCATGCAGCACCCCTCGGTGCCCGAGGACATGCGTGGCACCTTTGGCGGCTTCAAGACCGCCGAGGTGATCGACTACGTGCGCAAGCTCGGCGTGTCGTCGATCGAGTTCCTGCCGATCCATGCGTTCGTCCAGGACCAGCATCTGCTGGAAAAGGGCATGAGCAACTACTGGGGCTACAACAGCATCGCCTTCTTCGCGCCGCACCCCAAGTACCTGGCCAGCGGCAAGATCAGCGAATTCAAGGAAATGGTCGCGCACCTGCACAACGCCGACCTGGAAGTCATTCTCGACGTGGTCTACAACCACACCGCCGAGGGCAACGAGCTGGGCCCGACGCTGTCCATGCGCGGCATCGACAACGCCTCCTATTACCGGCTGATGCCCGACGACAGGCGCTACTACATCAACGATTCCGGCACCGGCAACACGCTGGACATGAGCCACCCCTGCGTACTGCAGATGGTCACCGACTCGCTGCGTTACTGGGCCGAAGAGATGCATGTCGATGGCTTCCGCTTCGACCTGGCGACGATCCTTGGCCGCGAGCACGACGGTTACGACGAGCGCCACGGCTTCCTCGTCGCGTGCCGCCAGGATCCGGTGCTGGCCAAGACCAAGCTAATCGCCGAGCCATGGGATTGCGGCCCGGGTGGCTACCAGGTCGGCCGCTTCCCGCCGGGCTGGGCCGAGTGGAACGACCAGTACCGCGACACCGTGCGGGCGTTCTGGAAAGGCGACAGCGACCAGCTGCCGGACTTCGCCGCGCGCCTGACCGGCTCTGGCGACCTGTTCAACCAGCGCGGTCGACGGCCGTTCAGCTCGGTGAATTTCATCACTGCCCACGACGGCTTCACGCTCAACGACCTCGTCTCCTACAACGACAAGCACAACGAGGCCAACGACGAGGACAACCGCGACGGTAGCAGCAACAACATCTCCTGGAACCACGGCGTCGAGGGCCCCACGGACGATCCTGAGATCAACGAGCTGCGCTTCCGCCAGATGCGTAACTTCTTCGCCACGCTGCTGTTCTCCCAGGGCACGCCGATGATCGTGGCTGGCGACGAATTCGCCCGTACCCAGAACGGCAACAACAACGCCTACTGCCAGGACAGCGAGATCGGCTGGGTGAACTGGGACATTCCGGAGGAAAGCCGCACGCTGCAGGCTTTCGTGCGCAAGCTGATCCGCCTGCGCCAGCGCTACCCGATGTTGCGCCGCGGGCGCTTCCTGGTCGGCGCCTACAACGAGGAACTGGGCGTCAAGGACGTCACCTGGCTGGCGCCGCATGCCGAGGAAATGACAGTCGAGCATTGGGAGGACGGCAACAACCGCTGCATGGGCATGCTGCTCGACGGCCGCGCACAACCGACCGGCATTCGTCGGACGGGCTCGGATGCGACGCTGCTGATCATCGTCAATTCGCACCATGACGTCGTCAATTTCACCCTGCCGGAGGTGCCTCAGGGCGTCTACTGGAACCGTCTGATCGACACCAACAACCCCAACGCGCGTGCCGAGCGCTTCGATTTCAACGACGAATACGCGCTCACCGGCCGCTCGCTGCTGCTGTTCGAACTCATCAAGGAAGAGGAGTAACCCGCGCCCGCAGTGCCGGTCCCGCCCGGGGCCGGCACTGCGGCCGAACCCGGCCGGGATCGAGCGCCAGTGCAGCCCGCCGGCGCCGGCTCAATCCTTCGGTCGATCGCGACGTGCGGTAGTGAACCCTGTCGCGGGTCCCCAGTCCCAACCCCAGCGCGGCACCACCCACCCCGACGGATCTGTTCCTGCCGGCCGCAGGCAGGCTGTCCCATCCGTGACGGATCACATGCTTATGGCTTCGACCCGGCTGACCCTTGCCCTCGCCCTGTTGCCCTTCTGCTTCGCCTCGGCCCTGCCTGTGCTTGCCGGTGGCGCCATCACCAACGCAACCCTGCCAACCGGCAAACCGGGCACGGTCCGGCTGTTCGTCAACCGGGTCGGAGCCGGCAAGGCCATGGAGGTCCACAACGACACCGACGTGCCGGTAGAAGCGGTGCTGCGCCTGACGCGGATGGTCAACGTGACGGGTGTCGGCAAGGGCGTGATTCGCCAGACGGTGCCGGCGCGCACCCGGCTACGCATCGCCACGCTGCGCAAGCGCCAGCCCGGCTACCCGCTGATGTACCAGCAGTCGTTCAGTTATTCGCTGATCTACTCACCCGAGCCGGGCAAGCAGGGTTCGGTCGGCGGTCATGCCTACGCCTTGCCGTGGCGTGGCGGACCCTTCCAGATCTCCCAGGGCGCTGGCGGTGACTACAGCCACACCTCGCCGAAGGGCCGTTATGCCGTGGACATCGCCATGCCGGAGGGCACGCCCATCGTGGCAGCCCGCGCGGGCACGGTGCTGAAGGTACGCAACAGCCAGATCGGCCACTACCCCGATCCGGCCGGCAATTTCGTGCGCATCCAGCACGCCGACGGCACCCACAGCGCCTACCTGCACCTCAAGCGCGGCTCGGTGCAGGTCAAGCCGGGCCAGCAGGTGGCGGCCGGCACGGCGCTGGGGCGATCCGGCAACACCGGGCGCAGCACCGGGCCGCACCTGCACTTCGTGGTACAGAAACCCTATGGCGATTCCATGGTGTCGATCCCCTTCCGCTTCAACCGCCCCGTCAGCACCCTACCCGACTTCGCGCGTAACGACTGACGCCAGCGGCTCAAGGTAGAAGCCAGGCTCTGCCTGCGACCAATGTCACGCCAATCATCGTGGCGCAATCCGAACGCACGGATCGCGGGCAGAGCCCGCTCCTACAGAGGCGGGCCGAAATCCGCGTGGGAGCAGGCTCTGCCTGCGATTGACGTCACGACAGCCTTCGTGGCGCGATACGAACGCACGGATCACGGGGCAGAGCCCGCTCCTACAGAGGCGGGCTGGAATCCGTGCGGGAGCAGGCTCTGCCTGCGATTGACGTCACGACAGCCTTCGTGGCGCGATCCGAACGCACGGATCGCGGGCAGAGCCCGCTCCTACAGAGGCGGGCCGAAATCCG
>DAMBNU010000001.1:0-27653 GCA_032064305.1 Pseudomonas sp. | reverse complement strand
CCGAACGCACGGATCGCGGGCAGAGCCCGCTCCTACAGAGGCGGGCCGAAATCCGTGTGGGAGCAGGCTCTGCCTGCGATTGACGTCACGACAGCCTTCGTGGCGCGATCCGAACGCACGGATCGCGGGCAGAGCCGACGCCTACAGAGCCCTCGGTTGCCGGCGCTGGAAGGCTGCTTCTGCTGTTGAATCAGCCAAATTGAAAGCCCGACAACGCCGCTTCCATCACGATGTCGGAGAACGTCTGGCGCCCGGCGCTTTCGCCGGCGGCACCGGCGGCGACGAGCAAAGGCAGCAGATGTTCCTCGGCTCGCGGCGGATGGCAGAGCCGCGCCGAGGGCGCCTGGGCCCAGTCGAGCAGAGCGCCCTCGCGCTCGGCCGGCGGCAGCGCCACGGTGTCGGCAAGCCAGGCGTCGAACTGCTGCGAAATCGGTGTGAACCGCGAGTCGCCGTAGCCGCGCATGTTGTGAAAACTCATCCCACTGCCAACGATCAGCACGCCCTCCTCGCGCAGTGGCGCGATGGCGCGACCAATCGACAGGTGGGCCGCCGGGTCGAGGTCGGTGCGTAACGACAATTGCACGACTGGCACGTCAGCCTCGGGAAACATGAGCTTCAGCGGAATGAAGGCGCCATGGTCGAGGCCTCGTTGCCGGTCCTGCTGCGCCGCGATACCGGCGCCTTCGAGCAATTCGACGAGTTGGGCGGCAAGTGCCGGATCACCCGGTGCCGGGTAGCGCAGCTGGTAGGTGTGGGGTGGAAAGCCGTTGTAGTCGTAGATCAGTTCCGGTGCCGGGTTGGCGGTCACGCTGACGGTGCTTTCCAGCCAGTGCCCTGACACCAGAACGATTGCCTTCGGCGGCTGCGCCAGGGTCGCGGCAATGCCCCTGAGGTAGGCGGCCATGCTGTCCCAGGCGTCGGCGGGGTTCCAGTCCATGAAGAAACAGGGGCCGGCGCCATGGGGCACGAACAGGGTCGGCATCGGCGCGGTGGCGGTTGGATAATGGTGACGAGTGGTCATGATTGGGGCCTCCAGTGAACGCGCCAAGTATGGATTACACTCGTTTTCACCAGAACATGGCATCCACAGCCAAGAGTTCGCACCCAGCGTAGGAGATAGACATGCTCGATCGCGTGACCAGCATGCGCGTGTTCAGCCGCGCCGCCAGCGCCGGCAGCCTCTCCGCCGCGGGTCGCCAGCTGGGCCTGTCTCCGGCAATGGCGACCAAACACGTGGATGCCCTCGAGGCACGCCTGGGGGTCAAGCTGTTTCACCGCAGCACGCGCCGCCTGACCCTCACCGCGGCCGGCAGCAGCTACCTGGAGGCCTGCTTGCGAATCCTGCCGGAAATCGACGAAGCCGAAGCCGGCGCCGCGTCCCTGCGGATCGAGGCCTCCGGCCTGCTGCGCATGAACGTGCCGCTGTCCTTTGGTACACGCTTTATCGCCCCGCTGATCCCGGCCTTCGCCGAGCGCCACCCGGCAGTGACCCTCGAAATGGGCCTGACCGACAGCCAGGTCGACTTGGTCGACGGCCACTGGGACATGGCGGTGCGTATCGGGCGCCTGGCCGACAGCCCGTTGCAGGCGCGGCGTCTGGCCGACTGCCCGATGCGGGTATGCGCCGCGCCGAGCTACCTCGCCCGCCACGGAACGCCGCGGCGGATCGCCGAGCTGGCCCGGCACAATTGCCTCGGCTACAGCCTCTCGACCCTGCTCGGCCGCGAATGGACCTTTGGCGCAGCCGGCGAATACAGCGTGCCGGTGCACGGCTCGCTGGTGGCCAACAACGGTGAAGCCCTGGTGGCGGCTGCGGTGGGCGGCCTGGGCGTCGTCTACCAGCCTCTGTTCATCGTCGACGCCGCGCTGCGCCGCGGCGAATTGGTTGCGATCGACCTGGACCATCCGCCGCTGAGCGTCGGCGGCATCCATGCGGTATATCCGCCCGACCGGCGTCCGCCGGCCAAGCTCCGGGCGATGATCGACTACCTGGTCGAAGCATTTGCCGCCGAACCGCCCTGGAGCGCCGGCGCTGGCTGACCCGGCACCGGCCCCGACCCGGCGAAAAAAAGATGAACCGCGATAGCTGCCATCAGTCCGAATGAAGGAGCTGTCGTGCGTTGCCGCGCGCCCCGGAGCGCCCGGCTGCACAACCACGATCCCCGGATCACAGGCCCCGCCCGGTTGGCGGGCGCCCTGGCAGGACTGTCATTCACCCATTCAGGCCGCTCGCCGCCCCGCCCTGCCCGGCACGACCGGCCGCTTATGGAGACGCCATGAAAGCTGTTGTCTATCACGACGTGGGCGATATCCGCCTCGACGATGTCGCCGACCCCCGTATCGAAGCGCCGACCGATGCCATCGTGCGGATCACCGCCTCGGCCATCTGCGGCACCGACCTGCACTTCGTGCGCGGCACCTTCAGCGGCATGAAGAAGGGCACCATCCTCGGCCACGAGGCGGTGGGCATCGTCGAGGAGCTCGGCGACGACGTGCGCAACCTGCAGGTAGGTGACCGCGTGGTGATCCCCTCCACCATCGCCTGCGGCAACTGCAGCTATTGCCGCGCCGGCTATTTCGCCCAATGCGACGTGGCCAACCCCAACGGCAAGGAGGCCGGCACGGCCTTCTACGGCGGCCCGGCAGCCACCGGCCCCTTCCACGGCCTGCAGGCGGAAAAGGCCCGCATTCCCTTTGCCAACATCGGCCTGGTCAAGTTGCCGCCCGAAATCAGCGACGACCAGGCGATCCTGCTATCCGACATCTTCCCCACCGGTTACTTCGGTGCGGAAATGGCCGAGATCGAGGCCGGCGACAGCGTGGCCGTGTTCGGCTGTGGGCCGGTCGGCCAGTTCGCCATCGCCAGCGCCAAGCTGCTCGGTGCCGGCCGGGTCTTCGCCATCGACCAGTTCGAGGACCGCCTGCGCATGGCCCGGGATCAGGGCGCCGAGATCATCGACTTCAACCGCGAGGACCCGGTCGACACGCTCAAGCGCCTCACCGGCGGCATTGGCGTGGATCGCGTGATCGACGCCGTGGGCATCGACGCCGAGCACGGCTGCTGTGGCGGCAAGCCAGCCGATGGTGCCAGCACTGACCAGAAAACCCAGTGGGAACCGGGCGATGGTCCTTCCCAGGCGTTGGAATGGGCGGTGCAGAGCCTGGCAAAGGCCGGCACCCTGTCCATCATCGGGGTCTATCCGCCGGATGCGATGACCTTTCCCATCGGCATGGCGATGAATAAGAACATCACTATGAACATGGGCAACTGCCACCACCGCAAGTACATCCCGCGGCTGATCGAGATGATCCAGGCGCGGCGTATCGACCCGGCGAAGATCCTCACCCAGGTCAAGCCGATGACCGACGCGATCGCCGCCTTCGAGGCCTTCGACCGTCGTGAGCGCGGCTGGATCAAGGTCGAGCTGCAGCCACAGGGCGGCGGGTCGAGCGGCAAGTCGGTGGACAACCGGGTCGACAAGGCGGTGGCGGACACCTTCCCGGCGAGCGACCCGACCAGCATGCAGGACCCGAGCTAGGCGCAGGAGGTCGCGATGGCAGCCATCCATATCGGCATTTCCGGCTGGCGCTACGCACCCTGGCGAGGCGATTTCTACCCCAAGGGCCTGGTGCAGAAGCACGAGCTCAGGTTCGCCTCGCGCGCCGTGAATAGCATTGAGATCAACGGCTCGTTCTACGCGCTGCAACGGCCCGAGCTATATGCCGCTTGGTACGAGGAAACGCCCAAACACTTCGTGTTCAGCGTCAAGGCGCCGCGTTTCATCACCCATGTGCGCCGGTTGCGCGAGGTGGAAAAGCCCCTCGCCAATTTTTTCGCCTCCGGGGTGCTGGCGCTCGAAGACAAGCTCGGGCCGATCCTCTGGCAGTTTCCGCCGACGTTTAAATTCGAGGCCGGGCGCTTCGAGGCTTTCCTGGCGCAGCTGCCCCACGACACCGAGGCGGCGCTCGCCCTGGCCAGACAGTGCGAGGCGCGGATGGACGGCCGCAGCTACCTGCAGACCGGCCGCAAGCGGCGCCTGCGGCATGCCGTGGAGATTCGCCACGAAAGCTTCGTCGATCCCGAATTCGTGGCCCTGCTGCGCCGCTACAAGGTCGGTCTGGTAATCGCCGATACCGCAGGCAAATGGCCTTACCGCGAAGACCTGACCAGCGATTTCGTCTACCTGCGGCTGCACGGTGCCGAGCAGCTCTACACCAGCGGCTATACCGACGAGGCGCTGGATCGCTGGGCCGAACGGATACGCGACTGGAGCCAGGGCCGACTACCGGCGGACGCGCAACTGATCTCCACCACCCGGCCGGCAGCGCGCAAGCACCGCGAGGTCTACTGCTATTTCGACAACGACGTGAAGGTCCGGGCCCCCTACGATGCGCGACAGCTGTTGCGCCGGCTCGGGCTGGAGGACGACCTGGAAACCGTTCCAGGCCACCTGGAAGGAGCATTGGCTTGAACGCGGACAAAAACCATCCCCTGGGCAGCAGCGACCTGGACGCCCACATGTCCACCGCGGTGAATTCGGTTCGCCTGCTGACCGTCAATACCCACAAGGGTTTTACCGCCCTGAACCGGCGCTTCATCCTGCCGGAACTGCGCGAGGCGGTGCGTACGGTCTCGGCCGACGTGGTGTTCCTGCAGGAGGTGCTCGGCACACACGAGAAGCACGCGCTGCGTTTCCACGACTGGCCGAAGATGTCGCAGTACGAGTTTCTTGCCGACAGCATCTGGACCGATTTCGCCTACGGCCGCAACGCGGTTTATCCCGACGGCGATCACGGTAATGCCCTGCTGTCGAAGTTTCCCATCCTGCGCTACGAGAACCTCGATGTTTCCATCGCCGGTCCCGAGCGCAGAGGGTTGTTGCACAGCGTGTTGCAAGTACCCGGGCATGGCGAATTCCACGCCATCTGTGTGCATTTGGGGTTGCGTGAAGCACATCGTCAGGAGCAACTGCGGCTGCTCTGCCAACTGCTCGATTCGCTGCCCTCCGACGCCCCGGTAGCCGTTGCCGGCGACTTCAATGACTGGCGTTTGAAAGGCGCCCAGGTGCTGGATCGCTGCGCTGGCATGCACGAAGTGTTCGCCGTCGCCCACGGCAAGGTGGCCAAGACGTTTCCGGCACGCTGGCCAATGCTGCGCCTGGACCGCATCTACGTGCGCAACGCGACCAGCCATCGTGCGCAGATTCTTGGTAACAAACCCTGGACGCACTTGTCGGATCACCTGCCCTTGGCGGTGGAGATACACCTATGAATTTTCACTGGAGAGACGGGAATCGTCTTCAGTTGCTGGAAAACGGCGAGGAATTCTTCCCGGCCGTACTGGAGGCCATCGCGGCCGCAGAAAAGGAAGTCCTGCTCGAGACCTTCATCTTCTTCAAGGACAAGGTGGGCCACTCGCTGCAGCAGGCCCTGATCGCCGCCGCCGAGCGCGGCGCGAGCGTCGACGTGACGGTGGACGGCTACGGATCGGCGGACCTCGATGGCGAATTCGCCGCGCAGATGACCCGTGCCGGCGTGCGCATCCACATGTTCGACCCCGGCAAGCGACTGCTGGGCAAGCGGGTCAATGTATTCAGGCGCATGCATCGAAAGATCGTGGTGGTCGATGGCGAGGTGGCATTCATCGGCGGCATCAACTTTTCCGCCGATCACCTTGGCGATTTCGGTCCCGAGGCCAAGCAGGACTACGCCATGCGCGTCGAAGGCCCGGTTGTGCACGACATTCACCGCTTCGCCCTGGCCAATATCGCACCGGCACAGACCAACCGTCGCTGGTGGCACCGCCGCGTCCGCACGCAAAGCAACGGCTTCGTCGGGGCCAGCCGTGGTGAAGCGCGCGCATTGCTGGTCACCCGTGACAACAATAACCACCGAACCGACATCGAGCAGCACTACCTGCAGGCCATACGCGATGCGCGTTCGCGTCTGCTGATTGCCAATGCCTACTTTTTCCCCGGCTACCGGGTGCTGCGGGAAATCCGCAACGCCGCCCGGCGTGGCGTGCGGGTGCGGCTGATCCTGCAGGGCCAGCCGGACATGCCGATCGCCAAGTTCGGCGCGCGGATGCTCTACAACTACCTGATGAGTGACGGTGTCGAAATACACGAGTACTGCCGGCGTCCGCTGCACGGCAAGGTGGCGCTGGTCGACTACGAGTGGTCGACGGTGGGCTCGAGCAACCTCGATCCGCTGAGCCTGTCGCTCAACCTTGAGGCCAACCTGATCATTCGCGACCACAGCTTCAACCGTCAGCTGCACGAGAACCTCGATAACCTGCTGCAAAACGACTGCCGGCGCATCCCGCTGGAGCGCATCGTGCGGGGCTATTGGTGGCGCGCGCCACTCGCTTTCCTGATCTTCCATTTCCTGCGGCATTTCCCGCAGCTGGTGGGGCTCTTTCCGGCCCACCGGCCCAAACTGGAACTGCTCGATCCGGAACCGCTCGAGCCCAACCCGGCGCCGCTGCACCGAGAGCAGCAATGAGCCCCCAGCCCCAGCAGCACGCGCGAACGGGCTGGCGTCGCCATTGGCCGTGGCTGCGAAAGCTACTGACGGTCGTCTTCTTCGTCCTGGTGGTCGGCCTGCTCATCGGCTTGGCGCGCAATGTCGACTGGGGTGAAGTGCTGCGCACCCTCGGCGAGTACAAGGCCAGCACGTTATGGCTGGCCGGCGCCGCTGCGCTTGGTAGCTACCTCGTCTATGGCTGTTTCGATGTGCTCGGCAAACACTACGTGGGCCACGATTTGCCGATACGCCGGATACTGCCGGTGACCTTTGTCTGCTACGCCTTCAACCTCAACCTCACGGCCTGGGTGGGCGGAATCGCGCTGCGCTTTCGCCTGTACTCGCGCTTTGGCCTGCGCACCTCGCAGATAACCCGCATCTTCACTTTCAGCATCCTGACCAACTGGCTCGGCTATGTCGCCCTCGCCGGCTGCGTGTTCGCCATGGGCTGGGTGACACCACCGGTCGACTGGGAAATCGGCCACGGAGCCTTGCGGGTTCTGGGCATCCTGCTGCTGCTGGCATGCGCCGCCTATGTCTGGGCGTGCGGCTTTTCGAGGCGACGGGAATGGACGCTACGCGAACACCAGGTCCAGCTGCCTTCGTTGCGCCTGGCCGTGCTACAGGTGGTGCTGGGAGCAGCCAACTGGGCGTTGATGGCGCTGGTGGTGTATTTCATGCTGCTGCAGAAGGCACCCTACCCCGAGGTGCTGGGCATCCTGATGGTCAGTAGCATCGCCGGCGTGATCGCGCACATTCCTGCCGGGCTCGGCGTGATCGAAGCGGTCTTCGTCGCGATGCTGGCCGACGAAATCAGCCAGGGGGCCATCGTCGCCGGTCTGATCGGCTACCGGGTGGTCTATTTTCTGATTCCGCTGCTGCTGGCCACGCTGGTCTATGTCGTACTCGAGGCACGAGCCAAGTCGCTGCGCACTGCAACCCCCTCTCCTTCCGACGATGCTTCACCGGATAAAGATCGCTCGTCTACCACGGCGTGACTGGCACCGGTGACCTGCCCCAAGCGGTTCGGTCACCGGGTCGCTGCGGTTATTCTCAAAGCCTTTTCACCGGCCCCCGCCATGCGAGGGCTCGCAGCGTCACGCCGAACCCGCTTTCTCGCCCTCGGCTCGCCAGACCGCATCGCCCGAGCCACAGTCCGGGTCCGCGTCGCAGGCGCGGCGGATCGAGGCGTCCTCCGGCTGGAAGGTGCTGTGGGTGATATCGAAGCGTGCGCGCAGCAATTGCTGCAACTGCGGCAGGATTGCGGCCCAGCGATCCATGGCCTGCACGTCGACGTGCGCCGCCAGCGCCTGGCTGTTCGATGACAGGCTCCAGATATGCATGTCGTGGATCGCCAGCACCCCGTCGACGCCTACCAGGGCATCGCCTACCTCCTGGGCGTCGATACCCTTGGGTACGCCTTCCATCAGCACGTGGGTGACCTCACGCAACAGACGGACAGCACTGAACAGGATCAGCAGGCTGACCAGCAGCGAAAGGATGGGGTCAACCACCGGCGGCCCGCCAAAATAGATAATCGCACCAGCCGCCAGCGCAGCTACGGAACCCAGCAGGTCGCCCATCACGTGCAGCAACGCGCCGCGCACATTGACCGATTGCTCGCCCCGCATCAGCACCCAGGCAACCACCAGATTGACCAGCAGGCCAAGCGCTCCGATGGCAAGCACCGTCCCGCCCGCCACCGGGGGCGTATCGCCGATGCGCCGGATCGCCTCGTAGGCGATGAACACGATCACACCGAACATGAACAGCACGTTGAACAGCGCACCGAGCATCTCAGCCCGTTTCAGCCCGAACGAGTGCTGGCGTGATGCAGGTTTGCGGGCCAGCCAGGCGGCGAACGCACCAACCCCGAGTGACAGCGAGTCGGTAAACATGTGTCCGGCATCAGACAGCAGTGCCAGCGAATCGGCGATCAGCCCGCCAAAGACCTCGACTGCCGCGAACGCCGTGGTGAAAACCAGTGCGAACAGCAACGTCTTGCCGCTTCCATGATGATGTCCGGGGCCATGGCTATGTCCATGTCCATGATCGTGCCCATTTTCATGCGCGTGTTCCGGCATGCTGAGCCTCCTCAATCGGCTATTGGCTTGGCCAGCCCGCTTGGCTGGCCGACCTAAACGTATTCTGCTACGCCTTTGACCGCGGCGTGCGGGCTGCGTGCCGCCCAGCTCACATCAGCGCGTGCAGGCCCTGGTAGCCGACGTACAGGCCCACCAGCATGATCAGGCCGGCCGAAAAGTAGGGGGCCTTGCGCGCGAATTCGCCGAACCCGCTCCAGCGAGTGGATACGTGACGAACGCTCAACGCAGCCAGCGCGCCGGACATCACCATCGTCAGCGCCAGCCCGACGCTGAAGCTGAGCACCAGGGTTGCACCGAGCGCGATTTTCTTCAGTTGCAGGCAGAGCAACAGCACCGTGATCGATGCCGGGCACGGGATAAGCCCGCCGGTGAGGCCGAAGACCACGATCTGCCCGGTGGTGACCTCACGGCCGGCGAAGCGGCGACGGATGTCCTCGGCATGCGCCCGCTCGTGGGCATCCTGGTAGCCGTCGTTGGGCAACGTCAGGCCGGCCTGAGGCAGATGCGCCGGATCACTGCTCTCGTGGAAAGCCAGGGCGACGGCGTGACTGTGAGTCGCATCACCCACCTGCAGGTGAGCGACGAACGCATGCGGCTCGGGAACCACCTGCGCGGACTCGAGGTAGCCATCACGCTGAACGAAGGTGAATCGCTCACGGCGCTGGTCGTCGCGCTCGGTCTCGAGGCTGATCCGGTCCGCGGCCCAGTCATGCCCGTGGGCGCCTTCCGGATAAAGGCGGAATCGCGGCGGGACACCCTCTTCGAACAGCGCCAGGCGTGCCCGACCGTGACCGGTATCGACCTGGTGAACGACGTCATGGTCCGAATGATGCGCATGGCCATGAGCATGGTCGTGGCCATGCGCGTGACCGAGATGGTCGTGGTCGTGGTCGTGATGCTGGCCGCGCCAGGTGCGCCAGATCATCCAGCCCGCCACGCCGACAATCAGCACCGCCGACGCGAACTGGAAATACGGCTCGGTAGTCTCGGCATCCCAGTTGCTGCCGAAATACAATCCGGCCATCGCCACGGCCCAGACCACCGCCGTGTGGGAAAGGGTCGCGGACAGGCCGAGTAGAACCGCCTGGGTCATGGTGCCGCGGATGGCGACGATAAAGGCGGCCATCATGGTCTTCGAATGCCCCGGCTCCAGGCCGTGCAATGCGCCCAACAGAATCGCGCTGGGAATGAACAGCCAGGCATTGCCCTGCTGCAACAGGGTAGTGAATTCAGGCATGGTGGGCCGTCACGGTTAGGGGCAGACCCGCCGGATCATACTCCCCCGGGGTATCGCTATACTACCCACCAGTATCCTTTCGTAGACAGAGAAGGCTTCATGCATACGATCAAAGACAAGGCGAAGCTGCTGACGCGCGTGCGCCGTATCCAGGGTCAGGCGGCCGCGTTGGAGAAGCAGTTGGATCAGGAAGGCGACTGCACCGCCGTGTTGCAGCAGATCGCCGCGATTCGCGGAGCGGTGAACGGGCTGATGGCAGCGGTGATCGAGGAGCACCTGACCGATCACGTGGTCAATGAACCCGAACTCGACCAGCGCCGGCAGGACCTCGATGCCGTGTTGCAGGTCATCAAGTCCTACCTCAAGTAGCCTCGCCGAGTGGGAGCGGCAAGCCGGGCGCCGGGCTCAGCGGCCCGGACGCCCTTCGACGCCCTAGCCTTGCGGCATCAGGATCACCACACCCAGTGGCGGCAGGGTCAGGGAAAGCGACATCGGCTGGCCGTGGGCGGGCGTCTGCTCGGCGAGAATTCCACCACCATTGCCAACGTTGGACCCGCCGTAGCACTCGGCATCGCTGTTGAAGATCTCCAGCCAGCGGCCCTCCTCCGGCACACCTATCCGATAGTTTTCGCGCACCACCGGCGTGAAGTTGCCGACCACCAGCAGCGGGTGACCAGTGCTGCTCTTTCGCAGCCAGGCGAAGACGCTGTTGGCCCGGTCATCGCCGATCAGCCACTGGAAACCCTGCGGGTCGCTGTCCAGCTCGTGCAGCGCCGGCTCCTGGCTGTAGAGCCGGTTGAGATCACGGACCAGTTGCTGGGCACCGCGGTGGTCCGCCTCTTCAAGCAGGTGCCAGTCCAGCTCGCGGTCGTGGCTCCATTCGCGCCACTGGCCGAACTCGCAGCCCATGAACAGCAGCTTCTTGCCCGGATGGGTCCACATGAACGACAGGTAGGCGCGCAGGTTGGCGAACTTCTGCCAGCGGTCACCCGGCATCTTGTCGATTAGCGAGCCCTTGCCGTGGACCACTTCGTCGTGGGAAATCGGCAGCACGAAGTGCTCCGAATAGGCGTACACCATGCTGAAAGTCATCTTGTCATGGTGATACTGGCGGTTGATCGGATCCTCCTGAATGTACTTGAGCGAGTCGTGCATCCAGCCCATGTTCCACTTGTAGGCGAATCCGAGCCCACCCTCGGCGGTGGACTTGCTGACCCCGGGGAAGGCAGTGGATTCCTCGGCGATGACCAGCGCGCCGGGCGTCTCGGTCGCCACCACGTCATTCAGGTGGCGCAGGAACTCGATCGCCTCGAGGTTTTCCCGGCCGCCGTGGCGGTTGGGGATCCACTCGCCCTCCTTGCGTGAGTAGTCGCGATAGAGCATCGAAGCGACGGCATCGACCCGCAACGCATCGACGTGGAATTCACGCAGCCAGTGCAGCGCCGAAGCCAGCATGAAGCCGTGCACTTCGGTGCGCCCGAGGTTGTAGATGTACGTATCCCAGTCCTGGTGGAAGCCCTCGAACGGATGGGCATATTCGTATAGCGCGGTGCCGTCGAATTCACCCAGGCCATGGGCATCGGTCGGGAAATGCGCCGGAACCCAGTCGAGGATCACGCCGATTCCGGCGGCATGACAGGCATCGATGAAGGCGGCGAAGTCATGCGCCGACCCGTAACGCGCACTCGGCGCGAACTGCGAGAGCAGCTGGTAACCCCAGGAGCCCCCGAACGGGTGTTCCATGATCGGCATCAACTCGATGTGGGTGAAGCCCAGGTCCACCACGTAAGGGATCAGCCGCTCGGCCAGCTCGTGCCAGTCGTACAACCGGCCATGGTCGCCACCGTCGCGGCGCCAGGAACCAGCGTGCAGCTCATAAATGGTCATCGGCGCCTGCACCGACTGCCGCGACACGCGCTGGTCCAGCCAGGCCTGGTCTTTCCACTCGTAGTCCAGCGGACGGGCTACCACTGACGCGGTGCCCGGCGGCAGTTCGGTGGCCAGGGCGATGGGGTCCGCCTTGAGCGGCAGTATGCCGTGGGGACCGAGGATCTCGTACTTGTAGTGCTCGCCCGGTTGCAGGCGCGGAATGAAGATTTCCCAAACCCCCGAGGGGAAGCGCAGGCGCATCGGATGGCGACGCCCGTCCCAGCCGTTGAATCCGCCGACCACTGACACGCGCCGGGCATTCGGTGCCCAGACAGCGAAGCGCACGCCCTGGACTCCGTCGATCTCCATCGGCTGCGCACCGAACACCCGGCCGATCTCGCGATGGTTGCCTTCGGAGAACAGGTACATGTCCATTTCGCCGAGTTGCGGGCCGAAGCTGAACGGGTCTTCGGTCAATTGCTCGCCGCTGGCCCAGCGGATCTTCAGTAGGTACGGTTGCGGATTGGTCAGCCGGGTGAAGAAGAAGCCGGGCACTTGCCCCTGCTCCATTGCGGCCAGCACCCGGCCGCCGGTGCGCTCGAGCACCTCGACGCCCAGCGCATTGGGCAGGTAGGCACGAATCACCAGCCCGTCACCATCCGGATGCGGACCGAGGATGGAAAACGGGTCGCCGTGCTCGGCGCGTACCAGAGCGTCGACGTCGGCGTCAGTGGGCAAAAGGGTCTCACCGGGCATGGTCACGACCGGACGATCAATCATTGGGAACCTCCATCGGAAATCTGTTGTGCCAGCGCCGCCAGCCCCTGGAGCGGGACGGTCAGCCAGGCCGGGCGGTTCTCTGCCTCATAGGCCACTTCATACGCGGTCTTTTCCAGGCTGAACAGGGCCAGCGTCGCGTCGGCGCCGCCCTCCTTTTTCCAGCCGTGGGGCATGCCTGCGGTCGCCTCGTAGTAAGCATCGAGGAAAACCGCGCGCGCCTGCTGCTGGTAGGCGCTGGAAATGGTGCGACGTGCCGAATCGGCCGCCTCCGAGCTGTCGCTGATCTGCGCGTTGCGCATGACCATGGCGGCGGCGTACTCGAACGAGCGCAACACGCCGGCGACGTCCTTGAACGGGCTGAGCTTGCTGCGACGCTCGTCCAGCGAGCGCGCCGGCTCGCCCTCGAAGTCGATGAAGTACGCATCGCCCTGGGCAACCAGTACCTGGCCGAGGTGCAGGTCGCCGTGCACGCGGATACGCACGCCGCCGACCGTACGTTCAGCCAGCCGCCCGACTTCGGCGAGCAACTGCTCGCGCTGGCCGAGCAGTTGCTCGACCATGGCAGCGGCCTTGCGGTCGAGATCGGCGCGTCGACCCTGCAGCAGATTCAGCGCGCGTTCCACCTGGCCACGGATCGATTGCGTCCACTCACGCGTATCGGCCGGCCGCGTCGGCTCATTGGCGAACGCCGGGTTGTCGGTGGTGGCGGCCAGGGCCATGTGCATCTCGCCGAGGCGCTGGCCGAGCAGGCGGTTGAAGGCTTCCAGCTCCTCGAGCGCGCTGAACTGGTTTTCGTGCAGGGACACACCGCCGGCGATCTGGTCACGCACCGCACGGTCGAGGGTGTTGAGCGTCCACTCCCAGGCGTCGCCCTGGTTGTCGAGGAAGCGCTGGACCACCATCAGCGCGTACTGCTCGCCTTGCTTGTCGAGGCGCGTCACCTGGCCGAGCATCGCCGAGATGTGGGTAAAGCCCTGCTCGGTCAGGAAGCGGCCCATTTCCAGTTCCGGGTGCACGCCGGCCGATACGCGACGCAGCACCTTGATCATCATTGCGTTGCCGATGATCGCCGAACTATTGGACTGCTCGGCGGTGAGGTAACGCACCTCGGTATCGGCCGGCAGCTCGATTTCGGCCAGCGAGCCCATGGCCTCGAAGCGGATTTCGCCATCACCGCAGGGCAGCACCTGGCCTTCACGCAGGGCCTGGATGACGCCCAGCACGAACTGGTTCAGCGCGAAGGCATCGGTCAACAGGCCGACCCGCGGGCCGCGACGCACGCGGGCCATGGCCAGCTGCTGCGGCAATGCGGTATCGAAGTCGTCCTCGTCGAGGAAGCCCAGCGGCAGCTGGTAGAGGTCGGTGCGCCCCGCCGCGTTCACCGCCAGCTCGCTGAGCAGCACCGGGCGCTGCGGATTACCGAACGGGACGCTGTAGCAGATCCGGATCGCCTCGATCGGCGCATCCTTGCTGGCGAACCAGCGCCGCTTGGGCAGGTACGCCGGCAGCGAGTCGGTTTCGAGGATGCGCTTGTTCGCCCCGGTCAGGGTGTCCAGGCGTTTGAATACGAGGGTCTGGAAGTCGGGCATGGTTTCCACCGGTGCCTGGTGCCAACTGGGCATCTGATGACTGGTCGCCAGCTGGAACCAATAGAAGCCGTAAGGCGGGAGGGTCAGCAGGTAGGGCAGCTGGCCGATGGGCGGAAAGGCGCTGCCGCCAATCATTTCCACCGGCACCATGCCGGCGTAGTGCGACAGCTCGAGCTCCGCCGCCTGGGCAGAGCGCGACACGTTGGCCACGCAGAAGATCACCTCGGTATCGCCGTTGGGCGCGGTGTATTCACGCAGGTACGCCAGGATGCGGCGGTTGCTCGGCGCGAGCATCTTCAGCGTACCGCGGCCGAAGGCCTTGAACTGCTTGCGGATCGACAGCAGGCGCCGCGTCCAATTGAGCAACGAATGCGGGTCACGCTGCTGCGCCTCGACGTTGATCGCCTGGTAGCCGTAGAGCGGGTCCATGATCGGCGGCAGGACCAGGCTGGGCGGATCGGCACGGGAAAACCCGCCGTTGCGGTCCACCGACCACTGCATCGGCGTGCGCACACCGTCGCGGTCGCCAAGGAAGATGTTGTCGCCCATGCCGATCTCGTCGCCGTAATAGATCACCGGCGTACCGGGCATCGACAGCAACAGGCTGTTGAGCAGCTCGATGCGCCGGCGGTCGCGCTCGAGTAGCGGCGCCAGGCGACGACGGATGCCGAGGTTGATGCGCGCACGCTTGTCCGAGGCGTAGTAGTTCCAGAGGTAGTCACGCTCCTTGTCAGTCACCATTTCCAGCGTCAGCTCGTCATGGTTGCGCAGGAAGATCGCCCACTGGCAGTTCTCCGGGATGTCCGGGGTCTGGCGCAGGATATCGGTGATCGGGAAGCGATCTTCCTGAGCCAGCGCCATGTACATGCGCGGCATCAGCGGGAAGTGGAACGCCATGTGGCATTCGTCGCCGAGTCCGCCGTCCTCACCACCGAAGTACAGCTGAGTGTCTTCCGGCCACTGGTTGGCTTCGGCCAGCAGCATGCGGTCCGGGTAGTTGGCGTCGATCTCGGCGCGGATCTGCTTGAGCACCACGTGGGTCTCTGGAAGGTTCTCGTTGTTGGTGCCGTCACGCTCGACCAGGTAGGGAATCGCGTCCAGGCGCAGGCCGTCGATGCCCAGGTCGAGCCAGTAGCGCATCACGCTGAGCACCGCCTTCATCACCTGCGGGTTGTCGAAGTTCAGGTCCGGCTGGTGGGAATAGAAGCGGTGCCAGAAGTACTGCTTGGCGACCGGGTCCCAGGTCCAGTTGGACTTCTCGGTGTCGAGAAAGATGATCCGCGTATCCGGATACTTGTCGTCGGTGTCCGACCAGACATAGAAGTTGCGCGCCGCGGAGCCCTTCTTCGCCTTGCGCGCGCGCTGGAACCAGGGGTGCTCGTCGGAGGTGTGGTTGATGACCAGCTCGGTGATCACCCGCAACCCGCGCTTGTGCGCCTCGGCGATGAACCGCTTGGCGTCGGCCAGGCTGCCGTAGTCCGAATGCACGCCGCGGTATTCTGCGATGTCATAGCCGTCATCGCGGCGCGGCGATGGGTAAAACGGCAGCAGCCAGATGGTGTTAACACCGAGATCGGCCACATAGTCGAGCTTATCGATCAGCCCCTGGAAGTCGCCGACGCCATCGTTGTTCGAGTCGAAAAAAGACTTGAGGTGGACCTGGTAGACCACCGCGTCCTTGTACCAAAGGGGGTCCTTGATAAAGGCCGCTGGTTTGCGCGCTCGTGCCATGGTTTTAGTCCTGGCCCCGCCGTGACCGGCAATTGCCGGCGAGACGGAAACGGTAGTCAGTCGGTGGCTGAAGTTAGAATCCAGATACTGTTAACTTCATAACCTTCTGAAATTAAACGGTAATCGTTTGACTCTTTAGAAACTACTTGAGGTCTGGGTCCGGTGCGTCCGCGGTGATCCGCCAGATGCCGAACGGCAGATGCCAGGGCTCGATGCGCATCCATTGCGTCTTGCCGTACCAGGTCCAGCGGTGGCCGTTCATGAGGTCCTCGCCGCGGGTCTCGGCGTGGTCGGGCAGGCCCAGCTCCCACAGCGGCAATTCGAAATGGGCTTCCTGGGCGTTGTGCGGGTCCAGGCTGATGGCCACGAGGATGAAATTCTTGCGGTCCGGGGTACGCTTGCCGAAGAAGAAGATGTTGTCGTTGTAGGCCGTGTAGGCCTCGAAGCCAAGGTGCGTCTGCAGCGCCGGATTCTGCCGGCGAATGCGGTTGAGCTGAGCGATCTCGGCAACGATGTTGCCCGGCGCGTGGTAGTCGCGGACCCGGATTTCGTACTTCTCGGAGTCCAGGTATTCCTCCTTGCCGGGGATCGCGGCCGATTCGCACAACTCGAAGCCGGAGTACATTCCCCACAGCCCTGACCCCATGGTCGCCAGCGCGGCACGAATGAGAAAGCCCGCGCGCCCGGAGTCATGCAGGAAGAAGGGGTTGATGTCCGGTGTATTGACGAAGAAGTTAGGCCGGTAGCAATCGCGCAGCGGATGCTCGTTGAGCTCGGTGAAGTATTCGCTGAGTTCGGCCTTGTTGTTGCGCCAGGTGAAGTAGGTGTAGCTCTGGTTGAAGCCCACCTTGCCCAGGCGCGCCATCATCGCAGGCCGGGTGAAGGCTTCGGAGAGGAACATCACGTCCGGATCGCGCTCTCGGATGTCGGCGATCATCCATTCCCAGAACGGCAGCGGCTTGGTGTGCGGATTGTCGACGCGGAAGATCTTCACACCCTGCTCCACCCAGTGCCAGACCACGTCGCGCAGGGCGATCCAGAGGCCGGGCATGGCGTCTTCGGCGTAGAAGTCGACATTGACGATGTCCTGGTACTTCTTCGGCGGGTTTTCGGCGTAGCGGATGGTCCCGTCCGGACGCCAGGAGAACCAACCCGGGTGTTCCTGCAGCCACGGATGGTCCTGGGAACACTGGATGGCGAAGTCCAGGGCGATTTCCAGGCCATGCTCGGCGGCCGCAGCGACCAGGTCGCGGAAGTCCTGCAACGTGCCCAGCTCGGGGTGTATCGCGTCGTGCCCGCCCGCCTCGCTGCCAATGGCGTAGGGACTGCCCGGGTCGTTGGGACCGGCGTCGAGGGTGTTGTTGCGGCCCTTGCGGTGCTGGCGACCAATGGGGTGGATGGGGGTGAAATAAAGCACGTCGAAGCCCATGTCGCGAATCGCCGGCAGGCGCTTGTGCACGTCGCGAAAGGTCCCGTGCCGGTTCGGATCGTCGGTTTCCGAGCGTGGGAACAGCTCGTACCAGCTGGCGAAGATCGCCAGTGGACGCTCCACCTCTACCGGAAAGACCTCGCTGCGGCTGCAATGCTCGCGTGGATCGGCATCGGCCATGGCCGCCGCCGTCTCGCTGGAAAGCATTACCGACACCCGCTCGTCGTCCAGGTGGCAGGCGCCCAGGCGATGCAGCAGGTCGTCGATGATCGCCTTGGTCTCGCCGTGGGCGCGGGCGCTGGCCCTTTCGAGCAGCAGCCGGCCCTCTTCCAGTTCAAGCTGCACCGGCACGCCGGCAGCATGCTTTTTCGACAGCTCGTAGCGGTAGGTCTCGTAGATGTCCCACCAGGCTTCGATCATGTACTCATGCGAGGCCACTTGTGTGGCGGTGAACTGACCTTCCCAGCGGTCATTGCCGATCAGCTTCAGGCGCGCACGGCGCCAGCTGTCCTCGCCCTTGACTCGCCAGCAGATGGACGCCGCCAGCTGGTCGTGGCCGTCGGCGAACACCTTGCTGCTGACGGTGACGGGCTGGCCGATGATCGCCTTGGCCGCGAAACGACCGCCGTCGAGCGTCGGCTGTATGGACTCGATGGCGATACGGGGCATCTGCAGGGCTTGTTCTAGACGGGGATGGATCGTGGCATGGGGCTGTGCATCGTTCATCGAACGGGCTCCTGACGCGTGATCGGTGCGAAACGGCAACGCCAACCGCTCGGGTGCTGTGCCGAGCCAGTCGGGTTGACGTTGGGAAGTCCCGGCGTGGCGGGCTTTCCCGGACTCTGTTCTTCCGAACCAAGGGAGGCGCGAAAAGTTCAGCACAAAGCACTGCGCCGCAGCGCCGCAGCGCGAGCGGTACGGCCGCCGGTCAGGACGCCCGGCAGGCACAGCGAAATAACGGGTCGAATGCGGTGGCGGGCGCTCAGTTCGTCCGGGCGGCATCGAGCCTGCAAGCGACCTGCAGTCGCTTGCCGGGCGCCAGCAGCCGCATGCCGTTGCCCTGCGGATCGGGCATGTTCAGTGCATTGTTGGCGTGGCTGACCGGCTCGACGGCAAAGAAGCCGAGTTCGACCGGCGGGGTGAAGACCACCAGGTGACCGAGCGCCTCGTCCGCGCTCAGGCTCAGCTGCATGCCCTGCCCTGGCCAGCGGATGCCGACCGGCCCGCGCCGGCCGACGAAGCAGTTGTCGAGCCCGGGCGCATCGAGGGGCCGTTCAAGGGCGAAGTCCCAGACCGGCGAGATCGTCGCCAGGGTCGTCGGCAGCCCCTGCGCATCGTTCTGCCAGACCGCTTCAGCGGCGAAACGCAGCGCACAGCCGTCGTGACGGGGGAAATACGGGTGCCAGCCCAGGCCCGCCGGCGCCGGCCGGCTGTCGACATTGAGCAAGGTCATCTGCAGGGCAAGGCTTGTTTCGCTGAGACACAGCCGGTGCTCGAGGTCAAAGGCAAACGGCCAGTCCAGCTGCGCCTCGCCTTTGGGACGATGCGACAGACGCAAGGTCAGCCAATCCGCCCCTTGTTCTGCCACCGTCCAGGGACGTTTCCAGGCGAGGCCGTGGATCGGAAGCGGATGGTCGGCGGACAGCCGGCGCAGCGGATAGCGCACGCCGTCCTGCTCGAAAGCGGCCTCGCCCACCCGGTTGGAAAATGGCGCCAGCACGAAGCAGCCGGTGCGCCGCACGCTGTCGCTGCCGTCCCAGGGGCGCAACAGGTCGAATCCGGCCAGGCTCAGGTGGGTAATGGCGCCACCCAGCGCCGGGCATACCCGCAACCGCATCGCGCCCTGTTGCAGTTCGATTTCAGGCCGTGCGGGGGATGGCTCGGGCATCTGGGTCGCTCCGGTTGTGATTCGTGGTTCGTGGTTCGCGCTTGCGCCCGGAGTGTGCGTTCAGCAGGCATGGGCAACTGCGCAGCAGTGGAACGGATCTCGGGGTGCACCGCCCGCCTGCACGCGGGTGGCATGCAGGTGGGCCGGCGCCAGGGTTGATGAATACCGATCCGGGTTCGTGGCCCGGGCGGCGGCGGCCGCAGCCGCCTCCGTCTTCATGCAGGGTCGCTGCGTTCAGACGGCTGTCAGCACCTCGCCGCGCGTGAGAAAGGCGCGCAGGTTGGCGAACAGCAGTTCCTCCATGGCCAGCCGGGTTTCCTCGGTGGCGCTGCCGATGTGCGGCAGCAGGACGACATTGGGCAGGTCGAACAGCGGCTGCGGGACCTCCGGCTCGCGGGCGTAGACATCCAGCCCAGCGCCTCCCAGCCGCCCCTCGCACAACGCATCGACCAGCGCCGCCTCGTCGACCACCGAGCCGCGCGAGACGTTGATCAGCGTGCCCTTCTCGCCCAGCGCATCGAGCACCGGGCGGTCGATCAGGTGATGGGTGCCCGGCCCGCCCGGGCAGGTCAGCACGAGGAAGTCGCTCCAGCGCGCCAGATCCACCAGGCTGGCCGCGTAGCCGTAGGGACTGCCTTCGACCGGGCGGCGGTTGTGGTAGCGCACCTCCATGTCGAAGCCGCTGGAGCGCCTGGCCACCGCCTCGCCAATGCGCCCGAGACCGACGATGCCGAGCTTCTTGCCGCTGACCCGGCGCGCCAGGGGCAAGCCGCCCGCCGGCCACTGCCCGGCCCGCACGAAACGGTCGGCGCGCGACAGCTGGCGGGCGCAGTCGATGACCAGGCCGAAAGCCAGGTCGGCGACGCAATCGTTGAGCACGTCGGGCGTGTTACTCACCGGAATGCCGCGTGCCCTGGCCGCGGCCACGTCGATGGCGTCGTAGCCGACGCCGAAACTGATGATGGCGCGCAGCTCGGGCAGCCGGTCGATCAACGCTGCGCGGCAGCCGAAGCGCGCCGAGGTCACCACGATCTCGATGCGCTCGGCCTCGCGCTCGACCAGGGCGTCGTCGCCCGCGTCCCAGTAGCGCAACACTTCGTGTTCCGCGGCCAGGCCACGGTTGAATCGTTCGGTCAGGGGGCCGATCTGGAGTATGCAGGTCACGGAATACCTCGCTCGGTGGCTGGGGGTGACTCAAGCACCTTGCCCGGGTTCATCAGGCCCAGGGGGTCCAGGGTGCTCTTGATGGCGCGCATCAGCGCGAGTTCCAGCGGCGCCTTGTACTGCCGGGCCGCGGCCAGTTTGCTCTGGCCGAGGCCGTGCTCGGCGCTGATGCTGCCGGCGTAACGCACGGCGGCGTCGTAGATCAGCCGGGTGATCGCCGCCTGTTGCGCCTTGAACGGCGCCTCCTCGGTACCGATCGGCTTGCTGATGTTGTAGTGCAGGTTGCCGTCGCCCACATGCCCATAGGCGACGATGCGGACACCGGGAAACTGCGCGAGCAGTTGCCCGTCAGTGGTCTCGATGAATGCAGGGATGCAGCTCACCGGCACGCTGATGTCGTGCTTGAGGCTCGGGCCTTCGTGGTTCTGCGCCTCGGAGATCCCCTCGCGCAGCTTCCACAGCGCCGCCACCTGGGCTTCGCTGCCGGCCAGCACCGCATCGATCGCCAGCTCGCGCTCTAGCGCTTCACCGATGCCCACTTCCAGCAGCTGGTTGAGTGGCGCGTCCGGCTGGGTATCGCTGAGTTCGATCAGTACATACCAGGGATGCGGCTCGGCGAACGGATCGCTGCATCCCGCGACGTGGCTCAGTACAAACTCGACACTTTGCCGCGACATCAGCTCGAAGCCGGTCAGACGGTCGCCACAGAGCCCGCGGATGATGCCGATAAGCTCGACCGCGGCCTGGGCGCTGGGCAAGGAGACCCAGGCGGTGGTCGTGCTTCGCACGGCCGGAAAAAGCTTGAGCACGGCCGCGGTGATGATTCCGAGGGTGCCTTCCGAGCCGATGAACAGGTGTTTGAGGTCGTAGCCGGTGTTGTCCTTGCGCAATGCGCGCAGGCCGTGCCAGACCTGCCCGTCGGGCAGCACCACTTCCAGCCCCAGGGCCAGGTCACGCATGTTGCCGTAGCGCAACACAGCGGTGCCCCCGGCGTTGGTCGCCAGGTTGCCGCCGACCGTGCAGCTGCCTTCGGCGCCGAGGGACAGGGGGAATAGCCGGCCGACTTCGGCAGCCGCCTCTTGCAACCTCTGCAGGATGACGCCCGCCTCGACGGTGATGGTCTCGTTCGCCGGATCGACTTCTCGGATACGGGTCATGCGGGTCAGTGACAGCACCACCTGAGTGCCGCTTTCATCCGGAATCGAGCCGCCGCACAAGCCCGTATTGCCGCCCTGCGGTACCACGGCGATGCACTGCTCGTGGCACAGGCGCACCACGGCGGCCACTTGTTCGGTTGTCGCCGGCCGCACGACCAGCGCCGCCTTGCCGCAATAGGCGTTGCGCCAGTCGCTGAGGTAGCTGCCCATTCGCTCTGAGTCGCAGACGATTCCGTCAGGTCCGACGATGGCTTCGAGAGCATGCCGCAAGGTGTGGGCGTTCATGGCAACTCCGTCTGGAAAAAACTGGCAGGTGTTCCTGGCATCACGTTCAACGAGTTCGCCTTCTTTACGCCGGAAACCGAGCCCAGGATCGCGGGCAGAGCCCGCTCCTACAGCAACCGATCGGTGCTTTTGTAGGAGCTGGCTCTGCCTGCGACAGGCTTCGTGGTCGCGGGCAGAGCTCATTCCTACAGCAACCCATCGCTGCTTTTGTAGGAGCAGGCTCTGCCTGCGACCAGCGACGAACACCACAACCGACCTGCCCCGTATCAGGTGATAGGGGCCGGATTGAACAGCACGATGTCGTTGTGCAGCCGATGCTGCTCGGCCCAGGTCTGCTTGCGGCCGCTGGCGACGTCCAGGTAGTAGTGGAACAGCTCCCAGCCCAGCTCCTCGATGCTCGCGCGGCCGGTGGCGATACGCCCGGCGTCAATGTCGATCAGGTCCGGCCAACGCTCGGCCAGTTCGGTACGAGTCGCCACTTTAACGACCGGCGCCATGGCCAGGCCGTACGGCGTACCGCGGCCGGTGGTGAACACGTGCAGGTTCATGCCGGCGGCCAGCTGAAGTGTGCCGCAAACGAAGTCGCTGGCCGGCGTCGCGCAGAAGATCAGCCCCTTGCGATCGACCCGCTCGCCCGGCCCGACTACGCCGTTGATGGCGTTGCTGCCGGATTTGACGATTGAGCCCAGTGACTTTTCGACGATATTGGACAGCCCGCCCTTCTTGTTGCCCGGCGTGGTGTTGGCGCTGCGGTCGGCGGCGCCGCGCTCCAGGTACTGGTCGTACCAGTCCATCTCGGCGATCAGGGCGTCGGCGACTTCCGTCGACTCGGCGCGGGCGGTGAGCATGTACACCGCGTCGCGCACCTCGGTGTTCTCGGAGAACATCACGGTGGCGCCGGCGCGAACCAGCAGGTCCGAGGCGTAGCCCAGCGCCGGATTGGCGGTGATCCCCGAGAAGGCATCGCTGCCGCCGCACTGCATGCCCAGCACCAATTCTGAGGCCGGCACCGTCTCGCGGCGGCGCTGGTCGAGCTTTTTCAGCCGCGTCTCGGCCAGGGCCATGATCTGCTCGATCATTTCGCCGAAGCCGGTATTGGATTCCTGCAGGCGATAGAGCCAGGGGTCGCGTAGATCCACCGAGGGATCGCCCTCGTGCATCACCTGCTCGGCCTGCAGTTTCTCGCAGCCAAGGCTTATCACCAGCGCCTCGCCGCCCAGGTTCGGGTTGCGCGCCAGGTTGCGCACGGTGCGGATCGGGATGTAGGCGTCGCGCGCATTGATCGCCACGCCACAACCGTAACTGTGCGTCAGCGCCACCACGTCATCGACGTTGGGGTATTTCGGCAGCAGCTCGTCACGGATGCGCTTGACGGCATGCTCCAGCACGCCGGTCACGCACTGCACGGTGGTGCTGATGCCAAGAATGTTGCGGGTGCCCACCGTGCCGTCGGCGTTGCGGTAACCCTCGAAGGTGAAGCCCTCCAGCGGGTCGAGCTGATCCGGCACGGCCGTGGCGCGCGGCAGGCTGTCGAGCGGCGGCGCACTGGGCATCTGCAGCTGGGTTTCCTTGACCCATGACCCCTGGCGAAGCGGCTCGAGGGCATAACCGATGATCTGCCCGTAGCGGCGCACCGGTTCACCCTGGGGAATATCGACCAGTGCAACCTTGTGGCTCTGGGGCACGCTTTCGACCGTCACCAGGCCGTCCTGGAACCGGGCACCGGTCGGCACACCGCCATCGTTGACTACCACGGCCACGTTGTCCGCCTCGTTGAGGCGAATGTAACGCGGCGAATCTTGATGCTGAATCAGTTCCACGGTGTCGTTCATCTCGGTCTCCGGTCAGGCCGGTTGTTGTTCTGGTCGGGATCGTTCGCAGTGCGTAGGGCGGGGTTTGCCCATTACCTCAAGCTGGCACATTTACCCTTGGTGGGCTGAAGCCCACCCTACGGTTTGTACGGGCTCAGTTGTAGGGTGGGCTTTAGCCCACCGATTTCCCATATCGGACGTCTTGGTGGGCTGAAGCCCACCCTACGGTGTGTACGGGCTCGGTTGTAGGGTGGGCTTTAGCCCACCGATTTCCCATTTCGGGCGTCTCGGCGGGCTGAAGCCCACCCTACGGTGTGTGCGGGCTCAGTTGTAGGGTGGGCTTTAGCCCACCGATTCTCTGCCTGCGTCAACGCACCAGGCATGGCTGCTTGTTGTTAAAGGTCCATTCCGGGATCAGGTACTGCATGGCGATGGCGTCGTCGCGCGCGCCCAGGCCTTTGGCCAGGTACAGCTCATGAGCCTTCTGCAGGGCATCTTCGTCCAGCTCGACGCCGAGACCCGCCTTCGCCGGCACAGCGACCTTGCCACCAACGATCTGCAACGGCTCGCGGGTGAGGTACTGACCGTCCTGCCAGATCCAGTGGGTGTCGATCGCCGTGATCTTGCCCGGTGCGGCAGCCGCCACGTGGGTGAACATGGCCAGCGAGATATCGAAGTGGTTGTTCGAATGCGAGCCCCAGGTCAGGCCCCAGTCGTGGCACATCTGCGCAACGCGCACCGAGCCGCTCATGGTCCAGAAATGCGGATCGGCCAGCGGAATATCCACCGAGTTCAGCTGAATGGTATGGCCCATCTGTCGCCAATCGGTGGCGATCATGTTGGTCGCGGTCGGCAGACCGGTGGCGCGGCGGAATTCGGCCATCACTTCGCGACCGGAGTAGCCGTTCTCGGCGCCGCAAGGGTCTTCGGCGTAGGCCAGCACGCCGTGCAGGTCCTTGCACAGGTCGATGGCCTCAGCCAGCGACCACGCGCCGTTGGGGTCCAGGGTGATGCGGGCATCGGGGAAGCGCTCGGCCAGCGCGCGGATCGCCTTGACCTCTTCGCGGCCCGGCAGCACGCCGCCCTTGAGTTTGAAATCCTTGAAACCGTAACGCTCGTAGGCCGCCTCGGCCTGGCGCACCACGGTCTCGGGGGTCAGCGCTTCTTCGTTGCGCACGCGGAACCAGTTGTCGCTGGCGCCTGATTCGTCGCGGTAACCGAGGTCGGTCTTGTTGCGGTCGGCGATAAAGAACAGGTAGCCAAGCATCTCGACTTCGTCGCGCTGCTGACCGTCACCGAGCAGCGCCGCGACCGGCACGCCCAGGTGCTGGCCAAGCAGGTCGAGCAGCGCCGACTCGAGGGCAGTGATGGCATGGATGGCGATGCGCAGGTCGAAGGTCTGCAGGCCGCGGCCGGCGACGTCGCGATCGGCAAAGGCCTTGCGCGCCTGGTTCAACAGGGCATTGAAGTTGCCAACCGATTGGCCAAGCAGAATCGGCCGGGCATCTTCGAGGGTCTGGCGAATCGCTTCGCCACCGGGGACTTCGCCAACTCCGGTGTTGCCGGCGCTGTCCTTGAGAATGAGGATGTTGCGGGTGAAATACGGACCATGGGCGCCACTCAGGTTGAGCAGCATGCTGTCCTGACCGGCAACCGGTACCACCTTGAGTTCGGTGACGACCGGGGCGCCGTGGTTTGCAGAGTTGTTCATAGGCGTCTCTCTATTGTTCTTATGGTCCGCGTGGCGGTGTGTCAGCGCGCTCATGGGGCGCCACCCACCGAGTCGCAGGCGGACTCGCACGGGTGGCGTCGCATGAAACGAACGCGGCGGCGATCAGCCGATGTAGGTGGTCTTCACCGTGGTGTAGAACTCCTGCGCATAGCGCCCCTGCTCGCGCGGGCCGTAGGAGGAGCCTTTGCGGCCACCGAACGGCACGTGGTAATCCACGCCAGCGGTGGGCAGGTTGACCATCACCATCCCGGCCTGGGAGTGCCGCTTGAAGTGGTTGGCGTACTTCAGCGAGGTGGTGCAGATGCCGGCGGACAGACCGAATTCGGTGTCGTTGGCCATGGCCAGGGCTTCGTCGTAGTCCTTGACCTTCACCACGTTCGCCACCGGCCCGAAGATTTCTTCGCGGCTGATGCGCATGTCCGGGGTGCTGTCGACGAACAGCGTCGGCGCCAGGTAGTAACCCTCGGTGCCGCAGCTGACGCGCTCGCCGCCACAGGCCAGGCGTGCACCCTCCTGCTTGCCGATCTCGATGTACTTCAGGTCCTGCTCGAGCTGGGCCTGGGACACCACCGGGCCGACATCCACGCCCTGCTCCAGAGCCGAACCGACCTTGATCTTCTTGATGCGCTCGATCATGGCCGCGACGAAGCGGTCGTAGATGCCTTCGGTGACGATGATCCGGCTGGACGCGGTGCAGCGCTGGCCGGTGGAATAGAACGCGCTCTGGGTAGCCAGCTCGACGGCGATATTGAGGTCCGCGTCATCGAGGATGATCTGCGGGTTCTTGCCGCCCATTTCCAGCTGGACCTTGGCCTGACGGCCGACGCAGGTCGCCGCGATGCCGCGGCCGACGCCCACCGAACCGGTGAAGCTGACACCGTCGACGCGCTTGTCATTGACGATGGCTTCGCCCACTTCACGGCCCTTGCCCATCACCAGGTTGAACACGCCCGCCGGGAAGCCAGCACGGGAGATGATCTCGGCGATGGCCCAGGCGCAGCCGGGGACCAGGTCGGCCGGCTTGATGACCACGCAGTTGCCGTAGGCCAGCGCCGGGGCGATCTTCCAGGCCGGGATGGCGATGGGGAAGTTCCAGGGCGTGATCAGACCGATCACGCCCAGCGGCTCGCGGGTCACTTCGACACTGACGCCCGGGCGAACCGACTGCAGGGTCTCGCCGGCCTGGCGCAGGCATTCACCGGCGAAGTACTTGAAGATATTGCCGGCACGGGACACTTCGCCGATCGCTTCTGGCAGCGTCTTGCCCTCTTCACGGGCCAGCAGATTACCCAGCTCTTCGCGACGCGCGAGGATTTCCAGACCGACCTTTTCCAGCGCATCGGCGCGGGCCTGGACGCCGCCAGTCGACCAGGCCGGGAAAGCCTTGCGTGCTGCAGCGATGGCGGCTTCGACTTGCGAAGCATCCGCCTGGGCGTATTCGCCGATGACGTCCGACAGGTCGGACGGATTGATGTTGGCCTGGTAGTGCTTGCCAGCTACCCACTGACCGTCGATGTAGTTGTCATAACGTTTTGCGTCTGCCACGGAATGCTCTCCTTCATGGTGACCGCCAGCCGGGCCGCGCGTGAGGCGGCGTCCCGCATGGACTGGCGGTGGGGGCGAATGATGGATCGGCTTGCCGTTACTGCGCGGCCTGCTTGTGGATCAGTGCGGCGAGCGATTCGTACTCGTCCGGCAGCAGATCGGTCAGCGGTGCGCGTACCGGGCCGGCATCGTAGCCGGCGATCTTGGCACCGGCCTTGACGATGCTGACCGCGTAACCCTTGCAACGGTTGCGGATGTCGAGGTACGGCAGGAAGAAATCGTCGATGAGCTTGCCAACGGTTTCATGGTCGTCGCGGGAGATGGCCGCGTAGAAGTCCATGGCCAGCTTCGGTACGAAGTTGAACACCGCCGAGGAGTAGACCGGCACGCCCAATGCCTTGTAGGCGGCGGCGTAGACCTCGGCCGTTGGCAGCCCGCCGAGGTAGCTCAGGCGGTCGCCGAGGCGGCGGCGGATGGAGACCATCAGCTCGATATCACCGAGGCCGTCCTTGTAGCCGATCAGGTTCGGGCAGCGCTCGGCCAGTTGCTCGAGCAGCGGCGCGGTCAAGCGGCAGACGTTGCGGTTGTAGACCACCACGCCGATGTTGACCGCCTTGCACACTTCCTCGACGTGGCGCGCCACGCCTTCCTGGCTGGCTTCGGTCAGGTAGTGCGGCAGCAGCAACAGGCCCTTGGCGCCGAGGCGCTCGGCTTCTTGGGCGTAGGCGATGGCCTGGCGGGTCGGGCCACCGACACCGGCGAGGATCGGAACCTGACCAGCGCAGGTGTCCACGGCGGTCTTGATG